>CAWCWB010000001.1:0-77500 GCA_963799155.1 uncultured Acidobacteriaceae bacterium
ACGCCCAGATGCAGCTATTGAGCGCACAGCTCGATCTCCCCAGCGCCAGTCCCGTGAACGAGGCGCTGACGGATTATTCCTGCATGTTGGAAACGTTGACCGGAGTGCCGAGCGGGTCAAGCCCAAATTGCCCGTCGGGCTGGCCGCTGGCCGGCTTGCTTGGCCCGGCGCCCCGCGCCGCCGCGCAATGGGTCGGCTTTGGCCGCATCGATTGGCAGGCGGCCGAGCGCCATCACTTCACCCTCGAAGGCATCGGCGCGGACTGGAACGCACCCGGCGGCGGTCTCACGCGTGTCTCAGAAACATATGGGAGCAACAGCTTCGGTTCCAGCCAGGCCAGCCAGCAGTGGCTGCTCGCCCGTTGGGAAGCGTATCTCACGCCCAACCTGCTCGCCGTGACGCAAGGCTCCGCGGGGAGGACCATCCTCACCGCGCGGCCCGATACGCCGTCCGCATTCGAGCAGACATTTCTCAACGGGAGTGCCTATGGCCAGTTGCCGCAGATCGTCGTCGATTCGCGCTACGGCTTCACCATCGGCAATCCCTCGCGCTTCGGCCAAGGCAGCTATCCTGACGAACGCCTCTACCACGGGCAGGAGATGTTCGACTGGGTCCACAACAAGCTGCTGGTTAAGGCCGGCTTCGAGCTCGACCACGACGCCGACGCCGTCAGTCTGCTTCGCAATCAGACCGGCACGTACACCTATTCGAAGGTGCAGAACTTTATCTCCGACGCGTTGGCGTTTGAAAAATTTGGGCTCACAAACCTGTTGAACCCGCGAAATCCCCACAACTGCGACCCAACCGGCAGAGCCTGGCAGACCTCGAACGGCCAACTCATGGGCCTCGGCGCGCTGCCCTGCTACTCCCACTACTCGCAGATGATCGGTCCCACCAATTGGAACTTGAGCACCAATGACTGGGCCGGCTATGTGACCGCGCAGTGGCAGTTGAGCAAGCTCGCCGTCTTCTCCGTCGGGCTGCGCTGGGAGCGCGAACAGTTGCCGCCGCCCCTTGCCTCGCTGGCCAACCCGGAAATCCCTCTAACGGAAAAGCTGCCGGATTTGGGCAATGACTGGGGTCCGCGCGTCAGCCTCGCCATTGGAGACGCCCAGGGCCGCTGGCCCGTGCTGCGCCTGGGTTACGGCATGTACTACGGCCGCGTCGCAAACGCCACCATCGAGACCGCGCTCACCCAGACCGGCTCACTCAAGGGCGACCTCAGCTATTTCATTCGGCCCACCGACGGCTATACCTCCGTCGACGGCACCAGCGCCACTCCGCCGTTTCCATACGTGCTCACCGGCCAGCCCTCCAGAGTGATCAAGCCAGACGCCGTCGAGTTCGCGCCCAACTTCCGCAATCCCGAGATCCACCAGGCCGTCGCCGCCATCGAGCAGCCGCTGCCGGGCCGCGTGGAACTTACGGCAGGCGCCATGCTCAGCCTCGGCCGCCGCCTGCCCGTCTTCATCGATACCAACTTCGACCCCGCCGTCAATCCGCAGACCATCACCTACGCCGTGTGTGACGAGGTTACCACTACTTCCTCGGGCGCCAACGGCAACGGCCAGCCCAGCAACACCAACGGCCCGTGCGGCAACCTCGGCCTGGGTCCCATCAAGACCGCGACGATCACGGTTCCGTTGTATGCGTCCTGGCCGTACGCTGACTGCGTGGGCAATCCGAATGCGGATCCCGTGACCGGCCAGTGCGGATGGCTCAACCCGAACTATCAAGAGATCGACCAGATCACGAGCAAAGCCAATTCGACCTATGAAGCGGCGATGGTGAAACTCACGCGTTATGGCAGCCGCGGCCTCAGCCTGCACGCTCACTACACCTACGCCCACACCATGGACTGGAACCCGAACGAGAGCCCGTTCTACTCGACCGGCCTCAGCCCTGCTAGCGACCAATCTGCTAGCGACCAGGAATACGGCACCAGCAGCCAGGACGTGCGCCACTCGGCCGCCGTCATGTTGATCTATGAAGCGCCCTGGAAGCTGCGCAATTTCGCCGGCCGCATCGCCAACGGCTGGATGGTCTCCGGCATCGGACAATTCCACACCGGCCTGCCCTACACCATGCGCGTCACCGGCTCACTGCCTGAAGTGGCCCCTGCCTCCGGCCCCGGCAACTTGACCGTTGGCCTGCGGCCAGGCATGAACGGCTCCGGCGGAGACAACCGCGTCTTCGGCGTGGGCCGCAACACCTACCGATATCCCGAAACCTGGAAGGCCGATCTGCGCCTGGGCAAGAAATTCAATCTCGGCGAAATGCGCCAGTTGGAGCTGTTGGCCGAGACCTTCAATCTCTTCAACCACCAGAACGTCACGGAGATCGAAACCACCGGCTATACCATCGATTCCGGCAGCCCGTATCCCACGCTGAACTTCCTCACTGGACTCAAAACCAACACCAAGTCCGGCCTGCCGATTCCGGGTTTCGGCCAGCCGCTCAACATCAACGGCACCGACTTCTACCGCGAGCGGCAGATTCAACTCGGCCTGCGCTTTAGGTTCTAGGTCTCTGACCGTGTGATCTCGAACCTAGCGATTGCCAATCCCAGGTTCCAGAATCGGGATCTGCACCCCACGGACGAAGACCTGTCCGTGGGGACCCCGAACCTGGGGCACCCCATTTGGTACAAAACTTAGCGGTCAGAGACCTAGAGTTTCGCAACGAAGAAAGAGACCCGAGGCCATTCTGTCCGCCGTTCACCGGGTTGCGGCCCCGCCTCCGGCGAGCAAAGGAGAGTGCGGTGCGACGCAGACGATCAGGGATCCCTGAGTCTTGCTCTCTCGTTCTCTTGATCGCTCGGTCGCTTGTTCCCTTGGTCCCTGCTTCTATGCCACCACCGGCGACGCTCCATCGAGAAACGCCGGATCCATCTGGGCAATGTCGGCGCGATAGCTCACTGTATTCGCCGTGGGAAACGCCGGCGGCGGCTTTTGCGTCACACGGCCTGTTGCCACCCACTCCGTGCCGCGCTGAAACGTGGTGATGAATCCGACACAGCTCAGCGCGAACACGTCGTGCCCCAGCGTGGTGTGAAAGATTCTTCCCCGCCCATAGCGCAGAACCATCAGCATCGGCTCGTCGCGTCCGGTGCCTTTGTTCTTCGGATCGGAGTGCGCGGTCGCCAGCACGGTCATGTTCTTGCCTGGCCCGCGCAGCGTTGCGTAGAGTTCGTCATTCGCGTGCATCCACACTGGCGGCAATCCCTTCAGGATGGGGTGACCGGGATCTCGCGCCGTCACCTGGAACGGCAGCCGCGCTCCATGCTCGCCGGCCGGCCCCGGCGACGCATCGGAGACCACTTTGCCGTCTTTCCAATACCAATGCGGCCCCGCTTTCTCGTTGCGGTTTCTCCAGCCGCCGATCCCGGCCATCTCGTTGTATGCCGCCCAATCGGGGAACGCATTGTCGGCCGCGTGCACCACCACCAGCCCTCCGCCGCCGCTTACGTACCTCTCAAACTGCGCGCGCAGTTCTGCCGGCCAACTGGGCGCGTCGTAGTTCATCACGATCGCCTGGTAGCGCTCGAACTCCGGCTTGAAGTTGCTGAAGTCGCCGTCCGACGGCGGCGCGGTAATCACCGTCACCTCGAACAGCCCTGTCTCTTCCAGCTCCCTCTTGAGGACCGGAGTTGTCAGTCTCCAATTGTGGTACGTGCCGGCGCTCTCGCCGTCCACGATCGCCACGCGAATCGGTGCGCTGCCCGCGCGGGCAGCCCGCGCGCTAAGCAAAACACCCGCCACAACAACCCAAAGCATTGGTTTCATCGTCCGGCCTCGAATCCGGGTACGATACTCCTGAAGGAGAAGAATACTCCTGGCGCCCGCGGCAGACGCTGGTGAGAAATGAGGTGCAGCCGCCGCTCCCCGAAAGGCACCTGCTGGGCTGGTTACTGAAAAGGGAGGTGAGCCCCCAATAGGTGGGATTCCTGACGCTCAGCCTGAATGCTAGTCTGAGGAATGAGCAGTGCGCCGGACCTGTCGCTTTCCGCCTGTGACGCGGAAAGGCGGATGCGCGAAAGCGGTTCTCCAATTGGTGTAGCGCGGAGCACAATCGCTAAGTGGCTTTTTCATCAACCGGGGTCCCCACAGACGGGTCTTCGTCTGTGGGGTGGAAGTAAAAGCCACCTTGAAAGGTGCCAGAGACGTCACATAGTAATGGGAAAACCGCCGTAAAACCCCATCTGCGAGCACGAGGAATTTGGGATCATTTTTGCGGGTGGCCGCGATGTCGAGCGTGGACGCCGGGGGCAAAAGGCCAGCTGGGGCGCTTGGTGCGAGGGAAGCAACGATGAAAATCATCGGAATCAGCGGGCTGGAAAACTCGATGGCGTTCAAGAAGGCCCATTGGCCTGGCCTCGATGAGCGCGAATACCGCATCGCGCAAGGGATGGACGCCGCTGCCGCACTGGTCATCGACGGCAAGCTTGCTGTCGCTGCCGAGCAGGAGCGCTTCAGCGGCAAAAAGCATACGGGCGATTTTCCCATTGACGCCATCCGGTTTTGCCTGGCTGAAGCCGGCATATCCATCGACGACATCGACGAAATCGCGCACGGATTCGACTACGCATCTTACCGCGGCCTCTATTCCGGCGACGAAATCTCGGCCGATCTCTATAACAAGGTCTTCTCGCGCGATGCCCTGCTGGCTCAGGTGTGCCGCGATCTGCCGGGATTCCCGCTCGACAAGGTCCACCAAGTGGGCCATCACCTGGCGCACGCAGCCAGCGCTGCTTATACCTCCGGCTGGGACGAGTGCCTCGTCGTCGTCAACGACGCCATGGGCGAGATTGAAAGCCTCAGCGTTTACGACTTTCACGATGGAGAGTTCGAGAAGATTCGCACTGTGGGCGCGAACGATTCCATCGGCATTCTCTACTCCCTCGTCACCCTCCACCTCGGCTTCGACTTCAACTCCGACGAGTACAAGATCATGGGCCTCGCGCCGTACGGCGACCCGGCGCGCTTCCGTAAGTTTTTTGAGGACGCGGTGCAGCTCTGCCCCGACGGCTCCATCCGCATTCCCATCCTCAAGCTCAACCGCACGCGCGAAGAGCGCGAGAATTACATCGCCACGCGCGCCTTTCTCGACGAGCACCTCATCCCGCGCCGCGCTCCCGATCAATCGGTGAACTCCAACCACGAAGACGTGGCCGCGGCGCTGCAAGAGTGCCTTGAGCGCGTGGTGATGCACGTCTGCGAGCACTTTGGCCAGGAAACCGGCTTGCGGCGCCTCGCGCTGGCCGGCGGCGTGGCGCTCAACTGCACCGCGAACGGCAAGCTCACCCGCTCTCATCTCTTCGACGAAGTCTACATTCAGCCAGTGGCCGGCGACGACGGCGTCGCTCTCGGCGCCGCGCTCTATCGCACCTCACTTGCCGAAAAGATTCCCAACGAGCGCTTCCCTGCTCCGCTCTTCGGGCCGCAGTACACCGCTGCCGAAATCGAGTCTGCTCTTGAACGCTTCAAAGGCAGGGTCCAGTGGAAGCACTACTCTACACTCGACGAAACTTGCGCCGCCGCGGCAAAGCTCATCGCCGACGGCCGCGTCATCGCCTGGTCGCGGGGCCGCATGGAGTACGGCCCGCGCGCGCTCGGCAATCGCAGCATCCTGGCCGATCCCGGTCATCCCGAAATGCGCGACCGCATCAATGCCATGGTGAAGAAGCGTGAGGCCTTCCGCCCCTTTGCGCCCGCCTGCAGCGTCGAAGAAGCGCACCGCTGGTTTGAGGTGCCTCCCGGCGCCGAGTTTCCCTACATGATCAGCATCGTCAACGTTCGCCCCGAGGTGCGCCACCAGCTTCCCGCCATCACTCACGTCAACGGCTCGGCGCGCCTGCAAACCGTCAGCGTCAAAGACAATCCTGACTTTCATGCGCTCCTGGTTGCCGTGGGCAAAACCACGGGCCGCCAGATGGTGCTCAACACCAGCTTCAATGTCAAAGGGCAACCCATCGTGAACACTCCCGAGGAAGCCATCGCAACGTTCCTCGGCACCGGCATCGAGTACTTGTTCCTGGAGAACTTTTATGTTACCCGCGCAGTTGCGTGAGTGGAACCGGACCGAAGCCGATTACCCGCGCACCAGCACCATTGCCGAGATCTTTTCAGCCCAGGCGGCGCGCACGCCTGACGCCATCGCTCTCATCTCCCAGGGCCGTTCGCTCACTTATCGCCAACTCGACGAAAGCACCAATCGCCTCGCACGCCATCTTCAGTCGCTCGGCGTCAACCCAGACACGCTGGTCGGCGTGGCCATGGGCCGCTCGGCAACTCTTGTTTCCAGCCTGCTTGGAATCCTGAAAGCCGGCGGAGCCTACGTTCCGCTCGATCCCACGTTTCCCCAGGACCGCCTTTCGCTGGTCATCGAGGACTCCAGAATGCCGGTGCTGCTGACCACGAACGATTCCCGCGCCCATCTTCCGCCTGGCGCCGCCGGCCCCACCATCCTCGACGCCGAAGATTCGTCGATCGCCCAGGAAAGCCCGCTCGCCGTCGCCTCCGTCGCTACGCCCGAAAGCCTCGCCTACGTCATCTACACCTCCGGCTCAACGGGCAGGCCCAAAGGCGTCATGGTCGAGAACGGAAACGTGGTCAATTTCTTTACCGGCATGGATCGTGCGATCGGCTGCGGACCCGGAGTGTGGTTGGCCGTCACCAGTGTTTCATTTGATATTTCGGTCCTCGAGCTGATCTGGACGCTCACCCGCGGCTTCACCGTCGTCGTTCATGGCGACGAAGGTTCGTCGACCATCGCCGATGAGATCGCGCACTACCATGTCACGCATCTGCAGATGACCCCATCGCTGGCGCGCATGTTGACGCTGGATCGGCGCGCCTATGCTGCGCTCGGCTCGCTGAAGCAGATGCTGCTGGGCGGCGAGGCCGTTCCCGCGGCGCTCATTCATCACCTGCGCCAGGTCTTCCACGGCGAGATTCACAACATGTATGGCCCCACCGAGACCACCATCTGGTCTACCACCTGCCGCGTCGAAGAGGCGGGCTCAACCGTTTCCATCGGCCGGCCCATCGCCAACACCCAGATCTACATGCTCGATGCGGACCTCAATTCTGTTCCGCCCGGCGAGATCGGGGAGCTTTTCATCGGCGGCGATGGCGTGGCCCGCGGCTATTGGAAGCGCCCCGAGCTGACCGCCGAGCGCTTTCTCACCATCCCCGCGCTCTCCAGTCAGCGCCTCTATCGCACCGGAGACCTGGCGCGCTTCCTCCCCGATGGCAACATCGACTTCCTGGGGCGCGCCGATTATCAAATCAAGCTGCGCGGGCATCGCATCGAGCCAGGCGAGATCGAAGCGCTCCTCGAGAAATCTTCCGGTGTTCGCCAGGCGGTGGTTGTGCTGCGCGAAGATCGCGAGGGTGACAAGCGTCTCGTCGCCTACCTCGTTGCTGAAAGCTCAGATCAGGCGGCCGCGGCCGCGCTCCGCGCCGCCCTCGACGCCAAGCTGCCTGACTACATGGTTCCTTCAGCCTTCGTCTTCCTGGATGCTCTGCCGCTCACCGGCAACGGCAAGATCGATCGCAAGGCGCTGCTCAAGCTTCCCCCGCCAAACCTCGCGTCAGCCGCCACCGCGCACGGCGCCGAGCCCGCCAATGAAATGGAGCGCGTTGTCGCGCGCGTCTGGCAGCAGGCGCTGGGCGTTCCTTCGGTCGGCCTCAACGATAACTTCTTCGATCTTGGCGCGCACTCCCTTACCGTAGCTGAAGCGCACGCCAAGCTCCAGGAGGCCTTGGGCCGCGAGATTTCTCTCCTCGATCTCTTCCAATACACAACGGTCAGCGCGCTTGCCGCGCATCTTGGCGGTGCGCAGGCCGCTGCCGCAGCCAGCCAGCTCTCTGACCGCGCCGCACGCCGCAGAATGGCCCGCCAACGCGAGTCAGTCGCATAAAGCGGTTCTCCATTTAGTGTAGCGCGAAGCACAATCGCTAAGTGGCTTTTTCATCAAGAAAAAGCCACCTTGAAAGGTGCCAGAAACGCCACATAGTAATTGGAGAACCGCCGTAGGCAACCGCGCCGAAGCCCGCTCTGAGTCGCACTCGCCACCGATTACGAGGGAAATCGTTCCCGCACCAGCTTCAACGCCTCTTCCGGCGTCGCGATCGTCCCTTCCAACTGCGCGTCCTCGGCTGCGCGCAGCATCTCGCGGAACTGCGTCCCAGGCTCGTATCCTGCCGCAATCAGCTCCCGCCCCGTGATCAGCGGCTGCGGCCTCACTTGCTCCTCCGGCGTCGCCTTCCAGCGCTCCCGCACAAACTCCCAGTGCTCCAGATTGCCGCTCGCCGCCAGGCAATCCATGCGGTGCAGCGCCAGATGCTCCTCGAATCGCTCCAGCCGGAAAAACCGTTTCAACGTCGAGGCCTTCATGCGCTGCGCATCCATGAACCGCATGTGGTTCTCGATCAGCGCCAGCACTTGTCGCGTCTCCTCGTTCGAGAAACGGAAGCGCCGGCAGATTTCTGCGCCCATGGCTACGCCGATCTCTACGTGATGGTCGAAGCGAATGCGGTCCGGTGCGCGCCGGAACGTCGGCGGCTTGCCCACATCGTGCAGCAGCGCGCCCCATGCCAGCGTCATCGAGCACCCCGGCTCCAATTGCTCAAGGAGCATCAGGGTGTGCACCCACACATCGCCCTCGGGATGGAACTGCGGTGGCTGCTCCACATCCTTCATCCGCGTCACCTCCGGCAGCACTTCGGCGAGCAGCCCCGTTTCGTCCAGCAGCTCGAACGCCCGCCGCGCATGACCCTCGGTCAGCATCTTCGTCAGCTCGTCGCGCACCCGCTCCCGGCTCACCGCGTGAATGCGCGGAGCCAGCGACCGAATCGCGCGCCTGGTCTCCGCTTCCAGCTCGAATCCAAAGCGCGCCGCAAACCGTACTCCGCGGAGCATGCGGAGATGGTCTTCTTCAAAGCGCAGCTCAGGCCGGCCGATGGCGCGGATCACGCCTGCATCCAGGTCCGCCAGCCCGCCGGCATAATCGAGCACCGCCGAGCGAAGACGTTTTGGCTCGCCCAAAATCGGGTGTCCCACCCACGCGGCGTTTTTGCCGCTAGGGTGGGATGGCTTTTCGGAATCGCTCACCCGCAACGGGTCCAGTAGCAGACCGTTGATCGTGAAATCGCGCCGCCGCACATCCTCCTCGGCGGTTTTCGTGTAGCGCACCGCATCCGGATGCCGTCCATCGGAGTACGCCAAGTCCGACCGGAAGGTTGCCACTTCTGTGACAAAGCCGGCGTCCTCCGCCTCCGGCGCGACGAGCACCACCCCGAAGTGCGCGCCCACGGCAAACGTCCGCGGAAACAGATCCAGCACTACATCCGGCGTAGCGCTCGTGGCCACGTCGTAGTCAGCCGGTTCGCGGCCGAGCAGCAGATCGCGCACGCACCCGCCGGCGAGATACGCTTCATACCCGCGTGCGCGCAGCTTCTCCACAATCCAGAGAGCTGCCTCGAACTGTTCGGTTCCCGCCATCGTCGATGTTTCTATTCTCGCTCCACCCGCGCTAATACGACAGCCAAGCCGCTGACTTGCTGATTTGCTGACCTGCTGCTGGCTAGCCTAGCTCACTCCTCCAACTACACTGAAGCTATGCGCGGTTCCGGCCTCATCCTCGGCATCGAAACTTCCTGCGACGAAACCGCCGCGGCCGTGGTCGAGCGTGGCGCACGCACGCTCTCCTCGGTTGTTGCCTCACAGATCGCCACTCACGCCCGCTACGGCGGCGTCGTTCCGGAGCTGGCCAGCCGCGAACATCTCCGCGCCATTGTTCCCGTGGTTCGCGCCGCCCTTGCCGAAGCTGGCATCGGACTTGGCGATCTCGACGCCGTGGCTGTCACCTCGGGCCCGGGCCTCGCCGGAGCACTCCTCGTCGGCATCACCTACGCCAAGGCCCTCGCGTTCGCGCACAACCTTCCTCTGATCGCCGTCAACCACCTCGAAGGCCACATTCACGCGGTGTTACTGAACGAACGCGAGTCCGAGACCCGAAGGCCGGCTCCGGCAATCCAGGGGACGAGCCACAGCCCATCCGATTCGCTGGACGCGCTATGCCCTGCCCTCGCGTTAGTCGTTTCCGGCGGCCACACCCATCTCTATCTTGCGCGCCCAGCGCACGGCGCGTGGACCTACACGCTCATGGGCCGCACCGTCGACGACGCCGCCGGCGAGGCCTTCGACAAGGTGGCCAAGCTGCTTGGCCTCGGCTATCCCGGCGGTCCCTGGATCGATGCGCTCGCGAAATACGGCAACCCGCATGCCGTTCCTTTCTCCTTCGCGCAAATCAAGCCAAAGGTTCACCTCGGCGGCAAGCCGCCGCGCACCAAGGCCGCCAAAACCGCGCCTATCGCGCGCCTCGACCCGCACTTTCTCTTCTCATTTTCCGGAATCAAGACCGCAGTGCTGCGCTACGTGGAGCTGCACGGCCTGCGCGCCGAAGCCAAAGCGCGCGTTCCCCGCGTGCTCTCGAACTTCCATCCGCCGCAAACCCGCGAAGAAGCGCTCGCGCTCTGCCCGCAGCCCACGCTCGACCTCATCGCCAGTTTTCAGCACGCGGTCATCGGCGACCTGATGAAGAAGACCTTTGCGGCAACCGAGTCGCTGGGCGCCGCGCGTATTTTCGTCACCGGAGGCGTGGCCGCCAACCGCGAACTCCGCGCCCGCTTCACCGCCGAAGCCGAGCATCGCGGCCTGCGCATCGCCTTCCCTACGCTGGCGCTTTCTACCGACAATGCCGCCATGATCGCCGCTGCCGCATGGCCGCGCCTGGTGGCCCGCGACTTCGCCCCGCTAGACCTCACCGCCGATCCTTCGCTCGCCCTCGCTTGACGAATGCACCTTTCGCTCCACTCGCCACATAACGAACGAAAGCCCGGCTCGCGCCAGGCCTGCTCACTACTCCAGGTTTCAAATCGAAGATGACTTGGTCCCTTGTTCCCTCGGTCCCTGCCGGGGTCCCCAGCGACACGGGGTCCCCAAAGAGCGGTTTTTGCTCCTTGGGGTGGAGCGACAGGTCTTCGTCGCTGGGGTGGCTTGGTCCCTGCTTTACTTCCACCGCCGCATGATGAGCGTGGCGTTGATGCCGCCGAATCCAAACGAGTTCGACAGGCCGATGTCGAACGAGTGGGCAATGGCCTTGTTGGGCACGTAGTCCAGCCGGCACTCGGGATCGGGATTCTCGAGATTCATGGTCGGCGGCAGTTGCTGGTTGACGAGCGCCAGCACCGTGATGCCGGCTTCGAGTCCGCCCGCGCCGCCCAGCAGATGGCCAGTCATCGATTTCGTCCCGCTGATCTTCAGCCGGTGGCTGAGCGCGTGCTCGCCGAAGACGCCTTCAATCGCGCGCGACTCGTTGCCGTCGCCCGCCGGCGTGGCCGTGGCGTGCGCGTTGATGTAGCCCACCTCTTCCGGCCGGATGCCCGCGTCTTTGAGCGCGGCTCTCATGCTGCGCTGCGCGCCCAGGCCCTCGGGCGCGATGCCCGTCATGTGATACGCGTCGGCGCTCATACCGTAGCCGATCACTTCGGCCAGAATCTTCGCGCCGCGCGCGCGGGCAAACTCCAGCTCCTCGAGAATCAGGATGCCGGCGCCCTCGCCGATCACAAAGCCGTCGCGATCCTTGTCGAAGGGGCGGCTGGCGTGGGTGGGATCGCCGTTACGCGTGGAAAGCGCGCGCATGGCGGCGAATCCGCCCACCGACATCGACGTCACCGCGGCCTCCGCGCCTCCGGCGATCATCACATCCGCGTCGCCGTGCAGAATCATGCGCACCGAGTCGCCGATAGAGTTGGCGCTGGTGGCGCAGGCCGTAGCGGTAGCGGAGATGGGCCCGCGCGCGCCGTAGCGGATGCTGATCTGCCCGGCGGCCATGTTTACGATTGCCGCGGGAATGAAGAAGGGCGATATCTTGCGCGGCCCGCCCTCGAGCAGGTTCGAGTGTTCGCGCTCGATGATCTCGAATCCGCCGATGCCCGAGCCGATGAACACGCCCACGCGGTCGGCGTTTTCTTCGCTGATGTTCAGGCCCGACTGCCCCATCGCCTCCTGCGTGGCGGCAAAGGCGTAGTGGATGAAGCGCCCCATCTTGCGCGCTTCTTTCTTGTCCACAAATTGCAGGGGATCGAAGTTCTTCACCTCGGCGGCGAAGGTGACCGGGAATCCAGTGGTGTCAAAGCCCCGGATCGGCGCCATGCCGCTGGCGCCGGCCAAGAGCTGGCGCCATACCTCGGATGCGGTGTTGCCCACACCACAGATCAGCCCGAGGCCGGTAACGACGACTCTGCGTGTCGATGCCTGAGGAGGGGCCTGGGTCAACTGTTACTTGCCGCCTTTCGCATTCTTCTCGATGTAGTCGATGGCGTCCTTCACCGTCTTGATCTTCTCGGCGTCCTCGTCGGGAATCTCCATGTCGAACGCTTCCTCGAACTGCATCACCAGTTCGACCACGTCGAGCGAATCGGCGCCCAGGTCTTCCTGAAAGCTGGCTCCGGGGGTGACTTCGGCTTCGTCCACCTGCAACTGCTCGACGATGATCTGCTTCACTTTTTCTTCAACAGCCATGCGTGCTTCTCCTCGTGTTGTTAGGAACTTAGGAAAACGCTTCGGGGACTTGAACATCTCATCCCGCCCCGCGAGCCTACCATACCCGCCCGCGGCAGGGAATGACAACCACCGCGCCAAAAAAGATGCGCATGGCCCCGAATCTTCAAGTCTACCGGGAGGGCCGGGGGGTGTAAAGGCGTGGAGAAACAGGGAATACGAACCGGCAATCCGGCGTCGCCAGCCGCGCGCCCCCTACCCGTCGTCGGCCCGCCGCCGCACCCGGCGCGCACCAGGCCGGGCCGGATATTTGCCGCACATTGCACAGCCGCCGGGCGTATATTTGGCGAAGAGGAACAGCACATGGGAAGCTCTGCCGTCGTATTCGCCCTCATTGCGGTTGGTGTCTTTCTCCTCGGAATCTTTCTCGGCCACTGGCAAGCAAGCGCGGGCGCAAGGCGACAGCTGAAGAGTGAAGAGGCGAAGTACGCACTAATGAAGGCTGACCTTGATGCGGCCTTCAAGGGTGCCGCTGCCGACGCTCTGCGCGCTAATACGGAGTCATTCCTCGCGCTCGCCAAGCAGGAATTGGGCGGCCAGACGCAGGAAGCGAAACAAACACTCGAAGCCAAAGAGCTAGCCATCAAGAATCTGATCGACCCGCTGGGCGCCGCACTCAAAAGCCTCGACGAGCAGACGCGCGCCATGGAAACGCAGCGTTCCGGAGCCTATGCGAAGGTAGAAACGCTGGTAGGGAGTCTGCAGCAGTCAATTCCGGCATCGCTCGATGCGCTGAAGAACGAGACGACGCAACTCATATCCGCCTTGCGCGCGCCCAAGACGCGCGGCAATTGGGGCGAGTTGCAACTTAAGCGCTGCGTAGAGTACGCGGGGATGGTCGAGTACTGCTCGTTTGCCGAACAGGTAACGGCGCGCGACAACGACGACAATATACTGCGACCGGATATGACCATTCAATTGCCCAACGGGCGCGAGATCGTGGTGGACGCGAAGACGCCTCTCGATGCGTTTCTTGACGCCACCGGCAGCACCGATCCAGCCGTGCAAAAAGTGCGCTTTGAGGCTCATGCGCAGCGCGTAAGGGCACACTTGAAGGAGCTTGCAGGCAAGGCTTATTGGAAGCAATTTGAAAAGGCTCCGGACTTCGTGGTCTGCTTCCTGCCCAGCGAGGCGCTGTTCAGTGCGGCTCTTGAAGCCGATCCGTCGCTCATCGAGTTCGGCGCACAAAGCCACGTGGTCTTGGCTACGCCGACAACGCTTATCGCGTTACTGCGCGCCGTCGAGTTCGGCTGGCAGCAAATGGATATTACGAAGCACGCCAAGGCAATTCACGAGATCGGCCGCCGCATCTATGAGAAGCTCGTCGTCGCTCAGGGCCACGTGACGCGGCTCGGTAATGCACTAGCCAACAGTGTCGATATGTATAACAAGTTTCTCGGATCGATCGAGGGTAAGCAAGGCGGGAGCGTGTTCTTCCTTGGCCGGCAATTAGGCGAACTCGTGCACTCCGATCAGGAACTCGCAGAAGTACCACAGCTCCTGCCCGAATCGCGCGACGCGGAATCGCCGGAGTGGTCGCAGCCCCTATTGACAGGCATCGATGGAGGCGCAGCGAAAAGCTAGCGACAATGCACGTTGCCGCGAACAGCCGCAGCACTGCTCACGCTACGGGGAATCCTGCCCTACCGCGGCGGCTGGGACGGTTGCGACGGAGTTGCAGGCTGTGCTGGCGGCGCGGGCGTTGCCGGTGCCGCCGGCGGCGTCTCCTTCACCCGCTTCAGCGTCAGCTCCATCCCCGGAAAATCCGGGTTGTCCGTCTTCGTCGTCATCTTGATCTCGTCACCAGCACGGTGCACTGGTGGCTGATCGTGATGCCGTTGAACGAGACGTCAAAGGAGAACTTGTCGCCATCGATCTTGCCGTTTGTGATCTCGAGGGGTTCGCCCATCGATCCCTGCACCGTCCCCGTCAGCTTCGTCCCGTCCTGCTTGAAGGTGAAGGTGAGCTGAAAGGTGCTGCCGTCCGGGGCAGCCGCCTCCGCCGTCCAGGTTCCAGTCACATCGGCGGCCAGAGCGGTCGCGGCGCTGAGCGTCATGGCCATCGCAGCGCAAGCACAGAGCAGTCGTTTCATTGGTCCCTCGCAGCCGTTTGCACGGCCTACCCATCATACAGGGCGAAAAAGCTGGCCGCACAGTGTGCCGCTACGGCCCGTCCCCGTTCCCTGATCTCTATTTCCTGTTCGCTAGCTCCGCAAACGCATCGCGCAGCCTGCGCCACGTAGTCTCCAGATCCTCCGGCAAAACTCGCGTCTCGCCCACGGTGGTCATGAAATTGGTGTCGCCGGTCCAGCGGGGCATGGCGTGCAGATGCAGGTGCCCGGCAACGCCCGCGCCCGCGGCCTGGCCGATATTCATGCCGAAGTTGAAGCCGTGCGGCGCGTAGAGCCGGTCCAGGGCGCGTTCGGTTAGCTGCGCCAGGTCCATCAGCTCGTGTGCGGTCTCGGCGGGCAGCGCGGCCAGCCGGTCGAGATGCGCATAGGGCATGGCCATCACGTGGCCTGAGGTGTACGGGAATGCGTTCACGCAGATGAAGCAGTGCTTGGCGCGCAAAACCAGCCCGCCGGCGGCTTCGGCCTTGTCGCGATCCATGCCGTTCCGATCGCATGGTCGATTGAGGCGATCAGATTGCAGAAGACGCAGCCCAAGTCGCCCGGCCAAGCATCCAGTGCCGCGGGAACGCCGGGGCGCACCGCGGTCTCCGCCGTGGTGACGTAGGCAAATCGCCAGGGAGTCCACAGATGATCCATCGCTATCCGATCCAGTATAGAAGGGTTTCGGCGGCCGGCTTCCCGCGCTCACAGTACGCTCGTTTCTCAGCGTTCCCATCATTGGATCGGGAAATCAAGGAGGGGGGACCCTCCGCAGGGCAGTCTGCTGTGACGAGCTCGAATTGACGCTGGATTACGGAGATTGCTACACTCAAGGGCGTAGCTTCCTGCGCGGATTCCAGCAGTGAGTTGCGGCCGCCCTCCCAGCAAGCCGTTGCCTGCCGGCGTTTCCCAAGGAAACCAGCCGTGTTTTCACTCCCCAGAGCAACAGGATGGGGACGGCTTTTCCTGCGGAATATGAAACCGGCGCGTCACGTGGCGCGAGGGCAAGTCAAGGGGCCAAAGGGCGACCGGAACGCGGAACTGCGGCGTGGGAGCCACCCAGTGGCTGGCGCAATCCACCGCTGGAGCACGTTGTCCCGGAGCTGGCTCTAATGGCAAACGTCGTCAATCCCGAAACCGAGAGCATAACCCTGAACACCGAATTGGAAACCTCAACGCTTGACCCTGCGACGGAAACCGAACATCCGCCGTACGAATCCACGTCCAATCCTGAGACTGCAACTGTTGTCGAAGCACCCCCGCTGGACGCCGATGCCTTAACCGAACCTGCCGCTGAGGCCGGTCCACCCACGCCGCCAACCCCTCTGGAACCGCCTGCTGTGGCTGCGCCTGAAGCCGCGGCCGTGACCGTACCGGAGCCGCCCGCCGAGGCCGTTGCACCGCCTGACGCCGAGCCTGAGCCGGCCGCCTCTGCTGCTCAAGAAGCTGCCGAGCCCGCACCCGCTGCCGAAGACGCCCCCGCACCCGCCCTCGCGGCCCAAGCCGCCGCACCCGCCACCCATGCCGCCGCGCCCGCGCCGCAAGCGCCGGCCGCAGCCGCTGCCGAGCCCGGCGAGGATTTTTCCTCCGCCCTGGCTGCCTTTGAGCGCGAGCAGGCCGCCGAGGCCGCCGCCGTCGAGGTCTACGGAGACAAAGTCGTCTCCGGCAAGGTGGAAAAGCAAACAGAAAAGTATCTGGTGGTTGATGTGGGCCTCAAATCCGAAGGCCTCGTCCCGCTTGAGCAGGTCACCGACCACACCGGCGCGGTCAAGTTCCAGCCCGGCGACATGATTGATGTGGTCATCGAGCGCGAGGAGCCCGAAGGCGGCTACCTGGTCAGCTATGAGCGGGCGCAGCGCCTCCGCGTGTGGGACACGATCGAGAAGGCTGCCACCGACAAAACGCCCATCATGGGCACCGTGGTGAGCCGCGTCAAGGGTGGGCTCACCGTCGACATCGGCATCAAGGCGTTCCTGCCCGGCTCGCAGCTTGAGATCCGGCCGGTGCGCAACCTCGACACCTACCTCGGCCAGCAGATCGAAGTCCGCGTCATCAAGCTCAACAAGAAACGCGGCAACGTCGTGGTCAGCCGCAAGGAGATCCTGGAAGAAGAACTGAATTCCAAGCGCTCCGCCACCATGGAACACCTTGCCGAGGGTGCAGTTCTCACCGGCACGGTGAAGAACCTCACCGACTACGGCGCGTTTGTCGACCTTGGCGGCATCGATGGCCTGCTGCACATCACCGACATGAGCTGGGGCCGGCTCACCCATCCGCGCGACCTGGTCAACGTCGGCGACGAGATCCAGGTGAAGGTGCTCAAGTTCGACAAGGAAAAGCAGCGCGTCTCGCTGGGCTTTAAGCAGTTGACGCCCGATCCCTGGCTCGACGCCACGGAGCGTTATCCCGTGGGCGCCAAGGTGCACGGCCGCGTGCTTTCGGTCACCGATTACGGTGCGTTCGTCGAGCTCGAACAGGGGATCGAGGGTCTGGTTCACCTCTCTGAGATGACCTGGTCCAAGCGCCTCAAGCATCCCTCCAAGCTGGTCAAGCCCGGCGACGAGGTCGACACCGTTGTCCTCAGCGTCACTCCCGCCGACCGCCGCATCTCCCTGGGCATGAAGCAGCTCATGGAAAACCCGTGGGAGAACCTCACCGAAAAGTACCCCGTCGGCGCCATCGTCGAGGGCCGCGTGCGCAACCTCACCGACTTTGGCGCCTTCGTCGAAATCGAGGATGGCATCGACGGCCTCGTCCACGTCTCCAACCTGAGTTGGACCAAGCGCGTCAAGCATCCCTCTGAAGTCGTCAAGAAGGGTGAGCGGGTGAAGGCCGTTGTTCTCGGCGTCGAGCCGCAGAACCGCCGCCTCTCGCTGGGCATCAAGCAGTTGCAGCCTGATGTATGGGAAAGCTTCTTCGCCACCCATCGCGTGGGCGACGTTGTCCACGGCAAGATTCTGCGCACCGCTCAGTTCGGCGCGTTTGTCGAGATTGCCGAAGGGATCGAGGGCCTTTGCCACATCTCCGAAGCCGGCGATCCAGTCGATGGCCACTCCAAGCTCGAGCAGGGCCTGGAGCACGACTTCAAGATCATCAAAATCAACGTCGAGGAGAAGAAGGTGGGCTTGAGCCTGCGTGCGTCCAGCGGTCACGAAGCCGCACGCCCCGCCGCTGAAAGCGCCAAGCCGGAGCCGCACAAGCATCCCGTCTCCAGCTCCACCACCACGCTTGGCGACCTGGTCAACTGGCGTAAGGGCGAGCGCTAAACCGGCTGGCTTTGTATCAGGGCATGGCTTCAGCCAAGCCGCAACCGATCCTCAAAAAAACAAGGGGCTTCAGCCCCTGCAAAACGGCCACCCTCCGGGGTGGCCGTTCTGTGCGTGCAAAGCCTCATCCTGTCAACTTGGATCCACTCTGAAGGGCACGCGCATCAACTCCGAAGCGTGCACGCCTCTCAGCCCGTACATCCAACCCCACTTACCGTTTTAGAAACAAAGCACGCGCCGGGGCGCCCTCTGGGCCGGGTCGGGCCGGGCTGGGCCGGGTCGGACAGGATACCAGGGCGCAACCCATCCTGGCCCGGAGAGCTGATCTCCACACTAAAGGCCGAATACATTTGCGCAGACTTGTCTTCTCGCCCACGCTTTTTCCTTGCAGTCGCGCGGCGGACCATACATTCTCGTTACCAATTTCATAGCAAGGCGTACAAAGGCGGCGGCAGTTGGTCTCAGCAATGCCTCGAACCGCAAATGAGGGCCCTCAGTTCATCGAAGCCCTGCAACCATTAGCCGATGTTCAAGGTGCAGCAGCCGGCTGCTCTAAACCGTCATCTCCCTCAAAAGTGAATCACTCCTCCGACGCTGATGCGCAGGTTGTTCTGGTGATTATTACTTCCGTTGTCGAATGTCGTCAGCAGATAGTCGGCTTCGACGAGACGGATCGAAAAGCGCGGAGTTACACGCAAATCGAGGCCTCCCCCGAAGGTACTCGCAAAGGCCGCGCCGGCATTAGCCGCTCCCGGATTCGATCCCTGAACCAGCGTCCCGCTGGAATGCGCCAGGCCAAGCAATACCTGGCCGAATGGCTGCAGCGAGGAATGTCCCAGAGGCGGCAAGTAGCGTACGCCCGCGGTAAAGGTGCTGAGCGTAAGGTTGTAACCGGTGCTGGATACAGTGCCGGCATGGGCGACGGTGACGTCTCCGGCCAGCGCAAACTGCCCCGATCTCATTGGCCAGGCGAAGGTAGCATTGCCGCCGTTCATGTTGAAACAGTCGCAGCTGCCCGGAGGCGCGTTGCTGTGCACGTAGCTGTAGCCAAGAGCAAGATCGGCGCGCGGCCTGCCATTTGGGGCCTGGCCGGGAGTCTGCGCGACAGCCGGAGCAGTGGAGACCGCGGCGATGGTCAACAACAGAGCGAATGTGGCTTTGATCCTGAATCGCATGAGGTCTCCTTTTACTCGACTGTCAACTGCACGGTGGTGGATTGCTGCGCCGAGCCGCTGGTTCCGGTGACGGTGATGGTGTAATTCGTTGCCGATGCACCCAGTCCAAAGCCGCCTCCGCACGCGGTGAAAGCCGAGAACGCGCCCAGCGAAGCAACGGCCAGGACAGCGAGCGTGATCCAGCGCCTGCGCCGCTTGCCGGGAAGGAAGAACATGCCGATGACAGCCAGCGCCGGTGCGGCTAGCGGCCAGGGAGAGCCTCTCTTCGTCAAAGCAGCGCTTGTCGCGGCGGTTTGGATCGTCAGCGTGGAGCTTGCCGATGAACTGCCCGGCGTGACCGATGCCGGCGAGAAGCTGGCCGTAGCGCCCGCGGGAAGGCCGCTGGCCGCGAGCGTGACCGCACTTGAGAACGCGCCGTTTTGCGGTGTCACCGTGATGGTGTACTGCGCCGAACCGCCGGGCTGCACGGTTTGTGTTCCGGTTGGCGCGCTGAGCGTAAAGGTCGGCGCGGGGGCGCCGGTTCCGCTCGTTGCCGTGGTCGCGCTGGTTACGGTGGGCGCTGCGGCGTAGGTGCCGTTGCCGGCCTGGGTATAAGTCACCGTACAGGTCCCGGTTGCAGCGGTCATGGTGATCGTCGCCGAACCTGTGCCGCTGCCCGTGCAGGCTCCGCTGGCGGCAATGCTCACCTCCAGTCCGGAGCTCGCTGTGGCAGCAACCATGAACGTGCTGTTCTCGGCGGCGCTCGACGGCGCTGCCGTTGTCACCGTGATCGTCTGGCTCACCAGAGCTGCCGCGGTTGCCGTGGTCGTGCTGGTTACGGTGGGCGCTGCGGAGTAGGTGCCGTTGCCAGCCTGGGTATAAGTCACCGTGCAGGTCCCGGTTGCAGCGGTCATGGTGATCGTCGCCGAACCTGTGCCGCTGCCCGTGCAGGCTCCGCTGGCTGCAATGCTCACCGGCAGTTCCGAGCTAGCCGTCGCGGCAACCATGAACGTGCTATTGTCAGCGGCGCTGGCAGGAGCCGCCGTTGTCACCGTGATCGTCTGGCTCGCCAGAGTTGCCGCGGTTGCTGTGGTCGCGCTGGTTACGGTGGGCGCTGCGGCGTAGGCGCTGTTGCCTGCCTGGGTATAAGTCACCGTGCAGGTCCCGGTCGCCGCGTTCATGGTGATGGTCGCCGAACCTGTGCCGCTGCCGGTGCAGGCTCCGCTCGAGGCGATGCTCACCTCGAGTCCGGAGGTCGCTGTCGCAGCAACCATGAACGTGCTATTGTCAGCGGCGCTGGCAGGAGCCGCCGTTGTTACCGTGATCGTCTGGCTGGTTAGATTTGATACCCCGCTGATTTTCGCTGCGAACGCGTCATAGGTGCCACCGCCATAACTGCTCTGAAACGCATTCATTGTGATGGGGAAGTTGGTGGAAGTCGTGTGTCCGGTGACATAGACGTTCCCGCTGGGGTCCAAGGCAATGCCGAACCCTTCATCGCCGTCGGGTCCACTGCCGCCCAGGTAGGTGGAGAAGAGCAGGCTGGAGCCCCCCGCCGCCACCTCGGTGATGAACGCGTTTTGCGTGCCAATCAAGCTGGCCTGAACAGGATTCTTGGTGGGGAAAGTGGTGGCAAAGGTCGCCCCGGCCACATAAGCGTTGCCTCTGGGGTCCAGGGCAATGCCGACTCCGCCGCTGTTATTGTCGCCGCCGCCCAGGTAGGTGGAGTAGACCAGAGCGGAGCCATCAGGCGACAATTCGGTGACGAACGCTTCTTGAAAGAGGGTGGAGTCTGCTCTGGAAGGCGTTCGGGGTGGTGGGGAAATTGACGGATTCCGCAGACCCGGTGACGTAAGCATCGCCGCTGGGGTCCACGGCAATGCCGTACCCCAGGTCGGGGCCACCGCCGCCCAGATAAGTGGAGTAAACGAGGCTGGAGCCATCCGCCGCGAGCTTGGTCACGAACGCGTTACTGTAGAGGCTGCTGGAGCCCAAGCTGCCCTGGAAGGCACTCGGGGTGGTGGGGAAATCGGTGGAAGTTGTCGCTCCAGTGACATAGGCATTCCCGCTGGAGTCCACGGCAATAGCCTGTCCTTTGTCGAGGAAGCCTCCTCCCAGGTAAGTGGAGTAGACCAGGCTTGAGCCATCCGCCGACAGCTTGGTTACGAACGGGTCCTGGCCGCCGGGCAAGCTGCCCTGGAAAGCACTCGGGGTGGTAGGGAAATTGGTGGAACCTGTATACCCGGTGACGTAAGCGTTGCCGCTGGGGTCCACGGCAATGCCGTTCCCAGAGTCCTTACCGTTGCCGCCCAAATAGGTAGAGTAGACCAGGCTGGAGCCGTCCGCCGCCAGCTTGGTGACGAACACGTTTACAGTGCCTGCCAAGCTGCCCTGGAATGCATTCGAGGTGGTGGGGAAATTGGTGGATTTTGTCCCTCCCGTAACATAGGCATCACCGCTGGAGTCGACAGCGATGGCGTATGCAATATCCTCGCCGCTGCCGCCCAGGTAGGTGGAGTAGAGCAGGGTGGACCCATCGGCAGACAACTTGGTTACGAATCCGTCATACGTGCCACCGCCATAGCTGCTCTGGAAAGCGTTGCTGGTGGGGAAATTTGTGGAAAAAGTCAATCCGGCAACGTAGGCGTTCCCACTGGGGTCCACGGCAATGCCATACGCAGCATCTGTACCGCTGCCGCCCAGGTAGGTGGAGTAGCTCAACACCGGATCGATCACCAACGGCCGGCGGCGGTCGAACTTCGCCAATTCAAAACCGACGCGGTTGTCGCCTTTGAGCACATACCCGCCGGGAACACTGTGGCGCGATCCTTCCAACGACTGGTAAATCTCCGGCTTGAGCAGGCGCAGACTCACCTTGGGGGGTGCTCATCACCAGGTCGCCGCCGTCAATGCGCAGCTTGCTTACTCCGCGCAAACCCAAAGTGATCCGGCCAGGATCGGCCCCCGGTGCGACCACAAAATCATGTTCCAGCCGGCGCTGATTGCCGTAGTAGATGAGGTCAATACCCGGATAGACGTCCCGATAACGCACCTCCGCATAGTCGGGGATCTTGGTGCGCCACTTGTTCGGGTCATTGCCGATAAAATAATTGGACTTCGCCGGCAGCGGGTCTTCTTCTGTGATGGCCGGGTGGCTGTTTGCGCCCGTCAATTCAAGGCTCACCACTGACGGCCGCGTCCCGGGCGATGCGGTGGCCTCAGACTTCGATCGCTTACCTGGAGCACCTTGCCTTGCGGTCGGCGTAGCCAGAACCAGTACGGCCTTCCGTGATGTGAGGAACAAAGTGTATCCCAGGCCGCGGGATATGAAACGTACCCGCTTATCCGTTTGGCCACGGTTGGCCTCGAACCGCAACGGCATTTTGAGGTAGCTGGCGACAGGGCCGGACGGCGCGTGTACGGCCAAGGCTCTTCGAGCCGAGGCCGGTTGGGGAGACAGAGCATGAGGCGTTGTCTGGCCATACCCGGCCAAACCCGCTAATCCCAGCAAAAGACCCGGCACGAATCGCAGAACACCTCGAGAAGCCATCGCACACCTCCGGAACGCTTTGCACGCCGCCTCGCCGCTGCGCAAAGGCACACACCACAGTCGAGAGCGCGAATGCAGGGCGATGATCTCGCGATGAACGATCGACAAATCCCCGTGTCTGCCGGTATCCGCGTCTTCCATGGCAAAGGAATTTGGCGATGCATGCTTCGGAACACGCGCGGAGCCAGCCCAGGCTGATTCTGCACCTGTAAGAAAGCCCGCCCGCGCCGCGATAGACGGCATGACATACAGCGTGCCCAAGGCTCGGGCAAGGATAGGCATGGGAAGGAACCTCCGGGCGGAGCCGTGCTTTACCTGCGTATGCGCTATCCGGAGGCAAACGGGATTCGACCCGCTCGCCGGGAACGGCAATCCAAACCCGCTAGCACCCTAATCTCCGGATGATCCCCCTGGTCCTAGCTGGCCGGTCAGGCTGCCCCGTTGAGTGAGATTTATCAGGGACCGCGAAGCGACGGTAGTCTCAACATGCCTCTGTAACGTTACAACCGCTCTTTAGCTCTTATTTTTCAACCGCCTTCTGGTTCCGGCTAGTGCTTGCTCCACACACGGTATGCGCCGCCAAGGTGGAGAGATACAGATCTTGCTTCGATAGGTCCTGAAAACGCCCTAGCCAGAAGCGACTCGTGCCCACCCCCAACGCCCCTTGCCCCACCAAGAAAAGCTGGCGCCTGGAAGCCGCCCTCCACCCCTGTTCCCTAAACACTAATCACCAACCACTAACCCCTGGTCCCTGCCGGGGCCCGGGGCAAGCGATGGAGGAAATCAACACATTGTGAGTGGTTTCTCGCGGAGGATGGTAAGCCCTGTGAAATCAAGCGAAATGTTCGCAAAGATGGTGCGGAAAACCCCTCAAACGTTCGCTTAAATGGTTAGCTTTGGCCCCCAAACCTAACCTCCAGAGGTTACATTTTTCGGGGACATGCACCTAGAAAAGTTGCATTTTAGA
This sequence comes from uncultured Acidobacteriaceae bacterium, assembly GCA_963799155.1. Lineage (GTDB taxonomy): Bacteria > Acidobacteriota > Terriglobia > Terriglobales > Acidobacteriaceae > Telmatobacter. The sequence goes on from CAWCWB010000001.1 coordinate 23,678, forward strand.
GGCAAAGCTAACCTAGAAAAGTTAGGAATTGAGGGTGAGTCGCACCAAAAAAAGTTAGGGTCTGCACAAAACCGACACGCTTGGCTCAGGGCACGAGTTTGAAGCCCGCCTTCGCCGCGCTTAAGTGGAGTTACGGCGCCGTTTTCTGCACGATTTTGCGCGGCGCTCCACCCTCGCCGCGTCCTTGTCTTTGCGTCGAGGGGCGGGGTCATTCGATGCGATCAACGCAGCCGGACCTTGTCACACTCACATATGCCGGCCATCACATTCCCCAGTCCGAATTCGTGCCTCAATAGGAGCCGCAGAAGGACAGTGGTTCCCGGGCGCAGCGGTTCGCAAGCAGCTTATGCGCGGTGCTTCCTCGGATTTCAGTTCCAATCCTAAGAGCTTGGACCCGCCAATACAGCAAACGCAGTTTCCAGGTTTGCTACGCAACTGCCGAACAGGCAGAACATAAGAACACGACCACCCGGTCAGGACGCCCTCCTGCAAACACCTTTCGTGGCATGGATTGCAACGGGCCCCCAACTGGCTATTCCCGTACCGCGCACATAGCTCCTCTGCCTGATCATGCGTTGTTTCAAAAACGATAGGAGGAGCAAGATGAACAGGAACAGGCGTTTCGGTTCTCTCCCCGAACCGGTTAAGCTTCTTTGCGTAACCGCGTCCATGTTGTTCACCATCCCAACATTGGCGCAGTCGCCCTCGCAAACGCTGCAGGGCCACGTTCCCCCGGCCGTATCGAGCGGACAAGCTCCGCTCGTTGGTTCGCTTCCGCTCACACAGAAACTGCACATCACGATTACTTTGCCGTTGCGAAACCAAGACGCATTGAACAGCTTGCTTCAGCGCCTTTATGACCCGGCCAGCCCGGATTTCCGGCAATTCCTCAGTGTCGCTCAATTCACGGACCAGTTTGCTCCAACCGTGGAGAATTATCAGGCAATTGTCAGCTTCGTAACCTCGTTCGGTCTAACCGTGACCGACGAGCCTAAGGACCGCCTCATCATTCCAATCGATGGAACCGTCCAGCAGATCCAATCTGCGTTCAATCTCAGAATGAACGTTTACCAGCATCCAACCGAGAAGCGCACTTTTTACGCGCCCGATCGCGAACCATCTCTTGCTCTCGGGGTTCCAGTAGCCCATATCACCGGCTTGGATAACTTTCATCTTCCGCACCCTGCCTTTTCGCCCAGGACAGCCGCGAGCCAGAATCTCCCGGTTCCGGCCGCGGGTTCGGGACCTGGCGGCAATTACCTAGCCAGCGACATGCGAGCTGCCTATTACGGTGGAACGACACTGACTGGCAGTGGCCAGACCGTTGGGCTCGTAGAGTTTGATGGCTACAACCTAAGCGATGTCAACTTGACCTTTAGCAGCGTTGGGCAGTCCTACAATGTGCCCATCCAAAACGTCCTGCTGGATGGCGCGACGGGCGCGCCTTGCCAGTTCCTCGCCCCCTGCGACGATGCTGAGCAGGTACTGGATATCGTGCAGGCGATTGGGATGGCCCCGGGCCTGAGTCAGGTCCGCGCGTATATCGGGAATTCTGACGTGGACATACTTCGTGAGATTGAGTATGAGAACATGGCCAAGGAAATCAGCATCTCATGGGTCTGGGGAGATAACACCAGTGGAGATGATTCCATCTTCGCTGCAATGGCAAGCCATGGCCAAACGATCTTCGCCGCTTCCGGGGATTGGGGATCGTACCCGGCGATTTATCCTGCGTTTCCGGCTGAGGATGTCAACGTCACTGGGGTCGGAGGAACCGACCTAACAACCTCTGGCCCTGGAGGAAGTTGGGTGTCTGAAACTGGGTGGGCTGACAGCGGCGGTGGCCCAAGCCCCGACGGCATTCCAATTCCACCCTGGCAATCTGGTCTGAATGGAGTGAACGGGGCTTCAACAACGCTGCGTAACGTACCGGACGTGGCCGCGGAAGCCGACTTCGACAATTACTATTGCGACCTGGGCAGTTGCGGAGGAGGCGCGGCAGGCACGAGCTTCGCAACACCGCGATGGGCAGGATTCATGGCCTTGGTTAATCAACAGGCGGTTAACACTGGACGTGCTCCCCATGGGGGATTGGGATTTATCAACACAGCCCTCTACCAAATCGGCGAGGGGACCAGCTACTACAACGACTTCCACGATATAACCAGCGGCAGTAACGGCCGGTATTCGGCTGGTTCCGGCTACGATCTTGTGACTGGATGGGGAAGCCCGAAGGGACAAAACCTGATCAACGACCTGGCTGGTTCTGCCCCGCTCCAGGCTGCAGCACCCACCAACAGCAGCAGCTACATAATCGAAGGGGGTTGGTATCCTACCATTGAATTCACCGAAACCCTTTACGACGACACCCCGGGGGCTGAGATCTACTGGCAGGTTTCTGGCTGCAGCGGGAACACGACCGGACAGGACCCCTTAAGCTCCGGTGGAAGCTTCAATCTTGAGTATCTGAGTCAATTTGACTGCGGCCCCAGCGGGACAATGTACGCAACAGCGCCCGGGTATTCGCCCAGCGCAACGGTCCCGATTTACTTCTAGAGGCAGCGCACCGCCCCGGTTTTTCCGGGGCGGTGCGCCATTGGTCTTGTTGCTCTGCCCATGGCGTAAACTTTACGAGCTTTCGGGCATCTAAACAGGATAGATACTCAGCCCAAGAAAAGGATTCTGAACCGAGGAACGGGGGTTCAGCGTGAAATCATACTGGTTTGCTCTTGCAAGTATCTCCTTTTCCACATTGGTGTCGTGCGGCGGCAGTAATCTTGCTCCTCCTCCGCCACCCCCTGCCGTGCACAACGAGTGGACCTGGACGGGCGGCGCGGACGTTGTGGACCAAGTCGGTATCTACGGGACGCAGGGAGTGGCGACTCCCACCAATACTCCGGGAGCACGGGCTGGGGCGAGTTCGTGGGTCGATGCCTCCGGCAATTTCTGGCTCTTCGGTGGTTACGGCGCTGGCGCTGTCCTGAGCCCCACTGTCTTCGAGGGACACCTCAACGATCTTTGGAAATACAGCAACGGAAAATGGACGTGGGTGAGCGGCTCGAGCCAGACAGAACAGCCCGGCGTTTATGGAACGCTAGGAGTCGCCGCTCCCGGAAATGTCCCTGGGGCGCGCGAGTGGGCGGCTAGTTGGGTCGATTCTACCGGGAACTTCTGGCTGCTCGGCGGGGAAGGCATTGATTCGGCTGGTACCCCGGGGGATCTTAATGACTTGTGGAAGTACAGCAATAACCAATGGACATGGATGGGCGGTTCGAAGGTGGCTGCGCAACAGGGCCTCGCTGGAGCATGGCAGGGGACGGGCGTGTATGGAACGCAGGGAGTGCCATCTCCTGACAATTTCCCGGGCGTGAGGGAGTGGGCCTCCGCATGGACCGACGCGGGAGGCAATCTCTGGCTCTTCGGTGGGGAAGGAACAGACTCCGCCGGCAAGCTTGGCCTTCTCAACGATCTTTGGAGGTACAGCAACGGGATGTGGACCTGGGTCGCAGGATCGAATTTCGTGGACCAGTTGGGAATGTATGGAACGCAGGGAACACCTGCCGCGACCAATACTCCGGGGGCGCGCGTGAACGCTGTCGCCTGGGCAGATAGAACAGGCAATCTCTGGCTTTCTGGTGGCGAGGGCAATGACGCAACTGGGAAAGGAACAGGCTGTGCGACACCTCCCTATGTGTGTGACCTGAACGATGTCTGGAAGTTTGATGGCGGCCAGTGGACCTGGATCGGAGGCTCCAATGTAACCGACCAACCCGGCATCTACGGAACTCAGGGAACCGCGGCCTCCGGCAATATTCCCGGCGCGCGCGCTTACGCCGTTAGCTGGCTCGATGCGGGGGGCAATCTCTGGCTCTTCGGTGGCCTCGGCTTCGACTCCACCCAAGCGTACGGCGAGCTGAACGACCTTTGGAAATTCAGCGGCGGCCAGTGGACCTGGATGAACGGATCCGACAGCGCAGACCAGACTGGAAGTTATGGAACGCTGGGGATCGCTGCAGCTACAAATGAACCGGTGTGCCGGCACTGGGCAGTAGGTTGGGCAGACAGGTCGGGCAATCTCTGGCTCTTCGGCGGTACTAACATGTGGACTCCGCCGTTCAACGGGGACTTCAATGACCTCTGGGAGTACCAGCCCTAGCTCGATCTTGAGGGGGTCTCCCCTTGCGGGCGGCCCGGGGCCCCGCAAGGCTGACCTGCGGCAGAAACATAAGCGACACGCCCCGCACGAAAAACTGGTCGGCGCCCTCCGGCCCCAACCAAAGACCGCCAACCCCGCCGCCCTAGCCCCGCCAACTCCGCTGGCACAGCCTGTCAACCCCCAAAACCCCTAAGTCTCTGCATCCTCACCACTTCCATTTGCAGAAAATTTCCGCCTCTTGGCGCACAATAGAACCATCATGAAAAGGACTGCCGGCTCTTTGACCCCGGACCCCGAACCACTGATCACTGACCACTGGCCTTTGGCCCGCAACTCCTTTGCGGAGACACATCTGCGATTAAGCCACGTAGAATCAGCCGAATGGCGCACCATACTTGCGCCAACCCCATGATTCTAAAGCAGTTATTTTCAGACGCCGGGGGAGGCACCCCCCCGTAACTTTTTGGTAACATCAGGGCCTTGGCCCCTCCGCCCGTAAACCCTTTGCTATCAAATTTGGAGGAATGTCATACCGGGGGAGGGGGCGGGGGGTGTACCGAAAAGTAAACACCCCCGCCTGGCAACTGACCACTGATCCCTGATCCCTGTTTCCTGTTCTCCGCCGCCAGCGTCCGGCTTTCTCGTGACCGAGCCGGGGCTGGAAAATGAGGGATACTGCGGCGTTTTCCGGTACTGATCCGTCCAAAACGCGGGTAGGTTCAGAACGACCGGTGATCCTCCCAGCGTCCCAAGGCCGACTCGATAGAATCCGGCAACAGGCGAAACGATGCGTTAATGGACGGTGAGGTTGATGCTGCTGCTGTGCGTCAGAGATCCCGAGGTGGCTGTTACGGTGACGGATGAGGAAAAGGGATGGAAGCTTCCGCCGCATCCGTTGGCCGAGCAGAGAACGAGTGCGATGGCGAGGAGCATGAGAATACCGAGGCGTTTGCCGCGGCGGCGGAAACCCGGAACGAGGAGGCAGAGAGCCAGGGCGAGCGAGCCGCCCGAAACTGCGTTCATCGCCTTGGCTGAAGAAGAGGAGGCGCCGCCGGCAGCGTTGATGGTGAGGGTGCTGTAGGCAGTGGAACCGGACGGAGTGACCGTGGCCGGCGAGAAGGTGCACGTGACTCCCTTTGGCAGTCCCGAACAACTCAGCGTAACCGGCGAATTGAAGCCGAGCAGCGGAGTGACTGAAATCGTGTTGAAGCCCACGTAGCCATGTTGGACGGAGAGCGACGAGTTCTGCAGTCCGAGTGTGAAGTCGGTGTTGGTTAGATTGAATTGCGCGGTGGTGGAGAAGCCGGGGACGGAGGCGAGCACTGTGTAGTTGCCGCTGGTGCTGTTGGCTGTCGCGGTAATGCTGGCAACGCCATTGGCGCCGGTGGTGGCGGAAGAAGCAGAAAGCGTCGCGCTGGCTCCGGTTTCGGGCGCAGCAAAGTTGACCACGACACCCGCTTGGGGATTGCCGCTCGGGTCGGCGATGTGCACCGAGAGCGGCGTGGAGAAGGCGGAGCCGATGGGCGCGGTTTGCGGCGTACCGGCTGAGGCAAACGGAATTCCCGCAGCGCACGTGCCTGTGAGGTTGACAACCGCAGATTGTGCCGCAGTCTGTTGCGAAAGGTCCTGAGCGACAGCGACGAGAGTGGCGGGTGCGCTGCCGGGCACGACAAAGCTGTACGGCAATGCGTTCAGCGGAATGCTGGTGTAAGTATTGCCGCCATCAAGGCTGTACTGAACCGTCGACAAAACTGCGCCCTGAGTTCCCGGCATCGCGGAGATGGTTGCGCTCACACAATTCGTGGAGAGCGTCGTTGTAGTGAGGTTGACGGTTGGCCTGCCTCCGCCCAGGGTAATGGTGGTGGTCGTGCTGATGGGATTCCCGTCAGAGTCCGTAGCCGTCAGCGTGATGGTATGCGGGCCGGGCTGCAAATTGACCGAAAGGAATTGCCCGCTGCCCAACGCGCCCTGAACACTGTCGGACCACTGGAGCGCGTTCCCGGTGAGCACGCCATCGTCGATGTCATAGGCGGCGCCGCTGAGGTAAACCGGGTTTGCCGCAGGTTGAACGGTTCCATTCACAGGCGCATTGATGACGATGGTCGAGGGAAGCTTCTTCGCCACGCTGAACGGAATCGATGTTGCGCTGCCGGTATTCACGCCGTCGGAAACATCGACGCGCAGCAGCGCCGCCGTCGCACCGGGGAGAGTGCTGAAGTCTAGCGTGTCGCTGGTGCCAGCCGTTTCATCGAGCTGCTGCCAGGTGCTGCCCGCGTCCGTGGAGTAGAAGATGAGCGAGGTAAGTGTTGCCGCGGAACTTTGAACCGTCCAACTGATCGTCTGCTGTCCGCTTCCCACGAACCCGGTCGCTGGACTCGTGATGGTGACGATCGGCGCCGAACCCGTGAGCGGCTGGCTTATGAGCGTATTTCCGTTCGGATCGACGACGACAATTGACGCGGTTCCTGCGGTAACCGGAATCCATTCAGAGAATTCAGGATTGGAGAAGACGTCGGAGTCGCCATACGCCTCGGTCCCGCTGATCAAGGGTGCGAAGTAGCGCGTGTACAACGCTTGTCCGGATGCATTCTGGGCCTGAATGGAGTACGTGCCCGAGCCGGGGTCGGTAGATCCCAGCATGGTCTCGGTGAAGATCGGGTTCAGCGTGACCGTAGTTCCGGAGATCGAGCCGCTGACCTGCCAATAGGAGCCTTGCACCAGCGTGGGCGCAACCGCCGGCACTGCTTCCGGCGCAGATCCCTGCCCTTCCGCCCGCGCTGCCAAGGGAGCGCCGGGCAGGATTCTCGCTGACGGCGAAGCCACTGTCCCGCCGCCCAGGCCGGTAATTGCGATCTTGTAGTTGAACGGGCTGATCCACCGTGGATCGCAGTAGCTCATGATGTCGAACGTTTTGTGAGGATCGATGGCGGTTTCCAGAACGACGTTGAAGCCCCACTCGAGGCCCGCCGAGCTTTGAATGTTATTGCTGGCATAAGGCCATGCCGCACTGGCTGCGGTGTTGGGCGAAAGCGCGCCCGCAGCCCAGCAGCCGGGGGTGGCGGAGGCCATGGGGATGCCAATCCCTGTGTGAACCTGTCCCAGGGTATGCCCGACTTCGTGGGCCAGGGTATAAAGAACCCCGTTTGCGTCGCCCAGGCGATCATTCTTTTCGGGAATGACGAGGGCGTGTCCCGCATAGGCGGACGATGCCTGCCCATCCGGGTCGGCAATCGCTCCGTAAACTCCAACGTAATCGGTTCTCTGATTGGCTGCGGCATCCGCGGCAACATCGGCGGGGCCGTAAAACGGACTCAGTCGATCAACGACGGCATCCTCCCATTCTGTCAAAGGGCCATTGATGTAATTGGTTAGGGATAGAACTATCTTGTTGTTCGTAATCTGCACCGTTACGGGCTGAGGGGCAGGCATCATTGTGCCGACGATATAAGTCATTCCGAGCAGCAGGGTCGGGTCCCCACAGGAGATCGAGTTCTGTGAGAGGCAAACTCTAACGCCCTTCAGGTTGAGGGACTGGGTGGTTCTGGCGTTGAAGGTCAAATTCTCCGTCTCCAGGACATTGCCGGAAGAGTCGGAAACCGTCACTGTGACCTGTTCGGCGCCCGCCTGAGGAATGAAGTAGAAATCCAGCGAAGTGCACGGACTGATCTGGGCCCGCTGACTCCCGGGCGTGCAACCGGGGTAGGTGTCGAATGTTCTTGTGCCTGAAACTGCTCCCGTGACTGCCACGGTGTACGTTTGAACGTCCTGTTGTGGAGTGAAGTAAATGCGCATGGCGGCCGGCTTGTTGGCCACCAGGGGGACGGGCAGATCGTAGTTATTCGAGGGAAGCCATGCCTTTAGGTCCGACAGGGATTGGTATTGCTGGATCGACTGCGTGAACTCGATCGCCGCGATCGGCTGGCCGCCGCAGCCGGGAATCGCCGGGATCGTGTACGTATCGATGTAGCTTTGGCCTTGGTTTCCCCCCGGGCGGCCACAATACTCCGCCAGGCCCGGGTCGACCTCGACCGGCGTGCTCCCGTTGCAGGAGAGATAGAGGGCGCTCAAGCCGGTGCAAAGGCCGTAGGTATCAATCACCTGATCGGTAATCTGGGCGCCTTGCTGCGCCTTGATTGTGAACGGCCCATACGTGGCAGACACACCGGTTCCCGTTGAGTAGAGCAACGGGCCAGTGGCGTCGGCGCCGAGGTAGACATTCAGATTGTCGTCGACGCTCCAGGAGCCCCCGCCCGCGCCGCTGACGGTGTAGGTGTTGGTCTGCGCCTGCGCGCCGCATGTCATTCCCAGGGCCAAAGCGCTGAGAAGACCCAATCGACCCCAGAAGTCTGCCCGATGCCGGGGCCGCTGCCGGAGATCGACGCTGGCTTTGCTTCGGAGCCCATCCGAGGTCCGACTAGCGCGGAGTCTCCGGGTTGAGCCTGAACTCAGGGTGAGCATGGCTTGAGCAAAGGGGTTCATTGAGCGCGACCTCCTGGAGTTCGCAGCTTGGGGAATACGCGGACGGGCAGGAGCTTGCTGCTCGTCGCATGCATTTCATGCAAATGCACAGAACGCGCTCTCACTCATCTCATCTGCAAGGAGTTGAAGGCAAGCGCCATCATGTGCCAACACGGGCCATTTCGCGCCTTTTGGGCTCCCGGTGGCAGGGAGCGAGCCGGAAGCGGTCCACTGGACACCGGCTTGCCTCGGGAATATCATCCATTCATCCGCTGTTCCCCCTGAGCCGCCGTGGAGATCGCCGTGGCCTTTGCTCCAATCCGCAATGGGCCGGATGAACCGAAGACTCTTGTCTCCTGGAAAGAGATCGCGGTGTTCCTGAATCGCGCCGAGCGCACCGTCAAGCGCTGGGAGCAAGAGCGCGGCCTGCCTGTGCATCGCATACCGGGAGGGGAGCGCGGAAGCGTCTTCGCGTATCCACATGAGTTGCGGGAGTGGCTTCTCTGCGGCGATCCGGCACGAGATGCAGCGAACGGGGATGAGGAATCACAAGCGGAAGAAGAACTGCAATCCGACGATGAGGACGCCGCATCGCCTTCCGATCGCCGGCAAATTGCATATGCTCAATCCGGCGCCATTGCGCCGGTTGGCGGGAAGAAGATAGCGCGCCCATGGATGATGGGGGCGGTTGCGAGCGCGGCCGTCATCGCGATGGCGGGGACCGCAGCACTTTTCCTGTTCCCCAATCGCAATGGCTCTCGGGCGAAACTGGCGGCGGTTCGTGCGTCGTCGGGCAACAATCCGCATTCGCCGCCGGCGCAAGCGGAAGAGTTCTATCTCCAGGGACGCTACCAGCGGAGCGTGCGCACCGCAGACAGCCTAGCAAAATCGGTCGACGACTTCACTGAGGCGATTATTCTCGATCCGGCATATGCCCAGGCGTACGGCGCCCTGGCGGAAAGCTACGACCTGCTGCCCGAGTACGGGCGCGTGGACCGCAGTGAAGCGTATGCGCGCGCCAAGGTGGCTGCGGACAAGGCGATTGCGCTGGATCCAACGCAGGCCGCGGGACACCGGGCCAAAGCCTTTGCGCTCTTTTATGGAGATTGGGATGTTCCCGGCTCTGACGCCGAGTTCCGCCGCGCCATCGTTCTCGATCCGGCTGCACCAGAGACCCACCACTGGTACGCGACCACTTTATTCTCGCGGCTTGAAAAAGCGCAGGCCTTCGAGGAAATTGGATTGGCCCTGCGCCTCAATCCCACCTCGCCCGCCATCATTGCCGATAGCGCCTTTATCCACGCTCTGCTGGGCGACAACCGCGAGGCGAATATCAAAACTTTGCGGAACCTCGCTGAAACTCAGCAGAACCTGGTGAGTTCAAGCCGCTACCTGGCAGAACTCGACCTTGACGACGGCAACTACGACGCGTACATCGCCGACCTGCGCAGAATGGCCGCCATTTCGCAAGACAAAAACGACGAGGCTCTTGCGTCGGCTGCGGAGCATGGGTGGTCTGCGGGCGGCGCGACCGGCTTGCTCGATGCGGTGCGGCGCGTGCAGCAGGCGGCGTTCGAGCGCGGTGCGGGATCGGGCAACACGCTGGGCCGTCTCTATCTGCGCCTCGGCCAGCCTGAGAAGGCTCTCTACTATTTCAAAGCGGCTCTCGAAAGAAACGACATCGGGCTCATGACGCTGCCTGATTGCGCGTGTCTCGCCAATGTGCGGGGGAACCCCGACTATATTTCATTCCTTCGCCAGGTGCATGTGCGAATGTATCGGACCGGTGAAGCGCCGGTGAACCTGGCCGCATCGGATAAACCTGCGGCGCGATAGGCGGCCACATAGCGCTCCGCTACGCAACAGGGCCCAACTACTCACCTCGCAAGCCCCTCCCAGTCCACTTTTCCCGTAAACCACTGAAAACACGCCGCAGAAACTTTTTGCAGGTTTGCCGATCATTTCCCCTTTTGAGCGCATACTTGAACCATAAGCGTTCATCCAGGGCAGGCTACAGGCTACCGGCTACCGGCTATTGGCTACAGGCCGCCGGTCGCTGCTCCCCGCATCTCCCGCAACACGAGCACAATCCCCAGCGCCGCAAGCACGCTGATCAGCGCGAACAAAAACACGCTCGCATAGCCGAAGAATCCAATGATCGCGCCGGCAATGGGACCGACGAGGAAGAACGACACGTCGGAGAACGCGGTGTAGACGCCCAGAGCGGTCCCGCGATTGAACTCCGGAACCCGTTTCACCGCCTCCACGCCGATGGCGGGAAAGATGAGCGAGAGGCCCAGTCCGCCCATTGCGGCTCCGGCGAGGGCCATCCACGGCGCCACCGCCTGCCATAGCAGGACCATACCCACGCTCTCCATCAAAAGCGACGCGATGGCTACCGGAAATCCGCCGTAGTGGCTGATGGTTTTGATGAACAGCACGCGCACGGCGATGAACCCGATCCCGAAGGCGGTGAGGCAGAGCGCCGCCCCGCTCCAGTGGCGGCTGGCGTAAAACAACGTGACGAATGTGGCCAGAACGCTGTAGCTCACCCCGCCCAGCGCCAGCCCCATGCCGTGCGGCGCCACGCGGCCCAGTACATGACGGAACGGCATATGCTCGCCCGGCTCAACCGTTACGGGAGCTTTCCGCCAGGCCATGGCAAAGCTCGCGGCGCCAATTAGCATGGTGAGCACGCCAATCGACGCCAATCCCCACTGCTGGTCGAGCACGACCCCCAGCGGCGCAGCCAGCGCCATGCCGCCATAGGTGCTAATGCCGTTCAGCCCAATGACCTTGGCCGTGTGCTCCTGCCCCGCGCTGGTAATGCCCCAAAGGGTTGCTCCGGTCGAGCCCAGGCTTTCGCCCACACCCAGCGCCAGCCGGCTCACGATCAAGACCGCAAAGCATAGCCAGTGCACGTCGTGCAGGGCCGCCGCGCCCACCAGAAACGCGCCGCTGGCAGTGCAGCAGGCCATGCCCCAAAGCACCGAAACCTTGGCTCCCATGTGATCGGAGATGCGGCCCGCCCAGGGGCGGCTTAGCAGCGTGGCAATGTACTGGATGCTGATGGCCAGCCCAGCCAGCACCGCGCTGTAGCCCATGCGCAAGTGCACAAACGGCGGCAGAACCGCCAGCGGCAAGCCGATGGAAACATAGCAGATAAATGTGAAGTAAACGTATCCAGCTATATGCCACGTCCGGCTTCTCGCGGCAGGCCGCGTGGAAATCGGAAGATAGGCAGTCGAAGAGAACGACATATCGCCCAACGAATGCTGCAACGGTTGACTGTTCTTCTCTAGTATACCGAAGAGTCGTATTCCCGCGCCGCGAGGCGCGTTCCTTCGCAAAGTGCGGTGCACGTGGCGCAACGATGCAGCCGCTAAACTAAGACTGATGGCCGGTTTTCACATTGAGCACTTCGGTTGCAGGGCGGCGCGCGCCGACGGCGAGGCGATCGCCGGACATCTGCGTGCGCTTGGCGAGCGCCAGCCCTTTGCATCCGACGTGGTGGTGGTGAATACGTGCAGCGTGACGGCCGAGGCCGACCGCGCCGCACGCGCCTACATCCGGCGCGCGCACCGCCGCAATCCCGCGGCCAAAATCGTCGTCACCGGCTGCTACGCGCAGCGCGCGCCCGAGGAGCTGGCGGGCATGCCCGGTGTCGCCGCTGTCGTCGGCAACAGCCACAAGGCCCTTGCGCCCGAAATCACCTTCCATCTATCGCGCGGCACAAGCCAAACCGCGGACATTCCGCCCGCGCTGGTCCCCGTGCACTGGCTTCTCTCCCCCGGTGCGCCGTCAGCACCGATCTCGGCCCCAATCTGGGCCGACGACCGCTTCGCCCACTCCTTTCTCGAAGACACACTGCTTGCACCGGGCGCGCAAACTCGCCCTAACCTGAAAATCCAGGAGGGATGCGGCAACCGCTGCACGTTTTGCGTCATCCCGCGGACGCGCGGCCCCTCGAAAAGCCTGCCGGCGGCAAGCGTGCTCCGCCAGGTTGAAGATTTCGTTGCTGCCGGGGGAAAGGAACTCGTGCTCTCAGGCATCAACCTCGGCCGATGGGGCCGGGATCTGAGGCCCGAACACGGTGCGCCGGCGACGTTCGCCGCGCTGGTGTGCGCGATCCTTGAGCGGACCGCGCTGCCCCGTCTGCGCCTCAGCTCGATCGAGCCCATGGACTGGGATGACGAACTGATCGCGCTCATGCGCGAGTTTGGCGGAACATCTTCGGGGTCCCCATCGGCAGGTGGCTCGAAGAGCCGGTGCCGATGGGGTGACAATCGCCTCGCCCGTCACGCCCACCTCCCGCTGCAGTCGGGCTCCGATGCCGTGCTGCGCCGCATGCACCGCCGTTACCGCCCCTGGCACTATGCGGACAAGGTTGTCGCGCTGGTGCGCGCGGCAGGCCCGGATCTCACCCTGGGCGCCGACATCATGGTTGGCTTTCCCGGCGAGACCGACGGCGAGTTCGAGGAGACGCTCGCCTTCATTCGCGAGCTGCCCTTCGGCTACCTCCATCTGTTTCCGTTTTCGCCGCGGCCGGACACGCGGGCGTGGGCGCTCCAAGCCGAGTCGCCGGTCCCACCGGCTGCCGTTGAGGAGCGCATGGCGGCGCTCCGCGCCCTCGCCGCCGAAAAGACGCGTGCCCACCGCAGCCGCTTCATCGGCCGTATGCTCGCCGCCATCACGCTTCAGACACCGGCGCCGCTTGCGGCACGTGGGCGCACCGCCGCCCTCACTGAAAATTTTCTCCCCACCGAGCTCGAGGGCCGTCTGGCCGCCAACGAACTCGTCGAGGTCAGCGTGACCGGCCTCAATTCTGAGGCTGCGCTACTGGGTCGCGACGGCGCCCCCGGGAACGTTGCGAACGCGGTTCCAGGGTTACAGCACCGCGAAGCCACTTCACTCTAGTCGATGCGACCACCCCGGGGTCCCCAACGACAGGTGGCTCAAAGAGCCGAGGTCGTTGGGGTGGGAGCACCAGGGAGCAGCGACCTTGAAGACATTCAAGAGTCGGCATAGCTACCCTGGAACCGCTGTAACCTCTTTCTTCACAAAAGCCAAGCCAATGCTATACTCAGTTTGCGTCCGTGCCGCCGCGGCCCATGGCGCGCCCTGCACCGGCCCGCCGGGCACGAATTCGGAGGAGCACCATCGCATTCGATAAACGTTCGGCCAAGTCCTTTATCCGCATCAACGAGCGGATTCGCGCGCGCGAAATCCGCGTCATCGATGAAAACGGCGTACAACTTGGAATTCTTTCGCCTTTCGAGGCTCTCCGTGTCGCCCGCGAGCGCGGTTTCGATCTCGTCGAAGTCTCTCCCACCGCCGTCCCGCCCGTCTGCCGCATCCAGGACTACGGCCGCTACCTCTACGAGAAGGAAAAGAGCGAGCGCGCCGCGCGCAAGCGCCAAAAGGTCATCACCGTCAAGGAAGTCAAGTTCTCGGTCACCGTGGACGAGCACGACTACCAGACCAAGAAGAATCAGGCGATCCGCTTCCTCACTGAGGGCGACAAGGTGAAGGCGAGCCTGCGTTTCCGCGGCCGCCAGATGGCTCATCGCGAGCTCGGTTACCAGATCATCAACCGCCTCATCCAGGACATTGGCAATGCCGGGGTGGTCGAATTCATGCCGCGCATGGAGGGCACCATCCTCCACGCCATCCTGGCCCCGGCGCGCAAAGACACGCCCAGGTCCAGGCCGGATTCCGCAGTGCCCGCCGCGCAAGCGTAACCAGAGACTTCAGAGCTGCGCGTGTGTCCCGTCGCAGAAGCACGGAGTGGATGTGTGCTTGCAGCCGCAAAAGTATACGGTCGTCGACTCGGTCGCTTCATACTTCATCGGCGTGAATCCAGTTCCCTTGTGGCTGCCGTCGCAAAAGGGCTGGTTCGCGCTCCGTCCGCAAGCGCACCAGTAGTACGTCTTCGACGCTTCCACGGCAACAGGATACGGACCCTTTTGGGCAACCTTCGGTTCCGGCATGCGAAACACTCCTGGCTGGAAAGGCTTGAATTCTTAGCTAGGAATATATCGAATCAGCCGCCCGCGATCGGGATCTAGTGAATGCCGGACTTGGGAAACACCTGCGCCAGCCACGGAATATGCACAAACGACGTGAGCACAAGCACCGTGCAGCAGACGACCAGCAGCGCCATCAGACGCGGCTCGCGGTAGAGCTTCTCGGGATTCTGGACCGGGCTGTCCTGCGTGAACGCGAGATTGAAGTAGACAGCCATCAGCAGCGCGATGAAGGGAAACGCGAAGATCATCTCCATGCGGTAGCGCATGATGAACGCCCCGAAGAACAACATCGACGTGGCCGCGTAAAACAGCACCGAAACCAGCAGTGATTGCTCGGTGTAGAACAGAAATGAGCGCCGGTAAAGCGCCGCTGACTCGTAGCCGATCTGGCGATATTCGCTGAATCGCTTCAGCGCCATGAAGTATCCGCCCAGCATCCAGTACGCAATCAACATCGAGGCTGGAGGCAGCACAGTCGACGTGACGATGTACCACCCCACACAGAACCGGATGGGGTTGTTGATCGACTCCGACAGCACGTCGAGATAGGGAACGTCCTTGGTGCGAATGGGAGGAATGTTATACAGGCATCCCATCACCCACAGGCTCAGAACGCTCAGAAACAGCTCCTTTGAAACCGCCAGTGCGAGCGCGAATCCGATCAGGCCGACAACCAGCCATTGGGCGTAGGCCAGTGGAACATGGATGCTGCGGCAGGCCGCCGGGCGCGTGTTCTTCGTGGGATGCAGCCGGTCAAATGGCGCATCCAGCAACTCGTTGAGTACGTAGTTGCTGCTGGCGGCCGCGACCACGGCCAACAGGCCCAAGACTGCCCGCCAAAGCAGCGTCACACTGGCGGTTTCTCCGGTGATGCTCGCCGCGATGACGATGCCGGGAAGAACAAACACCTGCTTGACCGAGTGGTCCAGGCGAAGAAGGGCAAGATGCGCCGCCAGGCGCCCTTTCGCAACGCTGATTGGCAACGATGTGGTTGTTAGGCCCATGCTGTACCCCGGATTCTCGATGCTGAATCTCTTTCGTCCGGGCTCCTTTTGCAGGGTGGGCGCACGGCATCATCTGCAGGAGCTTCGACGTGCGCCCAAGACTCCCGCACGCTCCGCTCCTGGGGAAAGCAGATGAATCCTGACACCTATTCACTGTTGTAAGACGCAAAAACTTGGTTTCAGGATACCTGCAGGTGGACTTTTTTGATTCTTAAGGAATCTCCTTTCGGGACGTGATGTTTCCGGGCATGTAAACTCTCCTGGCATGTTTGCCGTCTACGTTTTGTATGATGGATGCAAAGCCTCTGCGCCAAGCCCTGCTCGACAGGCCCTGGCGGGGCGCCCATCGTACCCTGGAGCCGCCTGCCGGCCATATGAAACTGTTGCGGGTTTTCCCACTGGTCCTGATTCTTGTGGGCGCGATTCTCTTGTTTGAGCGCCCCGCGTACGCGTACGCCGACCCCGGTACCGGCCTGCTGGCCATTCAGGCCGCGGGATCCGCGCTGGTGGCCACCGGGTGGTATCTGCGCCGGAGAATCTATGCGCTCTTTCATCGCCGAGCCGCGACCAAACGCGAGCCAGAAGAGCTGCCGGGCGCCGCAGACGGCGAGGACACGCCAAATCCGTGAACGGCCCCGCCGAGCTTTCCTGCTGGCGTTCGAGTCTCCCCTCCGGGGACAATGAACTGGAGTTGACGTTCCGCGATCCGGCTGGCCAGTTGCGCCTTACCGCTGACTGCGCGTTGCGGCAGATTCGTCCCTCGGCCGAAGAAGGAACGCGGGCGTTTCTCGCCTCCTCGGTGCGCGAGGCTCTGGAGCGGAGCGGCGACCTGATCCCCAGCCGGATCGCCAGTCCCGACACCCATCCATGCATCGCTCCCGGTGAGCTCTGGCTCGAACATCCGCGCATTCACCCCATCAGCTACCCCTGGGAGTGGACCGCCGCTCAGTGGCGCGCCGCCGCCGAGGTTACGCTGCGCGTCGCCAGCGAGGCCATTGCCGCGGGCTGGACCCTGAAGGATGCCACGCCTCTCAACATTCTTTTCGCGGGCCCGCGCCCCATCCTGGTGGATGTTTTGTCGTTCGAACGCCGCGATCCGGGTTCCACCGTCTGGCTGGCCTACGGCCAATTTGTGCGCACGTTTTTGCTGCCTCTCGTGGCCACGAGGTATTTAAGCTGGCCGCTCCACACCACTCTGTTTGCGCGCGACGGCTATGAGCCTAGAGAAATCTATAAGGCGCTGCCATTCTGGCGCCTTTTCAATCCCGATTTACTTGATGTCGTCACTCTGGCCACGCTCTTCGAACATCGGGGCGCGACGCAAAGCGAATCCAGGAAGCTACCTTCGACCGCCGATCCTGAGCCTGGCAACGCACATCTTGCAAAAGCGCATCGCCCGCCTCGGAAAGCAGATTCGCCATGCGGCTGGGCCGCGGAACCACAGCCAATGGAGCCGATACGAACAATCCGCAAGCCATTATCAGCCGGCCGACGTGGCAGCGAAACAGCAGTTTGTGAAGCGCGCGCTCGAGATCTCGCGGCCGGCGCACGTGCTCGACATCGGCGCCAACACAGGAACTTATTCCCTAATGGCAGCCGAATCGGGCGCGGAGGTCGTCGCGCTTGACAGCGACTCCGCGGCCCTCGAAGCGCTATGGCAAATCGCCGCGCGTCAGAACAGGCCCATCACGGCTTTGGTCGCGAACATCGCCCGCCCCACGCCTGCTGCGGGATGGCGCAATCGCGAGCACCTCTCGCTGCTCGACCGCCTCACCGGAAGATTTGACCTGGTGCTTATGCTCGCCGTTATCCATCATTTGATTCTGCGCGAGCAGTTGCCGCTCGCACACATCGCCGGTCTTTGCGCCAATCTCACGCGCCGCTGGCTTCTGCTGGAGTGGGTGCCGCCCGCCGATCCCATGTTTCAGGAGTGGCTGCGCGGACGCGACGATCTCTACGGTCACTTGACTGAGGACGATCTGAGCCGTGCATTTGCGCGGTTCTTTCTGGCCGTTGACCGCACCGAGTTAGGCAACGGCCGGAGTCTTCTGCTCTTCGAACGGACCTCAGCGCAGGCCGTCACGATACCCATGGCGCAAACGCCGCGTACGGAATCGAGCCCGGCATGATCAAATGGATCGCCCAGGCCTGGGGCTTTGCCTCTATTCTGCTTCTGCCCAATTACATTGACCTCACGTCCCCCACCGGCGACGCGCGCATGCGGTTTCCCTCGCCGCTCACGCGCATCGCGCTGGCCCAACTCACCGACTTTGCGATTGTGGCCCTCCTCTTCGCCGGCCTCATGGCCGTGCTGCGCAAGCTCAAAGCCTGGCCGAAGATTCGCTGGGCGCTCATGGCCCTTTTGCCCGTCTTCCTGCTGGTGCGCAACCTCAACGTGTTTCCATTCGATGTGCCCAGCGCCGCGGTGCTTGCCGTCAGCGTCATCTGGATTGCCTCGCTGATTGTTCTCATTCTGCGCGCGCCCGCGATCGCGAATAAACTTCGGCAAGCCGGCAGCGCAGTGCTCACCGGCTTCGCCATTTTTGCCCTGGTCATGACTTGGCAACTGGTTCGCGCTGCGCTCTGGCGGCCTGGGCCGCAAGCCTATGCGTCGCCCATCGCCGCGCAGCCCGCAAGCAAGCCGCGACTGGTCTGGATTCTTTTCGACGAGCTCGCTTACCAGCCCACCTTCGAGGCTCGCGACTCCTCGCTCAACCTTCCCAATCTCGACCGCCTGCGCCAGGAGAGCACGCTCTACACCGACATCACGCCCATCGCCTATCGCACCACACGAGCGGTCCCGAGTTTGCTGCTCGGCCGCCCGGTTACTGATGTGGTGTACACCGCGGACAACCGCTACCTCGTGCAGACCGAGGATTCTCCGCACTGGCAGCCCTTCGGCGTCAACGCGTCTCTCTTCGGTTTGGCGAAACAGCATGGGCTCACCTCGTCGATTGTGGGGTGGTACGTCGCCTATTGCCCGATCTTCGCGGGCGTGGCCACGGAATGCTACTGGAGCAACAACGACGCGCAGGATCGCGGCCCAACTTCGCTGGACGCGAGCTTTGCCGAGAACGTCTGGTTCCCGTTGCGCATTCTCGCTGAGCAGTTCGTTGCGCCCGGCAAGGCATGGGCCGACGAAGCGAGCGTGGAACTCCGAAGGCCACATCGCGTCAGTGAAGGACGTGAGCCAGCATGCGCTCGAAACGCTCGCCAACAGCCAAGCCGATCTCATCTATCTGCACATTCCCGCGCCGCATCCGCCGGCTTTTTGGGATCGCCGCACGCACACATTTGCCGTGGGAGGATCATATCTTGATTCGTTGGATTATTCTGACCGGCTGCTGGGAAAGATGCTCGACATCCTCGAAGCGCAGCCGCGTTGGGCGGCCACAACCCTGCTCGTGCAGGGCGATCACTCCTGGCGCACGCAAATGTGGCGGCCGCTGCCGGGCTGGAGCGCCGAGGACGAGCGCATCTCGCACGGAGGCGCGTGGGATCCGCGGCCGGCCTTGCTTATTCACGCCGCCGGCCAGCAGAGCGCAGCGACCTTGACAGCGCCAACCAGCCTGATGTTCGTGCATGATTTCGTCGCCGCGCAGATCCGGGCTCTCGCACCGTAGATCAGATGGACCAGAGCACAACCTGACCGTGGAACCGCATTACTTCGGCAGCGCCATTGTCCCGGACACGTGCACGGTCGACGCGGGCGTTCCCGCCGCCGGCTGTTCCCCCGCGACATGGATCAAATAATTGCCTGGCACGACGACCCGATTCCCCTTCTCGTCCACCTCGCTCAGTTCCCGCGGAGTGAGATTGAACACCACGCGCCGCGTCTCGCCCGCGCGCAGATGAATCCTCTCGAATCCTTCGAGCTCCACGCGTGGCGACACGGAAGTTTGCGGAGGCGTCACGTAAAGCTCGGCCACTTCATCGCCGTCGCGGTGGCTCGTGTTGCGGACTGTAGCGGTCACCGTAATGGATGCTCCAACCTGAATCGCCGCTGAGCTGAGATGCGGTACGCCATAGCTGAACTGCGAATAGCTCAAGCCATACCCGAACGGATACAACACATCGCCGTTGAAGTAGCGATAGGTTCTGCTCTTCATGGAGTAGTCGGTGAAAGCAGGAAGATCGCTGGTCGAACGATAAAAAGTGACAGGCGGCCGCCCCGCGGGATTATTCTTCCCCTTCAGCGTCTCCGCAATCGCGTCGCCACCCTCCTCTCCCGGATACCACGCCACGATCAACGCGTCCGCGTGTTCTTTGGCCCACGGCACCGCCAGCGCGCTGCCCGTAGTCAGCACGACAATCAGAGGTTTGCCGGTCGCGCCAAGCGTCTCTAACAGGTGCTCTTGCGCCGCGGGAAGTTCGATGCGCGTCCGGTCGCCGCCCTCGAAGCCGTCAATGTGGACATTCATTTCCTCGCCTTCCAGGTTCGGAGAGAGTCCCACGAAGGCAACAATCGCGTCGGCCGCGCGCGCCGCATCAATGGCCGGACCGAGCAAGCTGTTCGCCGGCGGTATCCAATCGAGATCGACGTTTCGATCGTTAGGAAGATGCACGTACTCTACCCGGATCGGGTGTGGTTGCGTGTCGGCGAAACTCAGCCGCGCATTGGCAGGATTGCTGTGGCTATCCATCACCAGCTTGTCATCGATGTAGAGGCGGACCCGATCCGGCATGTTTGCTACCGGTGGCCGCACTCCACCCGCTCCGCCGCTCGCAAAAAACGGCATGAACAGACGCGGCCCGCGCACACTCAGAACGTATTCGCCCGCGGCGGGCGGCACAAGCTCGCCTGTCCATCGCACCGCAAATGTCTTGGCCGCAAAGTCCGGCGCGGGCGCAACGCGGTTCCAATCGAAGTTGATCTTCGCGTCGACGCGCACCATCTTGGGCGCGCCTTCAAACTGCGTGTTATCGAAATATTCGCCCTTCAGTCCGGCCGTCAGCAGAGACGAATCCGTGCGCAGAAATGCCGATGGAATCGGCGCGGGCGAACCGTCGGCCAGCGTCGATCCCGGCGCATAGATGACATTCCCGTTTCCGAATTGCTTGCGCAGTCCGCTGAGCGGCGAAACAGGGTCAGGCGCGGTTCCGTTGTAGTTGCCTTCAATCGACTCAAGCAACTCCGCGGTTGGACCCACAACCGCAATCTTCCGGATCGACGGCTTCAGTGGAAGCGTGCCGTTGCGATTCTTCAGGAGCACGATTGCTTCGCGCGCCGCTTGCAGAGCCAGTTCCCGATGCGCCGCCGAATTGACCTCGGAGTAAGGAATCGAGTTGAACGGCACGGCCGCCTGCGGATCGAACATGCCCAGCCGCACGCGTGCCGTAAACAAACGGACCACGGCCGCATCGATGTCGGCCTCGGTCAACAGGTGCTCGTCCACCGCTTTGGTCAGGGCCCGGTACGCGTTGCCGCAATCCAGGTCGGTGCCGGCCTTCACGGCCAGTGCGTCGCCTTGCTCCAGAGTTTCCGCAAAATGGTGCCCGCGCTGAATGTCGGCAACTGCATCGCAATCGGAAACCACGTACCCCTCGAAGCCCCAATCCTCGCGCAGATGCTGCTCGAGCAGCATCGTATTCGCGCACGCCGGAGCGCCGTCAATCGCGTTGTACGCGCACATGATGGAGTCCGCATGTCCGTCCACGATCGAGGCGCGAAATGCCGGCAGATACGTGTCCTCGAGATCGTGTTCCGAAACCTCCACGTCGAAGCCGTGGCGCAGCGGCTCCGGCCCGCTGTGCACTGCAAAGTGCTTCGGCGTTGCCACCAGCTCCAGATACTTCGGGTCGTCGCCCTGGAGTCCCTTCACGAACTCCACACCCATGCTGGCAGTCAGGAACGGATCTTCGCCAAAGGTCTCCATTCCCCGTCCCCAACGCGGATCACGATCGATGTTGATATTCGGTGACCAGAACGTGAGCCCTGCAAACCTGCTGCGATCGTTTTCGCGGATCGCCTCGTTGTACTTGGCGCGGCCCTCCACCGCGATCACCGACGCAATCCGATGCATCAGCCCGGTATCCCATGTGGCAGCAAGCCCGATCGACTGCGGGAAATTCGTCGCAAAGCCATTCCGCGCCACGCCGTGCAGCGCTTCGTTCCACCAGTTGTATGCGGGAACGCCGAGCCGCGGAATGGCTGGAGCAACGTCCTGCATCTGGCTCACCTTCTCTTCGAGCGTCATGCGACTCACGAGATCTTTCGCGCGCGCTTCCGGTGCCAGTGCGGGATTCAAATAGGGGCACACCTGCGCGCCGCAGGAGACTTGCTTCTCTGTCGCTTGTTGTGCCAGGGAAACAGCCGCAGCCAGGCTAAAGACGCCCAGCGCCACAAAAACATAAATTGGAATTTTCATGGTAGTTTGGTTGAGCAACGTTCGCTTGCCGCAGAGTATCACGCCGGCGGGGGCACCGGCACTCCACGCGAGCGCGAGGTCCTATGAATCTGCTCGCGCATCCTCATCGATTCCGGGTTGACCGCACCCGGGCCCTTCACTTGCCTTACTGACGCGTTGCGTCCTTCAGGCCCATGGCGCGCAGGATCATCATGCCAGGGCACCAGTTGGTGAAGGCCGACTGCAACAGGTTCAACCCCACGAACACCGCGAGCCAAAGCCAGTAGCGTGACAAATAGGAGGCCAGTGCAAGCGATATCAGCACGATCACGCCTGCCATCAGGCGCAGTCCACGTTCAACGGTCATTTCGTTTCTCCTTGCCCGTTGGTTGGTTCGCTCTCGATGCTGTCTTGCTGCCGCGAATGAACCATGTAGTAAAGAATGGGTATCGTAGGCCAGGACAGGAACGTCGAAGCCACGGCTCCCGCCATCAGCGACACAGCAAGTCCCTGGAAGATGGGGTCGGTGAGAATCACGCTGGCGCCCACCACAACCGCGGCCGCGGTGAGCAGCATGGGCCGGAAGCGAATCGCGCCCGCATCGATGACCGCCTGGGCAAGGGGAACGCCCTGGCGCCGGCGTAGTTCAATGAAGTCGACCAGGATAATCGAGTTGCGCACGATGATGCCCGCGCCGGCGATGAAGCCGATCATCGAAGTCGCGGTGAAAAACGCGCCCATCATGGCGTGAGCCGGAAGGATGCCCACCAGCGTGAGCGGGATAGGGGCCATGATGATGAGCGGCACAACGAAAGAGCGGAACCAGCCCACCACGAGCACGTAAATCAGCACGAGCACCGCGGCGAATGCAATCCCAAGATCGCGAAAGACCTCGATGGTGATCTGCCATTCGCCGTCCCACTTCATTGAGTAGTGATCGGTCGAGTCCGGCTGCACGGCGTTGTAGCGCTTGAGCGTGTATCCGGCCGGAAGCACCATATGATCGAGCTGTCGATTCATCTTCAGGATTGCGTAGACGGGGCTTTCTTCCGCGCCGGCCAGGTCTCCCGTCACGTACACCACGCGCTTCAGATTCTTGTGGTAGATGCTTTGCGGAATGACTTCGCGCTCAACCGTGACAAGCTCACGCAGCGAAATCATGGAGCCATTCGCGCCCGGCAGCTTGACGCTCTCGAGACCCTGTTCCGACGAGCGGTCGGCGCGATCGATCTCGACGACCAGCGGAATGGGCTCGCGCACGGCTTGGTCATGCAGCAGGCCAGCTTGCATTCCCGATGTGGCGAGAGCCAGTGCATGAGCCACGTCGGCCACTGCGATTCCATTTTCCGCGGCCTTCACCTGGTCTACGCGGATCAAGAGCCGCGGTTGCGGATCGTCAACGTACCAATCGGTGTCCACAACTCCCGGGGTGCCAAGAAAGATCGCCTTGATCTGACTGGCTATGCGAAGCTGCTCGTCAAGGCTGGGGCCGTACACCTCGGCTACCAGCGTTTGCAGCACCGGCGGCCCGGGAGGCACTTCGGTCACCTGGATGCGCGCGCCGTATTGATTACCGATCTGGTCAAGCAGCGGCCGCAGGCGCTTGGCAATGGCATGACTTTGCTCGCTGCGTTCCTTTGCAGGCACGAGATTCACCTGGACGTCGGCCTGGTTCGGCATGCGCCGCATGTAGTAGTGGCGCACGAGCCCGTTGAAGTTGTACGGGCCTGACGTACCGGCGTACTCCTGGTAGTTGAGCACGCCGGGCTGTGCAGCGAGTTCATCGCCCAGTGCCTGCGTCACGCGCAGCGTTTGTTCCAGCGGCGTGCCCTCCGGCATGTTGACGATCACCTGCAACTCGCTCTTGTTGTCGAATGGAAGCATTTTGACGCGCACCAGCTTAAGCGGCACCAGGGCCACAGAGACGAACAGAAGCGCGGCCACGCCAAGGAAGAACAGAATGCGATTCCGGGGCGAAGCGATGAGCGGAGTCATCACGCGCCGGTAGAGCCGCGTTCTCCAGTTCTCGTGTTCGGGCTCAAGCAGGTGCGCGCCGGCGAGATGCTTGCCCAGCAGGCGCATCGCCGCCCAAGGCGAAACCACGAATGCCACGATCAGCGAAAAGAGCATTGCTGCCGACGCGCCCACGGGAATGGGACGCATGTAGGGCCCCATCAGCCCGTGGACAAACGCCATCGGCAATACCGCGGCGAGAACGGCAAAGGTCGCCAGAATCGTGGGATTGCCTACTTCGGCGACCGCCTCGATGGTGACGTCGCTGCGTGAGCGGTTCCGGTTCTCCGGCAATCGGTAGTGGCGCACGATGTTCTCGACCACCACGATGGCATCGTCGACGAGAATGCCAATCGAGAAGATAAGCGCAAACAGCGTGACGCGGTTGATGGTGTAACCGAGCAAGTAGAAGACCGACATGGTGAGCGCCAGCGTGACAGGAATGGCCAGCAGCACCACGCCCGACTCGCGCCAGCCGAGGAATAGCGCGACGAGGAAAGTGACGGAGAGCGTAGCGAGAAGCAGGTGCTCGAGCAGCTCGTCGGATTTCGCCTTGGCCGTGTCGCCGTAGTTGCGCGTCGTGGTGATGGTTACGTCGTCTGGCACGGTCACGCCCTGCATCTTGTGCACACTCGCAAGCACCGCGTTGGCAATGTCGGTGGCGTTGGTTCCTTTGCGCTTGGCCACGGTAATGGTTACGGCCGGATCCTGCCGCGGTGCGCTGCCCGCCGTGCCAAAGAGCACGTAATTTGCCGGCTCGGCGGGGCCGTCGACGATCTTGTCTGCCACATCGCGCAGATACACGGGCCGGTCATGATCCACGCTCACCACCACCGATTCAATGTCCCTCGTGCTGGTGAACAGATCGCCGGCGTCAACACGAATTTCACTGTTGTTCTCGGCAAAGCTGCCCGCCTGCAGGCTGGCATTCGCGGCCTGCAACCGGCCCACGACCGTCATCGGCGAAAGTCCGTAGGCATTCAGTTTTTCCGTGCTCAACACAACACGCAAGGTGCGCGGCAGGCCGCCGATCACGCTCGTTTCCGACACATCAGGAATCTGTTCGATGTTGTGCTGCACCTCGTCGGCGATGTTGCGTAGCTGATAGCCGTCATAGTTCGCTCCCCACAGCGTGAGCGACAGGATGGGCACGTCGTCGATCGACCGCGCTTTGATGATGGGTTGCGAAACTCCCGGCGGCAGGAGGTCAAAGTTCGAATAGAGTTTGCTGTAGACCTTGATCAGCGCGTCTTCCTGCGACGTGCCTACGAGGAAACGAACGATCACCAGACTTTGGCCGGGGCTGGACGTCGAGTAGACATATTCGACGCCGGAGATCTGATGCACCAGAGTTTCGATGGGCGCGGTCACGCGCTGCTCGACTTCCGCCGGCGATGCGCCCGGCATCGCGGTCGTGATGTCGAGCATGGGCACCAGAATCTGCGGATCTTCCTCGCGTGGAATCACCGCAACGGCGAAGATTCCAATCGCCAGCGAAGTAATGATGAAGAGCGGCGTCAGCTTCGAGTTGAGGAATGCTTTCGCCAGCCGTCCGGCCAGTCCCAGGGGTTGCGTCATGGCCGGTCTCCACTTTGGATTTCGATTCGCTTGCCGGCGAAGTCTCTGTCGTCGGGCGCATCGACGAGCCTCTCACCTGCTGCCACTCCAGAGAGAACTTCAACCATCTCGCCATACGTGGCGCCCAGCGTGAGATAACGAAGCTGCGCGATCCCCTGGCCGTCGAGAACGTAGGCGCAGTCGAGCGAGCCGCGCATAACCACAGCCGATCGCGGAACCAGAATCGCTGCCCGGGCGCCATTTGAGAACTCCGCCGATCCGTATATACCCGCGCGCACTTGGCTGGATGAAGGAAGATCGATCTTCACGAGAAAGCTGTGGCTCGCGGGATCGGCGGCGGGAACGATTTCGGCGACCGTGCCCGCCAGTGGCTGCGCGAGGCCGTCGATCGAAGCCTGGGTTTTCATTCCGATGCGCACTGACCCGATTGCCGACTCATCTACAGTGACCTGGAGCTGGAGCGTGCCCATGCGGTCCACCTGCAACAGCGGCACGCCCGGCGCTGCCATGGTTCCCGGGTCGGCCATGCGCGCCGTCACGATTCCGGCAAACGGCGCGGTCAGACGCGTGTAGCCGAGCATGGTTTGCGCGGCCTTGGCCTGTGCACGCGCCGCTTCAGTCTGTGCGCGCGCCGCATCGAGCTGCGCCTCCGCTGCCTCGGCGCGACGCGTCACCTCATCCATCTCCTGGGGGCTTACGCTCTTCTCGGCTTCGAGCTGTTTGTAGCGCGCGAGCGTGCTGGCCGCCAGGCTGGCGCTGCTCTGCGCGGCCGTCTCCTGGTTCTGCGCGGCAATCACCCCGGCCTGCGCCTGCGCCGCCGATTCGCGCAACGGGGCGCCGTCAAGGATGACCAGCGTCTGCCCGGCGCGCACCGTGTCTCCCTCGCGCACCAGCACCTCCTCGATGCGGCCCATCACCTGCGCCGAGATGATCGCCGTGTCTTTTGCGTGCACGGTTCCGGTGGCGCACAGGCCGACGGGAATCTGCTGCTGGCGGCTCTCCACCACGTGCGCGGCTACGGTTTCGACCATGGCTGCCTGCCTCGCTTCACCGCCGTGGCAACCGGCTATCCATGGTGCTGTCACGGCCAGCAAACAACCCGATACAAACATCTTCATTGCAGTTCCTCCGCCGCATCGGGAGTCAACATCCCTTCCGCGTAAAGTAGCTCTGCATAGGCCACGGCGTTGCCGTACACGGCGTGCCAGTAACTCGATTGGCTTTCACGCCCGGCATCTTCCGCGCGCAGCAGATCGGTGATCGTGGCCAGGCCCGCGTTGTAGCGGTTCCTCAAGATGCGCAGGCTCTCGGCTGACTGATCCATCGCCGCGCGCGCGGTTGCGAGCGAAAGCTCGGCAGTCTGGCGTTGAATGTGAGCGCGGCTCACGTCCAAGCGCACCTGCGCGCGCGCCTGCGCCAACTGCGCATCGATGCGCTGCTTCCCCGCGCTTTCGCGCTCCAGCTGATCGCGCTTGCCGAAAGGAAGAATGTCGAGGCTGACCTGCACGCCGGCGACCCAGTTGTTGCCACCCGGACTGGTGAGCGAGCCGTGGTCTTCTTCCCAGTTGCCATAGGCGCTCACCCGCGGACCGAAGTCAGAGCGCGCCGCGCCGACAGCTTCAGCCTGCGCTTGCCGCCCCTCTCCTAGCGCGGTCAGGTCGGGCCGCGTTTTCGCAGCCAGCGCCAGCTCCTCCTCAAGAGAAGACGAAGGAAAGGCATGAGGCTCGATGGAGTTCAGTGGCGAAGGCTGCAAATCGGGCGCGCCCATTGCCTCGTGTAGGTCGACCCACGCAAGGTCCAGATCGCCGCGCGCCGCGATCAACTCCTCGTGGCGCGAAGCCAGGTTCACCTCTGCCGCCATGCGGTCCGACTCGACCGCCAGACCGGCATTCACGTGATCATCCACTTGTTTGAGTAGCGCCTCGGCTGTCTGCTCCTCGTGCCCGGCCACATCGATTTCGCGCTGGGCGTAGAGCACCGATTGGTACGCGCCCACTACGCGCAGCACGATCTGCTGGTCCGCGGCCTTCGCGCTGGACACGGCGCCTTGCTTGAACAGATCGGCCCGCCGAATCTCCTTCTTCGTCTTGAACGAGTCGAACGCCATCCACGAGCCAGAGAAGCGCGAAGAGAAATTTCCAATGGGCTGCGGCCGGTTCAGCGCGTTCAGCGCGAAATCAGCCTGCGTGAACTGCTGCTGCCGCAGCCGCTCACCGAATACATACACCGGATCGTTTCCGCGCGAGATGTCCTCTGTAAAGTTGAGCTGCGGCAGAAGCTGCGTGCGCGCCAAAGCCGCGGCGGCGTTTGCGTCCTTCTCATCTGCATGGGCGATTGTGGCCTGAGGGTTCTGGTTGAGGGCGCGGTCGATGGCCTGGCGCAGCGTCAGCCCCGGCGCCTGGCCTTTGATTCCCGGCGGCCAAGTCCAAACAAAAAGCAGAAAAACCGCAAAAATTCGGCGCATCTTCATCGTGCTCGCAATCCTTCTTGGGTGCGTTCACGAGAAGAAAGCCCCTGGGCGGGCGAATCGTTACACTTTGGCGAGTGTTTTTTCGGGATCCGGCATTCCCAACATGCGAAGGTACTCGCGCGTAAGGATGGCGCGCAGGCGCGGCGCGGTGGCCGGGTGGCAGGCAACCTTCATGGAACGGCAGCGGTCGATGGCGGTGCGAAGATCGCGCAAAAACGCGACGCAGGAGGGACACGCATCGATGTGTTCGCGCATGCGGTCGCACGAGGGCGGTTCCACGCGCCCATCGAGATATTCCGAGAGGTTCGCAAACAGTTCGCGGCATTCGACGGGACGTTTTGTGGGCTTCCGTCTGGATCGCCGGGGCACAACTTTCTCGGTTTTGGAATGCTTCCTCCGGATGGACGCTTCGAGGACCCGGCTCAGTTCTTTGCGCACGCTCAGGCGCGCCCGATGCAGGCGCACGCGCACCGTTCCCGGCTGCAGATCAAGAATCTGCGCCACCTCGTCGGTGGTCAGCTCCTCCATATCGTGGAGCACAAGGACGATGCGCAACTGCGCCGGAATGCGCAGGATCGCCTGGTGAAGCAAGCGGTGCTGTTCGCCCCGCAACAGAATGCTTTCAGGCTCCTTCGCGGCGTCCTCAAGCAACCGGGCCATCTCCACTTCGTCGGGCATCAGCTCATCGAGCGACAACACATGCTTGGGGGCACTCGCGCTCTTGCGGCGCATGCGCCAGCAGCGGTTTCTGGTTACTGTGTAAAGCCATACCGCAAGCGCTTTCGGCTCCTTGAGCTTGCCCAGATGCTTCAGCGAGCGGTAAAGCACCTCCTGCATCGTGTCTTCGGCGTCTTCCGGGTGCCCGCACAACTTCATGCTGAACGAGTAAACCGTCTGCTGCAGCAGGCCGATCGCCTTTCCCGTCTCTTCAGGTGTATGGCCGTGCAGAAGTTCGATAGCCTGGGCCAGTTCCGGTCGCATGAGCGTGGTTCCAACGTTCAGTTCCAGTATATTTGCCGGCGCTCGACCGGCAGGTGATCCGCGCTTATATAGCGGTTCTCCAATTGGTGTAAAGCGAAGCCACCCTCGCTAAGTGGCGTTTTCCCTTAAGAAAGCGCCACCCTCAACGATGCTGGATACTCCACGGAAATTGGAGAACCGCCGTAACACCGTCCGATCGCCTGATGGCCACACGGGTTTTGTGGAACGGAATTTCGACTCCGCCACTGGGGATTTCGCCTTGGGCGCGGATTGCTCACCTGAATGCCGGTTACAAACGGGCCGAATGAATCTATAATTTGAGGCCATGTTTACACGCGGAGTATCAATTGCCATCCTGCTGGCGGCACTGACAGCCTACGCAAGCGCGGAACCACCCTCCGACGGAACCCCTCATCTTGAAAAATCAGGTGCACTCACTCATCTTGTGGTGGATGGGAAGCCGTTTCTTATTTTCGGTGGCGAGCTTCCGCAATTCAAGCACCTCCAGCCTCGACTACATGAAGCCGATCTGGCCCAGGATGGCCGTCGGCAACTTGAATACGTTGCTGGCGCCGGTGAGCTGGGAGCTCATTGAACCCGGGGAAGGCAAATTCGATTTCTCGCTAGTCGATGGGATGATCGCAGCCGCCCAGGACAATCATCTCCACCTTGTCTTCCTGTGGTTTGGAAGCTGGAAGAATGGCGAGTCTGTCTATGCCCCTGCATGGGTAAAGTCGGACCTGAACCGGTTCCCTCGCGCACAGGACGAGCAGGGCGGCATTCTGGAGATCCTTTCGGCGTTCAGCAATGTTGATCGCGATGCGGATGCACATGCTTTCGCGGCGTTGATGAAGCACATTCGCGAGGTGGATGGCAGCAAGCACACTGTACTAATGATGCAGGTGGAGAATGAATCCGGCGTCCTGGGTTCGCCGCGGGACTTTTCCCCGGCAGCCGAGGCAGCCTGGAAGAGCCCTGTGCCGGAGGCGCTGCTTTCTTTCCTCACGAAGAATAAGCAGTCGCTGCAGCCGGAGTTGCTTGATGTGTGGAGGGCGGCGGGCTTCAGGAACAACGGTACGTGGGCAGAGGTCTTCGGCACTACGCAAAAAGCGGACGAGATTTTCGAAGCTTGGCAATATTCTCAATACATCGACGCAGTCGCGGCGGCAGGCAAAGCGGAATATCCCATCCCCATGTACGTGAATGCATGGCTTACGCAATACCCGGGTGAGCCTGGGGGCGAGCACCCCAGCGGCGGCGCGGTTTCACGCGTGTTGGACGTCTGGCTTGCCGGAATCTCGCACATCGATCTCCTGGCCCCCGACATCTATCTGCCCGACCTGAGGGAGGTCCTGGCCAGCTACGACCACCTGGGGAATCCGCTGTTCATTCCGGAGACACGCGGCGGAGAGGCGGGCGGCGCGAACGCCCTTTATGCCTTTGGTCAAGGCGTCTTCGGTTTCTCGCCATTTGCTGTCGACAGCTCGAACGACAACGAGCCTCTTGCTCTTGCTTACGACACGCTGAATCAGCTTGCGCCACTGCTCATCAGTATCGGCCGATCGCAGATGACCAGCGTGGTCCGGCAGGCCGGAGACACCAAGACCGCCGTCGAGCTCGGCGGCTATCTGTTGCGAATCCAGTATCAGCAAGGACCGCAAGCTCCGGGACCGCCGCAGAGGGAGAATTCGAATGTGCCTCCTGGCGGCGCGATCATCATCAACACGGCTCCGGACGAATTCGTAATCGCCGGCGAGGGGCTGACTGTCACCTTCCTCCCTGATTCCCAGGGACCTCAGCATGTTGAGTTGATGAGCGTTGAGGAGGGTACATTCGACAAAGGGACGTGGGTGCCGGGGCGACGTCTCAATGGCGATGAGACCAACGGCGGCAATGACGTCATCTTCCGCGGCGCTGCGCCATCCATCCAGAAGGTCCGGCTCTACCGGCACGATTGAGGACGCACTCAGGGTGTTCGCGAACGTTTCCTAGGTCCGGCCGAATCGCAAGGGGCGGGATACATTTACGCAAGTCAATTTATGCCCTTCAAAACTTCTATGCTGGCAAGAGCGGCGTGGTCATTGCTGATTCTCCTCTTGCTCCGCATCCTTCGCGGAAATCAGGCGCAAGGGGCCCAGAATCCCCGAAGGCAGGGGTTCCAGATGATCCATATCCTGCGGCGTGAACTTCTCTCCGTAGCGCAGGTTGAGCAGCCGGTAATCTTGCCCGTCCCGGCCGGCGAGCTCGTTGATCGCGGTGTTGGCCACTACGATCTTCAGTTCGTTCGTGCCCGCGTGCAGCAGCAACGTAACATCTAGCCGGTAGGGCGGATGCCACACCGCTCCTGCCAATTTTCCGTTCACGAAAACCAGCGCCGCATCGCGCAGCGGAGCATCGAGCCATGTGCGCATGCCCGCCTGGTGAAGCTGCGTGCGCTCCACCGGCGTTCCCTTGCCAAAATCGAGCAGCGCGCTGCCGGCCCTCGCCACATCGGCGGGAATCTCCACCGTTCGCGTGTAGGTCACCGTGCCGGAGTAGTATTTCCCCGCCGCATCGTCGGCCCATGAGTGAAGAGTTGTCATTGTCTCCGTCACGCCCGTCTTGTCGAACGTCACCTTCCAGTCGTGAGTCAGGTCGATCGCATCAAACGGCTTGCCGTTGGGCATCGGGGTCGGCGGACCCAGATGGTTGGTAAACACCACCACCTCCGACTGGTAGGGAGCCAGCGTGAGTATTTGCACGTTGCTCGGCCCCGCAACGGCGCTCTGCCCGGTAAACGGATCCCATCGCTCAGCAGCGGCTCGCGCGTCGCGGAACTTCACGACCAGCGTGTGCGGCTGATTGTCGGTGTTGGCCACGAAATAAATGTCTGCATTGGGCAGCTTGCGATGGATGAAGCCGGCCGTCGGCGTTGCCGGAACCATGGTCACATCCGGCTTGAGAACCGCGCCGATCGCCGCGCCCAGCTCGGCCGGGCTCGCAACGAGCTTCGCGTTCTTCGCGGCAATTTTCGAGTCGGGCGCAAACATCTGCTGCGAAATCTGCTCGACGGCCGCCGTGTCCCGCGGTCCCTCGATGAACCCGGGAGCGCGCGAGGGGAGGCTCTTCACGGCGATCACCATGCCGCCGGCGCGCGCGTACTCCTCGATGCGGCGGTACGTGGCGAGCGGCAGCCGCTCCACGCTGGGAAGGATCAGCACCGGATAGGGAATACCCTCGCGATCGATGGCCGCCGAATCGATGTAGTCAAAGTTGTAGCCCGCGTCGAGAATCGCGGGAACCAGATCGGGCCCCAGCAGTCGAGGCATCTCGTCGCTCACCGAGACATGACCGGGCCGGAACCGGGCCTGTGCGTCTTCTTCGGGAAGCAGGACGGCGATGTCATTGGCGGGCCTCCCCTGGCGCAGCAGATAGCTCATGCGCGTCAGATAGCTCGTCACATCCGGCATCACAATCCACCAGGGATTGTGATCGTTGAAGACTGCGGCCGCGTAGAACGACCAGCCGGGATCGCCCGCCGAGGGCGGCGAATAGGGCCAACCGTGGCCTACGAGCTGATTGATTCCCTGCAGAAAGAAGGCATCGGCCTCCGCTTTCATATCGAGTGGAGTGGCGCGAAACGGCGGCGAGTGCAGCCACGTCCACGTCTCCGACGAGGTGATGGGCCGGCCATAAACATGGCTCGCCGACGTCGCCCAGCGCGCATAGGAGAACGGCCCGTGCCATTGCGAGCCTTCGCCTTCCGGCAGATCGACGAGCGCGTTGCTCGAGAGCGTGACCGCAGGCGTTCCGTAGCTCTGCGAGCGGAACCTCGTGTGATGCGCGCCTGCCCAGGTGTTCAGCGGCTCCAGGTAATGCTCATCGATCAGCTCGGCCAGCGTGCGGCCCCAGTCGTAGCGCAGATCGGCGGCCTCAGGCGTGGTTCCGGCCACGAGCTCCGGTAAATGCGCCAAGAGATCGTAACCGCGGCGGGTGTGGAACTCGTCGAGGAGGTTCGGCGTCCAGTCAGTCTCATATACCTCCAGGCTGTCGCTGAAGACCGAGTACGGAAGATTCTTACCGCACGCCGCCATCAATGGATCGGCGACCGTCCTCAGATGGTTCTGAATCGCCTCCATGCTGAAGTGGTCGAGGACGAATCCCTCCGCGCCGACGGCCGCGCGCTTCACCTGCTGCCCGGTGCGGCTGGAAACGAAGAAGAGGACAACATGCGGGCCGCTGAGGCCGGCGGGCAGGGTGAGCCTGTAGGCGCCGATTGTGTCCACTTGCTGTGCGTGTTTGGCGTCGTACTGGCTCGGAGTTCCTGAAGTGAGGAACGTGGCCAGCAGCTTTTCTCCATTGCCGATGGAGGGAATGGGAAGCGACAAGGCGTCAGCGGGCACAGCGTCGACCACGACGCGCAGCCGGCCGGCTGCATCGCTGACCGGGACGTACGATCCGCCGTAAGGCCAGCCGCTGCCCAGCGTCAGATTGAGGCGCATGCCGAGATCGTGCGCCGTCTGCGCGGTGAAGCTGACCATGTCGAGAAAATCCTTCGAAAGATAGGGCAGATTGCGGAATCCCCTGGCCGAATCGTCGAGCTCGAGCGCATATACCGGCTGAATTTCGGCGCCTCCGATGCCGCCCGCTTTCATGGTGCGCAGTTCACGGGCCAGCTCCGTCTTTTCCACGGCGGGCCCGAACCACCACCAGCGCATCATG
The DNA here is from genome assembly GCA_963799155.1 of uncultured Acidobacteriaceae bacterium. Classification (GTDB taxonomy): domain Bacteria; phylum Acidobacteriota; class Terriglobia; order Terriglobales; family Acidobacteriaceae; genus Telmatobacter. The sequence continues at coordinate 57,415 of CAWCWB010000001.1, forward strand.
GGCCTGGCGTCGCTGGGCGGCGAGGCAAATCCGGCGCGGATGGCTGCAAGAGGATCCGCCTGACCCGATGCTTGAGCCGCTGCAGGCGCTGGTCGAAGCAGAGCCAGCAGGATTGCGGCGGGAAGAAGGCAGGCACAGAGACGAAAAGAGCGCGTAGTCCAGGAAATTCGCACGATGGGAACCTCTTGGGAGACTCTGCCGGCTCCGCGCAAGATTCTCATGGAATGCTCGGCGCCGGGAAGGAGCTCCTCGGCGGTCCATCGTAATTCGCCCGGATGCAAAATGGGAAATAAGATGCGGGATGAAACTCGAGCTTTCCCCCGCCGGCGCCGCGGCCGACACCTCGTCCAACGTCCTCGTTGGCAGCCTTCAGAGGATGACCGCCCGCCAGACCCGCATCTTCCCTTTGCTCATGGCCTCGGCCAACGCCGCCGGCGGCGTCATGGGCAAGATGATTGGCCGCACCCAGCGTGGTGGTTGCCAGCACCGCTACGCAATCCTACGGCCAGGAGGGCTCCCTCCTCTGCTTCGTCTTTCTGCACAGCCTCGCCCTTGCGGCTCTCGCCGGAATCTGCGTCTCCCTGCTGGCTTACCTGGCGCTTCTCGCTCGACTCATCGCCTATAGCGGTTCTCCAATTGGTGTAAAGCGAAGCCACCTTCGCTAAGTGGCGTTTTCCCTTAAGAAAACGCCGCCCTGAACGATGCTGGATACTCCACGGAAATTGGAGAACCGCCGTAATAGGCCGTTCCTTTCCACTTGATCTTCTTCTCAACTTTTCTTTCCCCGCTTGGTGAAAAAGGTGTTACGATAGCTCCGAAATGAAACCTGAAATTGTTTCACATACGAAAATACGGACCACGCGAACTTGTTTTCTGCTCAAAGTTCGCCCTGAAAAGATCGAGGAGTACAAGGCCCGCCACGCCAAAGTTTGGCCTGAGATGCTCGCTGCACTCCGCGAATCTGGATGGCGAAACTACTCTCTGTTTTTGCGCTCGGATGGCCTCGTAATCGGATATTGCGAGGCCGATGACTTCGACAGATGCTCCGCCGCCATGAAGAACTACCCCGCCAATGCCCGCTGGCAGGCGGAAATGGCCCCGCTCTTCGAGTCCCTCAACGGTGACGCCGCGGATGATACGATGTTTCCGCTCGAAGAAATCTTTCACCTCGATTGAGTTGCTCGCAGCCGGCGTGGGTCGGGGAACTCTCTTCGCCGTGCCCCACCGTGACGCGCGCCGCGCAGCAGCCATTTTTGCTCTTCCAGGAGGATCCCCGATGAACTCGTTCAATTCCATGCGCCGCGATCTTCTGCGTGTCGGCAGCCTAGGCATGGCCGGAGCCGCAATTCCCGCCGTCTCCTTCGCCGCAACCGGCGCTGCGAACTCCGCCGCCCCCGCGCCCGCTATCTTCAGCGTCCGCCAATACGGCGCCACGGGCGACGGCAAGACCCTCGACACCGACGCCGTCAATCGCGCCATTTACGCTGCCGCGGCTGCGGGCGGCGGCCTCGTCCTCTTTCCCCCCGGAACCTACCTCTGCTTCTCCATCCACCTCAAGAGCAACGTGCACATCCACCTCGAGGAGGGAGCGGCCATCGTTGCCGCTGACTCACCCCTCCCCGGCCAATCCACCGGCTACAACGGTGCCACGTACGACGCTGCCGAGCCCAAAACCGCTTGGGACCCCTACCAGGATTACGGCCACAATCACTGGCACAACTCCCTCATCTGGGGTGAGGATATCCACGACTTCTCCATCACCGGCACCGGCCTCATCTTCGGCAAAGGCCTCAGCTTCGGCGCTAACCGCGCCGCCCGCGGCAACTACCCCATCTACGTCGCCGAGCAGCCCGGCGTCGGCAACAAGGCCATCGCCCTCAAGAGCTGCTACAACGTCCTGCTCCGCGACTTCGCCCTCCTCAAGGGCGGCCACTTCGGCCTTCTGCTCACCGGCGTCGACAACCTCACCATCGACAATCTCCGCATCGACACCGATCGCGACGGCATGGACATCGACTGCTGCCAGAACGTCCGCGTCTCCAACTGCACCGTCAACTCACCCTGGGACGACGGCATCTGCCCCAAGTCCAGCTACGCTCTCGGCTACGCCCGCCCCACCCGCAATCTCACCATCACCAACTGCTTCGTCACCGGCTGCTACCAGTTGGGCACCGTGATCGACGGCACCTGGAAGAAATTTCCGCCCGCGCCGCGGCCCTACGGTACCGGCCGCATCAAGTGCGGCACCGAATCTAACGGCGGCTTCATCAACATCACCATTTCGAATTGTGTCTTCGAGGGCTGCCTCGGCTACGCGCTCGAATCCGTCGACGGCGCTCTGCTTGAGGACATCACCATCACAAACACCACCATGCGCGATCTCGCCTCTGGGCCGCTCTTCCTGCGCCTCGGCGCGCGCCTGCGCGGCCCCAAGGAGTCCACCAAAGTCGGCACCCTCAAGCGCGTCCTCATCAGCAATCTCGCCTGCTACAACGCGCCTATGCGCATCAGTTCCATCCTCAGCGGGATCCCCGGCTACTCCATCGAAGACGTCAAACTCTCTAACATTTACATTGGGACCGCCGGCGGCGCCACCACCGATGCCGCTCAGATTCAGGTTCCGGAGCGCGAAGACAGCTATCCCGAGCCGTCGATGTTCGGCCCCATGCCCGCCTCCGGCTTCTTCCTCCGCCACGTCCGCAACCTCGAGATGAGTCACGTCGAAATCGCCAACGCCACCCCTGATGCCCGCCCCGCGTTTTATCTCACTGACGTCGACCGCGCCGACTTCTTCGCCGTCACCGCCGCGCGCGCCGCCGGCCCAGGCGGGAATGGCGCCTTCGCTCTCCACAACGTTCGCGATCTTCGCATCGCCTGGAGCCGCGCCGCCGCCGACACCACCCTCGCCGCCGCCGACAACAAACTCCTCTAACTTGGGTGCCCCATCCTAGCCGCGTCCCTGTCTTTGTGGCTAGGGTGGGCTTGCTGCTCCATCCTCTCGGCGTTCGCTCCTGCGAACGCCGGCCAATGGGCGCCGGCGATTCTGGTGCGGCGCGTCAATTTCACGTTGCTTGGGCCCTACGGCTACCTGGCAGGCGCCATGTTGCTCGATTTCGGGGGCCAGCGCGGCAGCGCCACGGCCGCGGGTGCAATCGATGGATTTGGCTGTCTGGCGGCATGGCTCACGGGCGATACGGTGGCCTGGATTGCCCTTGCTTTCGGCTGGCAGAGCGCATTTCTCGGTTTTGCCGGGGTTTCGCTCCTCAGTGCACTGGTCGCGCTGGTGTTAGCGGCACATCAGAGGGACCACAAATTGCAGGATGCCTAGCTGGGCTAGCGATTTACCGCACCGGTGAGGTTTCTGGACCAGATTAAAAAAAATTTGTCTATTGACAATCTCTGGGAAAGGTGCGTTTAATTCTGGGCTGGGGTCGGACCACCACTAGTCCGGTCGCGGAAGGTTCGCGGTTCTTTCGCGGTCTGGGTTTGGTGGGTGATGCCGCACGTTCTTCTACGACAGAGTCCGCTCGCGACCAATTTCACTTAAAGGAGGCTTTCCAGGTGCTTTCCATGAAAACGTTTCAAAGATCTATCGCTACGGATAACAAATGCAGCGGGAACTGGACCAAAGTCTCGCTGACGATCCTCGCACTGGTGCTCTGTCTGGTATGGACAGCGCAACGCGCCACAGCACAAGCCGCGGGCGAGGGTTCCATCGAGGGCACAGTCACCGACACTACCGGCGCCGTCATCGCCAATGCAGCAGTCACGGCAACCAACAATGCCACGGACATAGCCACAACGGTCAAGTCGTCGTCCGCGGGTTTCTTCACCATCGCTCCTGTGCTGCCCGGCACCTACTCAGTGCAGGTCGTGGCCAAGGGATTCAAGACGCTGGTGCAGGACAACGTCGTTGTGGACGCGCTTCAGGTCCGCGCCATCAATCCTGTGCTCACCGTCGGCACTGAGACGCAGACAGTCACTGTCACCGCCGCGCCGCCAGTGCTCGACACAGCCGATGCCACGATTGGGCTCACCATGGAGAACGTGACCTATACGAATTTGCCGATCCAGATGGCCAATGGCTTGCAGCGCGACCCCACGGCGTTCGCAGTTTACGCCCCAGGGGCGCAGGCCGGGCCTCGCCTGCCCGTGATCAATGGAACGGGAGGCTATCTGGGCCAGCTCTATCTGGACGGCATGCCCGCTGAAACGGTCAGTCAGCAGGGTGACAACCGGCTGATCTCCGAAAGTATGGATCTGGACTCCGTCGATCAGTTCCAACTGGTGACCAGCACGCCTCCGGCAGAGTACATGGGCGCCGGCGCGGAGAACTTCACCATGAAGTCCGGCGGCTTAAAGTATCACGGGCAGGTATCGGACTTTGTGCGCAACACCGTCTTCGATTCATGGTGCTTTACGTGCAAGGCCGCCACCGTCAAGAATGCGCTGGGCGCGACGGTTCCGGCCCCCAAGCCCTGGGAGCATCAGAATGAACTGTCCCTATCGGCCGGCGGCGTGGTTCCACACACCGGCAAGAAGCTGTTCTTCTTCTACTCCTTCGACAAATACCATTATCGTGCTGTGGTCAACCCCACGCTGTTGACGATTCCGACCCCGCTGATGCTGGCGGGCAACTTTACCGAACTCACGCAAACCGCGACGTATCCCACCGGCAATCCGGTCGCGGGACAAACCGGAGAAGGGGCCAACAATCCTCCTTTCCTGTACGATCCAACCACCCAGAGCTGCACCGGCGGCGTCTGCACGCGGCAGCCGTTCGCGTACAACGGAACCTACAACGTCATCCCGCCCAGCGAGATCTCTCCCATCACCAAGGCCATCGAGCAATATATGCCGGCGCCAACCAACCCCAGTGTTCTCTTCAACAACTATCTTGGGAGCATTCCAACGGGCAAGGACAACCATGTGAACAACTGGCGCGTCGACTACGATCTGAGCCCCAAAATACAGATCTCCTCGGTGGGAGTGATGGGCACCTACGGTTACCTCAATAACTGGGGGACTCCGTATCTTCCCATGCCCTACGTCGGCGGCGACCAGGCCGACATCTACCCGAAGGACTATGTAGTCGGGATCACGTCTACCCTTACGCCGAATCTGGTCAACCAGTTGAAGTACTCCTATACCAGGTTCTTCCAGAACATCTATGACAATACGCAGAACGTGACGAAATATGAGGCGGGAACGCTGGGAATCACCAACCTTCCGCCGGGCCAGGCCGGGGTGGAGTTCCCTGGATCGTCGTTTGGAAACACGACGGGCTTTCCCAACACGGATTCCAACATGGGCTCCAATACCACCAACTCGAACTCTACCCAGTTGACGACGCCGAATAACTACGCCCTCACGGACAATCTGCAGTGGGTGAGAGGAAAGCATTCGCTGACCATCGGCGCTACGTTTCAGTGGGAGAACATCAATAACGCCAACCCGGCCACCTACACCGGCGTTCTGGGTATGACCTACAACGGCTACTCGACGGCCAACTTCGCGTCAGGTGGGAGTACGCTCAGCCTCGGCGGTTCGGGCTACGCGGGCACGGCCACCGGTCCCTCCGGGTATGCCTACGCCAGCTTTCTGCTGGGCGCAATTGGGGGCTCGACTGGCGGTGGGGGCTCGCCATCTCTCGGTCTGCAGCCCGTCAGCGAAGAAGGCGGACGGTTCAAAACCTTTTCACCCTATGTCGAAGATACCTACAAACTGACGCCGAAGCTGACTGCCGTGATCGGACTTCGCTGGGACTACCTGCCCCCGTTCCACGAAGTCAAGGATCACTGGACATTCCTGAATCCAAACCTCACCAACCCGCTTACGGGGACACCGGGCATGCTCCAGTTCGCCGGCAACTATGGCGGCGCTGGGGTAAGCTGCATGTGCAAGACGCCGGTGCAAACCTACTGGAAGAACTACGGGCCGCGCGTGGGGTTGGCCTATGAGTGGAACGCCAAAACCGTGTTCAGGGCCGGCTTTGCCACGGTCTACTCACAGGATGGCGGCGTGGGCGGACGCGGCGGCGCCTTCAATGGCACCGGGCAAACCGGCTTTAACATGAGCGCCATCGGGCCTACCGAAGCCACGTCGGGCACGTCAGCAGGACCGTCTTACTGGCTAAACAACAGCACGTACTTCGCCTCACTGAGCCCGTCACTGTCGAACACCTCGCTCTTCGGACCGGGCTTTACCTATCCGAGCGCCCCCACACCGAACGTGGCGGCGCAGGAACTAAACACCGGCTACATGCTGTGCCCCGCGAATGGGATCGGTCCCGGGGGAGCCCCATGCACAGCGGGCGCATTCGTGAGCGCGAGCAGCGTTTCTTACGCAGACCCCTATCTTTCCGGGCGCGCTCCGCAGTTGGTGTTGTGGAACGCCGGCTTTGAACGGGGGCTTACCAAAGACCTGACGCTGGCCGTCAACTATGTGGCCAACGAGAGCCATTTCATGATCGACTACTCTGGCGCCAGCAACTCCGACGGGGTCACAAACCGCGGATACTGGCAAAACCAGTTGGATCCATACTATCTTGCCCTCCTCGGCCCGGTTACGGCGGCCAGCGGCGGCGGGCCGCTCCTGGATGCGCAAGCCAACGCAGCCAATGTCACTCAACTCTTGAGTTACGCGCCCAACGCTCCGAACCCCGCGTTCTTTACAAAGGCCGGGGCAGCAAGCAGCAAGGCTACCATCGGACAGATGCTGGTCGCGTTTCCGCAATACAGCGGAGTGACCGATACCTGGGGCAATTCCGACAACTTCAGCTACGAATCCCTGCAAGTCACCCTGAACCAGCGTTTGAGCCACGGGTTGACGTTCAACGTGAATTACACCTTCTCGAAGAACATCGGCGACGACACCAACTTCCGCAGCGGCTTCGCGATTCCGGCGGCCGCAATCTCCCACGGGACCAAGAGCTGGCCAATGGACCGCATCGAGCGCTCCTGGACGCAACTCTCGAATCCCCAGAGCCTGAAGGCCTTTGGCGTGTATCAACTGCCTTTCGGGAAGAACGGAATCGGCGGCAACTCGATGCTGGTGCGGACGCTGGCCGGTGGATGGCAGATCTCGGGCATTTATCAATGGCTTTCAGGGTCGCCCGTGCAAGTCACCTGGAGCGGATGCAGTGCCACGAACCATCCGGGGCAAGGCGCCGCCTGCGTGCCGGACCTGAACCCTGCGTTCGGGAGCAATTTCGCCCATATCAACGGGAAGTTCGGAAGCGGGCCCAACGGATACAACACCTGTAATCTGGGCATTGGCTCCGGCTGCAAAGCAATTCAGTACATCTCTCCCAATGCATTCTCCACTCCGCAGAACGTCTCCTCGAACAGTACTCAACAGTATCTCCTCGGGAACGCTCCCCGGTCAGCGGCTCTCCACCTGCGCAATCCCTATGCCTGGAATCTCGACACCGGCCTGCGCCGTACATTTCCCATCCACGAAAACTTGCAATTTGTGTTTGAGGCCAGTGCCCTAAACACTCTTAACCATGTGACGTTCGGCAGTCCCAGTGGCACTTGGGCTGCAGGATCAACGTCCTTCGGCACCATCACCAGCGCCTCCGGCAATCGCGACTGGCAGTTTGCTGGACATATCAACTTCTAACCTGATCTAAGAAGCTTCGCTCACCAACCCCTCAGCCGGATGCGCGCAATTCAGCGCATCCGGCTCCAGGACAATCTTTCAATTTGCGGTCGAGGCCGGTACATGCCAGTTCGGAAGCTGAATCAAATGCTCGCGATGATGGCGGGCATTTTCATTTTCGGAGCCCAGCAGCAGTTGGCGCGAGCACAGCACCAGCTTACGCCAATAGAGCAGCAGAACATTGCGACCAACGAGAGGCGTCACTTTGGCGACGCGCCCGACAATCCCGGCCCGCTGGCGACCCGCCTCTCCTACTCGATCAAGCCTAAAGCCGTGGCCAAAGCCATGCGCACAGTCGCAGACTGGCAGCTCCAGCGATCGCAGCCGTACTTTGATCGCATCTGGACGTGGAGTGTCCTCTACTCCGGGTTTATGGCTGCCTCGGATTCACTGGGCGACCCGAAGTATCGCGACGCCATGATCGCCATGGGGCAGAAATTCGATTGGAAGCTGAGGTCGCATTTGCCCAATGCCGACGATCAGAGCGTGGCGCAGACTTATCTGGAGCTTTATTTGCTGAAGAAGGACCCGGCGATGATCACGCCCACGCAGCAAGAACTGGACGCGATTCTCGCGGCGCCGCGAGGGTCCACGATTCCGGGCAAGGAGATCGCGTGGTGGTGGTGCGACGCGCTTTTCATGGCGCCTCCCGTATGGTCGCGGATGGTTGCCGCAACCGGCGACAGGAAATATATTGACTACCTTGATGAGGAATGGGCCAAGACTTCCGATCGCCTATACGACACCAAAGAGCATCTCTATTTTCGCGATTCTACCTATCTGAACAGGACCGAGGCCAATGGGAAAAAGATGTTCTGGTCGCGCGGCAATGGCTGGGTGATGGGAGGAATCGTCAGGACCTTGCAATATCTACCCAAAGATGATCCGGCGCGCGCAAAGTACATCGAGCAGCTCAAGGAAATGGCTGCGCGCGTGGCTGCGATTCAATCGCCCGATGGGCTCTGGCGAGCGGGCCTGCTCGATCCCGGCGATTACGATCTGCCTGAAATCTCCGGCTCTGCTCTCTTTACCTTTGCGCTGGCCGCGGGGGTAAATGAAGGATGGCTGGACAAGAAAGTCTACCGGCCGGTGATCGAAAAGGCATGGGCCGGAATGCTGCTTCATGTGTATGCCGACGGACGGCTGGGCTGCATCCAGCAGACCGGCGCGGAGCCGCAGCCCTTCAAGGCGTCTTCGAGCTATACATACGGCGTGGGCGCTTTTCTTCTGGCGGGAAGCGAGATCCGGCAGATGCATCGATAGACCTATTCGAAATCCTGGGCTCAGGTAGACTCGAGTGTCATTTGGCTCGTCATAGGGCGTGTCGCTCGGATCATTCACCGTCGCGTCCGTGAACACCGGCTTGCTTCCATCAGCTGTTTTGAACCCCCAGGAAAATCAACTAGCCAGATCCGGTCGATCGGAATGTTCGATGCGCGCAGCGATGCCTCTTCAGTAGGGTTGTGTCCAGGCGGCGAGTGACCAGAGACGGGGCCTTCGTCACGCCAACGTGAGCACGACGCCAACTTACAACATCAAGACGGCCGCAGAGGATGTCCGCAGCGCAATGACTTAACTGAAAAAACCACATTGCAGAGGCAGGGAAGGCTCAAGCGGACACTAACGGGACGCTGGAAACCCTTTTGGAGTTCGTTTCCTCGATGATTCAATAAATTCTAAGCTATTTAGATTTAACAGGACTGGCGGAGAGAGGGGGATTCGAACCCCCGATAGAGCTTTTGACCCTATAACGGTTTAGCAAACCGCCGCCTTCAGCCTCTCGGCCATCTCTCCGGTGCTCACACTGGATTATACCGGAACTCGCGCTCGCCCCGCGCGCCGGCGTTTTCCTCTTTCTGTACTTGTGCGCGCCCATGTAGATTCACATGTATGCGTTCCCTTCTCAAGCCTGCGCATAGTAAGCTGCTTCTTTTGCCTCTCATCGCCGCCACTTTTTTTATGGTGTCGGGAGGCCCTTACGGCCTCGAAGACATCCTCGGCGGCGCGGGCTTCGCCTGGTCCATTGTCGCCCTGCTTGTTCTGCCCTTCATCTGGAGCCTCCCCACCGCGCTCATGATCGGCGAACTCGCCGCCGCCATCCCTGCTGAAGGCGGGTTCTACATCTGGGTCCGCCGCGGCCTCGGCCCCTTCTGGGGTTACCAGGAAAGCTGGCTTTCGCTTTCCGCCAGCATCTTCGACATGGCGCTCTACCCCTCCATCTTCGTTCTCTACCTCGGCAAGTTCCGCCCGACGCTCACCGCCGCCCCGCGCGACTACCTCTGGTCCCTGGCTGTGGTCGTCCTCTGCTGTGCGTGGAACCTCCGCGGCGCGCCACGCGTCGGCGACGACTCCGTTTGGATGTCCGCCTTGCTTCTCGCGCCCTTCGCCGTCTTCATCGTTCTCGGATTCTGGCGCGGCCTCACGCTTCACCCTGCCATGCACTGGGGCCCTCCCGCCGTGTCATCTGACTCCGGCTCAAGCCTCACCACCGCGTTTCTCGTCGCTCTCTGGAACTACATGGGCTGGGACAACGCCTCCACGGTGGCGCGGGAAGTCGACAACCCCCAGCGCAACTACCCACGGGCCATGATTGGCGCCGCCATCTTTACCGCCGCCGTCTATATACTTCCGCTCCTGTCCATGGCTGTGGCCGGCCTCTCGCCCGACGGCTTCACCACCGGCTCGTGGGCTATCGCCGGCGGCGCCATCGGCGGCCCGCTGCTCAACGCCGCCATCGTCGCCGGCGGCGTCATCTGCGGCATTGGCATGTTCAATGCCCTCATGATGAGCTACGCGCGCCTGCCCATCGCCATGGCCGCAGACGGCATGTTGCCGCGCCTCCTCGAGCGTCGCAACAGCCGCGGCGTTCCCTGGGTCAGCGTGCTTTGTTGCGGGTTGGGTTGGGCGCTCGCCCTCAAGCTCCCCTTCGAGAAGCTCATTTCCATTGACCTCACTCTCTACGGCTCGAGCCTGATCCTCGAGTTCCTCGCCCTCATCGCGTTGCGCCTGCGCGAGCCGCAGCTTCCGCGGCCCTTCCGCGCTGGCAGCTTCCCTTTCGCGTGCGTGCTCGCTGTCGGCCCCACCATCCTCATCGCCTGCGCGCTCTTCCTCTCGCGCAGCGAAAAGCTCGGCGATCCGGGCACCGCCCTCGCCAACGTCTCTTCACCTGGCTTTGCTTTGCTGATTGCGCTTCTCGGACCGCTGCTCTACTGGTTTACCGCAGTTCCGCTCGTTCGCCGGCGCGCTCTCGCCGCCGCACCCGCAGCCAAGTAGCGCCTCAGCTTTTTCGCCTCACCGCTGCCCACCGCCCGCGAGCCTCTGTTCCCTAGTCCCTAGTCCCTAGTCCCTAGTCCCTAGTCCCTAGTCCCTAGTCCCTAGTCCCTATGTCCCTATTCCCTCGTCCCTGTCTTTCTATTCCCTACTCCCTACTGGCTGCTCCCTGCTCTTCTCAAACTGCCTGATCGCGTACGCCACGCGGTCGCGTGCATACGCGGCATCGCGCCAGCCCTTCATCTCCACGCGCTTCCCTTCCAGGTCCTTGTAAATCGAAAAGAAGTGCGTAATCTCCTTCAGCATGTGCGGATAGATATCCGTGTAATTCCAGATATTCGCGAACCGCGGATTGTTCTTCCCCACCGCCAGCACCTTCTCGTCCAGGATCCCCTGATCCAGCATCTCCAGCAGTCCAATGGGCCGCACCTCCTGCACGCACCCCGGAAAGCTCGGCCCCGGCACCAGCACCAGCACATCCAGCGGGTCGCCATCGTCGCTCAGGCTCGAGGGAATGAATCCATAATCGCCTGGATAGTGCACCGGCGAGTGCAGGTTCCGGTCCAGCTTGAACACGTGCAGTTGCTTGTCGTATTCAAACTTCTGCGTTCCGTCCAGGGGAATCTCGATGACCACCCGAAAGACCTCCGGCGCCCGCTCGCCCACCGGCAGTTCCAGATAATTTACCATTGCGCTTCATCTCTCCTTGGGGAATTGTGGAGGCCCAATCTCGAATTCATGGCTCTCGCAGCGAAATCTGAAAGCTAATAGCTAAGAGCTGATCGCTAGCTCTCGTTCCTTTTCTCTCGGTCCCTGTTCTCTCCGTCCCTAGTCCCTATCTCCCTTTGTCTTTTCGTCCCTACGTCCCTAGCCCCTATGTCCCTGCTTCTATAATCTGTGATCATGAAGGCGCATGTCTATGTCACGCTGAAGGCATCGGTCCTCGACCCGCAGGGCCAGACCATCCACAATGCTTTGCGCAAAATCGGATTCGCCGACGTCACCGCCGTGCGCCAGGGCAAATACTTCGCGCTGTCGCTCGACAATGGCTTGGATGCGACCGCCGCGCGCACTCAGGTTGAGCGCATCGCCCGCGAAGTCCTCACCAACCCCGTCATCGAGGAATACACCTACCGCATCGAGGAGTAGCCCGGCCAGCCTCCGCCGGCAATATCCGGCCCTGGTCGTCGCACGCCCAGCAAGCGCCTGCGCAAAGATCGGTCCGCTCCACTCCGCGCTGCTCTCGCAACTCCAGCCCGCTCTCGTCTCTCCGCCATAGCTCTCCTGACCATTCCTGAGAGAAAAATTCAGGAAAAGTTTACATCCTCGGCCAGAATTTACCTGCTTCGGCTCGCTCCCAAACCGCCGCCGGCTCCCAGGCTCAAGGATTTTCCACAACCTAATGTCACCCTCACGAGCAGGATAGAGAATTCACCCGCGTCGCCGCCTCTTTGGCAAAGCGATTGCACCTCCTAGCGCAGAAGCCCTCCCCCCAGAGTCTGCTCCGAAGATTGGCTTTCGGGTGCATCGCTTCGTTGCGCCGAAGGAGGGTGTCAAGTGTCAAAGCCACAGTTCGAAAGTTGGAAACTCGCAACCGCCTCGCCTTCGCTCCTCTCGTCCTCCCTCCCCGCGTCCTCATTCCCCTTGCCCGGCTATGCCGCCCCATCCGCGCTGGCTGGCATTCCTGGCGCCACCGCCGCTCCCAAAGCGGAATGGGCCGCGGAGGCAATCGCGAACTCCAAGCACGTCGTCGCAGGCATTAGCTGCGCGTTCATCATCGAAGGTGCAGTCGCGCTCTCCCTCTACGCTACTTGGAGCCTCTTGCATCTTCTGTAGCCAATCACGCTCCCGATCCTCGACCGGCACCGCGCAGCACTCTGCGGCAGGAAGTGGTGGCTCCACAGCTTGCTGAAAAACCTGGCGAGGCAAGGTTTTGTAACAAGGGCACGAGCGGGGCATCCTCTGGGTCGCAGGCCGTAAGCGCCGCAAAATCAATGAGGGCTTTAGCCCCTGAGGGATCTTCTTCGATCATCCAGCTCGGAATTTGGCCTTTTTCCGCAGCCTCTCCAACCCCCGCAGAATCCGGCCCGCAATAATTTGAAAAATTGAGTACGCGGCGGGGTGCCGGGGCGCCCTCTGGGCCGGGCCGGGTCGGGCCGGGTCCCGGTCGTTGCTTTTCCGCCTAGGACGGGATCGCACCTGCCCTCATCTTCATGCCAGCCCGCTGGCCACCGAACACTGACCACCGTCATGTCTCCTTTGCGGAGACACATCTGCGATCATGTCACCTGGAATCAGGCGGATGGCGCACCCTATTTGCGCCAACCCCCTGAAACCACTGCACTTGTTTTCAGCCACCGGGGGAGGCACCCCCCATAATCAACTGGTTAATGGGGGCACTCCCGCTGCGGAAGCTCGTTTTCACCCTATTTCCGGTGTTGTTGAGCCAGCCGGAGAGGAGTTTCTTCGATGTACAAGAAATGTCGTCATATCCTGCCCGATGGCGCGCGCTGTGAGGCGCCCGCACTCAAAGAACATGCCCTACTGCTATCCCCACGACCGCATCCACCGCGCCCTCCTCCGCCAGAGATCGTCGCCGAAAGCCAAGCTTGATTTGCCCGCCCTGGAAGATCGCGGTTCCATCCAGATGGCCCTCTCCCAGGTCATCGGTGCTCTCGCCGCCGGCCGCATCGACGCAACCAAAGCCGGCCGCGTTATCTACGCGCTCCAGGTCGCCGCGCAATTCGCGCCCTCCTTCCCCAGATCGCCCTCGAGCGACCAAGTCGACTCCATCACCCGCACCAGCGACGGCGACGAGCTTGCGCCCGAGGAAATCAAGTGCTTTGATGGCGACGAACGCGAAACCTGCCACTATCGCGACGAGTGCGAAGGCGAAGAATCCGGCGAAGCAGACGATGACGCTGACGGCGACGAGGACGCCGATGATGAAGAAGAGGAGGAGGATCAAGATCAGGATGTCGCCGACGACGGCAAATGACCTCTGATCCCTGCTTTTCTGTTCCCTGTTCCCTGTTCCCTGTTCCCTGTTCCCTGTTCCCTGCTCCCTTGTCCCCTTGGTCCCTGTCTTACTGTTCCCTGACTCCCTGTTTTTCCCATTTCCCTTACCCCTTTGTGCCACAACCGTTTCCGCGCAACTCGCATAGAATCTAAGCATGTGCGGAATCGTCGGTTATGTCGGCCCTAAGAAGGTCGTCCCGGTCATCATCGAGGGGCTGAGGCGCCTGGAATACCGCGGCTACGACTCGGCGGGCATCGCCGTCGGCCATCCCGGGAGTGAGAAGCTCGATCTGCGGCGCGCGGCGGGCAAGCTGTCGAAGCTCGAAGACGTACTGCGCGAGCACCCACTCGAAGGCACCTTCGGCATTGGCCACACCCGCTGGGCCACGCATGGGCGGCCGACCGAGGAGAATGCGCATCCGCACCGCGACTGCTCCGGCCGCATCGTCGTCGTGCACAACGGCATTGTCGAAAACTATCTCGATCTGAAGCGCGAGCTCGCGGCGCAGGGCCACAAGTTTGTCACCGAGACCGACACCGAAATCATTGCCCACTTAATAGAGCAAGTTCAGAAGGAAGCAGAAGCCGCGGGCAAGCCGATTCTGCTCGAAGCCGCAGTGCGCCGCGCGGTCAAGCGGCTGACCGGCGCCTTTGCGCTGGGCGTGCTCAGCGCGGCCGAGCCGGACAAGATTGTAGCCGCGCGCCTGGGCCCGCCGGTGATTATCGGCGTGGGCGAGGGCGAGAGCTTTGTGGCCAGCGACGTGCCCGGGATTCTGCACCACACGCGCAATGTGTACTTTTTGGGCGACCGCGAGATGGCGGTGTTGACGCGGGCGGGCGTCGAACTCACCGACTTTGACGGGCATCCGATTCAGCGCGAGCTGACGCGCATCCAGTGGGATCCCATCCAGGCGGAGAAGGGCGGCTACAAGCACTTCATGCTCAAGGAAATCTGGGAACAGCCGCAGGCGATTCGCGATACCACGTTGGGCCGCGTTTCGCTGGACTCGGGCAAAGTCTTCCTGGGCGAGATGGAGATCGCCGACGAAGAGTTGACCCGTGCTGCGAGCATCAGTATCGCGGCATGCGGCACTGCTTGGCACGCGGCACTCACCGGCAAATACATGATCGAGCGCCTGGCGCGCCTGCCCGTGGATGTGGACTACGCCAGTGAATACCGCTATCGCGATCCTATCGCCGGCCCCGGCACGCTTGGCCTGCTCATCTCCCAGTCCGGTGAGACCGCCGACACGCTGGCCGCGCAGCGCGAGATGAAGGCGCTGGGATCGAAGACCGTGGCCATTTGCAACGTGGTGGGCGCCATGGTTACACGCGAGGCGCACGGCTCCATCTATACGCATGCCGGGCCGGAGATTGGGGTGGCCTCGACGAAGGCGTTTACGGCGCAACTGACCGCGCTGTTTTTGCTGGCGTTGAAGCTGGGGCAACTGCGCGGCAAGCTCGGCAAGGCGCAGTCGGTCAAATTGATCGAAGAGTGGGGCGCGTGCCGGCGAAGCTCGAAGAGGTGCTGCGCGGCTGCTCGGCGCAGTGCGAGCAATTGGCAAAGGATTTTTCGACGGCGCGGGATTTTCTCTACCTGGGCCGCGGGATTCACTTCCCGATTGCGCTCGAGGGCGCGCTGAAGCTCAAAGAAATTTCGTATATCCACGCGGAGGGGTACCCGGCCGGCGAAATGAAGCACGGGCCCAACGCCCTGATCGACGAGACGCTGCCCGTGGTGGTGCTGGCCACGCGCGATGAGGCCGATCCGGCTTCGAAGTTGCGCTACGAAAAGACGCTTTCGAATATTCAGGAGGTGACGGCGCGCAGCGGCCGCGTAATCGCCGTGGCGACGGAGGGGGACACGACCATCGGCGGGCTGGTGGAGCACGTGATCGCGATTCCGCCGGCCCCCGAGTCTGCTGAGCCCGCTGATCGAGATCGTGCCGCTGCAGTTACTGGCGTACTACATTGCCGTCCGCCGCGGCTGCGACGTGGACCAGCCGCGCAACCTCGCGAAGAGCGTGACGGTGGAGTAGGGCGGCTTGATAGGATATAACACCATGTGCTATAGTTCATAGTGTTAGAAGGCGCGATGCAAGTCTTCAAGACGAGATGGTTCGCGCGGTTTGCCCGAGACGAAGGGATCGCGGACAGAAGCTTGCGTGAGGCAATCGAACGGGCCGAGCAGGGGTTGATTGACGCCGATTTGGGCGGAGGTCTCATCAAGCAGCGTGTCGCCCGGCGTGGACAGGGACGATCCGGCGGGTATCGCGTGATTGTGGCCTATCGCGTGAAGAATCTAGCGGTGTTTTTTTACGGATTTGCGAAGAGCGAACGAGCGAACGTCGATTCGAAACAACTTGCGACTGCACGCAAATTCGCGGCAAAATGGCTCGCGGCAGATTCAGCAAGCATCAATTTGGCCGTTGAAGAGGGAGAGTTAACGGAGGTCGAGGATGATTAAGAAACAGAGCCGTCTGACTGAAGCGCTTCTTGAAACCGCCGAAGGCATGCACCGCACTGGCATGCTGGATGACGACGAGTACCGGAAAATCACCGTTCGGCATTTGGGACCGCAAGCGCTTCAGACGGTTCGGCCCATCAGCAGCAAAGAAATTCGCAAGATCAGAGAGAAGGCCAATCTGAGCCAGGCCGCGTTCGCCCGTACTCTCAATCTGAGCGTGGGCTATATCTCGCAGTTGGAGCGCGGGACCAAACAGCCCAAAGGCCCGGCGTTGGTGCTGTTGAACGTAGCGCGCCGCAAGGGGTTTGAGGCGATCCTGTAATCAGAAAATGAAAACAGCGACGAGTTTCCAACCCGCTCGACTACCGACCTATACGCGTGAGGCATTGCTTGTCGAGATCAGACGCGTCGTAGGCGGACATTTCGCTGGCCTGTGCCCGACGCACAAGGACTTCAACAAATTCTCGCGAGTTCATTCTGCCACTGTCGTCAAAGAGTTCGGGTCATGGGCGAATGCTATGCGGTCCGCAGGTTTTGAATACTCGCGTTCTCAGGTAAGACGTACTAAATCCGTGAGTGCTCTACAAAGAATCTCTCCTGACCAGTTATTGCGCGAGTTGAAGACCATAGCAAATAAGCACAAGGGCAAAGTATTTCAGTATCAAGATTACAGAAGACTTGGAGGCAAGCGTGCAAGGGGAACATTCTGTAAGCATCTTGGCGGGTGGAGACACGCGGTCGCGAGTATCGGACTGAAAGATGGTTTTAGTCGAGCAAGGCCAGACCTTCGGACTTACACAGACGAAGATTATTTTGCGGAAATGCAACGCCTTTGGGAGTTGTTGGGAAGACAACCGATGGCGAGAGAGATGAGAAAAAGTGGCCGGATCTCACCACAATCTTTTCAACAACGATTTGGCAGTTGGACGAAAGCCGTCTATGCCTTTTGTGTGGACAGGAATGGGCCAGATTCCTACGATCTTGTCGATGGCGTGCCTCAGGCTGAACGGATCGAACAAGCCGAGCTGGCGCAACTGATTGCGTCTCGGGAGCCCATCGGCAATCCCCAAGTAGACACTCTTAGCTTGAAGAGGCACACTCCCCGGAAGCCCTCGGTTCGCCTCCGCTTCCAAGTTCTTCAGCGTGACAACTTCACATGCCGCGCTTGCGGGCGCAGCCCCGCAAGAGAGATAGGAGTCATTCTTGAGGTAGACCATGTTCTTGCATGGTCTCGCGGCGGGGAAACGATCCTTGCGAACCTTCAAACTCTTTGTGATCGATGTAATTCTGGCAAGTCGGACTCATAAATCCCTTCAAACGCACAAAAGCCATCCGCCGTGGCGGATGGCTTTTTGCTTGGAATTAATTGCCGGCGATCACCTAATCTCCCACACGGTCGCCCGTGCAGTACCATCGGCCCAGCGAGGCTTAACTTCCGTGTTCGGGATGGGAACGGGTGATCCCTCGCAGTATGGTCGCCGGCAAATTGTCAGAGGCGACGAGATCCTTCGTCCGCCACGGCGGACTCAGGATTTCGGCTCGGGGCTGACGCCCCGAAGACGCCTCAACTTGGATGGCGCTTGGCGGGTGGTTCCCCGCAGCAGGCCGCGACATCTGATTTGTCCCGGATGGTTTCTCCCGGGCCGCTCAGGAACACGGACAGCAAGCTGGCGCCAACAAACTTTGCCGAGCGCGTTTTGATTTGCAAACGCGCTCGTGAAACGAAATGGATTGGGATACAAGGCTAGAAGAGCATCCGCTAAACTGCGCGGAGTTAATTCTATGGTTAAGCCAAACGGGCGATTAGTACTGGTAAGCTACGCGCATCACTGCGCTTCCACCTCCAGCCTATCAACCAGGTCGTCTTCCTGGGCCCTTCAGGGAGATCTCATCTTGGGGCGTGCTTCCCGCTTATATGCATTCAGCGGTTATCACAACCGAACTTCGCTACCCAGCCGTGCCCTTGGCAGGACAACTGGAACACAAGAGGTTCGTCCATCCCGGTCCTCTCGTACTAAGGACAGCCCCCCGCAAATCTCCTACGCCCACAGCAGATAGGGACCGAACTGTCTCGCGACGTTCTGAACCCAGCTCACGTACCGCTTTAATAGGCGAACAGCCTAACCCTTGGAACCTTCTACAGCTCCAGGATGCGATGAGCCGACATCGAGGTGCCAAACCAATGCGTCGATATGAACTCTTGGCATTGATCAGCCTGTTATCCCCGGCGTACCTTTTATCCGTTGAGCGATGGCCCTTCCATACAGAACCACCGGATCACTAAGGCCTGCTTTCGCACCTGCTCGACTTGTTGGTCTCACAGTCAACCACTCTTATGCCTTTACACTCGACGGCTGATTTCCAAACAGCCTGAGAGTAGCTTCGCGCGCCTCCGTTACATTTTAGGAGGCGACCGCCCCAGTCAAACTACCCGCCTAACTATGTCCCTCTCCCGGATCACGGGAGGAGGTTAGAGTCACAGCACTCGCAGGGTGGTATCTCACCGTTGGCTCCGCCAAGTCCGAGAACCTGGCCTCAAAGCCTCCCACCTATCCTGCGCAGCGAGAGCCATAACCCATAGTTAAGGTGTAGTAAAGGTGCACGGGGTCTTTCCGTCTAGCTGCGGGTAACCGGCATCTTCACCGGTACTACAAGTTCGCCGAGCAACTCGTTAAGACAGTCGTACGATCGTTACGCCATTCGTGCAGGTCGGAACTTACCCGACAAGGAATTTCGCTACCTTAGGACCGTTATAGTTACGGCCGCCGTTCACCGGGGCTTCAATTCAAAGCTTCGCTTGCGCTAACCTCTCCTTTTAACCTTCCGGCACCGGGCAGGCGTCAGCCCCTATACGTCGTTTTCGACTTAGCAGAGACCTGTGTTTTTGTTAAACAGTCGCCGTACGCGCTTCACTGCGGCCCGCTTACGCGGGCGCTCCTTCTCCCGAAGTTACGGAGCCAATTTGCCGAGTTCCTTAACGAGCTTTCACTCGAGCGCCTTTGGATATTCTCCTCGTCTACCTGTGTCGGTTTGGGGTACGGTTCCCTTTGTTCTCCTTAGAGGTTTTTCCCGGCAGCGTGAAATCAGCAGCTGAATCCCATACGGGCCTGCTTTGCGCCTCACTGTTGCTCTGGTGGATTTGCCTGCCAGCGCCAGCTTACGCGCATCGACCGTCATAGCCATAGGACGGCCTGCCTATCCTTCTGCGTTACCCCATCGTATTAACGAACATTGGGAGGTCCGGAATATTAACCGGATGTCCATCAGCTACGCCTTTCGGCCTCACCTTAGGAACCGCCTAACCCTGAGCGGATTAACCTTCCTCAGGAAACCTTAGACTTTCGGCGCGGAGGGTTCTCACCTCCGTTATCGCTACTTATGCCGGCAGGGTCTCTTCTCTACGCTCCATCCGTCTTCTCAGTCGGACTTCACCGCTGTAGAGAATGCTCTCCTACCACGCGCGGCTTGCGCCACGCATCCGCTGCTTCGGTGTACGGTTTGAGCCCCGTTGTATTGTCGGCACCGGACCGCTTGACCAGTGAGCTATTACGCTTTCTTTAAAGGATGGCTGCTTCTAAGCCAACCTCCTGGCTGTCTGAGCGTTCCGACTTCCTTTCCCACTTAACCGTAACTTGGGGACCTTAGCAGGCGGTCTGGACTGTTTTCCTC
>CAWCWB010000001.1:82500-617632 GCA_963799155.1 uncultured Acidobacteriaceae bacterium
GTTCCGACCGGCCGAGGGCGCGCCGATCAATCGCCAAATGCAGTCTTCAGCCGAGCCGCGGTGCGATCGAATGCGTCCTTGTATGCCGCCGGGTTGTAGTTCATTCCTCCCGGGATGAAATCGTGGTTGACACCGGGGTAGGTGACGAGCTCGAAGGGTGCCTTGACGACCGAGGCATCGGCGGCCAGAGAACGCGCCGTGCTGATGAGGCAACAATTCTCAAAGTTGTCGGACTCACCGGCAAGCATGAGCACCGGAACCCGGACGCGGGCGATGAAGCCGGGCATCCTCTTGAGGAACACCGTGGCCGGATACCACACGATCACTTGCGCCACCAGATCGGGCCATCTGGAAGCGAAACCCAGAGAATATCCGCCGCCAAGAGAGACGCCAACCACCGCAACCTTTCCGGGGAGCGCGTGCGGCATCTGCTGGGCCTGCTGAATGGCGGCACGTAACGCCTCGCCCTGCCCGGCATCCATCTTGCGGCCGTCGTAAACGACCACGTCGTATCCGAGCGCGGCGATGTCCTCAGCGAGAGCTTTGTCATGTTTTGGTCCTGCCATCCCGGAGACGAAGACGACCACGCGGCCTTTGCCTTGCGGTGGAGCAATCTCCTCCTGCGCGATGGCAGTGGACGCGAACGCGGCTGATGCGAGCAGTGCCGCCGCAGCTGATACAAAGCGGAACAATGACTTCGTCATGAGGTGCTCATTTCCGGGAGGCAGACGCAGTGCGCCGCGCTGCCGCGGCGGCAGCAGAAACAAATCCAATTGAGGGGCCGGAATTCGCTGCTAGCATACGCTGTGAGGATAGGCGTGTCCAGCAATGCAGTCGCTGGGAAGCTAGAATGACTTCTTGCTTACCCTGGCCCAACGCGATCGCCTTGAAGTGGTGCTGGTGTCGCCGCGCAATCCCCTCAATATAGGAGCAGCGGCGCGGGCCATGGCGAACTTTGGCCTCCGGCGGCTTGCCGTGGTGGCTCCGTACGAGGCGCATTGGCGCGAGGCGAAGTCGGCCGTGGGAGCGCCGGAACTGCTCGAAGACGCGAGAGAGACGGAGTCGCTGGCGGAGGCAGTGCGTGACTGCACGCTCGTGGCGGGCACCGGGTCGCTGGCGCGGCGCAAACCAGAGCAGCCGGTGGTTCCGCTCCCCGAACTGGCGCCGCTGCTGCGGCAGGAGATCGCACGCGGCGGGCGCGTGGCCCTGGTCTTTGGCTCGGAAAAGCGCGGCCTGACGCGCCAGGATCTCTCCCTTTGCCATCTGATCGTGGAGATTCCCACTGACCCCCGCCAGCCTTCGATGAACCTGGGTCAGGCCGTTGCCGTGTGCTTGTATGAGATCGCGTCGCGGCTCAGCGAATCGCGAATGCCTGACACAGATCGATCTGCCGCAACCGAGGCTCCGGCGCGGCGCGACCGTCGCACGCGCGTTGACCCAGGCGATGCCGCAGGTCCAGCTTCCACTCGTGATCTGGAACTTTTGGCCGGGCTGGTGGAAAGAACGATGCTGGCGGCAAACTACTCCCCGCCTGCGATGCGCAAGGCCAACCGGCACGACCTGCATCTGCTGCTGCGCAGGCTGGCTCTCACACGGCAGGATGCCCGGCGCATTCTGGGGCTGTTCCGGCGCGTTCTCTGGCGGTTGAAGCGATAGAGCCGGGCAACATTCGGGCCGGCAATCCAGGCTAGGATCAAGTTGGGGCAGAGGTCGAACTCGTTACCATCGGAGAAAATCAACGGCGATTAGCGCGATAGTATTGCTAAAGTGGCCTACAAAGGCTCCCTCATGCCCCACATGATCTCTCCCTTTCGTGTCTTGCTGTTTGCAGCGTCTCCGTCAAGGCTAGGCGTGCTGGTTTTGGGCGCCTCGCTAGCCGTGGTCCTGTTTCTGGCGTCATCCGCTCCGGACGCGGTGACGGCGCAGCAAGCGGCTCCCGCGCCCGCGACGGAAACCCAGCCCGCCCCACCACAGCCTTCTGCCGCTCAGGCTCCGCAACCGCCGTCTGCACCGGCGCCTTCAGCCGCACCTACTGAAGGTCAGCCTGCGCAAGCGCCAACTCAGACGCCTCCGGCCGCAGCCAACAGCGAATCGCTGACCTCTCAGCCGGGAGAGATCACGGAGGACGAGCTCAGGAGTCTGCTGGTGGGCAAGGAACTCTTCCTGCGTGGCGGCTACCTTGACAATACCCTGAGCTTCAACGAGCACGGCGTAGTCGTCGGCCACTCGCCCCAGGGGTCCTACACGCTGTGCGGAATCCAGATCAACAAGGTGCATCTGACCAAGCACAAGGTGGAGCTGGAGGGGCAGCGCTTCGGGCTGCATTTCCTCGGTGCAATGCCGTATGAGGACCCGACGAAGGCCGTGGACCGGGTGAACATCACGCCGAAAAAGAAGTTGGTCAGGATCACCATCGACCGCGAGATTGTGGTCAAGCCGAAAGAGAAAAAGGTCAAGGGCAAGCCGGCAAACGCTGCGCAGAAACCGGCGCCTGCGGCAGCGCCAACGGCATCTCCCGCAGCACCGCAAACTGCTGTGCCGGCTCCGGCCACCGCATCAAGCCAGCCGTCGGAGGCAAGCAGTGCGAGCGAGGTACAGGCCGGGATTGCTGCCGCTCCGCCGGCCGAGCGCCCTGCCGACGCTAAGAGCGTCACGACGACTATATCGCAGGCGCATGCCAACAAGATGCTCCGAGACGCTTTGGACAATGTGTTCGCCCAGGGTTTTGACAGCCGCATGATGGACTCTATGCCGGGCTTTTGGAAGCTCTACTACGAGGCCGCCGCGGCCAAGACCGATTACCGTCCCACAGATCCCGCTGTGCTGCGGCAGAGCATGGTCGATCAGAAGGCCCGCCTGGTTACGACCTTCGAGCCGCAGTCGAATGAATATGCGCAGGACCATGGCGTCGCGGGGATGTGTCTCTACCATGTTGTGATCGCCGCGGACGGCAAGCCGGGCGAGATCGCTGTCGCACGGCCTATCGGCTTCGGGCTCGACGAGAATGCGGTCGATTCGATTCGCAAAGCTACCTTCGAGCCGGCCATGAAAGACGGTAAGCCGGTCCCCGTGATGCTGGACCTGGTTGTTGAGTTCCGTATCTACTCCAAGCGGACCGCAGTGGCGGCCACGCCGGGTGAACAACCGGCGGGCCCTTCGCTTCCCGGCCCGTACAGCGTGCAACACTGATCGATTACGGCTCGACGTCGCCTGGCCGCTGTCAAAGTTAATCCCGGTGACGTAAAGCAAGAGCGAGGCCCTTCAGGCTGCAGAACCACTGAGTGGCTGCCACAGCTCCACGCGGTTGCCTTCCGGATCCCAGATCCAGGCGAATCGGCCATAGGAGTAGTCTTCACGCTTGGGATCGATGCGCACGCCTGCCTCGGCCAACTGCTTCAGCAGCTCGTCGAGATCGTCGACGCGGAAGTTGACCATGGCCTGCTGCGAGCCCTCGCCGAAATACCGCGTGTCGAGGGGAAAGTGGGCAAAAACCGTCATGCCCGCGGATTCCGGGCCGTCGAAGGCCAGCGAGCCTCCATCCTGGGCGGGGATGCCGAGATGAGTTGCGTACCAGCGAGAGAGCGCCTCTGGGTCGCGGGCCTTCAGGAAGACTCCGCCGATGCCGACTGCTTTTGCCATAAAGACAGCTTTCAGCTAATAGCTATCAGCAATTCAGTGCAGAGCGCAAGAGCTATTTGGGCGGCGAAAAGGTATCTCTGGCCCAGGCTACACATCTTCGCGGAGCAGATCGTCGAACGTGGGTTTGTGTTTGGCCTCGCGGCCGGTGCGCGGCTTGTCGGCCAGAACACGGGA
Source organism: uncultured Acidobacteriaceae bacterium (assembly GCA_963799155.1). Classification (GTDB taxonomy): domain Bacteria; phylum Acidobacteriota; class Terriglobia; order Terriglobales; family Acidobacteriaceae; genus Telmatobacter. The sequence continues at coordinate 86,314 of CAWCWB010000001.1, forward strand.
GGGCCTGGGTTGGCCTACGCGCTCGCGGGCGTTGGCCTTGACGGCCTTAGCGGCCGAAAAGCGGGCTGGCTTGCGTTTCCGCATGGCAAGGATGAGTATGGAATAGATTCTGCCGGCGCGAAAGTGGCGCCGCGGAGTCCCCGGGCAGCGGCGGAAATCCTGCCGGGGCAGCGAAGCGGCGGGCCGGGCGGCAAGGAAAAGCGGGATGGAAGAGCGCGATTTTTTCAACGAGACGGTGGAGCAGCGCACGCACAGTCTGTCCTGCCCCAAGTGCGGGCAGGCGGCTGAGTACAAGGTCACCTGGGTGGTGCGGCGTAAGCGCGCGCAACTGCCGCAGGGAGCCAACGAGCGCGACCGGGCTCGCTTTGCCAAGGCGCAATCGTATATGGTGCGCCGCGACGATAAGCTGATGTGCGCCAATATCCGCTGCCGCAAGCCGTTTGAGATTACGACCCTGCAATCACTGGCGTTTCTTGTCGACTGAGCCCATCCGGCGCCCTCGGCAATCGGCAATTCGCATCCTCCGTCGCAACTGCCATTCGGGCGCCATCCGCGACCGGTAGTATCCCAATTTGAACGCTGCCTTGCAAAGGGTGAAAGGTGGGAGTGAGTTAGTTGCCCCTTCAATCGGTCAAAGGCTATACGCCAGCGGATGCTTGGGCTCGTAAAGCATGATGTCGTCCGCGCCAGGTACGGCCATCATGACCACGAGTCCGTACCCGTGATCCTGAACTTCGCCGCGGAACTCTGCTCCTTTGCCCTTCAGTTCAGCGACCGTGTGTGAGATGTCGTCGCACATCAGGGAGATCAGATGGTGCCGCGGCGATTCGTACGTCTTGCCATCGTAGACGCTATGGGTCGGGTGCACGCCCATCTCACTCCGCCCGGTCTTGAAGATCAGCCAGCCCGCGCCTCCGCCCAGCGCATCCTCGACGTAGGGCCAGCCGAGGACGTCGCGAAGGAATGCGCGCGTTGCGGGGGCATCGTCGGAATAAATCAGGGTGTGGATGCTGGTGATCATCAGGCTGAACTACTGAAATCCCCTAACACTGTACTCTTTCGGTCTATTGCCAATCAAGAAGCCGCTCATCGCACTGCACATCAAAATTAGGACACTACCCCTCGGCCGGCCATCTTGCGTGGAGTACAAAAAGCGCGTACATTGTGGAACTGCTTGAGCGCATCGCATTTTCTTCCCTTTCTCCGCACACCTCGAGAGGCGGGCGTGCCTAAAGCGGTTCTCCAATTGGTGTGGCGCGAAGCACAATCGCTAAGTGGCTTTTCCAACACCGGAGTCCCCAGCGACAGGTCCTCGTCGCTGGGGTGGAAGTAAAAGCCAGCCTGAAAGGTGCCAGAAACGCCACATAGTAATTGGAGAATCGCCGTAGCCCTTCTCTTTCGAGGTGAGACCATGCGCATTTCCACCCGTTCTGCCGCCCGGTGGACGGCCCTCCTGTTCTCGTTGATCGCCCTGTTTTGGGGCGCCGGACTCATCCTGCATTCGCATCAAAGCACTGGCCCTGTGCTGGCCGCGGAACTCAAGCCTATCCAGCTTCCCAAGTCTGAAATCACCGGCGGCATGCCGCTGATGCAGGCGCTGAGCGCACGCAGGACGACGCGCGCCTTCATGGACAAGCCGCTGCCGCTGCAAACGCTCTCCGACCTGCTGTGGGCAGCCTTCGGCGTCAACCGCTCGCGCGATGTGAAACCCGGATTGGGACGGACCGCGCCCTCGGCCCGCAACACCCAGGACATTACGCTCGAGGTCGTGCTGGTTGACGGTGTGTATGTCTACGACGCCGAGCAGAACCTGTTGCGCCCAGTGCTTTCCGGCGACGTGCGCGGCGCGATCAGCCCGGCGCCTGCGGCCCACGCGGCGGTAACCATCATCTACGTAGCACCGGCCAGGGACGACTACGCGCAGGTGGACACGGGGTTCATCGCGCAGAATGTCTACCTTTTTGCGGCATCCGGCGGGCTTAATGCCTGGTTCTATACCGTGCGCGCGCAGGATGTGGCCACAAAGCTCGGCATTGGTGCTGACCACAGCGTTCTGTACGCGCAGTCGGTGGGGTATCCGCCGCAGTAGCAGCCGAGGCAAGCCGCGCCGGGATCGCTCGCGCTGCCGCGATCACGGGCCGTTCGGTCAGTGGCGCGGCCCGGGTGGCCTGTGATTGAATCGAGAGTAGGAGGGCCGGGCCCGGAGGTCACTCGCAAGGCCGGCAACGAGAATCCGATGGCAAATTCCCTTCTTCCCCCCGAAGAGCGCAATCTGACACCCGACCAGGTGGAGGCGCTGGACAAGCGCCGCGACCTGGGACACACGTTTCTGGTCATCGCTGGCCAATTTGCGGTGATCGCCACGATCCTGCTCCTCTGGGTGGGCCAGGACCTTACCTATTCGCCGGGCTGGGCGCACCCCATGGCGTACTACTTTTTCCTGGCACTGATCCTGATCGTGGTTTTCGGTATTGCCGGCCTCGTGCTGCGCCGCGGAACGCCGCGCATCGACTGAACGAGGCGCGCGACCAGGCGCAATGCCTGGCCGAATCTCCTGAAAGCGCGAACCCGAAAACAGAAGCTGCGCATTACCATAGCCGCAGAAGCTGCGTAATATTGGTGTAGTTGCGGAGCGGTCCGTCCATTCCCCATCGGCAATCTCGCAATCGATCTCGCGCGAAAGGAATGGACGCACAATGGCGGAACGTGTTTGCCCGTGGTGGATCGGTTATCTTCTGGCTAGCCCGGTGCGCCGATGGATAGGGGAGAACCCTGAAAACTTGCTGGCGCCTTACGTCCGGGAAGGGATGACGGTGGTTGAGCCGGGGCCGGGGATGGGCTTTTTTACGCTCCCGCTGGCGCGCATGGTGGGCCCGGCCGGTCGTGTCGTCGCCGTAGACATTCAGGCAAAGATGCTGGACGCGTTAGAGCGCCGGGCGCAGAAGGCCGGCGTGCACGGACGCGTCGAAACGCGGCTTGCGAAGCCGGAGAGCATGGGGCTCGACGACCTGAAGGGAACGGTCGACTTTGTTCTCGCCTTCGCGGTCGTCCATGAGATGCCTTCGGCGCAAGCGTTCTTTAGCGAGGCAGCGGCCGCGCTCAAGCCCGGCGGCTTGCTGTTCTTCGCCGAGCCCTCTGGCCATGTGAAACAAGAGATGTTCCAAAAAGAGCTCCATGCTGCGCGCCAAGCCGGGCTGGAAACCGTGAGCGAGCCTGCGGTTCGCCGCAGTCACGCAGCGGCCTTGCGGAACGCTTAAATGAGCCAGCCTCGTTCTTCTCGAAGTGCGGCGTCACCGGCAGACATTTTACGGGTTTGTCCCCACTGTTAAACTGAACTCTGATGATCCTCCCGTTTGTCCGCGAGATTTTCGCGGAGCTGGAGCATGGCCCGGGATTTGAGCGCGTTCGCAGGCACCTGAGCCTGGGTGCGGGGCGGCGGCGTGTGTCCGGATTGACTTCGACGGCGCGGGCGCTCTATCTGCCGCTGATGGCGCGGGCCGCCAAGCAGTTGGTCATCGTAATCGTGGCCGACAACAAGGCAGCCGAGGCGCTGGAGCCGCTGCTGAAGGCCGGATGCGAGCTCACAGGCGCCGTTGATCCCGCGCGTGTGGTGCGCTTTCCCGCCCACGATGTGCTTCCCTTTGAAAATCTTTCGCCGCACCCTGACCTGCAGGAGCAGCGCGCGGCGGCGTTGTGGAAACTCTCAACCGGCGCAGTGGATCTTCTCATCGCTCCCGTCGAATCCGCGGCGCTGAAGCTCTTCGATCTCGAGTACTACGCAGGGCTGGCCGTGACGCTCAAGCGCGGCGAAGAGGTCGACATCGAGGTGCTGACCGCGCACCTGGCCAGCGTGGGCTACACGCAAATGGATCTCGTCGAGATGCCGGGGCAGTTTACACGCCGCGGCGGAATTCTGGACGTCTACTCGCCGGAGTCTGACCGTCCCGTCCGCATCGAGTTCTTCGGAGACGAAATTGAGACCATCCGCAAATTCGATCCCGAGACGCAACGCTCGCAGTCGGGGTTGGATGAGATGCAATTACTGCCGTTGACGGAGACGCCGGTGACGGAGCATCTGCTGGCCGCTGTGAATGCACGGCTCAGCCGGCAGCGCATCGAGACCGAAGATGAGGAGATGGCGGCTGAGGCTGCTGCGGCGGGCGGTTTGAGCGTCTTTCCAGGATGGGAGTTCTTCTCTCCTGTGGCCGGCGCGGAGCGCTCGCTGCTGACGCTGCTGCCGCGATGCGCGCTGTTTGTGGATGAGCCGGCGATGGTGCGCAACCAGGTCGATCGCTGGTGGAGCAAGGTCGAGCAGCGGCATGGACGCTCTGGAATCGGCTCGCTGGTGCGGCCGGAAGACATCTATCTGCGCCCCGAGGTTCTTGAGGCGTCGCTCGATTCGCACATGGGCCTCGATCTCGATCAACTGGGCGCGGTGGACGTGCTGGATGAGGACGCTACGCTGGGTGAGATCGAGCTGGCGACGCGGCCTACGCTGCGGTTTCACGGCTCCATTCCCGCGCTCACCGAGCAATTGAAGAACCTGATGGCGGCGGAGACGCGCATCGTGCTTGCCGCTCCTCACCAGGGAGACGTGGAGCGCCTGGCGACCGTTCTTCGCGAGTACGAGGTTCCCTACCGGTTGGGCAGCCGCGCGCCGCGCGCCAGCGGCGACACCATGCTCGAAGAAGCCAGCTACATGGCCGGCGACTTGCGCGTGCCGGTCATCGTGCGCTCGCCTCTGGCGTCGGGCGTCGTGTTCGCGGATGCGAACCTGATCGTCTTCGGCGCCAACGACCTCTCCGATGAGGCCGACGTGGCGGCGCGGCCGCTTCCGGCGAAGTCGAAGACAGCGGCCTTTGTCTCCGACTTTCGCGATCTCGGCATGGGCGACTACGTGGTGCACGTGGAGCACGGTATCGCGCAATACCAGGGGCTCAAGGAGATTGCGCAGGATGGCCTTTCGATCGAATTCATGATTCTGGAGTTTGCCGAGGGCGCGAAGCTTTACGTTCCGCTCACCCGGTTGGACCTGATCCAGAAATACCGTTCGACCGACACAGGACCCGCACCAGTACTGAACAAGCTTGGCTCGCAGCAATGGACCAGGACAAAAGCGCGCGTGCGTTCGCGCCTGCAGGACATGGCCGCCGAGCTGCTCAAGCTCTATGCCCAGCGCCATACCGTCGAGGGCAATGCATTCTCAATAGACAACGAGTTCCAGCGCGAGTTCGAGGATGCCTTCGACTACAGCGAGACTGACGATCAGGCTACGGCGATTCGCGCTGTCAAGGACGACATGGAATCGCCAACGCCGATGGACCGGCTGCTGTGCGGCGACGTGGGCTACGGCAAAACCGAAGTGGCCATGCGCGCCGCCTTCAAGGCCGTGCAGGATGGCAAGCAGGTAGCGGTGCTGACGCCAACGACGGTGCTCGCCTTCCAGCACTTTGAGACCTTCAAGCAGCGGTTCGCGCAGTTCCCTATTCACGTCGAGATGATCTCGCGCTTTCGCACCGCGAAGGAGCAGAAGGACATTCTGGAGCGCGTGGCGACCGGCCGGGTGGACATTCTCATCGGCACGCACAGGCTGCTGTCGAAGGACATCAAGTTTCAGGATCTCGGCCTGCTTGTCGTCGATGAGGAGCAGCGTTTCGGCGTGCGCCACAAGGAGCGGCTGAAGCAGTTGCGCAAGGAGATTGATGTGCTCGCCATGAGCGCGACGCCGATTCCGCGCACGCTGCACATGTCGCTTGTCGGCCTGCGCGACATGAGCATCATCGAGACTCCTCCCAAGGACCGCATGGCGATTCAGACCGTGGTGGCGCGCTTCGACGAGAAGATCGTGCGCTCGGCTATCGAAGTGGAACTGGAGCGCGGCGGGCAAGTGTATTTTGTGCATAATCGCGTGGAATCGATCTACGAGATTGCCGCGCGCATCCAGGAACTGGCGCCAGCTGCGCGCGTGGCCGTGGCCCACGGGCAGATGAGTGAGAACGAGCTCGAGAAAGTGATGCTCGCCTTCATGCGCCACGAGTTCGACGTGCTCGTCGCTACCACGATCATCGAGAACGGCCTCGACATTCCGCTGGCAAATACGATCCTCATCAACCGTGCCGAGCGGCACGGTTTGAGCGAGCTCTACCAGTTGCGCGGGCGCGTTGGCCGCTCCAACCGGCGGGCCTATGCGTACCTCCTCATTCCACCGGAGAACGAACTGACCGAAATCGCTCGCCGCCGTCTGGCGGCGCTGAAGGAATTCAGCGATCTGGGCGCGGGATTCAAGATCGCCGCGCTCGATCTGGAACTGCGCGGCGCCGGCAATATGTTGGGCGGTGAGCAGAGCGGCCACATCGAGGCGGTCGGTTTTGAGCTCTACACGTCCATGCTCGAGGCCGCGGTGAAGGAGCTGAAGGGCGAGGCTAGCGAAGAAAGGCCGGCCACGCAGCTCAATCTGGGCATCGCGTTGCGCATCGACGAAAGCTACGTGCCGGAAGAGAATCAGCGCCTGCGCCTCTACAAGAAGATTGCCGCCGCAGCCACCGAAGCCGCGGTGAATGAGATACGAGCGGAGATGGAGGACCGTTACGGCGCGCCGCCCGATGCCACCGTCTACCTGCTCGAAGCGGCCTTGCTGCGCCTCGAGTGCGAGCGCATGGGCGTTGCGCAGGTCGACCGCAAGCGCGGCGAGCTGCACATTCGCTTCACTGAAAATGCCTCGGTGGATCCGGCGCACCTGATGCGGTTGGTCTCGCGCCACGCCAGGCGCGGTGCGCAGTTCACGCCGCAGGGGCTGCTCAAATATCCTCTGGCAACGTCACGTCCCGACGAAGTGTTGCTTGAAATTCGGGAATTGCTCGCCAACCTGGCGCTAGCGCCGGTGAGCGCGTAACGAGACGCGAATGAATCGTATTGGCAAGTCGCCAGCTCCCGGAGGGAGCGCAAGAGAATCGGCGATTCACCAAGCTCCCGCAGGGAGCGCAAGAAAATAGCCCAGGGCAAGTCCGCCGCGGCGGACGCCGCCCTGGGAAAGCGAGTAAAAAATCTTCAAGCCCCGTAGGGGCGAAAGAATGCTTTGAAACGTTTTCAAGGTGGCAATGATGAAAAGATTGACTCTCTTTGTTATTGTTCTGATTTGCATGTCGACAACAATAACCAGCTACGCCGCAACCCCCGACTGGAAAGACCAGCTCGCGCGCGTCTCCGATGAGTACTTTGACCAGGTGTACTTCCACTACGCTCCGTCGGCTGCGACGCAGATCGGCTTTCACCAGTACGACTCGCAACTCGAGGACTTCTCGCGCAAGAGCATTGACGCGGAGATCGCCGCGCTCAAGAGCTTCGAGCAAAGGATCGAAGCAATTCATCCCGATAACTCGGCTGCTGATTTTGTTCCCCGCAGCGACCGCGAGATCGTTTTGGCAAACATTCGCTCGCAACTGTTGACGCTCGAAACCATCCGGCCGTGGGAGAAGGATGCGGATAACTATTCCAGCACCTGCGCCAACGCAGCATTTGTTTTGATGGAACGCAAGTTTGCGCCGACGAATGACCGGCTACGCTCGCTCGTCGCGCGCGAAAAGCAGATGCCCGCGCTGCTCGCCGCGGCACATGCGAATCTCCAGAACCCTCCACGCATCTTTACTGAGATCGCCATCGAACAGTTGCCCGATATTGTGAGCTTCTTTGAGCATGACGTGCCGCAGGCCTTCTCCGATGCGGACGATCCGGCGCTGAAGGCGGAGTTCGCCAAGACCAACACTGCCGTGATCGCGGCGCTCAACGATTATCTGCGCTGGCTCAAGACCGATCTGCTGGCGCGCTCCAACGGCGACTTCCGCATCGGCGCGGATGCCTTCCAGAAGAAGCTTGAGTACGACGAGATGGTAGATCTACCGCTCGACAAGCTGCTCGAAATCGGCTGGGCCGACCTGCGCAAAAATCAGGAGCACTTCAAGCAGGTCGCCGCCCAGCTTGAGCCGGGCAAGGATCCGCGTGCCGTTCTCGAGGAGCTGGGTGAAGATCATCCCGCGCCCGGCCAGCTCCTCGACTCCTTCCGAGCCACATTCGACAGCTTGGTGAGCTTCATTCGCGAGCGTCACATCGTCACCATTCCGTCGGATGTGCGGCCTATCGTGGAAGAAACGCCGCCGTTCATGCGCGCCACCACCACTGCGAGCATGGACACGCCGGGACCCTACGAGACTCACTCGACCGTAGCCTACTTTAATGTCACGCTGCCTGACCCGTCCATGACACCGGCTGAAGTCGACGGCTACATGCACGGGTTCAACATCGGCACAGTCATTTCGACTGCTGTCCATGAGGCCTATCCCGGCCACTACGTGCAATTCCTCTGGCTGCCGCAGGCGCCGAGCAAGGTGCGCAAGCTGCTGGGCGCGAACACCGACGTGGAGGGGTGGGCGCACTATTGCGAGCAGATGATGCTCGATGAGGGTTACGGGCAGCCCGGGGCCCCACGGACAGGTCTTCGTCCGTGGGCTCAGAGCCCGGCGCTGGCGCGAAGAACGCGCGCGAGGCAAAGTTCCTGCGCCTGGGCCAGCTCCAGGATGCGCTGCTGCGCAATGCGCGCTTCATCGTCGGCATCCAGATGCACACCGGCAAGATGAGCATCGAGCAGGCTGAGGACTTTTTTCAGAAGGAGGGCTATCAGTCGAAGGAGTCGGCCGTCGTCGAGACAAAGCGCGGCGCCGGCGATCCGACCTACCTTTACTACACGCTGGGCAAGCTCGAGATCATGAAGCTGCGCGACGACGTGAAGAGAAAAGAGGGCGTGGCGTTCTCACTCGAAAAGTTCCACGACGATTTTCTGCGCCAGGGATTTCCGCCCATCAAGATCGTGCGCGAGGCCATGCTGGGCGATGACTCGCCGGCGCTGTAGAGTTGCGCTCGTCTGCAGAATGTGTCATGAGTCATCAGGCCAGCGGGCCGACTCGCCGACCTGCTGACTCGCGGTCTTGCCTCACGCCTTCCACTTGATATTGCAGCCGATGGAAGGGCGCTGTTCCGTCGGGACCGGCTTGCCCGCGAGCACGGTGTCGATGGCGGCGCGCAGGTCTTTTCCGGTCACGGGAACGCCGTTGCCGGGGCGGCTGTCATCGTACTGCCCGCGATAAACGAGCCGGAAATCGGCGTCGAAGAGATAGGGATCGGGCGTGCAGGCGGCCTTGTACGCGTGCGCCACGTCCTGCGTTTCGTCGTAAAGATAGGGAAAGACAAAGCCGTTGGCTTTGGCCTGCTGCTTCAGGCCCGCTGGACTGTCAGCCGGGTGCGTGGTCACATCGTTGGCGCTGATGGCGACGATGCCGATCGGCTTTGCGGCATAGTCAGCGCCCAGCTTGCCCAGCGATTTTTCAATGTGCTTAACATATGGGCAGTGCGCGCAGATGAACATGACCAGCAGCGCCTTCTTTCCGCGGAAATCGTCTCGGCGAAGGTCTTTCCGGTAACAACATCGCTGAGCGCAAAATCCGGCGCAACGGTGCCAAGCGCGAGCATGGTGGATTCAGTGAGAGCCATAATTTTTCTCCTTGATCAGGATAGCTGAGTCGGGAAGTCATTGTGTCGGCAGGCAAGCGCGTTAGCAAACTCGCGAGTTGGCGGAGCGGCGAAGAGCAGCTAAGATCGCACCCAACAAATTGCTAGAACAACCCCGCCTGCCGCTCCGGCACGGCGATACCAAAGTGCTCGTAGGCGAGGCGCGTAGCAACGCGGCCGCGGGGCGTGCGGTCGAGGAATCCGATCTGAATGAGGAACGGCTCGTAGACCTCTTCAAGCGCGTCTTCTTCCTCGGCGAGAGTTGCCGCCAGCGTGCCCAGGCCCACCGGCCCTCCATCGTATTTCTGCATGATGGTGAGTAGAAGGCGTCGGTCGATCTCGTCGAAGCCGTGCGCGTCCACTTCGAGCATGGTCAGCGCTGCGTTGGCCGTCGGCCGGTCGATCGATCCCGAACCGCGCACCTGGGCGTAGTCGCGGACGCGGCGCAACAATCGGTTGGCAATGCGCGGCGTGCCGCGGGAGCGCAGCGCGATCTCCGCCGCGCCGTCGGAATCGACGGGGATCTGCAACACCTCGGCGGAGCGCGCCACAATGACGCGCAACTCTTCCTCCGTGTAGAAATCGAGGCGCAGCAGGATGCCGAAGCGCGAGCGCAGCGGCGAGCTGATCAGTCCGGGCCGCGTGGTGGCGCCGATGAACGTGAACGGCCGAATCTCCATCACGTGGGTGCGCGCCGCCGGCCCCTGCCCGATGATGATGTCGAGCTTGTAGTCTTCGAGCGCGGTGTAGAGCTTTTCTTCGAGCACCGGCTGCAAACGGTGAATTTCGTCGAGAAAGAGCACCTGGCGCTCACGCAAATTGGTGAGAATGGCGGTGAGATCGCCCTGGATGACGAGGGCCGGACCCGAGGTCTGCTGAAAGCCGACGTCGAGCTCGTTGGCGATGATCGTGGCCAGCGTCGTCTTGCCCAGGCCAGGAGGGCCGGAAAGCAGCACGTGGTCCAGCGCCTCGCCCCGCGAGCGGGCGGCTTCAAGGGCGATGGCGAGCTGTTCCTTGGCCTTGGATTGGCCGATAAACTCGCGCAGCCAGCGCGGGCGCAACTTGAGCTCAAAACTCTGCTCTTCGTCGGCGCGCGCGGCGCTGACCAGACGTTCCGGAGTGTTGTCGCGCGCAGTAGTCATGCTGAGCAGAAGTGTAGCGGTTCCTGGCGGTCGCGGCAAAACAAAGACCCAAAAGAAGTAGCGAAAGGAAACCGATCGGCGAATCGTGCCGCAAGATCCTCATCCGCGCGGGGTTGGCATCTTTGTTCCGCAGACGGATCAATAACCCTGTTCGGCGCGCCCGCCAGAACCAGCGTGACAGAGCTTATTGACTGTCTTGATGCCAAACAAGAAGTAACACCTTCGTGTGAGGGCAACGTGGTCAAGAGATGTCCTATAGTCGAAGGCATACGGACCAGCGAGAGTCTGCCTTCAGGATGAACGATGAATGTCAATGCGGGCTGCAGGCTCCGGAGGTCAACCATGCATGATCGTCTTTTTTGGCCGCGCCTGCTCCTCCTTGCAGGGATAGCGATTGCGCTCTCGCTAGCGGGTTGCACCAATCCCTTAGCGGTCTCCATCACAGTTTCTCCCTCATCGCAATCGGTAGCGGTTGCTCAGACTGCGGAGTTTACGGCGTTGGGGGTCTACGGTCATGGCAATAATCATCCCTCCACAACACAGAACGTCACTGACTCAGTCACCTGGACTTCCAGCGTGCCTGGCGTGGCCACAATCGATTCCGTCGGCGTTGCCACCGGGATATCGGCCGGCCAAACGACGATCACCGCGAGCATGAACGGTTTTACGGGCGTTGTTTCGGCCACCGCAATACTTACAGTGACAGGCTCATCCGGAGGCGGAGGAGTTCCGCCGGGAACGACAGTGGTGTCTGTGGCCGTGATTCCGGGTTCTCAATCCGTGGCCGCACCGACGCAAACCGCCCAATTCCTCGCCATTGGGACGACTTCTGCTGGGTCAACTGTTGACTTAACTGACCTGGTCACGTGGAGTTCCAGCAGCCAGCAGATCGCGACCATCGGGGTAGGCTCCGGCTTTGCCACGGCGGTTGGTGCGGGCACGGCTACAATTACTGCCCTTTACAACTCCGGCGGAAGTACACTGACAGGCACGGCGACCTTCACCGTCCTGGGAGGAACGAGCGAGGAGTATACAGCGGTAACCATCATTCCCGGTTCGCAATCCGTCTCGGCCTCGGGCCAGACTGGCCAGTTCATTGCTCTGGCCACATCGGGCACCACCGGCCTTGAGGCGGACGTGACTAACTCGCCGCAGATCCAGTGGCTATCAAGCATTCCATCGGTCGCCACCGTCACTTCCGGGCTTGCTTCAGGGAACGGCCAGGCCACAGGAGTGAGCCAGGGCACCAGCACGATCACTGCGGAATTAAAGAACCCTGATGGATCGCTGGTGTCGAATTCCGCCGCCGTCACGGTGACGCTGACGCCGGCTCCTGAGCCGCTGCTTTCGCTCACCATCATTCCAGGCTCCATCTCCGTGGCCAATCTGCTGGATCAGGGACAATTCCTGGCCATCGGGACCTTTTCGACGTCGCCTGCCGTGAGGGACCTGACCAACTCGGTCACATGGTCCACCTCGGCTCCCAGCGTGTTCCCCGTCAACACCAACGGATCGGGGGCCGCGAATCCGGGAGCTGACGCCGGAGTCGTGACCGCATACGGCGACGGAAACGCCACGATTATCGCGGAAGCGACGGATCCAGCAACCGGCTCGATCCAGACCGCTACGGCAACCTTTAGTTGCCCGCTGGTCCTGCCCACGCCGACGTCTGCAGGCTCATGCTATCCGGGCTCGGAGGCGTCAGCACTCCTGGCCACTCTCACCGTCTATAACGAGGGCTTGAACACGACGGACTGGCTGGTGACGGCTCCCTCCGCTACAGGCACGCCAGATGTGCTCCATTGCGGTCCCGGATCGAATGGCGCTGGTTTTGGCGGGTCAGTCTGCGTGGCGACCTACCCCGTCGGCACCACCGTAACACTGACGGCGCCGGCCGGAGCGGGAGCCTTTGGTGGATGGTCCTACAACTGCCCATCCACTTCGGGTCCAATTACCGCGGCAGGACCCAACACTTGCCAGGTCACAATGACCTTCGACGATACCGTCGGAGCGATCTTCAACTAGTTCGGAGGAAAGCAGGAGCCAAGAAAGCCGCCCTTCGGGGCGGCTTTCTTGTTGTCAAGTGCGCGATTCATGGTTCGCGCCGGAAGGGAGCGATCCCGAATCGCAGGCTACAGCGGTTTAGACTGGTAGGGTTGCCTTGAACGTGATGGCCCACCGGTTTGGCATCCTTCGCCGCTTTCGCTTCAATCTGCCGCAACGCATCGCCGCGGCGTTGCTGGCGCTCTTTCTCCTGCAGGGACTTTGGCTTACCGGCCGCCAGACGCTGACGGATACCGACTACCAATATGCGCGCTGTGGCCGCGAGACATGGGAAAAGCCCTCGCCCCTGGCCGGCTACTATACCTCCTGCGGCAACATTCACGACGGCATTCTCGCCTACCGGCTCGCCGGGCTTCCGTTGACATTGAACCTGCTCGTCGAGCGCGGATTCGATCTCTTTCGCAAACCCGAAAATCGTGTGGTGCAAAACTCAGGCAGCGAGTTAAGCACCTGGGAACTGCGCCATCAGATGACCCACATTCTGCTGCTCCTGCGTCTGCCGTTTCTCTTTGCCGGCTGCGCGCTAGGCGGGTGTATCTGGTGGGTCACGCGGCGTCTCTACGGCAATCTGGGCGGCTATACGGCGCTCGCGCTTTACTGCTTCTCGCCGTCTGTCCTCAAGGCCTGCGTGGCGCCAAGTCCTGACGTGTGGGCCGCGCTGGGTGTGTATGGCGGCGTGTATACCTGCATTGGCGTGGCCCACGCCATGCAGGGGCCGTGGCGCAAGTGGCGTCCGCGCATCGTGCTACTTACGGTGATCTTCGGTGTGGCGGCGGCTGCGCACATTGCGGCGCTACCGGTTGCCGCGCTGCTGGGGCTGGCGGCCATGGTGTGGATCGCCGAGGGCCACAGGAGCCAGGCGCTGCCCGTCGTGCTGGCGGCCGCGGCGGGCGCGCTCGTGCTGGTCTTCGCCTGCTACGGATTCTCGCCCGACGCATTCAGTTATGTCTTCCGTTCGTCGGCGGGATTCCTGTGGGCCTCCACAGATCCGGCGCGGCGATTCTTCTTGACGCTCGCGAATGGCGGCGTGACAGTGGCCTCCTGCGCTGCCGTGGTGCTGTATTTGGCTGCGCGCAAGTCACGCTATTTCGGCAACACGGTTCCGCTGTTCTGCGCATTGGTCCTCATGTTGCTCGTCATGACGGGCGCGCCCGGAAGTCCCTGGCTTTGGTCGCTGCCATTTCTGCTTACGTTTCTCGGCGGCGTGCTTGCCGACGCATATGAAGGCCCACGCGGACGGCTGGCGCTGGGCGCGGGCGCAGCGATCATTCTTCTGCAAGCCGTGTTGTGCATACTGAGCTTGCCGGGCCTGATCTAAAACAGCGATCGTGGACTGCGGTCGCGGCGCTGCGCCCGCGCACCATGCCTGAGACTCCGAAAACCGGCCTTAACAGGCGCCAATTCCGTGCCAAAACCGGGCGCGTCGCATGTGGAAACGATGGCGTGACCGGCGAGTTGGGTCTTTACTCATAACATTATGCAAAATAAGGACTTATTTCCATCTTTCCGCCTTGCTAAAACCCGCGTTGAACCAGTAAAATAGAGGCAGAGACCTGCGGACCCGGCCCCGCCTTCACCGGACCTTCCTGCCGCCTTCCCGCGGGCCACGAAAAATCTATGCCAGACGACCAGAATCCCCAGCTTCCTCTCGACGGCTCGACCCCTCCCGGCGGCACGAATCTCATTCCCATCAACATCGAAGAGGAGATGCGCCGCTCCTATCTCGACTACTCCATGTCGGTGATCATCGGGCGCGCGCTGCCCGACGCCCGCGACGGCCTCAAGCCTGTGCACCGCCGCGTGCTCTACACCATGAGCGAGATGGGCCTGGAGCACAACAAGAAATACACCAAGTGCGCCAAGGTCGTGGGCCAGGCCATGGGCGTCTACCATCCGCATGGGGACTCAGCCATTTATGACACGCTGGTGCGCATGGCGCAGCCGTTTTCCATGCGCTATCCGCTGGTCGACGGGCAGGGCAACTTCGGCTCAGTCGACGGCGATCCGCCCGCGGCGATGCGTTACACCGAGTGCCGCATGGAGCGCATCGCCGGCGAGTTGCTGGCCGATATCGACATGGAAACCGTGGACTTCGTGCCCAACTACGACGAGTCCACACAGGAGCCTTCGGTTCTGCCCACGCGAATTCCGAACCTGATCGTGAACGGATCGAGCGGCATCGCGGTGGGCATGGCGACCAACATTCCTCCGCACAATTTGACCGAAGTGGTCAATGCGGCCATCGACCTCGTCAAGAATCCCAAAGCCGGGCTGGCCGAAGTGCTGAAGCACGTGCATGGGCCGGACTTCCCCACCGGAGCGATCCTTTATGGCCGTGCCGGAATCGTCGACGCCTATCGCTCCGGCCGTGGGCGATTCCTCATGCGTGCCCGCGTGGCAACCGAATCCGTCACCAAGGAACTGAAGGCGCTGGTCGTCACCGAGCTTCCCTACCAGGTGAACAAATCCACACTCTTCAAGCGCATCGCCGAGCTGGTCGAAAACAAGGTCATCTCTGATATCGACATCAGCCCAGACCGCACGCGCGACGAAAGCGACCGCGACGGCATGAGATTCGTCATCGGCCTCAAGCGTGGCGCGCAGCCTGAGATCGTCCTCAACCAGCTCTACAAGCACACGCAACTGCAGGAGAGCTTTTCCATGATCTTCCTGGCCGTGGTCAACGGCCAGCCGCGCGAGATGGGCCTCGACGAAGCCATCCGCGTCTTTATCGACCACCGCATCGACGTCGTGCAGCGGCGCACGGTCTTCCTGCTGCGCAAGGCTCGCGAGCGCGAACACATCCTCGAGGGACTGAAGATCGCGCTCGACAACCTCGACACCGTGATCAAGATCATTCGCGGGTCGGCGTCGCGGGTCGAGGCGCGCGAAAACCTCTACGCGTGGGGCAAGGGCGCCGAAATCGTCATCATGCTTGACCGCGAGTTGCAGCGCCACGAAGAGCGCGGCCTGACCCTGCGCCAGATCGACGCCATCCTCGAGTTGCAGCTTTACCGCCTCACCCAGCTCTCCATTGACGAGCTGCTCAACGAGCTCAAGGAACTCCGCCTGAAGATCGCCGACTATGAGGAGATTCTAGCCAGCGAAAAGAAGCTGCGCGCGGTCATCGTGAAAGAGCTCGAAGAGGTGCGCGACAAGTACGGCGACAAGCGCCGCACCGAGATTCTGGACGAAAGCGTGGAGTTGCAGCTCGAAGATCTGATCGCCGACGAGCAGGTCGCGGTCACCGTCAGCCACCAGGGCTACCTCAAGCGCACGCCTATCTCCATCTATCGCCAGCAGCGGCGCGGCGGCACCGGACGCATGGGCATGAAGACGCGCGAGGAGGATTTTGTCTCCCAGCTCATCGTTAATTCCACGCACGCCTTCCTGCTCTGCTTCACCAACACGGGCCGCGTCTACTGGCTCAAGGTCTATGAGATTCCCGACGTCGGCGCCGCCGGAAAGGGCAAGTCGATGCAAAGCCTGCTCGATCTGCAGACCGGTGAAAAAGTCTGCGCCATTCTGCCCGTCCGCGATCTCGAAGAAGAGGGCAAATACATTTTCTTCGCTACGCAAAAGGGCACGGTTAAGAAGACCCCGCTCAAGGATTTCTCCAACGTCATGGCGCGCGGCATTATCGCCATCGGGATTGACAGTAACGACGAGCTGGTGGTGGCGCGCCTCACCGATGGTTCGCAGGTGATCTTTCTGGCTACGCATCTGGGCTTGGCCATCCGCTTCGACGAGAGCGACGTCCGCTCCATGGGCCGCCCCGCCTACGGCGTGCGCGGCATCAGGCTCATCAAGAACGATTATGTGGTCGGCGTCGCCGTCACGCCCAAGGAACACGCACCGGGCGCATATCGCATTCTTTCCGTCACCGAGAACGGCTTTGGCAAGCGCACCGATGTGGTCGAGTATCCCCTCCAGGCGCGGGGCGGCAAGGGAGTGAAGAACGTGGCCGTCACCGAGCGCGTCGGCCGGGTCAATTCTATTCAACTCGTCGACGACACGTCGGAGCTGATGGTCATCAGCCAGTTCGGCAAAATCATCCGCTGCGATACCAAGTCCATTCGCGCCGCCGGCCGCGCCACGCAGGGCGTGCGCATCCTTAACCTCGAGCAGGACGACAAGGTTGCCGCCACGGTCATCATCCCGCCCGAAGAGCTCAACGGCAACGGCAACGGCAACAACCACGAAGAGCAGCCGCCGCTGCTGCAGTAGGATTAGCGGAACAAACACAGTTTTGATAGGGCACGGCTCTACAGCCTGCGGAAGAATTCATTCGAGCCGGAGCTCTGTATCAGGGCACGAGTTTACTCGTGCCGAAAGCGACACAGAACAGATTTGGGCTTCAGCCCCTGAGATAATCTTCTCTAACTTCAACGCCATTAATGCGGTTGGTTCTAGTAATTGGGAGTCCAGCTAAATACTTTCGCACTCTCATTTTCGTACTTCACTTCGCTTGTCGTGAGATTGGCCGTCCAGAGCGCCTGCTGCTCTTGTTGCGCTCCATTGTCTCCATTGATGAAGTCGTACGATACCTCGTACACCGCCGGGTGCTTTAATTTCGCGGCCCATCCCTTCCCGGTACTAACACCGGGGGTAGAAAGGAAGTAGTCGATATTCGCCTGTATGTCTCCTGCGGAGCGGCCTTCATCAGGCAAAGTTAGGATCGATGCTCTGACTAGGTTGATTGCTTTTGCCTCCGGAGATACTGGCGGAAACGAGAGCGTCAGGAGATAATCCACAATCTTCGGGCTATCGATGACGGCGGCGTCTGTCTTTTTCAATATCGGACCGTTAAGCTTCTTTCCTTCCTCACCTCCTAAGGCCATAAGAACCTCGGGCGTCTTGCCAGGCGCCATTGAAATAGGACTCAAAGTGGACTTTGAACTTGCCCTCCGGAAACGGCGTTAGCCGGTCATCTACCTCAACGCTTTTCGGCCATCCTTCTGTGGTGAAACGCGTATTCGGAACTGGAAGCCACAACGGATCGGACGCAAACGCCCCATTCCTTACTACAACAGCGTTGTCACTCGCCACTACCTTCGCAGCCCCTTGAGGCAGACGTCCATCCTCCACCTCGACCCACATCTTGAGGTTGTCGGGAAGATTGGTCGTGCCGGATATTACAACCCGCCCATCATCGGTTCGGCTTACATGAGCATCAAGCGTGAGAGCGGCGGGCACCGTGTACGGCCTGGGCGTGGAAGTCGGGCGGGGATTCGGCACAGAGGTCGCGCTGGCAGGACCCTTGCAGGCGAGCACCACAGTGGACAGCGTCATGAGGCACACGGCAACTGCCGATTTCATCGCACGACCACCTATCTTTTCTGCCGAAGCGGTCATTATTCGACCTTCCCAGAGGGCCGTCAATGAGCGCTGTCCATCACTCCCTCTCCTGCTGAACCCTCCGGATCGTCTTGTCCATCGGCTTGCTCGGATCGCGGACCACACCGATCCTCGCCCAGCCCGCCTCGCTCAACTCGCAGACAAGACTGATCCGCTCACTAAATGAGAGGCTCTGGCAGTTCTCAACCTTCTCCTTCAGGTGCTCCGGCACATAACCGTAGGGAAAGTTCGATTCGTCTACGTCCATATGTGGATTCTAGTTCCCTCAACTGCGCTGACCGCCCAAAACCTTCGCAGGACTTAACGATAAAGTAGACGTGAGGAGACTCCCGCGCCATGTACCTGCGATCCTTCGCCGTCTTCGCGCTGGCCCTAGGCGTTTCGCTCTGCCCGGCTGAGAAAGACCCCTACGCCAAAGCCACCATCGCCAACCCGTCCGCATCGTTCCTTGACGTCTCCGCCCGCCGCGCCGAGCTGGCCCACGCCACCACGCCTCGCGTGGTTGAGGCTCTCCGTTGGAGGTCGGGCTGCGTCAGCTCCGAGCAGCCCGCGCCGCCTGCCGGCCGCATGATCATTCCGCACCACTACCTCAGCGGAAGCAACGGCCCGATCAATCCGGCGGAGAACATCGCCACTGCCCCGTACCACAGATTTGAGGAAGCAGTCAGCGACGGCGCAAGCCGTTACGTCGCTACCGGCGACCCGGCAGAAGCCGTTTGCGTGGCGAACCTGCTGGCTCGTTGGGCCGACGCCAAAGCGCTGCTGAACTACAGCTCCAGGGAGAGCAGCCAGGCCTGGTACCAGGTGGAGTGGACGCTCAGTTCCGTCTCGCTTGCCTGGTCCGTCGTCGAAACCGACCCCGCCATTCCGGCAGCGCAGCGCGCCGCAATCCTGAGCTGGATGCACAAGGTTACGGAATACATGTTCGATCAGGATCCTCACCCCGGCGATGAGGCGCGCGAGAACAATCACGCGTATTGGCGTGCCCTTTGCGCCACATCCGTCGGCATCCTCACCTCGGACGAGAAGCTCTATCGCCGCGGTCTTGCGCAGTACGTGCGCGCTATCGGGCAAATGAATCGCGACGGCTCATTCCCTCTCGAAATGGCGCGCCATGAGAACGCGCTTCACTACCAGAGCTTCGCGCTTGCGCCGTTGGTGATGATCGCCGAGCTTACTGCACGCCAGGGCATTGACCTCTACAGTCTGCGCGTGAGAGGCCACACGATCGACGATGCCGTTGACTTCCTGGTGCGCGCCTCCGCCAACCCCGGCTTGGTGAAGCATTACGCATCCGAGCCGCAGACTTTTTCACTCTTCTCCGGTCAAAAGCCTCCGGCCTGGACGGAGTTCTGGGCAGCGCGTCATCCCGGCAAGCCGTGGACCGAGCTGCTCACCAAGCCCTTAGTCGACTCAACGATTGGCGGCAACTCCACGCTTTACGCCGCGCCGGCAGAAGCAAAGTGATCCTGCCTGCGCCAAGGGGCAGTGCGAAAGCGCGGCGCGGATCAGTTGCGGCCGCAATAAACGCTTAGTGTGCGTTATGAATCGGCGAGCTCGGCAGCTTTGCCGGCACGCGACCAATAGAGATAGACGGGAATCCCCAGCAGAACCAGGATCAGGCCCGGCCATGTGTATTGCGGCTTGTAACGCAGCAGAGCCGCGCAGATGGCCGTCGCCATGACGATATACAACGCCGGCAGGAAGGGATATCCGAAAGCCTTGTAGGGGCGCGGCGCATCGGGCTGCCGGAAACGCAGCACGAACAGCCCGAGAAGAGTGAGGATATAGAAAACCAGCTCGGCGAAGATGATGTAGTCGAGTAGTTGGCTGTAGGAGCCCGAAACGCATAGAAGAACTGTCCAGATGGCCTGTACGATGAGCCCGGCGGCAGGTGTACGGAATCGCGGGTGGAGCTTGCCGACTGATTGGAAGAAGAGACCGTCGCGCGCCATCGCGTAGTACGCCCGTGCGCCGGAAAGCGTGATGCCGTTGGCGCAGCCGAAGGTCGAGATCATGATTGCCGCCGCCATCAGGTAACCGCCGAAATGCGGGAAAATCTGTTGCAGCACTGCGGCGCCGATGCGGTCCTCGGCGGCGTACTGCACTCCGCGCGCGAGAACAGTTGCACCGTGCGGATCGCCCTTCAGCGGGAGCACCATAATGTACGCCGCGCTGGCCAGGAAATACGTGATCAGGACGAAGCCCACGCCGAAAGCGAGCGAGAGTGGAACGTTGCGCTGCGGATGCTTGACCTCGCCCGCGGTGAAGGTGACGTTGTTCCAGGCATCGGCGGCAAACAGCGAGCCGACCTGAACAACAGCGAGGATTACGATCACGTTGACCATGACGATCGGCCCTTGCGCGCCCACCTGCACGGGATGGAGCGAGCTCCAGCTCGCGTTCCGCCAGAACTGGCTCCAATGACTGCCGAAGTTCGCGGCGATGGCAGCGGCGTTGCGGCCCACGGTGAATCCCAGAAGAATCAGCCCCGCCAGCGAAAGCGCCTTGGCCACGGTGAAGATGTTCTGCAACAGTGCGCCAAACTTCATGCCGAAGATGTTGACCGTAGCAAGAAACAGGACAATCACGATGCCGGCCAGATTCGCCGTGCTGATGCCGATCTCCATGTTGCCCAGCACCATGGGGCCAAGAGGAATGGCCGGAACATGAGCGATGTGCCAGAGCCAGTGCGTGCTCGAGACCGTAGGGAAGAAGACGCCGAGGAATTTGCCGAAGGCCACGCAAACGGCGGCAATGGTGCCGGTCTCAATGACCAGAAAGAGGGTCCAGCCGTAAAGGAATCCCCACAGCGGCCCCAGTGATTCGCGCAGGTACACGTACTGGCCGCCGGCCTTGGGCATCATGGCGGCCAGCTCGCCATAGCTGAGTGCACAGATCATGGTCATGACAGCGGTCACAATCCACGCGCCGAGATAGAGCGCCGGAGAATCGGTGAGACGCGCAATATCGCAGTCGACGATGAAGATGCCACTGCCGATCATCGAGCCCACGACGATCGTGGTGGCGCTGAAGAGGCCGAGGCTCTGCACCATCTGCGGGCCTGCGCCGGAGTTCGGCGGCCCCGAGTCGAATCCGGAGTCGGGTTGAGCCACAGTGGACTTCATTCGAGTGTTTCCGCCGCTACAGCAGTTTCGGAAATGGTGTAGCCGCATTCACGAAAGCTAAGTCGGCGCGACCAGCAGGGAGCAACGACCTTCGCAGACGCTTTAACCGGACACAGTATTTCCGAAACTGCTCTCATCGTTACCTCTGGCTGGAATGTGCGCCGGTCCTGGTATCCAAAGTGTTGATTGTATGGTGCCCGGAGGGGGACTTGAACCCCCACGGCCGGTTAAGGCCTGCGGATTTTAAGTCCGCTGCGTCTGCCAATTTCGCCATCCGGGCCCGCCTCTATATTATGGGGCCGATTCGGGCTCCCCAGGGCGCTGGTGCCCTTTGCTGACACCCCCTTTTTGATCCCCACGACGCGCTTGACAGGCTGGCGACCTTTCCACAGCTTGCCCCCGAGCGCCGGCCCCTCGTATCATCCGGCAGAAGCATTTCCAGGATCACCGTACCGCGGAGCCGGTATTCTTGAGTCGACGCGACCGTCAGGATCAGGGTCCCCAACGACAGATCCTTTGGTCGTTGGGGTGGTGGGAGCGGCGACCTTGAACGGATTCGGAGGGGAGCCACTATCCTGGAAATACCGAAGAGCAACCACCATGAGCGACTTGGAAAGCAAGACTGGCTTGCGCGTGAAGGGGCGGCTTATGTCCGCCTCGGAGATTGAGCGGACTCTCGTGCGTCTGGCCCACGAAATCGTAGAGAAGAGTAACGGCAGCGAAGATCTGGCCCTGGTGGGCATCAAGCGCCGCGGTGTTCCGCTGGCGGAACGGCTGGGCAAGCTGATTTCCACCATTGAGAAGCGCCCCGTCGATACGGGTGTGCTCGACATCCAGTTTTACCGCGACGATCTGTCCACGGCGGATGTGCGCCCGGTGGTTACGCCCGGAGCCGTCGGTTTCGACGTTGAGGGCCGCGACATTGTCATTTGCGACGATGTGCTCTACACCGGCCGCACCGTCCGCGCCGCGCTCGACGCCCTTTTCGACTATGGAAGGCCGCGGCGCGTGCAACTGGCCGTGCTCATCGATCGCGGCCATCGCGAGCTGCCGATCGAGGCCACCTACGTGGGCAAGCATGTGCCCACCAGCAGCCGCGAGATCATCGAAGTGAAGTTTCAGGAGGTTGATTCGACCGAACAGGTGCTCCTGGTGGAGCGTCCAGGCTGAGCCTCCGTTTCCTGACTGCTTGTATCCGGCTTTCAGCTCTTAGCCTTCAACAGGAGCCGTCAACTGAGAACTGGAAGCTGAAGACTGAAAGCTGTTGCTGAGTATGAAGCCCACAGCACCTGCCGTCCGACGAGCGCTGACCACACCGCCCGCGCCTGCATCTCCATTTCCCTACAACCCGGGCTCGTTGCTCTCGGTTCTTGATCTGACCGTGGACGGTGTAAGCGACCTGCTGGCGCGCGCCACTGAACTTGAGAACGAAGACCCCATCATACGGGACCACATCCTGGCCAAGCGGCGCATCGCGTTGCTTTTCTATGAGTCGTCGACGCGCACGCGGACCAGCTTTGAGCTGGCCGCCAAGGCGCTGGGCGCCGACACCACGCTGGTCTCGAACCTGAGCTCCAGCATCGAGAAGGGAGAGTCGCTGAAGGACACGGGCCTGACCCTGCGGGCGCTTGGCGCAGAGGCCATCATCCTGCGCCACAACTTATCGGGGGCGGCATGGCTACTGGAGGAGGCTACGCGGTTGCCGGTCATTAACGCAGGCGACGGCATGCATGAGCACCCCACGCAGGCGCTGCTGGACCTGCGGACCATCCTCGCGCATCTGCGGCCGGGGGTCGGCGAAGTTGGGCCGGAGACGCTCGCCGGGGTGACGGTGACCATCGTAGGCGATATTCTGCACAGCCGGGTGGCGCGGTCGAACATGCTGCTGCTGCCACGGCTGGGCGCGCGCGTGTTGCTTTGCGGGCCGAAGGAGCTGCTGCCGGAGCAGGCCGCGCGGTCCGGGCCGGGCATCGAGATCGAGCGGGACTTTGAGGCGGCGCTCGCGCAGTCGCAGGCGGTGATGATGCTGCGCATCCAGGCGGAACGGCTGGCCGGGCTGCAATTGGACCTGGACGAGTACAAGGCCAGCTACCAACTGACGGGGCAGCGGCTGGCGGCGTTTGCGCCGGCAGCGGTGGTGCTGCATCCGGGGCCGATCATCCGCGGCATGGAGATCACGGCTGGCGTGGCCGATGGCGTGCAGTCGGCGATCCTGGAGCAGGTGACGAACGGACTGGCCATTCGCATGGCGGTGATGGAGCGCGCTCTCGCGACGGAGACTGGAGGCCGCGCATGACCGCGTTGGCGATATGCGGCGGGCGCCTGGTCGATCCGGCGGCGGGCGTCGACGCGCAGAAGGACGTGCTGCTGAAGGATGGGCGCGTGGCGGAGATCGCCGGCGCGGGGAAGCTGAAGCACACTGACGGCGCGGAGGTGCTGGATGCGACGGGAATGATCGTGGCGCCGGGGCTGATCGATATGCACGTGCACCTGCGCGAGCCGGGACAGGCGTATAAGGAGACCATCGCGACGGGAACAGCGGCGGCGGCGGCGGGCGGATTCTCGAGCGTGGCGGCGATGCCCAACACGACGCCGGTGAACGACTCGCCGGAGATCACGCGTTGGATGCAGGCGCCGGAGCGCGGAGCGCAGGTGCGCGTCTTCCCCATTGCCGCGGCGACACGCGGGTCAAAAGGCGAGGCGCTCAGCGACTATGCGGCGTTGAAGTCAGCGGGCGCGGTTGCCGTGACCGACGATGGACGGCCGATCCTGAAGGACGGCATGATGCGCGAGGCGCTGGCCGCGGCGGCGCGCGTGGGACTCACCGTGATCCAGCACGCCGAAGATACGCGGATGACCCAATTCGCGAGTGGGACCGCGAGCATGAATCTCGGGCCGGTGTCGTTCAAGCTGGGGCTGCGCGGCATGCCTGCCGAAGCCGAGACGAGCATCGTGGAGCGCGACATTCGGCTGGTCGCGGAGCTGCGCGAGGCGCATCCGCACCTGCACGTGGCGCACATATCCACCGCAGCAGCGCTGGCTGCGGTGCGGCAGGCGCGGCGCAACGGGCTGCGCGTCACGTGCGAGGTCACGCCGCATCACTTCCTGCTCACGGAAGAGCACGTGGGCCTTTACAACACGCATGCGAAGATGAATCCGCCGCTGCGCTCTGCGGCCGATCGCGACGCCATGATCGAGGGAATTCTCGACGGCGTGGTGGACGCGATTGCCACCGATCACGCGCCGCACGCGATGCACGAGAAGGAAATTGAATTTGAGCTGGCGCCGAACGGGATCATCGGCCTTGAAACCGCGTTGGGCCTCAGCCTGCGCTGGCTGCATCGCGAGTGGCGCATGCCGCTCGGCCGTGTGCTGAGCCTGCTGAGCGCGCAGCCTGCAGCGCTGCTCGGGCTGAAGGGCCGCGGGACGTTGACCGTGGGAAGTTTCGCCGACGTTGTCGTCTTCGATCCCAAGGCGGAATGGACATATCGCGCGACAGAGTCAAAATCGAAGGCGAAAAATACGCCGTTCGATGGCTGGCCACTGCAGGGCAAAGTGCGCTGGACAGTGAGCGAAGGAAGAATCGCTTACGCGAGCGCGTAGCGTCAGTTCACAGTTCTTAGCTCGCAGTTCGCAGCTTTCAGCTCTCAGCTTTCAGCTCGAGTCCCGACGAAAAGAGCGGAAAACTCTGCGAGAACAAAAACGACCAAAACAGATCTCAGCTTTCAGCTATCAGCTTTTAGCTGTGATTCACCAAGCGGAAAACACGTTCAAAGAGCACATTTAAGAAATCGGAAACGGAACTGTGAAACTGTGAAGGCACTCGCTGCAAGCGTTTGATTCGGCGCGAGTTCCATGACACTCACAGTTTCACAGTTTCTGTGTTTCTGTGAGCTTTCGGCGCCGTGCGCGTATCTGGTTGATTTGCTTGAGGTTCTGGGCGTAGCCGGTTTCACAGTTTCACAGCCCATTTTTTGAGTGCATAGGGGGGTGGGGGGTAAGGCAGTGGGGCGCCCGTAGCCAGTAGCTCCAGTTAACGGCAAGCAGCACACAGCAGACAGCAAAGAGCCGGTAGGCGGTGTGGGAGCGGTTCTGGTCTGGTCGTTGATCATAGGACCATTGTGCGCCGAAGGGCGGAAATTATCTGCAAATGGAAGGTGCGTGGAAACAGGGACTTATGGATTTTGTGGCTTGACAGGGCGGGCGGTGTGGGCGGAGGTAGCGGTGCCAGCGGAGCTGGCGGGGTGGCAGCCGCTGCTATTTACACTATCCCCCAGCGGCTTCGGCGGCGCGCTCGCGATTGAGGGCGAGGAGCCGGGAGAGAATCTCTTCGCTTGAGAGGTTGGCCGGCCAGCCGTAGGCGGCAAAGACGGCTTTGTCCAACTTGCGGTGGGCGTTTTCAAGCCACGCACACTTACCATCCGCACGGTCGTTATAGAGGTTCGTTAAGGTCCGCTTGGCCAGAACTTCCGGGGCGGCGTTAGGCGGATTGAGCCAGTTGTCGCGCTGCTCGACGAGTTCACGCGCGGCTTGGGCGATGGCTTTGACGAGTGGCGAGCTCTTTGGCTCCTTGCCGGGCGGCCAGGGAAACGGGAACGTCTCGAAGGTTGAGGTTGGCGTGTAGCGTGGCCTGTCCTCAAGTTGTGTCCCCATGTGTAAGGCCCACAGCTCATGCGCCCGGGCGTGGAGAACGCCGAAGAAGTAGTCGTCGTCTCGGGCGACGGCGAACGTCGCAGAGTCCGGGAGTGTGCCAACGGGAAGCCATGTGAAAAGGCGGTGCTTCGATACTCGCGGAGTGATGACATAACGCTTGAGCCTAGCAAGGGCCGCGCGTAAATCTGGGCGCGGCTCTCCATGAATCCACCATTTCAGGCGGTAGCCCTCGCGGTTGTTTTCCTGCCGCTCCGTCATCACGTGCTCGCGCACGTATTCGAACGGCATTTCGTACAGGGCGGCTTGTTCCTCCGGCGTGTCGACGCCGAAATCGACGATGTACATACCGCGCGGGCGGCGTGTTATGTCGAGAGCATTGACCCAAGGGCGAACTACATCGGAGTTGGGCCGGCCGTTGGGATTGAGCGGCGCATCAAGCATTCTGCGGGCAGTCTCGGGATCGAGATCGAAGGCTCCGACCTTGGTGGTGCCCATAAAGCAGAGATTTGCGTTCTCCGGAAGCGGGCGGGCGCGCGTTGTATCCGAGCCAGAGGTGAGGTCGGCGTTGATCGCTTCCACGGGTGCGCCGTTGAGCATGTGCCCTGGCTCGTCGCCGCCATCAAAGCCTACGATGGAGATGTGAACCGCCGCGCCCTCGTTGATCCAATCGCGATCACTCCATGCCATGAAGATGTTGCCGGTTTCGGCGACGCGTTTGAGCACCTCGCGGTTAGCGCCGCCGCGGATGGCTTGTGTGGCGACTAGTCCCACGGCGCGCACCTGCTTGCGCTCGACCATTTCGCGGGCCTTCTCGAACCAATACGTGACCAGATCGGCTTCGGCGGGGACGCGATCGCGGTAGAGCTTAAGAAGGCTATCGACATAGGCATCGCCCAGGCTGCGGCGCAGCAGCTTGCCGCCAAGGAACGGCGGATTGCTGACGATGAAATCCACTTTGGGCCAGGCTGGCTCGCTGGGATCGCCGGCGGAGTCGAGCCTGGGACGGCCTTGGGCGTCGAGTTCCATGATTGCGTCGCGGTGCTGGATGTTGGTAAGAACGCGCAGGATCGGCTCTTCCGGCTCGCCCATGCCATTGTCCTTAAGCCACTGCAGGTAGCCAATCCAGACCACGACCGAGGCCATTTCGTGCGCATAGACGTTGGTTTCGATTCCGTAGAGCTGCGAGGGGCCGACTTTGCACGGCAGGTAGGCCAGGTGGTGGTCGATGGAGAAGATTTGCGTTTCCCGCCAGAGGTCGAGCAGGAGTTTGAGAGCGACGTAAAGGAAGTTTCCGCTGCCGCAGGCGGGGTCGAGGATGCGAATGCGCTCGAGTTCGCCCGCCCAGTCGAGAAGGCGCGCTTCCAGTTGCGCGCGAAGCTTGGCGTGAGTGCTGTTGCTGGCCGTCTGAATGGCCGCGGCGATCTCTTCGGCGCCCGCCTTTACCTGGGCCCAGCGCCGCCTGAGCGGGGCCATGATGACCGGTTCGACGATGAGCAGGATGTCCTCGCGGCTGGTGTAGTGAGCGCCCAACTGAGCGCGCTTTTCCTCATTGAGAATGCGTTCGAAGAGGGTGCCGAAGATGGCGGGTTCCACGCGGCCCCAGTCCAATTGCGAGGCGTTGCGCAGAATGCCCATATCTTCGTGCGTGAGGTCGAAGACGGTATCGTCCCCGGCGCGGAAGAGGCCGCCATTGAAATGATGAATGGCAGTAAATCCAAACTCGCTGTCGCCGGTGGCCATGGCGGCGAAGAGCTTCTTGAGCTTGCGGACGAATTTCTTCGGCTCCGGGCGGTCGGCCTGAATGGTTTTTCGGAAGAGATTGTCGGGAAGCAGGCCAACGCTGTCGGCAAAAAGGCAAAACAGGAGCTGCATGACAAAGCGGGCGACAGCCTCGTTGTCCGCGTGGCGCCGGCGCAGGTTGTCTTTCAGCTTTGTAAACTCCTCGGCTGCCTTTTGTGTTACGCGGACTTCAAGCGCGCCGGGCTTGAGCTTTTCGGGTTCCTGAAACACGGCGCGGAGAACATCGAGCGCCGACAAATCCGAGCCGGGAACGGAAGTGGTCAGCATCAGATCGTCGAGCGTGAACCTGTAGACGACGGGCGGGGTGTTGGTGAAGTTGGTGTGAACTTCGAAGTGGACAACGTCGCAGACCACGAGCAAAGGGGGATTCTCAAGGTCCTCGCGATATTTCAGCAGCTGGAGGTAGGCGGCTTTTAGATCCTTATGAGGTCCTTTGTATTCCCATCCGAAGAAGCCGCGTTTCCATACGTCGGCCCAGCCCTTGTCTTCGCCGATCTTGTTGACGTGCTTCTCGAAGGTGTATTCGGCGCCTTTGGGGTCGGCGTGAGCGGGGTGCGGCTCATTGAGGATGTCGCAGAGGTCGTTAAAGTGCGACTGCGCCCCCGCGCGCTCAGTCAGCTCGCTGTCTTTCCAGCAGCGAATGAACTCGGGGAGGCTTTGTTTCATGGCTTATTCAGAGTCTACAGTGGCCGGCGGGAGACGGCGCGGAAAACATGAGAGTCAGGGTTACGAAGGAGGCTCAAGGTTGGCAGGCGCGTGTCTGGGTTTAGGGCGCGGCTCCGCCGCGCGCTTTGTTTCTCAAAAAACGGGCGGGCGGTTTTCGGCACCCTTCGGCTGCGCTCAGGGCAGGCTTATAAACTCATGCCCTGATACAGGACGGAAAACAGAAGCAGGTCCCTCGGCTCCGCTGAAGAACGCTTCGCTCGGGATGACAGCCAATTTTTGGTCGCTCGGGATGACAGCCAATTCTTGGTCGCTCGGGATGACAGCCAATTTTTGGTCGCTCAGGATGACAGAGTAGGGGTGGGTGGGTTGGGGCGCGGCCTGGGCTTGCGCGCGGGGATCATTTCCCCGGAATCGCGACCAGCGTGATGGACATGGCGGGAAACAACTGGTCCTTGAGGACGCTTGACTTGTCCTTTTTGCCGGTGCTCGACGGCCTGACTGCGGGAAGGGCGCGAATCTGGGTGAGATCGGCGCCACTGTATTGATAGACCTTGGCCGGCCCCCTGGCCTTGAAATGCTGAAGCGGCAAATCGGCGCGCAGGTCGCCGAAGGTCTTGTTGATGACCACCACGGTGACGGCGCGATCGGCCGCGCGCCGCGCAGCATAGATGGAAAGCTTGCCCTGGTCAGCGCTTGTGGCGCGAAGGCTCGTATCGCCAAATCCTGCGCCGCTGCCGTCATAATTGCGGAAGATTTTGAAGGCGAACATCAGGGGCTGATTCAGGTTCGGCGGACCCCAGAGAGCGCCGAGGTCGAGACCCTCGCGGCCAAAGATGCCAAGAATGTCGGCCTGCGCCACGGCTCCGCTGATGTGCTCCGGCGCGCCCCAGTTGTACTCGGTGATGGCGGTTTTGGTTCCCGGATAGTTGGCCGCGACCCAGTTCTTCATGCGGGGAATCATCTGCGGCGCAAGCGGCTGCATGTAGTTGTCGGGGTTGCGAAAGCGCGGATCGGTATAGGTTGGGTCCCAAAAGACGCGAGTGGAGTCAAGAACCGCGCGCTGCTGAACGCTGGTTCCGGCAGGCTTGAGCCCCGCGTCGTAGGCCGCGAAGTAGGTGTGCAGGTCGAGGTAATCGAGGAAGCGCGTGTGCTGCGGGTCGGCATCCTGCGCCGCTTTGAAGGCGCGCAGATAGTAATCGATGAGCGGAACGTTGCCGTGCGACATGCGATCGGGGGGACCGCCCCTGGGATCCTGCCAATGCTCCCCAAACCATGCGATGTCCTTCTTGGAATAGAAGTAAGTGATCCAGAGGTCGATGACGGGCCCGCTGACTTCAGCCGTAGGATCGGCTGCTTTGATCGCTTTGGCCACCTTCAGTCCGTTGTCCGTGACTTCGTCATACGAGGAGGGCAAAGGGTGGACATCGCGATGCATCTTGTCCCACCAGGTGGGTTCGTTATCGAGCGCGTAGATGGCCACGCCGCCGTTAGCAGCCGTGCCGAACCTGCCGACAAGGTATTTCACCCAATCCGAGGTCCAGCTTTCATCGATGGGCATGCAGGTATCGTTGGGATCGTTGTTGGTAATCCGAGTTCCGTCGGGCTTGACGCCGTTGCCGAAGTCGTGCCAGTAGGGATCGGTCTTTTGCTGCGGGCCGTACTTGGCCACCGAGAAGCTGGAAGCGCGGGTGCGCGATTTTGCGACCCAACCGATGACGGGCACGGAGAGCAGGGTTTTGGCGCCGACGGCCCGATCGGCGATCACCTGCGAGTTGACTTCGGATACGCCGGGATACTTCGTATTGGTGTTGGGGGCGATCTCGAAGAACCAGTCGGCGCCAATGTTGGAGACGTCGAGCTTGTAGTTGTAGAGAGTGTATCCATCGCCGCCCCAGCGGTCGAGCGGCAGGCGCGCGGCCTCTGCCACTTTGGGCGCTTCATGCTGCGGGTCAGAAAGCCGCCAGGAGTTCATTCCATAGATGAGGGGACTGATGGGATGCGCAGGTGCCGCCGCATCGACCAAGAGCGCCGGGCCGATGGCCACCGGCGGCGCAGCAAAGGTGATGGTTGCGCCGGCTGATTTGGCGGGGTCGGCTGTGCTGGTGGCGGTTAATGTGACGGCAGGCGGTGTTGGGTAGGGCGTGACGTATAACCCGCTGCTGCTGATGGTTCCCAGCGAGGCATTGCCTCCGGCCACGCCGTTTACCGACCACTTCAATGCAGCACTGAACATTCCTGTTCCCGCGACGGTCGCGGTAAATTGCCTGCTCTCGCCGGGAGTGAGCGTCAAATGATCGGGCTCGATCGTCACTGCGGTGACCACGGCCGCGGGCTGGGACGCAGCTACACCCGCGGCCTGACCCGCAGGCGGGGCCGACGGCGGCTTTTGGGGGGTCGTGTCTTCCTGCGCGCCTAAGGGGATGGTCAAAGCGCCCAGCAGGATCGCTGCCAAGAAGCTGACCCGGCAGCGTGCGGCGGCAGCTTTCCTGAGCCCGCGGTGTCTGGGCCCGCGATGCCTGGGCTCGCGGTGCAGGGCTGGAAGGTCAAAACGCAATGCCGCAGGAAGCTCCCCGCTCAAAACCATATCGCCCCCAACAACCGAAGAATGGATCTGACCCATAATCTAACAGCGTGATCCCGTCTCTTCCCCGGGAAACGGAAACATGGCCCGCGCATGGGTGAGATTCGGCGCCAATTCCCGGACGGGACCGGGACCGAGGGGAAGAGGGAGCGAGGGTGAGAGAGTAGCAAGCCGGCAAGTCAGCGGGTGAGCAGGTTAGCGAGTCAGCGCTCGTGGTTCCCACCCTAGCCGCAAGAACAAAGGCGCGTCGAGGGTGGGGCACCCGGCTTACAGCTTCTAGCTTTCGGCTTTTCGTGTGTGATTCCACCTCAGCGCAGCCGGGATGGGGCGGCCGGCTGTATGCTGGTGGGAATCCGATGAATGGTCCACACGGAATCTTTGACGACGCACTGTTTGCGCTTCTGCTGGCGGTGCCGCTGATTGAGTGGAAGTGGACGTGGCCGCGGTATTTAGCGCGGCTGAAGACGGGCGCGCCAGGCGTGCGCGCGGGGTTCTATCGCACGCTGATGGTGGAGGAGTGGATTCCGGCGGCGTGCCTGCTGGGCTATTGGGCCGTGAAAGCGCGGCCATGGGGCGGGCTGCTGCTCAAGGGCACGGCGACGCCGCTCGCGATGGGCATTCCGCCCGGGATGCGGCTGTGGGTGGGGTTTGGCTACGCCGCGCTGCTTGTGGGGGTCCTGGTCGGGCAGCGGAGGTTGCTACTGGCGCGACCCGAGCGCGTGGAGCGGGCACGACGGATCATGGCCTATGCGGAGCCGCTGCTGCCGCACACCGAGGAAGAGCGCAGGCTGTTCTGGATGGTCTCGCTGACCGCGGGCGTGACGGAAGAGCTTTTCTACCGCGGATTTCTGTTCTGGTTCCTGATGGCGTGGATGGGGCCGCTGTGGGCGGCGCTGGTGAGCTCGGCGATCTTCGGGGCGGGACACATTTACATGGGATGGGCGCAGGCGCCGAAGACGGCGCTGGTGGGACTGCTGCTGGCGTTTGTGGCTCTGGCCTCGGCATCGCTGTGGCCGGCGATGCTGCTGCACGCGGCGATGGACTGGAATTCGGGGGAGCTGGGGTACAGGATCCTGCAGGGATCAGGGAACAGGGAACAGCAAGTCAGCGAGTCAGCAGGTTAGCAAGTTAGCCGCGCTTTGCGCGGGTTAGCGAGTTAGCGGGAGGGTCAGTTTAGTGGCCTCCCACGCCTGCGACAAAAAGATGTGTGACGAGGATGGGGCAGTCGGCCATTGTGAGCTGCCAGGGGTCTGGGATCAGTTTTTCCCGCGCGGGCGCGGAGAACTTCTGTGGCAGCTTGAAAACATCGCGCTGCATCGAAAGGCGTCAGAGTGGCGTTTTGGGTGCTCGTTGCTGTTGCAGCGAAGGAGGGTTCCGATGTTCATGATCCATGGCGCGATGCAGTACGCGGACTGGAGCCTGCTGTTGCTGCGGGTGGTGGTGGCGCTGGTGTTTGGGACGAGCGGATTCAATCATCTGAAGCGGCCGCGCGAGCGCGCCGAGAGCCTTGGCATGAGCGTACCGTTCACCGTCTTCCTGGGCGCGGCGGAGCTGGCCGGCGCGATTGCGCTTGTGGCGGGGGTTCTGGCGCAGTGGGCTGCGCTGGGGCTGATTGCCGTCATGCTGGGCGCAATTTATATGAAGGTAGTGAAGTGGAAGACCGGCTTTTGGGGCGAGAAGTCGATGGGATGGCACTATGAGGTGCTTTTTATCGCGATGAACCTGGTGATCGTGACGATGGGTGGGGGAAAGTACAGCTTCTAGCTGTTGGCTTCCGGCTTCTGGCTCCGAACTTCTTGCTTCCGCCGGGCGAGCGTGGCCAAACAGAGAAAAGACAACCGCAAATCCTTCGACTCCCTTCAGGCGAAGGACAAAAGCAGGTCCTTCGGCTCCGCTGAAGAACGCTTCGCTCAGGATGACACGCAGTTTTTGATTGCTCAGAATGACTGCGATGGGGAATATAACAGCGGCGAGGGTGGGAAGCCGGCAATCATCCAGGCTGGGGATCAGCCTTTGCGGCGGTAGAGGACCCGGAACTCGTAGCCGGAGTTAGCGGGGAAGAGACCGGCGACGTGGCGGAGACGCTCGGCGAGGGCGGGAGCGGCGAGGAGCGGGTACTCACGCTCACGAAGGTCGTGGTAGTCGAAGTCGACGGCGAGGGAGAGCATGTAGACGGCGAGAGCGTCGGAGAATGAGGACTCGAAGAAGCTCAAGCGGGCGCGCTCGTCAATATGGTTGACGCCGGGGGATTTGGAGGCGGCTTGGGGCTCCTGGGCGCGACGGCGGGTTTCCCATGCGTCCTGGCTGGTTTCGCCGCGGACCTGGGCCTCGGCCTGCGACCAAACAAGCTGAGAAAAGCCCTCGGGAACACCCGCGGCTTCGACGAAGTTGTGGGCAACGTTGATGAAGAACTCGAAGGCGAGGCCGAAGCGGTCTTCGACGAGGCGGGTGGAGAGGAAGACGGCCTCCGTGTCGCCGAAGGACGCGTTGCGATGGCAGACGGCGCGGTCGCCGAGCTCGACGGTGTAGACGGGGGCGACGAGGTTTTCGCCGGTGTCGGCGATGGCGAGGGGGACGAAGTAGTAGGCGCGCTGGCGGAGCGCGGGAGCCAGCGCGGCGGGCACGGCGCTGACGAGGCGTTCGAGGTCGGATTCGGGGACGCGGGTTTCGCCCCAGGTGGCGTAGCGGATGCCATTGGGGGCCGTGAGCATGGCGACCTGGGTGGCCACTTTGTCGGCATGCCACAGTTCAATTTGCGCAGTACCGGCCATGGATTTGTATTCTAGACGAGAGAGGTTGGTTCGGATGGGGCAATCGGCGCAGAGCGGACGCGGGGGGAGGATTCTGGGGTTCCCGCTGGAGGGGTTCAGCCTGTTTCAGAGCCTGTTGCTTGCGTTTGCGTCGGCGTTCTTTACGTTTTTCGCGACCACGTGCGTAGCGATCTTCGCGCTGCTGGCGTGGAACTACCTCGGTGGGCACTCGGTGAGTTTCGTGGACACGTACCGGGATGTTGGATTCCCGGCGGGGGTGTTGGTGCTGGTGGTGGCGCTGCCGTACTTCTGCGTGCTGTGGTTGCGGGCGAAGATGCGGAAGTAGGCGCGGCGGCTGATTACAGACCGGCGGGTTTGGGGTTGGCGCGGTCGAATTTGGCGACGTGGATTTTGCGGGCGAGGCCGAGTTTGGACAGAATCCAGATACCCCAGAAGTTGGGATCGATCTCGTACCAGGTGAGACCGTGGCGCGCGGAGACGGGATGGGCGTGATGGTTGTTGTGCCAACCTTCGCCACCGGTGAGCAGAGCGACCCACCAACTGTTGCGGGAATCGTCGTGGGTGTTGAAGCGACGGCGGCCCCACATATGAGTTGCGGAGTTCACCAGCCAGGTGGCGTGCAGGCCGATGGTGACGCGCAGCAGAACCCCCCATAGCACCATGGCGATGCCATTCACGAAGCCGCCCCAGTACCAGCCGCCGGCAAGAAGCAGCAGGCCGCTGACGGAAACTGGAACCCAGTGATATTTGCTGAGCCAGACGTGAAAGCGGTCGCGGCTGAGGTCGGGTGCGTAGCGCGAGAGCGCCTCCGTCTGCGCGTGCAATGACTGGCCGAAGAGCACCCACCCGGCGTGCGCCCACCAGCCGCCTTCGCGCGGCGTGTGCGGATCGCCTTCCTTATCGCTGAGCTGGTGATGGACGCGATGCGTAGAGACCCAGAAGATGGGCCCGCCCTCGAGCGAGAGCGTGGCAAAGAAGGTCATCAGGTATTCCAGCCACTTGGGCACCTGGTAGCCGCGATGCGTGAGCAGGCGGTGATAGCACATGCCGATGCCGACGTTGATGGCCAGCACATAGATCGCAGCCATGACCACCAGGCGCGGCCAACTAAACAGGAAGAGTGCGGCCAGCGCGCCGGCGTGAAAGAGCCCGATGAGCAGGAGCATAGGCCAGCTTAAGCCGTCACTGACGGCGGCGGTGCGGCCGAGGCGAAGCAGACGGCGCGCGGGAATGGCTTGGGTGGCGCGAGCCAGCGCAGGAGCCGGAGCATCTGTGACAGGAAGCGCATTTGAGCAAACTTCAGAACTGGCGACAGGGGAAGGTGCGGACAGGGCAGTTGCCATTCGACGGGAACCCTTCATGAAGTGGCAGCGTGCCCACTAGTATCTCTCGATTATATAGGAGATGCGGCGCAAAAGGCACGGGGAGGAATGATTCTTTAGGGGGAGGGGGTGGCCAGCTTATCTGCTGATCGGGGCGGTGATGGCTTCGGCGCTGCTCAAGAAGATGCGAGTGGCATCGCCGCGGAGGACGCGATAGAGGGCAAACTGGCGCTGGGTGGCTCCGCGCAACTCGAAGAGGAGCTCGCCGCGGTTATCAGCCCTCGCATCGACGGCGTCGATGAGCTTCATGCGCGGCGTGTCGTCGAGGTGAGCGGCATCAGTGACGTTCTTGACGAGGACGACGACACCGCCGTAGAGGTCGGGCTGGGCGACGAGGGTGACGAATTTCTCTTGCGCGCCGACTTCGTTGGTATGCGCCGAGAGGACCAGGGTGGCTCCCGAGCCGTAGGCGAGCTCGAAGACGCGAAATTGATCGATAAGAAGCGGAGCGGGCAGAGGCGGAGGCGCGGGCTTGGCGGTTTTGTGCGTGGAGCCGGTTTTGGACGCGTGCTGGGGCTTGGTCAGGGGCGCGGGCGGCGAATTGAGGCCGAGCGCGGTGCGCGCAAGGTCCTCCATCGCGGCCTTCATCTTGGCCTCATCGCCGGGGTTGGCCCAGATGTAATCCCAGGGATGGACGGGGCGGGTTTTGGCATCGGAGACGGCGACTTCCTGATGCATATCGGGCGGCAGGCCGATGAGGCTGGGCAGGACGGGCGCGGTCACGCCTGCAGATTTGCCACGAAAGAGATGCGGGCGGCTAGGATCGCTGAGCGTAGTGACGTTGTCAACGTAGCTTTCGTCTTCCTCGTTCTTCTTATTCGACTTAGGGTGGTCAGAGCTGGACGACGCGCCGGCGGAGGAGTCTGTCATTGGTCTGGCGCATCGTGGGACGGTCGGAATCCGGAGGCGGCGCATTGGAGCCGGCGCCGGAGCTCTCCGAGCCGGAACCGGTCTGGCTTGAGCTGGTGGTTGAAGCATCGCCACTCTTGTGGAGCGTGGGACGGTCGGGATCGGAAGCAGGCGCGTTGGAACCGGAGCCGGAGCTTGAGCTGCCGCCGGAATCATCGGATTGATGCTTGCGGTGCAGAATGGGCACGTCGCTCTGCGCATCGTCCTCTGAATCGACCTTGGCCATCTGCGCCGGCGCGGGTTTGGACGCGGGGAGCGGCTTCAATTTGCCAAAGCCCACCCAGGCACCCTGCTGCTGGCCGGCACTGTCGATGTCGAAGAAGCCGACAGGCTTGCCGTCGTCGAGGAGCTGATACTCGACCTCGCTTTCGAGGGCGATCGGTTCGGGCCGGGCCAAGTAGACGCCCGCGTCGACGAGGTCCTGGCCGTCGAAGATGCAAACGGGAACAAGGCGGCTGGCTTTGGGGTGTTCCTGGTCGCCGGTCCACTCGAGGACGCCGACGGCGCGCAGCTCGGAGGTGTTCTTATCGGCGTCGGTGATTTGGCCGGGATACTGCGCGGCGGCGGAAAGGGCTAGGAGAAGGAGTGCGGCAGGGGCTAAAGCCCTCATCAAGTTTGCGCCTCTATCGGCACGACTCAAGTCGTGCCCTGACACAAAGCACTTCTTCACCGCGGCTTGCAATGTAGTTGCCACTGCCGTTATCCACATTCGGGTTGCACAGCGCGATGACACCTTGCACTTCCCTCGACAATAATCGAATTTAGAGGCCGGCTTCCCGGCCCGCTAATCCTATAACGAGGATATTCCCCATGGAGCTGAACGAGAAAGTCGCCGACTTCACCCTGCAAACGGACGAGGACAAGACCGTAAGCCTTTCGGATTTTGCCGGCGAGCCGGTCATCCTCTTCTTCTACCCTAAAGCCGCCACTCCGGGCTGCACCATTGAGGCCTGCGGCTTTCGCGATACCTTCAAGAAGCTGCAGGCGTCGGGGGCCGTGGTTCTGGGCATCAGCCGCGACACGCCGCGCGACCAGGCCAAGTTCCGGGCGAAGTACGACCTGCCGTACACACTCCTTGCTGATGTAGACGAGAAAGTGTGCAAACAGTTTGGCGTGTTGAAGGAAAAGAATATGTATGGGAAGAAAGTAATGGGCATTGAGCGGACGACGTTTGTGATCGGGCCGGACCGGAGACTGCTGCACATCTACCCCAAGGTGACGCCTCAGGGCCACGCCGAGGAGGTTCTGGCGCTGATTGAGGAATGGAACAAGACGCACAAGAAGGGGCACAAATAGAAGGCGATGGACGGGCGGCGGGGACTGGTCTGCGGCTCTTTTCGCATTCTTTCCCGGTAAAACTTGGAGGGGTTGGGGCGCGGAGCGAGAGGAAGAAGCTTGATCGAAGGCGAGATGGAGCAGATGCCCGGGCGGCTGCTCGACCGCACGTTTTTTGAGGCGCCGCCGGAGCGCGTGGCGCCGCGGCTGCTGGGCAAGCTGCTGGTGCACAAGACGCG
Organism: uncultured Acidobacteriaceae bacterium; assembly: GCA_963799155.1. GTDB lineage: Bacteria > Acidobacteriota > Terriglobia > Terriglobales > Acidobacteriaceae > Telmatobacter. The sequence continues at coordinate 123,840 of CAWCWB010000001.1, forward strand.
CGGCGGGCTATTGGCGGGAAGGATCGTGGAGGTTGAGGCGTATCTGGGACCGCACAACGACGTGGCCGACGCTGCCGCGCACTCGCACCGCGGGCCTACGCCGCGGAACCGGGTGCTGTTTGGGCCAGCGGGCTTCGCGTATGTGTACGCGATTTACGGGCAGTACTTCTGCATGAATGTGACCTGCGAAAAAGAGGGACGGGCCGGGTGCGTGCTGGTGCGCGCGTTGGAGCCGGTGGCGGGCGAGCGGCGGATGGCACGAAATCGTGGACTGATTGGCGCCCCGCAGGAGAAGAACAACCGCAGATCCTTCGACTCAGTCCCGCTCGCGCGGGACCTCGCTCAGGATGACAAGCGGAGATTGAATCCGCAGGAATTCATCGAGTGCGGCGCCGCGCTGCGGTCGTTGACGGGCGGGCCGGGGCGGCTGTGCCAGGCGCTGGGTTTGAAGCGAGAGACGCACAATGGGCTGGATCTGCTCGATCCCGCATCGCCCTTGCAGGTGCGGGACGACGGGATGCGCGTCACGCGCGTTCTGGTGACACGCCGCATCGGCATTCGGAACGCCGTTGAGCTGCCGCTGCGTTTTGCTCTTCCTGGGCACGCTTGTGTGTCAGGACCCAAAAACGTAGAGGGCAACTACATCGTTCTGCGGGTCGGCACTGCCGGTAAACTGAAACCAATCAAAACTTAGGGTCCGTTCGCGGACCACGAGAGGAACTCTGCACGTGAAGCTTTCTTCCCTGCTCCCACTCGCCGCCGCGGCTGCCGTGATGACCGTGGCTGTGCTTGCCGCCACCACCGGAGTGCAAGCGACGCAAGATCAGCCGCAACCAGCTATGCCGCAGAATCAGCCGGCTGCGCAAGCGGCGCCCAATCCGGCCGCCCCAGCGAGCACACCGCAACAGAGCATGGCGCCTGAGGGCATGGGCCGGCCGATGCGCAACTATCCTCCGCCGACCAACCTGAAGGTGCTGCCCAAGAACCTGACAGGGCGCGAGGTGCGCGACATCATGGAGAAGTGGGCGGGATCGCTGGGCGTGCATTGCGACACATGCCACGTGGCCGACCCGAACAAAATCGGCCCCAACGGCCGGCCGCAGTTGAACTTCCCTGACGACTCGAAACCGGACAAGCAGATCGCGCGGATCATGTACACCATGACGCAGCAGATCAACGCGGACTACATCAGCAAAGCGTCTGTGCTCGATCCGGACGCGATGGGGATGACGGTGACGTGCGGGACGTGCCATCGCGGTCATGAGATGCCCCAGGAATTCGTGATTCCGCAGGAGGGGCGGCCGGGAGGGCCTGCGCCGGCTGGCGGGGCTCCGGCGGGTGGCGCGATGCCGCCGACGGGCGGAGCGCCGCCGGCGAACTGAGCGGAACACGGTTCGCGTTCATGCACGGTTGAGGCAAAGTTGGGCTCGCAACCGACTAGGGGTTGATCTTCACCGTCACTGTTACGGCGTTGTTACCGTTGGGCGTGGGAACCCCGGTGGCGTTCATAGTGGCCCAAACCGTGAATTGAGCAGTCGTGGCGGACGGCGGAGGAGGTGGAGAAGGACCGCCAGACCCTCCGCAGGAAGACATGGCTGCGACGGCCAAAACCACAACGATGCAGCCGAGCGCCGACGGCCAGCGCTTGCGGCGGACGCGCCACAGGACCAGCGCCAGCACGGGCGGCAGAGTTAAGGGCAGAGTGTGAAAGGGCGCGCGCTCGAGGCGCGACTGCGTTGTTGTGGTGACGGTGACAGTGACCGGAATCGTCTGGCTGGCCGAGGTCAGATTCACCGTATCCGGGCTTACGCTGCAAAAGACACCCGTAGGAGGCGTTGCAGGCTGGCTCCAGGTACCGGAGGTACAAACGATGGCGGATTGCCCGATGAAACCGCCGTTGCTGAGGGTGAGATTGAAGTTCGCCGTCTGGCCGGGATCGATGGTGGCCGAGGTTGAGGACGCGGTCCATCCCAGCGGAACTCCCCAGGCGCCGGTCGCGGATATCGACAAGGGATTGTAATTGCTATCGCCAGAATAATTGGCGGCGAGAGTGAAGTTGCCCTGCGGAACGGTCACGCCGGTTAAGCTCGCCTGAAAGTATGGGTCGCCTGCGAGTAGCTGAGTGAGCGCCATGGGTTGGCCCGACGCGGCGGAATTGAGAGAGAACTGGACTGTTCCCGTGGGCGGTCCCAGTGGATTCGCGAGAAACGTGGCTGCGACCGCAACCGGCGCATTGATGGGGACGCCGTTCAAGCCGGACGAGATGCCCAAGTCTTCGCCGTCGAAATACTCGAGACTTCCCTTGGCAATCGTAACGTCGGCCACCTGCGAGGCAGGCGGCGGCGTTGGACTGGGACTGAAGCTTGCGTCGCCGCTATATGTGGCGGAGAACTGATGCGGGCCTGCGCCAAAACAGGGCAGTGTGGATGGGGGCGGGAAGAAGCCTTGGGATGGGAGGCATGTGGTCAAAGATGCCTCGCCATTACTGCTGAGCGGCAGGGTCGCGAAGATCGCACTGCCATCTGCCAGGGTTACCGTGCCCGTCGGGAACCCATGACCGGAAGCTCCGGCAGCCTGAACAATGAATTCAACGGGCGAACCGTAGCCATTCGGATACTGATAGACATTCAGCGTTGTGACGCTGTTTTCTGGAGTCACTGTAACGGGAATGGTGTTGGAGGTGCTCGCGGCGAAGGTTCCGTCTCCGGGGAAATTCGCCGCGATGTCGAAGCTTCCTCCGGGCAGGTCGCCGACGCTAAAGGATCCCGTGGTAGCCGAGCCGCCAGCGCCGGGTGTCAGCGTTGCCGCAACGATAGCGCCGCCCTGGAGCGAGCTGCCGCGCGCAACCAGGGAAATATTGCCGCTGGGTGTTGCGGTGGTCGAGTCACCGCTCAGTTCCTGCACGGTGACGTCGAACGAAACAGGCTGGCCGTGCTGAATCGAGATCGGGTTGGTTCCTAAGCTGCTGGTGAGCGTGGATTGCGAGCCGTGAAAGATTGCGGCGGCACTGGTCCACGCGGCGACGAGGTTGCGCGCGCCGACCGAGCCAAGACCGGAGGCCAGATCGTAACCTGTGGTAGCGGCCAGGCCGGTGACCGAGGGATCGTAGGTGTAGGTCTGGGGAGGGCCGTTGTTGCCGACGGTGATGTCGTTGAAGACGCAAGCGGCCGGCGCGGGCTGGGCGGGGTTGGTGCGATTGCTGGAGTTGCACGAGGAGAAAGTCTCCGCGGTCGCGAGCGCGTACAGGGTGAAGTTGGCGAGTCCCTGGCGGCCGTCGGCGATTGGGTTTGGGGAAGGCGAAGTGTTGGCGTTGTTTTCTGCCTGATTCACGATGGCCATGATGCCGGCGAATTCCGGTGTACTGAAGGACGTACCGCCATCCTCGTTCTGGAACGTGGTTTGCACGAGTGCGCCGTTGGAGAGCTGGCAATCGGGAGTGGAGGGGTTGGTGGTGAAGCACAGCAGGTAGCCGTCGTGGTAGCCCGCCGCATCGAGCGCGACATCGGGCACGCCGCGAGGAGCGACGCCCGGCTGGCCGGGCAGGCTATATGCGGCGAGAGCGTTCAGGCCGGTAACGTTCAGCGTTTGCCAGGAAGGCGTGGGATAGACCGTACTGACACCGCCGCCGCCCGCGGCGAGCGAGGGCAGAGTAGTTGGGCAATGGCCGTCGTTGATGTACACGTCGTACCCATCGTCGCAACTTTCGTTCCATACCATCTCCGGAATGTATCCAGTAACGGAGGTGAGGTTGGAAGCGTTGGTTGAGTTCCAGAACGTCGAGGCAATGCCGCCGTTGACGGTTTCTTCGAACTCGGAGCCGCCGACCGCAGTGTCGAAGGGGGTGGATGCGAGACCGTTGACCGACATGGGACCAAAGCCGGTAGTAATATCCAGTCCGGATGCATTGCACGAGACAGAGCCCTGGTCTCCGCTAGCCACGAAGACGCTGATGCCTTGCGCGGCGGCGATCTCCCACAGACTGTTCCACATGGCATTTCCGGCCGTGCCCAGATCCTGTTCGCACTCGCCGAAACTGACGCTGACGATCTGCGCCAGGTTCTGATCCACGATGTAGAGAGCCGAGAGGGCGACGCCGTCGGTGGTTTGGCCGGGCGCGCTGACGACGAGGTCGATGGCGGCGCCGGGAGCGATGGCCGAGGCCCATTCGGTGTCGATGGATGCTTCAAGACCGTAGCCCTGTGAAGTGTCCTCTCCGGGATCGACGCCGACTTCGATGACCGTTGGCGGATTCGACGGCAAGCCAAAGATGCTTTGAAACGTGGCGATGTCGCTGAGGGCGATGTCGGACTCGTCGGCGATGGCGATGGTCTGGCCAGCGCCATTCAGACCGGCTTTATAGAGCGGGTTGAGGTCGTAGATGGCCGCGAAGTCGCCGGGAACGACGCCATGCGCGCCATTCCAGGGCGCCGTGGCGAGCGGACCTGTAGATGTTTGGAGGTGCGCGAGCATCGGCTTCGAGAAGAAGTCGTGAAGGGGAACGCCACGCACGACGGACGAGAGCGCAGCGGGAATGGAGAGGTCGGCGGAATTGGCAATGTGGCTCTCGCCGTCGACCACGTAGCGGTGCATTCGAGCGCCAAAGGCCGCGTTCACCTGGCCGACGGCGCCGGAGAATTCGATCCACATGCCGCTGCCGGCGACACTGTCAACGCGAAAGCCTTGCTGTTGCAGCCAAGAGGTGACCTGGGCGAGATCCTCGGGCGCAGGCCCGAAGCGGCTGCCAAACTGCTGAGGAGTGAGCCAGGCGTGATAGTCTGGCGAGCCCTTGGTCTGCTGCCTCGTAAGGAGCGCGTCGAGAGCTTGTTGCTGAGCGGGCGATCGCTTGAGAAGCAGGATCATGTGGTCGAGGGATTGGCTTTCGTCAAGCGGTCCGAGATCGGAGGCGCGGCTGAGCCAGGCGAGATGCGATTGAGGGATAGCGATTCGCGAAGAGTCATCGATGGGCTCTGTGATGCGAGCGGGACTTTGCGAGCGGGCAACGGGAGTGAGAAGCAGCGCAAGCAGACACAAAGATTGTGAGACTGCGCGTGAAACCGCTCTCTGCATACGGTTAGTTTACCTATTCTGTTGCTTACTGAATGGGATGCCGTGCAGCGCGCCGGAGGTTGCCTTTTGTGACATGCAAGTGGAGCGATGGCGAGGCGACGAGCATGACGAAGCATGCGCTGTAGATGCCCGCGTTTGCGCCGGCCGGAATTACACTGGCTCAGTATGCGACTGTTCGTGGGGATTCCGTTGGCGGATGCGGTGGTGCGGGAGCTCGCGGCGGTGGTGGGGCGGCTGCGCAACAGCGAGAGCGCGGGGCGGGGCGGCGGATTGCGCTGGACCGCACCTGAGTCGTGGCACATCACGTTGCAATTTCTGGGAAACACGACTGAGGAGCAGTTTGAGTGCTTGAAGGCGCGACTGGGCGAGGTGCGTGCGGGGGCGGTTTCCGTACAACTGGGCGAATTGGGCTGCTTTGACCGTGCGGGAGTGTTTTTTGCCGATGTGGTTGTGACGCCTGAACTGGCCGCGCTGCAGCAGCACGTGGCAGCAACGACGTGCCGTTGTGGATTCGTGGCGGAGACTCGACCGTTTCATCCGCACATTACGCTGGCGCGAGCGAAAGGACAGGGACGGGGGATGGAGTTGCAGGAACTCAAACGCAACATGCACAGCCAGCCTGTATTCACACGGTTCATGGCGAAGGAATTTGTGTTGTATGAGAGCCATTTGGGGGCAGGTGGCGCGAGGTATGAGGCCCACATGCGCGTTTCGCTGGCCGGCGCATGATGGCTGATGGCGGGCGGCAATGACTGATATACTGAAGATTCGGCAAGGTGATGGCGCGCCCGGCTGTATGCGCCCCGGCCGCCCGAAAACACTGAGAGATTTGGAGTGGGACGATGGCACAAGTTTGCGACATCTGCGGCAAAGGGCCGCGCTTCGGCAATAACATTTCGCATGCGCACAATTTGACGCGCCGCCGGTGGAACGTGAATCTGCAGGTGGTGAAGGCGATGGTGAATGGCGCGCCCAAGCGGCTGCGCGTGTGCGCGAGCTGCATCAAAAGCGGAAAAGTCGCAAAGGCGTAAATCCCGCTCTATCCGCCCGCTAAAGCGCGCGGATCGGATGGGGCACCCGTTTTCTGAGACTCAATGAACCCCGTCCCATGCGGACGGGGTTTTGTTGTGCGCGGATGGTCAGATTTGTCGAACGCGGCTTCTTGCCGAATCTGCGTTCGCTCAGGGGCTAAAGCCCTCGCCCGCTTTGCGGCACTTACGGCACGACTAAAGTCGTGCCCTGACACTTCGTGCAATCCAAACCGATTTTCTCCCGTGGCAGAAACGACGGCGCCTGCCAGTGGGCGTCATTTTGAGCGAGCGCTCGAGCTATTCGCCCTCGCGGGTGAAGTTGAGCGAAGCGGAGTTGATGCAGTAGCGCAGGCCGGTGGGGCGTGGCCCGTCGGGGAAGACGTGACCGAGATGGCCGCCACAGCGGGCGCAAGTGACCTCGATGCGCCGCATGCCGAAGCTCAGATCCTCGCGCTCTTCGACGGCTTTGGAATCGGCAGGCAGCATGAAACTGGGCCAGCCGCAGCCGGAATCGAATTTTGCGCCGCTCAAGAAAAGCAGCGCGCCACAGCCGGCACAGTGGTAGTTGCCAGTTTCGTGGTTCTCAGTGAGCGCGCCGGTGAAGGGCCGCTCGGTGCCCTTCTCACGCAGAACGCGATACTGCTCGGGGGTGAGCGCGGCCCGCCATTCGGCGTCGGTGCGGACGATTTTTTCCTGCGATTCGCTCAAGGGGACCTCCTCAAGAAGACGCTCGCCCATTGACCTGATGGCGCGGTGGGATGCGGGGAAGTTAAAGCCGATGCCGTGGAAGCGGCCCACGGCACAAGCTCATTCTTTCATGGAGACAGACAGGTCCACCAGGCCGGTCAGACTTCGGCAACGAGCTCGATCTCGACCAGCAGGTTGCGGGGGAGGCGGGAGACTTCGACTGTGGTCCGGGCGGGCAGAGTGTCTTCGTCGGTTCCGAAGTACGACGAGTATACAGAATTCATGGCCACGAAGTCGCTGAGGTCTTTGAGAAATACCGTGGCCTTGATCACCTGGCCGAGGCTGCTGCCTCCGGCTTCAAGTATCGCCTTGAGGTTCTCAAGGGTACGCGCCGTTTGCTCCCTGATTCCGCCGGGGACGGCTTGGCCGGATATGGGGTCAAGGGCGCCCTGGCCGGCGGTGAAGATGAGGTTCCCCACACGCACGCCTTGCGCGTAAGGGCCAATAGCGGCAGGCGCGCCATCCGTGGTAATGACCGACCGTGTCATAACTCGATTCTATAGGCTCGATTCTATGGCCTGTTCGCCCGACCCGGGCAGCAGCTGCGAAGCAGCGGTTCTGAAAAACCGTTTGAACCGCGACCGTGCGATGGGGGAGAGCCGGGCTTACGCATTCAACCGCCGCGTGTGCGCCCGATCCGAGCCGCCAAGCGGCGGGTTCAACGCATTTCGTCGCGGGACGCGGCCCCGCTTGCTCAATGCGGAAGGGCAACTTCCTGGGGAAGCTGCCCTTTTTGCCGTCCCTGTCCCCGAGCGCCCCAGCGGGCGAACTGGTCTACGGCGGTTCTCCTGCAACTATGTGCCATTTCCGGCGTATTTCAAGGTGGCTTTTTCTTGGTGAAAAAGCCACTTAACGATTGCGCCTTGGTCTACACCTGCAGGAGACCCGCGTTAGCCGTGGAAAGCTGCCAAGAGGCCGCCGCCGAGCGCCATGGCCAACAGCCAGTAAGCGGCATTGATGGCAAAGAGATTGACGCGCCGGTTCTCGTGAATGTGTTGCGTAAAGAGCGGCGGCGCCATAAAGCCGACCCAGCAGATGACGGCTAGCTTTGCGCCTCCGGTGAAGGTGTTCGCTCCCGCCCAGCCCAAGACGTGGACCAGCACATACGAGAGGAGCAGGCAGGCGACAAAGGCAACGACCATGCCGAAAGCAGCGTTCTTCGGCTTCTCACCCTCTGCGAAGCCGACCAGCGCCCTCCAGGACTTGCGGAAGAGGAGACCAAACCAGATAAACCCCAGCAGCCACTGACAGACAGCCGAAACCAGGACCATGATGATCTGGTGCTTTGTGATCATTAACGAGAACAGAATCGCGGAGTAGTTGACAGCGTGCATTTGTGAATCCTCCACAACGAAATTGAAGTTCGGCTCCCACGCACAGAAGCCCCCTCGGGCGGGGTTCACCTCTGGACGATCTGACAGGAGTCGCCGCAAACACTCTGCTGCATGGAACACCGCAATGTCAAGGCAATTCGGGGGATATGACGCAGAAGTGGTAACTGCATGGAACTCGTTGTAGATGGGTGCTTTGCGCCGCTAGCGGCGCTTGAGGGCTTCGAGTTCCTCGAGGGTGCGGGGCCAGTCGGAACCGAGGAGGCGCGAGAGGCTGCGGTCGGCGAGGACCTTGCCGCCGGTTTGGCAGACGGGGCAGTAGTTGGTTTCGTTGTCGGCGTAGCGGATGCGCTGGATGGGCGCCGAGCAGCGCGGGCAGGGCTGGCCGAAGCGGCCATGGACGGCCATCTCGGGCCGAAAAGCGGTGACGTTTTCGGGGAATTTTGTCTTGGCCTCGGCGACGAGGCGGTCGATCCATGAAGAAAGCGTGAAGCGGGTGGCGGCGAAGAGGCGCTCCCAATCATCGGTCGTGAGCTTGCGCGTGAGGGCGATAGGCGAAAGGCGGGCGGCATGGAGAATTTCGTCGGAGTAGGCGTTGCCCACGCCGCTCAAGAGGCGGGGATCGGTGAGCGCGCGCTTGAGGGTACGGTTCTCCTGGGTGAGCGCGGCGCGGAAGCCGTTGAGGTCGGTAGAGAAGATCTCGACGCCGCCGGGATCGATGTCGCGGAAGGCCCGCTCGCCATGCAAGAGGTGCAGCGAGGCGCGGCGCTTGGAGCCGGCTTCAGTGAGGGTGAGAGAGCCAGAAGGGAAGTCGAGGGCGAGGAGCGATTGGCGGCCGGAGAGTTTGGCTTGCGGCGGACGCCAGTGGAGACGGCCGGCAATCATGAGGTGAATCACCAGCCAGAGATTGCCTTCGACACCGATGACGATGCGCTTGCCGACGCGGCGGAGGGCTGTCACGGTGCGGCCTTCGACGGATGCGACAGGAGGGTCGGCGGTGCGAAGGACAAAGACGCTTTGCAGGCGGACGCGCTGGAGCGGCTGGTTAAGGATGCGCGGCTCGAGCGCGGTGAGGTAGGCGGTGATGTCGGGGAGTTCGGGCATTGCATTCAGATTGGAGCGAGGGCCGGGGCTAGCGCAATGAGTTTCTTCAGGCGGCTCAGCTCACAATGGTGTTGTCGATGAGGCGGGTTGAGCCAACGTAGGCGGCGACGGCGAAGAGCGTGCCGGGAATGGCGGCTTCGGCCGGCAGGAGCGTGGACCAATCGACAAGAGCGATGTAGTCGATGCGAATAGTTGGAACGGCGGTGAGGATTTCGCGGGCGGCGGCGATGAGGGTTGCGGCGCGGCGCTCGCCCTGGGCGACGAGTGACTCAACATGGCGGATGGTGCGATTGAGGGTGAGGGCCTGGGCGCGCTCGGAAGGGCTGAGGTAGGCGTTGCGCGAGCTGATTGCGAGGCCGTCGGGGTCGCGGACGATGGGGCAGACGACGATTTCTGTAGCGAGGCGCAGATCGGCGACCATGCGGCGGACGACTGCCACCTGGGCCGCGTCTTTCTGACCGAAGAAGGCAAGGTCGGGCTCGGCGGCGATGAGGAGCTTGGCGACGACGGTGGCGACGCCGCGAAAGTGACCGGGGCGGGACAGGCCGTCGAGGCAATTGCTGAGGCCGGGGACTTCGACAAATGTGGAATCGGGGCCGTTGGCGTAGAGATCTTCGACGGCGGGCGCGAAGAGGACATCGGCGCCTTCGGCTTCAGCGAGGACGCAGTCGGACTCAAAGGAGCGGGGATAGCGGGCGTAGTCCTCATTGGGGCCGAACTGCGTGGGGTTGACGAAGAGACTGACGGCAACGCGGGAGCACGGGGTTCGCGCGGCGCGCAGGAGCGAGGCGTGGCCCGCATGAAGAGCGCCCATTGTGGGCACGAGGCCGATGATGTTGCCCTGCGCGCAACGAATCGAACGGGACCAGCGGCGGAGCTCGGCGACGGTGCGAAGGATCAGCATCAGCGCCGGTTCGATTTCCGGTTCAACTCCTCGTGCGCGCCGCGATTGGTTACCGAATCCGCGCCGTCGACGTTGATCTGAATCATTTTCCGCGAGGATTCAGGCAAGTGATAGCTCTCGGCGTCCGACGGGAAGGCGCGATGCTCCACGTCTTCGCGGTAGCGCTCAATGGCGGAGCGGAAGAGCGCGGAAGCGTCAGCATAGCGGCGGACAAATTTGGCTGCGGCCGAGAAGGTGAGGTTGACGAGGTCGTGGAAGACGAGAATCTGGCCGTCGCAATCGGGACCGGCGCCGATGCCAATAGTTGGAACAGGCAGCGCGGCGGTGATCTGCTGTGCAGCTTCTCGAGGAACGCCTTCGAGAACGATGGCGCCGGCGCCGGCGTGAGCGAGCGCGAAAGCATCGGCCTCAAGCTGCAGCACGGCATCGGCGGTGCGCGCCTGCACGCGATAGCCGCCCATGCGGTGCACGCTTTGCGGGGTAAGGCCGAGATGGCCGATGACGGGAATTTCGGCGTCGGTGAGCGCGCGGACAAGGTCGACGCGCGGACCTTCAATCTTTACGGCTTCGGCGCCGGCTTCCTTGACGAAGCGGACGGCGTTGGCGACGGCGTCAGCGACGGAGCCGTGATAGCTGCCGAAGGGCATGTCGGCGACAACGAGGGCGCGGCGGACGGCTCGGCGCACGGCGCGCGTGTGATGGAGCATCTCATCGACGGTGACGGCGAGCGTGTTTTCGTGGCCGAGGACGACCATGGCGAGCGAATCGCCGACGAGGATGAGGTCGATGCCGGCCTCGTCGGCGAGCCGCGCGGTGGAGTAGTCGTAGGCGGTGAGCGCGGAGATGGGCTTCGCCTGACGCTTCATCTCGGTGAGCGCGGGCATGGTGACTTTGGGAATGGGAACTCCGGGCGGCAGCAGGCGCGCGCCCGCGGGAGGCTCGTTGAGGCTCATGATTGGCTCCAGTGCCGCTCCGAAAATTCAGGATGCGGCCCGAACAAGGCCAGTATACGCCAGAGATTCCCAGGGAAAAAGCGCCGCCTGACGGATTCTTTTAAAGTGCTATAAGGATGAGAGCGGGGCATCGGCTGCCAGGCCGAGGCGCCCGCAAAATTGCCCCAGCGACTTGGAGGGGAAATGGCCTACGATCTGACGATTGTGCTGCCCACATTTAATGAGAGCGGGAATGTGGGTCCGATTGTCGATCGCCTGGAGAAGGCGCTCAGGGGGATTCGGTACGAAGTGATTTTTGTGGACGACGACTCACCCGACGGCACCGCGGACGTGGTGCGGCGGCTGGCTGAGCGCTACGACAACCTGCGCGTGCTGCAGCGAATTGGGCGGCGGGGATTGGCCTCGGCATGCATTGAGGGGATTCTGGCGGCCGCGGCGCCTTTCGTGGCGGTGATGGATGCGGACATGCAGCACGATGAGACCGTGTTGCCGGAGATGCTGCGCCGCATGCGCGAGGGGAGTCTCGACCTGGTGGTGGGCTCACGCAATATCGCCGGCGGCAGCATGGGCGAGTTCGCAAGCTGGCGAGTGAAACTGAGCCAATTGGGCAAGCGGCTGAGCCTGATGGGCGCGGAGCATAAGCTGAGCGATCCCATGAGTGGATTCTTCATGGTGCGGGTGGAGACCTTCGAGCGATTTGCGCACCGGCTTTCTGGGATCGGCTTCAAAATCCTGCTCGACATGGTGCTTTCGGCGGGGCCGGGTCTGCGTATCGGCGAGGTGCCCTACCGTTTTCGCGAGCGCGAACACGGCGAAAGCAAGCTCGACGTGCTGGTGGGTCTCGAGTACTTCGAGCCTGCTGGTGGATAAGCACCTCGGCGATGTGGTGAATGTTCGTTTTGTGCTTTTCGGCATGGTGGGCGCGCTGGGCGTGGGCGTGCATCTGCTGATTCTGCGCGCGCTGCTGCAGTTTGGCGGGCTGAGCTTCCCCAAGGGGCAGGCGACCACCACGATTATCGTGATGATCCTGAACTACACTCTCAATAACTCGGTGACCTACCGCGACCGGCGGCTGCGGGGGTGGAGATTCTGGGGCGGCTTGCTCACGTTCTGCCTGGCCTGCGGATTGGGCGTAGCGGCCAATGTGGCCATCGCCAACGAGGCGTTCCGCCGCGGAGTGCCCTGGGTGCTGGCGGCAGTGACGGGCCTGCTGTTTACCGCGGTGTGGAACTATGGCGTGACCTCGATGACGACGTGGCGGCATGAGCGGCGGTCGAGCGAACAGCGGGCGAGGCGGCGCCTACAAGCCGGGACGATGCAAGCGGAGCGGCACGGTGAAGGAGAGAGCTGCCGGCGAAGACGACCTGACGGCGGGATGGCTCGGGCGCCGCACATGGGGTGAGTTGCCCGCGCTGAGTTCGCCGCCGCATACTGGGAAACAGGATGATTTCTCCCATTGCGACCGGGATTTATGCGGGGTTGGGCGCGGCCGCAGGCGCAGGCCTGGCGGTAGGCGCATACGCCTACGCTTCAACGTGGCCCGGCTCGCGGATCTTCGGCAAGGCGCTGACCGCGCCAGCGCGTCCGGGCGAGCTGGCGTTGACCTTTGACGACGGCCCGAATGCGATTTGGACGCCGAGGTTGCTGGATGTTCTGGCCAAGCATGAGGTGCGGGCGACGTTCTTCATGCTGGGAGGCCGCGCCGAGGCGGCGCCAAATCTGGTGCGGCGGATTGCGGCGGCAGGGCACGTGATCGGGAATCACTCATGGTCTCATCCCAACATGGCGCGGACGCGCGCGGGCCGTGTGCGCGAGGAACTCGAGCGGACCAACAAGACGCTGAAGCAGATCACGGGCGCGCCGGTAAAGTTTTTCCGCCCGCCCTATGGGGCGCGGCGGCCGGCGGTGTTTCGCATCGCCAGCGAGATGGGCCTAAAGCTGGTGTTATGGAACGCGATGACCTCGGACTGGGAAGATCCTTCAGCGGATCGGATCGCGGGTCAGTTGGCAGAGAGGATCGACCGCTTGCGGCGGCGTGGCCACGCGACGAATATCGTGCTCCACGACGGCGGCCACCGCGATCCGGCGGCAGACCGCGCGCCGTCGGTGGCCGCGGCGGAGAGGCTGATCGAACGGTACAAAGAGACGCACCGGTTTGTGACGCTGGACGCGTGGAGTTAAGCGCGAAAGTCAGTGCTCAGGCGGCAACTGATCGAAAGGCAGCGCGTGCGGCGGCGATGGTTGCCTGCACCTCGGCGTCGCCGTGGGCGATGGAGAGGAACGCGGCTTCAAACTGCGAGGGCGGGAGCCAGATGCCGCGATTGAGCATGGCCTGGTGGAAGCGGGCGAAGGCGGTGGTGTTGCTGCGGGCGGCGCGGGCGTAGTTGTTGATGGGGCCCTTCAAGAAGAACCAAGTCCACATGGAGCCGACACGATTGGTGGCGAGCGGGATGCGCGCGCGGATGGCTTCCTGCGCCACGCCTTGCGCGACGGCATTGGCAGTGGCTTCGAGGCGCGGGTAGATTTCATGCGCGTGTTCCTGAAGAAAGCTGATGGTGGCCAGACCGGCGGCCATGGCGAGCGGATTGCCGCTGAGCGTTCCAGCCTGATAAACGGGGCCGAGCGGGGCGAGCTGATCCATGAATTTGCGCTTGCCGCCAAACACGCCGACGGGAAGTCCTCCGCCGACAATTTTTCCGAGACAGACGAGGTCGGGATCGAGACCATAGAGCTCGCAGGCGCCGCCGAGGGCGACGCGAAAGCCGGTCATCACTTCATCCACGATGAGCAGCGCGCCGTAGCTGGCGGTGAGCCTGCGCAGGCCGGCCAAGAAGCCGCGCGCGGGAGGGATGCAGCCCGCATTGCCGACGATGGGCTCGACAATGACGGCGGCGATGGCATTGGGGTAAGCGGCGAAGGCGGCTTTGACGGCTTTGAGGTCGTTGTAGGGTAGAGCGAGAGTGAGGCGGGCAATTTCTTTCGGCACGCCTGCGGAGCCGGGAATGCCGAAGGTGGCGACGCCGGAGCCGGCTTTGACCAGAAGGCCGTCGGCGTGGCCGTGGTAGCAACCTTCGAACTTGACGATGAGCTTGCGGCCGGTGACAGCGCGAGCCAGGCGAATGGCCGACATGGCGGCCTCGGTGCCGGAGCTGACGAAGCGCAATTTTTCGATGGCCGGAAAGCAGGCGGTGATGCGCTCGGCGAGATCGGCCTCGGCGGCGGTGGAAGCGCCGAAACTGGGCGAGTTGCGCGCTGCGCGCTGGATGGCTTCGACGACAGGCGGAAAGGCGTGGCCCAGAATCATGGGCCCCCAGGAACCGAAGTAGTCGATGTAGCGATTGCCATCGGCGTCGATGAGGTAGGCGCCCTCGGCGCGCTCGATGAAGGGCGGAGCGCCGCCCACGGCGCGAAAGGCCCGTACAGGCGAGTTGACGCCACCGGGGAAGAACCGCTCGGCGCGGGCCTGAAGGGCTTGGGAGCGCGTGTGCAGCATGATGGGTTCAGTATAGAAGCAGGCGTTCGGCAGCTTGCATTCGGGCGAGCAAAGTGCGGCGCGATTGGTGGAGTGAAGCGCAGCGAGAGCGAGAGCCTTAGACCTTTTCGCTGCGCCGGCGAGCCGCACCCGCGGCGCGGACAACCCCCACTATTTCCAGGCCGATTCCCGCTCCGACCAAGAGGCCGGGGACAAATTCATTTCCGCCCGGTCCGGTGAGGAACGCGCGAAGGCCGAAGTGCGTCCATGCCGAAGTGCCAACCACCACCAGCACCAGCCCGGCGGAAATCAGCATCATTGCCAGCCGCTTGGTATTTTTAGGAGAATTCTGCAACTTGTTGAGAAGCATTCCGGAAGACCTCCGTCGTGGCTTGGAATCAGGACCATGTATGAGCGGGCCGCGAGCGGCAAGTGAAAAGATCGGCTATGTCTGCTGGGGCGCGGAGGGCGGGCAGCGGCGTGCGGCGCGGAGGCAGAACAGGTTGATGGTGATGGAGAGCCCGAGGAAGAACCCGCAGAAGGCATCGAGCCAATTGTGGTTGACGTGGATGTACTCGCGAAAGATCCACGGCAGCAGGCCGAGAACGAGAGAGAAGTTGGCGATGGCGAACAAGCGCCGGTGTTTCGGATCGAGGCGGCGATACAAGGGATGCATGGAAGACACTCCTTTCAGGGTTTAGTCGTTAAGCCGGTACCAGGTGAACATCGAGATTTTGACCACGCCAAACGTAACCATGATCGCGGCCATGTCCCAACTGATGGTGTGGTTGAAGAACAGGCGGTACTCGAAGATGGCGAGGGCCAAAAAGAGAGTGGCAAAGCCGGCGATGCTCGACGAACGGCGGCGATGGTCGAGGAAACGCTCGTCGACGAACTTATTGAGGAACGGGATGCGGCTGAGAATGGGATGGGTCATGACCGACTCTCCAGGTGGAAGATTTGATCTGTGGGACAGGCAAAGATTTGGGCGAAGGTAAGGGCCAACTCGAGCGAGGGCACGTAACGGTTGCGTTCGATGGAGTTGATGCTCTGGCGGGAGACGCCGGCAGCCTGGGCCAGATGCTCCTGGGTCCAGCCCTGGGCGATGCGAAGCTCCTTGACGCGGTTTGAGATGGTTTGAGCCATGTAAAGCTCGCTTTCCAATCCAGAGTAGCTTGGATCGGTTTTGATGTCAAGCCGACTTTCCATTCTTTCTTGGGAGGATTTCGGACCGGCGCGGAGCAAGGCGGTTCCGGCGGCGCAGGAACTTGAGCATCGATTTGTGGGAAATGCGCTGCGCAATTGCTGCTAGAATTCTGCTTTCCGGCTCATCTGCGCCGAAGCAATCTGCTGATAAGAAAGCCCGGCCGTGCCTCAGGACAACACACCCAAATCCGTGACCTATGCCGACGCGGGCGTCGATATCGCCGCCGGCGACCGCGCCAAGGAACGCATCAAGTATCTGGCGCAAAAGACTTTTAACCGCAACGTTCTGGGAGGGATCGGCAATTTTGGAGCCCTCTTTCGGCTGGATATGCAGAGGTGGAAGAACCCTATCCTGGTGAGTTCGGCAGACGGAGTGGGGACCAAGCTGAAGGTGGCCTTCGAGCTGGGGCTGCACCAGACGGTGGGCGGCGACCTGGTGAACCACTGCGTGAATGACATTGCCGTGCAGGGGGCGACGCCGCTGTTTTTCCTGGATTACCTGGCGACGGGCAAGCTGGACGAAGACGTGGTGGAGAGCGTGGTCAGCGGGCTGGCGGACGCCTGCAAGGCGAATGGATGCGTGCTGATCGGCGGCGAAACGGCGCAGATGCCGGGGTTCTATGCCGACGGCGAGTACGACTTGGCGGGATTCATTGTGGGCGCGGTGGACCGCGACAAGATGGTGACGGGGGTGGGGATCAAACCGGGCGATGTGCTGATTGGTCTGCCATCAACCGGGCTACACACCAATGGCTACTCGCTGGCGCGCAAGCTGCTCTTCGAGGTGGCCAGATACAAGCCGACGCAATATGTGACGGCGATCAAGGAAAAGGCCGGCGCGGCGCTGCTAAGGACGCACCGCAGCTATCTGCACGTGATCCAGAAGCTGGTGGCTGGAGGGCTGACGGCGGGCATGGCCCACATTACCGGCGGCGGGATTACGGAGAACCTGCCGCGCATCCTGCCCAAGGGAGTGACGGCGCAGGTGGAGATCGGATCGTGGCCGGTGCTGCCCATCTTCGAGCATCTGCGGGAGCTGGGGAACATTCCGCAGGAAGAGATGATGCGGACGTTCAACATGGGCATCGGTCTGATTGCGGCCATTCCGGCGGCGAAGTTCACGCGCGCCAAGAATCTGCTGGACCGGTCGGAAGAGAAGTTCTACGTGATCGGCCGCGTGGTGAAGGGCGAGCGCCGGGTACAGTACACATGAGCGATGAAGCAGTGGCCGTGCGCAAGGCGATGCGGCTGGGCATTCTGCTTTCTGGCCGGGGATCGAATTTTCTCGCCATTGCCGAGTCGATTCGTGCGGGACGGCTAAAGGGCGCGGAGATCGCAGTGGTGATCTCGAACGTGGCCGAAACTCCCGGACTGGCGAAGGCGAAGGAGCTTGGGCTGCCGACGGCGGTCTTTGTTTCCAAGGGCCGTAAACGCGACGAACACGACGCCGACGTGATGGCCTGCCTGCGCTCGCACGGTGTGGAGTTGGTTTGCATGGCCGGCTACATGCGGCTGCTGTCAAAGAAGTTTGTGGCCGCGTTTCCCAACCGCATCCTCAACATTCATCCCTCGCTGCTGCCGGCGTTTCCGGGCCTGGACGCGCAGGAGCAGGCGTTTGCCTACGGCGTGAAGGTGACAGGGTGCACGGTGCACTTTGTGGACGAAGAGCTGGACCATGGCGCGATCGTGGTGCAGCGGGCGATTCCGGTGCTGGAGACGGATGATGCGCAGTCCCTTGCGGAGCGGATCCTCAGGGAGGAGCATCAGGCCTATACCGAGGCGATTGCGCGCGTGGTGAGCGGGGAGTATGTGGTGCGGGGACGGAGGTACGTTAAGACAGGGAGTAGGCAGTAGGGAATAGGGAATAGAAGGCGGGATTTTCGTCCGAGCGATGCACTTGTCAAGAGGGTAGGCGCGAAGATTTTTTATAACTAGTTTATTTTTCAATGATTCACAGCCTCCGGCAAATTGCAGAGAATTAACCTCAAAAAGCCTAGCCTTAAAAGTAGCCAGACAAAGGACAGAGGTACAACGCTCGGCGAATGAGTACGCCCTCCCGATGCGGTTCTCCAGCGCGCTTGTCCCTGCCGGTTTTTGAGCAGGGACATTTGACCGAATGCGCCGGGGAGCCGCTGTAGCGAAGGGCACCGGAGCGTGGGACTGTCGTTGTCTGCACGGAGCAGATCTCGACTGGATGCTGGTCCGGAACCACGGAGGTGTCCGGGATTTGAGAGCTGCTTGCGGCGATTCTCCTGCACTTGAGGAGATACGGCCGCCGTGCCCTGTGGCGTTCGCCGCGGCGAACGCCACTTGATGGCATCGGCACCGCTCCGCACGTGCTCGAGAAACGCCAACTACTGCGGTTTCGGAAATGGTGTATCCGCATTCGGAAAAGTCAAGTCGTCGCGACCCAAAGAAGCGACGACCCTGACTGGCCTTTTGACCGGACACAGTATTTCCGAAACCGCTCTAACCATCTACATGGCCGGTGTTCTCGCGCAGGTTTGGGCCGCGCCGGTCCTGCGCGGGAGATGCTTCCGGCGCAAAGTCACAAATCGAATTCCATCCCGCACGCCGCGCTTGTAGCCGCGGCTCGAAGGAGCATTTTGTATGAACTTCATCACGAATATCTGGAATCATCCGAAGACGTCGGCGGCGGGGCTGCTGATCGCAGTCGTCAGCGTTGCCGGAGTGTTGTCGCAGCAGGGCGTGACGCTGGGCAAAGTGGGAACCGGCACGGTGGTTTCGCTGGCCACCGCGCTGGCTACGGCCCTGCTGGGGCTGTTGGCGAGGGATCCGGGAACGGCTGCAAGTGAGCAAGTCAGCGGGTCAGCCAGCCAGCAAGCCAAGTTGAGCGCATGGATGCTGATTGCGCTGCTGATCCCGTTGCCTTGGATGCAGGGCTGCACGGCTACCGGCGTGGCCGAGAACATTTTGAACTGGACGCCATCTCTCCAAAGTGCAGTGGCCACGGTGGACTCGACCGCGGCACTGCTGGCTCCGGCCGACGCGCCGATTTTTGCCGCGGCAACGGCCGGATTCGACGCGGCCAGCAACCTGCTGGCGGCGCAGGCGAAGGCGTACCTCGCGAATCCTTCTTCCAGCGCGCTGGCGCAATTGCAGAACCAAATCGTGACCTTCCAGCAGCAGGTGAACACGGCGCTGTTGCAGGCGGCGAAGATCGTGGATCCGACCAGCCAGCAACATGCGATGGCGGTCATTCAGGGTGTGGGCACGATTGTGGTCGCGATTCTGTCGCTGGTGCAGTCGATCTCGAGCAAGGCGCAGGTTGCGCGAATGGCTTCGGAGTCGGGCGTGAAGCTGGCCACGGTCGAGCCATATCTGGATGAGGGGCGCGCCGCGGAGATCGTGGCCGCGCACTACGGCGAGCCGGTCGAGGCTGCGCGGATGCAGGTGGCGCAGGCGGAGCAGGCGGAGGTGAGCGCTGGGTTCTGAGATCCGCTGATAGGGCGGGCCGCTCCTTGATTGGAGCGGCCCGCGAAACTCAATAGATTCGTCCGATCGATTTCGATTTCCCGTCTAGGAATTTGCGTCGTGCGCTTCTCCAAGGATCAACTTGAAGGTCATCTGGTGGCGGCCGCGAAAGATGGTGACGCTGACGGTGTCGCCTGCCTGGTGCTTTTCGATGATGGCGTTGATGTCCTGGGGATCGGCAACCTCCTGGCCGTCGATGGAGACGATGAGATCGCCGCCGAGGATGATGGGCGTGTTGCCCACGTAGGCCTGCTCATTGCCGCCATGCAGGCCGGCGCGGTCGGCCGCTCCGCCGGGAATAACGTGCTGGATGAGGACGCCGGAATCGGCGGCGAGGCCCATCTGCGAGGCCAGGTCGGGGCCGATGGCGTACGACACGATGCCCAGCGAGGGCCGCTTGACGCGGCCATAGCGGATCAGGTCGGCGAGCACAGCCTTGGCGGTGTTGATGGGGATGGCAAAGCCGATGCCGGAGCTTTGGTCGGCGCCGTTGGAGGCGATCATGGTGTTGATGCCGATAACCTCGCCTGAGGAGTTGAGCAGCGGGCCGCCGGAGTTGCCGGGATTGATGGCTGCGTCGGTTTGGATGGCATCTTCGATGGGCGTGCCGTCGGCGTTGCGGATGGACCGGATGGAGCTGATGATGCCGCGGGTCATAGTACCGGCGAGGCCGAAGGGATTGCCGATGGCGTAGACCTTTTGGCCTACGTTGAGTTGCGAGGAGTCAGCCAGCGTGACTGGCTCCAGGTTCGGTGCGTCGATCTGGATCAGTGCAAGGTCGTGGGTCTTATCCGTGCCCACCACGCGGGCCGGGTAGCGGCGCTTGTTTGAAAGCTGCACTTCGATACCGCGGTTGGCGCCTTCCACCACGTGGAAGTTGGTGAGAATGTGGCCGGCCTTATCGAGAATGAAGCCCGAGCCCTGGCCCTGCTGCGGCACGGTCCCGTAGAAGAAGTCGAAGACCAGAGTGGTGGAGGTGATGTTGACCACCGAGGGCAACACCTTTTTGTAGATGGCGATGTTGTTCTGCTCTTCTGCGTCGTAGCTGGGCGCGGCGTGAGCCTCAGTGAGCTCGAGCGGTGCGCCGGGGCCATTGGATCCGATGAGGGTAGGGCGACCACCCGAAAAGATTGGCGAGAGATGCGTGGTGATGAACCAGAATCCGCCCAGTAAAAGCAAAACGATAATGAGAATCCGGCTCAGTTTCATGGTGAGCAAATTCAAAAAACCTTCCTTAGGGCCTCAGGAACACACCCTAATGTTGTTACGGCAGCGGCGGGGCAAAGTTCCACCGCGTTAGAGCAGTTTCGGAAATACTGTGTCCGGTCAAAACGTTTGCGAAGGTCGTCGCTCCCTGCTGGTCGCGTCGACTTAACTTTTCCTGAATGCTACTACACCGTTTCCGAAACTGCTGGAGGCGCGGCCGCCTCTTCTATTGTAGTGACAAGTTCTGCCCGGATTTGTTGTTCTCGGCTTGAAGGCGCGGCCACAGGGCCTGGACCTGGGCGCGAAGTGCGGCGATATTGCCCGAGTTATCAAGCACATAATCAGCCTGAGCTGCCTTTTCCGCATCCGGAACCTGATGCGACAAGCGAATGCGCGCGTCGGCTTTGATCGCGTCGAGACTCGGGGCCGATGCACCCCCTGCACCAGCCATTTGGATGCGGGCGGCATAGCGGGCGATTTTGAGATCGTCGGGCGCGGTGACGACGATGATGCGATCGATGCGGCGGCGCCAGTCGGCCAAGATACTCTCTTTTTCGCCGCGGGCGCGGGCGTCGCGCACCACTTCAAAGATGAGCGCCGACTCAATGACGGCGATGGCTGAAGGGTCACGCGCGAAGACCTCCTCCATCCAGCGGCGCTGGGCTTCAATGACGGGTGGATGCACGATGGCGTTCAACTCCTCGAGGCGGCCTTCGCGAAAGGCGAGCTCGGCGAGGCGTGCACGGTTGAGGTGGCCGCCGGGGCTCACGACTTGCGGTCCGAAGCGCTCGACGATTACGGCATACACGCTCTGGCCGGGCTCCATCAGCGCGCGGCCCAGCGTATCGGCCTCGATGACCTGAGCGCCGAGTTCGCGCAGCATGGCGGCCACGGTGCTCTTGCCGCTGCCGAGGCCGCCGGTGAGGCCGACGCGCAGCATGGGTTACAGTCCCCGGCGCAGTTTGGCGGCGCGCACGGTGTTGGCCATCAACATGGCAATCGTCAGCAGGCCTACGCCGCCGGGCACGGGCGTGTAGGCGCCGGCGAGCTCGAAGGCCCTCGGATCGATATCGCCGACGATGGTTGAGCCGCGTTTCGCAAAGGCCGCTTCGCGCTTGGCGTCGCCCTTGAAGAAGCGGTCGAATTCTTCACGCGTGGTCAGGCGGTTGATGCCGACATCAATGAGCGTGGCTCCGGGCTTGACCATCTGCGGCGTCACGAAGCCGGGGCGACCGATGGCGGCGACGAGAATGTCGGCCTGGCGGGTGACCTCTCCGAGGTCTCGCGTTTTGGAGTGACAGATTGTGACCGTTGCGTTCTGGTGAAGCAGGAGGATCGCAACGGGCTTGCCGACAATGTCGCTGCGGCCCACAACGACTGCGCGCTGGCCGGCGATGGGAATGGCGCTGCGCTTGAGAATCTCGATGATGCCGGAGGGGGTGCATGGGGCGAGCGCGGGGCGTCCGGCGAGCAGACGGCCTGCGTTCACGGGATGGAAGCCGTCGACGTCCTTCGCAGGATCGACGGCGTCAAGGAGCGCTTTTGCGTCGACCTGAGCGGGGAGCGGCAACTGGATGAGGATGCCGTCAATGTCATCGCGTACGTTGAGGCCGGCGATGAGCGAGAGCATCTGACCGGTCGTGATCTCCGCGGGCGGCGTGATGAGGTCGCTATGGAGGCCAAGCTCGGTACAGGCCTGCACCTTGTTGCGGACGTAGATCTTGGACGCGGCCACGCTGCCCACCAGCACCGCCGCCAACCCCGGCCGCACGTCGCGCGCGGCGAGAGCTCGGACCTCTTCGGCTACCTCCTGCTTGATGGCCGCCGCAATCGCCGCGCCATCGAGAATCTTCGGCATCTTTTTACTCCAAAGTTCATGGTATCGCTTCGGTTCGGGTCGGCGGCGCCTGGCGGATGGGAGCGTTTTTACAAGCTGTTGAGAAGTCAAGCGGCAATTTGCAATCGATCCGGCCGCGTGCACTGCGTCACATCAATTTGTGAGCCATCTCACATACAGTTTCGTGTACAGCCCCTAAGGTCAGAGGTGCCGGGAGTGTCCCAGATCACACGGCGGGTCACAAGGGACCCTTCGGGCGAGTGGCTGTACGGAGACAGCGCTTGATGAGCGGTTTGAAAGATACAGGACATCTTTTCCGGTTTGCGGGGCTTTTCGTTCTCGCATTTCTGGTGTTTCTGGTGGTGCGCGCGTACGTGGTTCCAAAGAGCTTCGGGGAGTACGGGCATTATCGCGGGGCGGCTATCGGCGAGATTGCGGCGCATCCGGTGAAGTTTGCCGGGCACCAGACGTGCGAGACGTGCCACACGGATATTGCCGACATGAAGACCAAGGGCAAGCACGCGCATGTGAACTGCGAAGCCTGCCACGGGGCGTTGGCCCAGCACGCCGACGATCCAACTTCGTTGACGCCGGTGAAGCCGGACACATTGGTGCTGTGCGCGCGCTGCCACACAGCGAGCGCGGCCAAGCCCAAGGGATTCCCGCAGGTGGATCCGGCGGATCACATGGGCGGAGTGCCGTGCGAGACGTGCCATAATCCGCACAGCCCGGCCATTGGTTCGGACTCGAGCACAAGTGCCGCGACGGGAGGTGCGAAATGAACATCAGCCGGCGTCATCTGCTGGTCCTTTTGCCCGCGGCGGCTGTGGCCTGGAAATACGTAATGGCCGGAACACCTGAAGACGCGCCGAACTACCAGATGAGCGAGCACTGGTGGGGCATGCTGATCGACATTCCCAAATGCATCGGCTGCGGCAACTGTGTGCGCGCCTGCCAGACGGAGAACGACGTGCCGGACGGTTTCTTCCGCACCTGGGTGGAGCGGTATCACCGAACCGACTACCATCTCGAGAATCCCGAGGTGATCTCGCCGGACGGCGGCAAGGAGGGGTTCCCGGTGGTGAACGAAGGCGCGGCGGGGGACTACTTCTTTGTGCCCAAGATGTGCAACCAGTGCGTGGATTCGCCCTGCACGCAGGTGTGTCCAGTGGGCGCGACATTTATCAGCCCTGACGGGGTGGTGCTGATCGATCCCAAGTACTGCCTGGGCTGCGGTTATTGCGTGCAGGCTTGCCCGTACGGATGCCGCTACATTCATCCCACACAGAAGGTCGCTGACAAGTGCACTCTGTGCTACCACCGGATCACTAAGGGTTTGACGACCGCCTGCTGCGAGGCCTGCCCGACAGGAGCACGGCAACTAGCCGATCTGAAGGACCCCAACGATCCGATTCATGAGTTTCTGAGGACACATACTGTGCAGGTATTGAAGCCCCAGATGGCCACCGGGGCCAAGGCCTTCTACAACGGACTGGATGGATCGGTGCGATAAAGCAGGGACTAAGGGACGTAGGGGCTAGGAGCTAGTCAGGAGCGGACGAGACGTTATGAGCGGTGTTGAAGGCTATATGTATCCGAACGAGGTGACGCTGTATTGGAGCGTGCTGATCGTGCTGTACCCCTTCATCACGGGGCTGGTGGCGGGCGCGTTCATTCTGGCGTCGTTGGAGCGCGTGTTTCGCGTGGAGGCGGTGAAGCCGACGTACAGACTGGCGCTGCTGACGGCGCTGGCATTTCTGCTGGTCGCGCCGCTGCCGCTGATTTTTCACCTAGGCCACCCGTTTCGCTCGCCGGAGATGTACTTCACCCCGCACAGCACTTCGGCCATGGCGATGTTCGGATACGTCTACATGTGGTATTTGATGGCGGTGCTGGTGTTCGAGATCTGGCTCGACTACCGGTGCGAAATTGTGCTGATGTCGCAACAGTCCAAGGGTGTGATGCGCGTGATCTATAAGATCATGACGCTGGGCTCGAGCAACATCAGCGAGCGTTCGCTGCATATCGACGAGAAGGTCGGCTGGATTGTGACGCTAGTCGGCATTCCCTCGGCATTCCTGCTGCACGGCTACGTTGGATTCATCTTCGGCTCGCTCAAGGCCAATCCCTGGTGGTCATCGCCGCTCATGCCGGTAATCTTCATCTTCTCGGCCATGGTGTCGGGAATCGCCGCGGTAATGCTGCTCTACATGGGAACGGCCAAGATGCGCAAGCAGACGATCGACATGCGTTGCGTGGACACGATCGCGATGTATATGTTCTACATCTTCATTATCGATTTCAGTCTGGAGATGCTAGACCTGGTGCATCGCGTCTACGAGGCCGACGAATCGTTCCGCAGCCTGGATTTCCTGGTACACACAAAGCTTTACTTTTCGCAGATCGTAGTCCAGATCTGCCTGGGCACGATCGTGCCGCTGATTCTGCTCTTTGTGACGCAGGTGGTGAAGCTCAAGGAGATGGCGCGCAAGCGCATCTATACCCTCTCCGGCTCGTTGGCTTTGATCAGCGTATTTGCCATGCGCTGGAACGTGGTAATCGGCGGCCAGTTGTTCTCGAAGAGTTTTCTCGGGTACACGACCTACAAGATGGAGCTGGTGACGCACGAAGGCCTTCTGGTGGCCGTTGGCTTGACCATCCTGCCGCTGCTCTTCTTGTGGGCATTGGTAAAGCTGCTGCCTCCCTGGCCGGATAAGAGCCTGCACGAAACTGCAGCGGGCGACTGAGGACGGCGTTGTCTGCGAAAGATCGGGTGGGAGCCATGAACGATCTTCCCGAGGCAATCGAGCGGCTCGAAAAACGCCTGGAAGCGCTGGAGCAACGGGTCGGCGCGCTGGAACACCCGCTGGCGGTGCACTGGCCGCGTCCCTCGCCGGAGCTGGAGCAAACTATCGCGCCGAAAGCCGCATCGGCCATGCCTCTTGCACCGGCTGGGAGCATGTTCTCCGTATTGGGAAGGGCCATGCTGGGCATTGCAGGCGCTTACGTGCTGCGGGCCGTAGAGGAAGCAAGCTCAGTTCCTAAGTTGGCCGTGGCTTCTGCAGGCATTGCGTATGCATTCCTTTGGCTGGTGTGGGCGACGCGGGCGCGCGGCGGTCCGCGGCTGGCGAGCACCGTTTATGCCAGCACGTCGGCGCTGATTCTTGCTCCCATGGTTTGGGAGCTGAGCTTGCGCTTCAATGTGTTGCCGGCGCCGTTAAGCGCGATCGTGGTCTGCGGCTACGGGCTTGCAGCGGTTGGGCTCGCGTGGAAGCGCGATCTCAAGCCGGTGCTGCGCGTGGCCTGCGTCGCCGCGACCGGGCTCGCGCTGGCGCTGGCGATTGCCTCGCACGCGATCTTGCCGTTTGCCGTTGTGTTGCTCGTGCTGGCGGCGGCCTGCGAGTTTATTCCGGGGATCGATCGCGTGCCGGAGGTTCGCGCGCTGGTAGCGCTCGCCGCCGATGCGGCGATCTGGATTCTGATTTATGTCTACTTTGCACCACAACCGGCGCGCGAAGACTACCCGGTCCTCAGCAGAACGGCACTGCTTGCGCCTGGCGTGGCGATCTTCGTGCTCTTCGCGGCCAGCGTAATCGTGATGACGGTGCTGCGCGCGAGGGCGATCACGGTTTTTGAGACGGTTCAGGCGACGATCGCATTCCTGCTGGCCGCCGTGAGTGTAGCGGATTTTGGGCCGCCGGGCAGCGCGATCATTCTTGGGATTGCTTGTTTGCCGCTTTCGGCTGCCTGCTATGCAGCCGTGTTCATGAGATTCGAGCGCGCCGAGGAGCGGCGCAATGCCGCGGTGTTTACCGCATGGGGCGCGGCGTTGCTCCTGGCCGGAAGCTACCTATGCCTACCGCCGTTGGCCATGACCGTGCTGCTGAGCGCGGCTGCGATTGCGGCGACGATCGTGGGCAACCGGAGAGGCCAGCTGGCTTTCGAGTTCTACGGAATGGTTTTTCTGGTGGCCGCGACGGCGGGATCGGGATTGTTCAGCTTTCTCATCAGCGCGTGGATCGGTACGCCACCGGGCGCGCCGGGAACGGGCATTTGGCTGGCTGCAGCGTCGGCGGTCCTTTGCTATGTGGCTTCGAAGCACGGCAAGGGCGAGGCCTGGAAGGCGCAGACGCTTCACCTTGCCGCCGCCGCGCTGGCGGCCAGCGCCGTGGCGGCGTTGCTGGTCGAGGGGCTCACCGGCCTCGCGGCATTGCGCGTGCAGCCTGGCGCGCATCACCTGGCGTTTATCCGAACGCTGACGCTGTGCACCGTGGCTTTGGCGCTTGCCTATGGCGGAGCGCAGTGGCGCCGCGCGGAGCTGACGCGGCTGAGCTACGCAGCGCTGGCGCTGGTCGCGCTGAAGCTCGTCACCGAGGATCTGCGCCACGGCCACCTGGCGTACATTGCCGCTTCAATCTTTCTTGTCGCGCTCACATTGATTGCGGCGCCCCGCGTGGCGAAGGCGAGGCGGAAGGCGTGACGAATCGGCAATGCGAATCCCCATCCTCTCCGTGATCCTCCCCCGAAGATCGCGAAATAGATGGGGTGCGGCAGGGTCAAACCGCCCGTAAGAGAGCGCCGGTCAGCGGACGATCTCGGGGCGGTAGACGTCGGGGCGGTAGATGGGCGGCTGGTTGGTTGGATACGGCTTGACGGCGTGGTGCTCCTCGCCGCGCAGCTTCATCTTGCTGATGTGCACGTCGTAGCCGGTTCCGGGCAAAAGCGATTCAAGCACGAAGGTCTCCGTGCCTCCGCTTTTCAGCTCGCGATAGCGATAAATGCCGACGTCGCCCTCGCTGTTTTCCGTGCCGCCTGAGGGCGCATCGAGAAAGTGCTGCGCGTCAGCCACGTTGGGCGTGGGGTGGTCTTCGCCTTCCGTCAAACTTTCAGCCGCGTACGACCGGACCAGCTTGGTCCAATAGCGCGAGAGCAGATCGGTATTGGCGAAGAGGTCGGCCCATATGATTTGGCCACGGACGGCCACCACCACGCCGACGGCATGCTCCTCGCGCAATTGGGCGAGCACTTGTTCGCGGGCGTTCATCACGGGAGCGGCGGCCTCATCGACTTTCTCGCTGACGGCCGAGTCCTGCATGGCCTTGGCGTAGCTGCTGGTGTCAAGGGTGCGGGGCACGGCCGAGGGTGCCGACATTCCGCCGGAGGCCGGCGGAGCCGCGGCCACCTCCATTTGCGAAATGGCGCCGTTCACCGAGTTCCACACCTGCTGCTGGTCCTGCTCGACCATGGCGCGCTCGCGCACCTCGGGTTGGACCATGAAGCTCTTCAAAGCCGACTTGCCCGCGACGCCGAAGTTGGCTGAGCTCCCGGTCCAGCGGCCCGGCTCGATGCAGAAGACCGAGAGGTCGATGGGATCAGCGTCGGCGGGCACAATGCGGTCCTTGGCGATGATGCGGTCCTGCTTGCCGCCGGTGACGATCTCGCCGGCGAGCAGCAACAGAGGCCGCTTGGAGTGGTTGACAAGGACAAGCGTGTTGACTTCATCGCCGCGATAGGCGGAGTCGGGGACCTGGGGATTCTCGCCATTCCTGGGCCGCACCAGCCCGCGCGCGCGACCGGCCTCGGTCACTTCCACCTCACCGCTCTTCAGGCCTTCGTCGAGGGTGATAAACGGGGTTTCCGCACTGGATTTTCCGTCGGCCCGCACGACAGGGAACAAAAGAAGATTGCCGCTCTCGATGGGAGCAAGCACGCGATAGGGACCGGCGCCGGTTTGCGTAGGCCCGCCGGCCGCTTTGACGCCATTCCAGTGCTCGAATGCGGCCAGCGTCACGAAAAGCGCCGCCACTAACCCAAATCTGCCCAGGTTTTTCATCGGTTTCCTCCGCCGGCCTGCGGTTTTCCGCTGTGGCCATCGACTGAAGAACGGCAGGCGGAAGGTTTCTTGCAGGATTTTTTGCGGAGGGGAGCCTGCGGCGCGCTATCGATCCGGAGACTGGTGAGTCTCCAACAACGTCCAAGAGATTAGGCGTATTGTGGGGGCGTGGGGATGGCGCCAACGGAATCAGTGGCCAGCGTGGCCGGCGCGGAGATCCCGGCAGTGCCGGGAGCGATCGACCCTGCCCTGCTCGAAGAGCTTTGGAGGAGGTGCGATGCGGCCAGTTGGGGCCTAAGCCAGGAGAAGTTCGACCAGATCCTGTTGGAGGCGGGATCGGCGCAGAACTTTGCGCTGGAAACGGGCCAGGCAGCGACTGAGAGACAGCAAGCGGCGTTTTTTCGCGGGCTGTGCCTGGGCGACCTTGTGCTGGCGCGCGCCTGTGCGGCCGGGCACGAAGGAGCATGGGAGCACTTCGTCGCTGTCTACCGGCAGCCGCTCACCCGCGCCGCCATCGCCATCACCGGCAGCGAAACCCTGGGCCGCGAACTGGCCGATCAACTTTTTGGCGAACTTTACGGCCTGACCACGCGGGATGGCGTGCGGCGCTGCCCCCTGCTCTCGTATCGCGGCCGAGGATCGCTGATGGGCTGGCTGCGCACCACGCTGGCCCAGCGGCATGTGGATCATCATCGCCGCAGCCATCGTGAGGAGCCGCTCGCAGACATGGACGCACCGGCGCCGGATCCCGCGCCCGTGACACCGCCAGCGCAGCTCTCGCTCCTCGAGCGCGCGATCGAAGAGGCAGTCGAAAAACGCGACGCGGAGGAGCGGTATCTCCTGGCAGCTTATTATCTTGACGGGCAGACGCTCCTGCAGATTGCGCGCATCCTGGGCGTGCACGAAGCCACCGTGAGCCGCAAGCTAAAACGCGCAACCGAGGGCACGAGGAAGTACGTGTTGAGGAACCTGCAACGCGGCGGGCTGAGCAGGCGCGCGGCGGAAGAGGCGCTGGGCGCCGATCCACGTGATTTGAATGTGAACCTGAAAAAACTGCTGCAAAATTCGCAAACTGAAGCGTTCAAAGAACAGGCTGCGCCATGAGTACGGCAATGAAAGCAACTGGCCAACACGAGTTTCACCCTGATGCGGAGAGCCTGAGCGCGTTTGCCGAGCACGCGCTTCAAGAGCGGGAGCGCGGCCAGGTGCTGGAGCATCTTGCGGTGTGCGGCCGGTGCAGGCAGGTGGTGGCATTGGCGCGCGAGGCGGCAGACGCGGAGGTTGAGGCTCGGGCGGCTCGGCAGGTGGTGAATCAACCAAATGCTTGGTGGAAGAGATGGCGGTTTGCCTGGGTGCCAATCGCAGTGGCTGCTGCCCTCGCCGTGACGTCGATCTCTGTCTTTGTTCGTCAGGCGGAGCAGCACGAAGCGGCG
The DNA here is from genome assembly GCA_963799155.1 of uncultured Acidobacteriaceae bacterium. Classification (GTDB taxonomy): domain Bacteria; phylum Acidobacteriota; class Terriglobia; order Terriglobales; family Acidobacteriaceae; genus Telmatobacter. The sequence continues at coordinate 153,459 of CAWCWB010000001.1, forward strand.
ATTAAGATTGCAGAGCGGACCGCCGCTCCGGGGATCAGGCCGGCTGCAGCCTCCTTCTCCAGCCGAGCCGGCGGAACCTGCGCCGTTGGCGCCGGTTCCTGTTGCGTCCGAGGCAAGAGCTCTGAGGTCGGCACGCTCTGGCGAGGCGCCGGGCAAGCGCGAGCGTGAGCCTGTTGCAGTAGCGTCGATGCCCGAAGCCGGAACCATGGATCGGACAGAGACGGCGCGCGAGGCGGAGATTCGACGCGAGGGGGCTGCTTCGGCTTCGCGCGCAGAGGAACGGGCCCTTGCGGGTGAGAGCATTCCAGGGCCGGTGACATCGGCCTTCTTCAGCCAGGAGCAGAGTGCGACCCCGTTGCCGCGGGAACGAAGCCGGCAGGCGGAGGCCGCGCCGAGGCGGATGCCGGCAGGTAGCGCGACGCAGACGGTGACTGTGCAGGCGGAAGACAAAGCCCTGGCTCCAAGCGCAACTCCGGCCCCAGCGACAGCAAATGCGACGCTCGAAGTGAAGGTTGAACCTGCAGCGAATCTGCCGCTCGAAAAGAAATCGAAGGCAGGCGGACTTTTTGCCGCGCGCATGGCGACTCCGACTCACCTGCCCAGCGCCCTGCCCGCGGTGTCGATCGCGCCAGCTGGCCACCTTATGCTGGCCATCGATCGGGCAGGCGCATTGTTTCTCAGCGAGGATTCCGGAGCAACATGGGAGCCGGTGACGAAGCAGTGGACCGGACGCGCCGTGGAGGTGCGCAGGCAATCGGAGGGGGCTGGCAAGTCAGAGGCGCCGCCCGCCGCCGGGGCCAACCCCGCGGGAGACACCTCCGGTTCGGGCGCTGCGTCCCAGCCCGGCGCAGTCTTTCAGCTTCTTAATGACCAAAGTCAGGTGTGGGTGAGTGCGGACGGAAGGGTCTGGGCGGCGAAGTAAGCTGCGACCGCGCGTTGCCACGCATCGCACGCGATTCCTCCTGTTGAAAACACGGTGGACAGCCGAAAAAGTACTCACCGGCACGTACGTGCCGGAAACGGGCGGCGGTCGACGATTGGCGCCGGCGCAGGACCCGATTTGCGCGCAAAGTGGAAAGAGGCAGGGGCGAAAGCAGGCTGCCAAGGTGGAGGGTGGTGGGGATGGGCGAGCGAAACAGACAAACAGCCACTCTGCCTTGGGCCTATTTGCGCCTGCCGCCGTTTCCGCAGGTCGCGGTCAGGGTATTGCAACTGGCCAGCAACGAGAACGTGCAGTTACACCAACTTTGCGATCTGATCTCGTCCGATCCGGCCTTCGCCAGCGAAGTTCTCACCGTCTCCAATTCCCTGCTCTACGCCCCGCGCTATCCTTCCACGACGATTCTGCAGGCCGTGGCCGTGCTGGGCGCGAACACGCTGCAGGGCATGTGCGTCACGGTGGGAGTGCGCGCATATCTGGGCAAGGCGATGAGCTATCCGGCGATGCGAAACCTCTGGCGGCATAACCTGGCATGCGCCATCATCGCGGAACGGATCGCGAGGACGGGAGACATCGACAAAGACCTCGCGTACACCTCAGGCATTCTGCACGACATCGGACGCATGGCGCTGGCGGTGATTCAGCCCAAAGGGTACGCGGCATTGCTGGAGAGGCATCGCGGCGGGGCCGCCACGATGATGGCAGCGGAGCGCGAGCTGTTCGGCTGGGACCACTGCCAGATTGGACGGCAACTGATCGGCGACTGGAAGCTGCCGGAGAACTTTGAGGCCGTGGTCGCGGAACATCACGAGGCGCTACGCACAGACGGCGTCTGGGATCTGGCCGAAATGGTCAAGGTGAGCTGCGCCATGGCATCTGCGTTAGGTTTCGCCGCGTTTTCGGGATGCGAGACCGTGGCCTATGGCGATCTGATCGACGAATTGCCGGCGGGGGAACGTGAGCTTTTCCATCCCGATGCCGAGACGCTCAAAGGAGAAGTGGCCGAAAGCATTCAGGCCATTGAGTCGGTGTGAGCTTGCTGTTTCACCCTGCAACTCTAGCGCCGGGACCGCATTAGGCCCGCGGCCCGGCGCGTTTTTCTTTACGCGCGCATCAACTTCCGCTGCAACTGCTCCAGGGTTTGGCCCTTGGTCTCCGGGTAGAACAGCGTAACGACGATCAACTGCACCACTGTGGCCGCGGCGAAGAAGTTAAAGGGCGTTCCCTCACTGAAATTGTGCACAAGAACGGGAAAGCAGAGGGCGATGATGGTGTTGACGATCCAGTGGCTGGCGCTGCCCACGCCCTGTCCCTTGGAGCGCACGGCGGTGGGAAAGACCTCGCCGATGTAGACCCAAATCACGCAGCCCTGCGATAGCGAGAAGAAGGCGACGAAGATGACCAGCAAGGGAAGCAGGGCCGCCGGATGGCTGTTGGTATTGAAGATCCAGGCTACGCCGCCGAGGCAGAGAACGTTGCCGATGGCGCCGACGATGAGCAGGCTCTTGCGGCCGAAGTGGTCGATCATGGACATGCCGACGAGGGTAAAGAGCCAATTGGTGGCGCCGACCACGATGCTTTGCACGTATCCGGATTCGCCACCGAATCCGGCTGCGGCAAAGATGCTGTGCATGTAATAGAGGATGGCGTTGATTCCGGCCAGTTGGTTAAAGGCGCCAATGCTGATAGCCAGGAAAAGCGGATAGCGATACTTCCACTGAAACACCGCCTCGTGGGCCGTGGCATGCTCGGCCTGGAGCGCCGACTGAATCTCGGCCAGCTCGGCTTTGGGATCGGGAGCGCCCATCTGGGCCAGGACGGCGAGAGCATCGTCGATCTGGTTGTGCGAGGCCGACCAGCGCGGCGAACGGGGAATGGTGAAAAGAAGGAAGAAGAAGAGCAGCGCCGGCGCTGCTGCGACGGCCACCATCACCCGCCAGTCGATGGCGCCGAGATGAGCGCGGCCGACCAGGTAATTGGAGGTGTAGCCGAGCAGGATTCCCGTGACCACATTGATCTGGAATGCGCCTACAAGGCGCCCACGCCATTGCGCCGGAGCCAGCTCTGTAATGTAGACCGGACCCAGCACCGAAGCCGCGCCGAGTCCCAGTCCGCTGAAGAAACGCGTGGCGAGCAGCATGGGCCAACTGACGGCGAGCACCGTGCAGACCGCGGCGACGAAGTAGAGAGCGGCAGCGTAGCGCAGCGCATTGCGTGTGCCCAACCGCTGCCCGAGCGCGCCTCCGGCAAAGCAGCCGATCACTGTTCCGACAGGGCCAACGGCCACCGTGATGCCCTTGCCCAGCCCGCTCAGGCCGAAGTGCTGCACCACGAGATCGATGATGCCGGAGACGACCGCAATATCGAATCCGAAGATGAGGCCGCCAAGGGCGCCAGTGAGAGTTGTCTTGATCAGCTTGGAGTTAGGTCGCATCGATCTTCTTCCTTGAAGCTCCAAACCATGCTACAGAGTGACGGCGCGGGCGGCAAACCGCAGGTTTCTGGTCCCGGCCTGTGACAAAAGTCCCTGCCTCGCGGGATGCGGCGGCCTAGTCTCGAATCAACAGGAGGATTTTCACTATGATTGATTCCGAATCCACGCTGCGCTCGATCGCTCTCAACCAGCCCGCCACCATTCGCGTCTTCGAGCGTTTTCACCTGGATTACTGCTGCGGAGGCAAACGGCCGCTTCGCGAGGCTTGCGCTGAGAAAGGCATAGCGACGAAGGAAGTGCAGGCCGCGCTGGCTGACGCCATCAGCGCGGCGCCGGTTGAAGATGACTTCAGTCAGGCCACGCCGACCGAGCTCATCCGGCATATCGTACGGGCCCACCACAGCTATGTTCGCAACGAACTGCCGCAACTGCAGTCGATGGCGGAGCGCGTGGCGACGAAGCACGGCCCCGTACACCCTGAAGCGAGTCTGGTCCAACGCCACCTGGCGCAACTGACCGACGAGATCCTTTTCCACTTGGACAAGGAAGAGCGCGTTCTCTTCCCCTATATTGAGGGGCTGGAGCGTAGCCGCAACCAGAGTGCCGCTGCGCCCAGCGTCTGCTTCGGCTCGGTCGAGAATCCCATCCGGGCGATGATCCATGAGCACGAAGGCGCCGCAACACTACTTGCCGAGATGCGCGCGGTCACGCGTGGCTTTGTTCCATGGCCGGAGGCTTGTCCCACGACAGTTGGCCTTTATCACGGCCTTGACGCGTTCGAGCGCGACCTGCACCGGCATGTGCATCTCGAAAACAACCTACTCTTTCCGCGCGCTATCGCGCTGGAGAGGGAGGCTCTGGTCGTGCAGTAGAACTGCTTCAGGATTCCGCGCGTTTGGCGCCAGGCAACACGGCCAGAACGCGGCAACGGTGCTTGTCGGCCGCGCTCCAGGCCAGAGGCATCTCGCTCTCCATGCATGCGCAGTCGCCGGCCTCGAGCACCTCGTGCATGCCGCCGGCGTCAAGGCGCAGCCGCCCTTCAAGGACATAGATCACCCCGCCGGTTTCGTGAAAGGCGTTGATGGCGACGCTCGCGCCCCCGGGCGGGAACTCGACGATCTGCGCGACGAGGCGGAACCCCTTGCCTTCGGCGTTCAAGGGCGTCACTTTGATGGAGTCCATGCCGCGTCCATCGCCCTGCAGGTGTGCCTTGCGCGTGATGGAAAGGGTGTGGCGCGCGGGATCGGCAAAAAAGTAACTCATGCTGACGCCGTAGACGCGAGCGATGGTGGCCAGCGTGGGCAGCGTGGGAATCATCCGGTCCGTTTCGAGCTTGGACAGCAGCGCAGTGGAGAGGCCGGTTTCGGCCGCCAGGCGGGAGAGCGTAAGCCGCTTGCTGGTGCGCAAGGAGCGCAGCTTGAGGCCGATGCAATATGGTTCCAGCGCCCATTGGGCGTATGAAACAGTCCTGGACATGGAAGACTCCGGCAAGATGTTGTGGAAACTGTGAATCAGTCTACGCCAAACGCCGAGCGAATGCGTCGCGAACTAGTCTTGGAATGGTTATTCTCAAAAGGCGCTGTGTCGGCGGCCGGACGGCAGCAACACATTCATCCCCAAGCCGCATCGAAGAATACAATACTTGGGTTCATCAGCCGGCGGCGCCCGGTTCATCGCAGCATCCTCAAGTGAGGCGACCATTGCCATGAGCATTTTCCTTTCTCGCATGTTCCGCTCCCTGTTCCATCGAAGCATCCGCATCGCAACATCGATTACCATCCTTGGCGCGATTACCACTTGCGCTGCGCAGACCAAGCCGTCTGCGCCCGCGCCTGATGCCGCGCCCGATGTGCTGGTGCTGAACAATGGCGACATGCTGCACGGCAAGTTCATGAGCGAGACGGCGGGCAAGGTTACGTTCCATAGCGATCCGCTCGGCGACATCTCCATCTCCTGGGACAAGATCAAGGAGCTACACGCGACGGAGCAATTCGGCGTGCTGAGCAAGACCGTGAAGCTGCGCGGCAGAAAGAGCGCGGGGCAGATTCCCGTGGGAACGCTGGAGGTGGCGAACCAGGCCGTGACGGTGCATCCGGCAAACGCGGCGGCCAGCGCGCCGATTCCTGTGAAGGATGCGCAGTACATCATGGACGAGGCCACGCTGAACAAGCAGGTGAATCATCAGCCAAGTTTCCTGGCGGGTTGGAGCGGCCCGGCGACGGCGGGTGCGACGCTGGTGACCGCGACGCAAAATCAGTACACGTTCTCGGGTGCGATCGGCCTGGTGCGCGTGGTGCCCACGGTGAGCTGGCTGAATCCGCGCGATCGCACATCCATGGATTTCAGCGGGTCGTTTGGAAAGATCACGCAGCCGGCATACATCAACCCGGGTCCGCCGCCGAGTACGGTCGTTGCCGTGACGACCAAGACGGCCATCTACCATGCGGACGCAGAGCGCGATGAGTATTTTTCGCCGCGATTCTTTGCGCTTGGCCAGACGGCCTTTGACCATAACTACGGTCAGGATCTCGACCTGCAACAGATTTACGGCGGCGGCATAGGATGGACCGCGATCAAGACGCCAAAGCAGGAGCTGGACGTGAAGGCGACCTTGCAGTATGAGAAGCAGCAGTTCATCAGCGGCGCAGCAGGCACAAATCAGAATCTCGTCGGCTCGACGTTTTCCGCGGGCTATGCCCTGCACATGAAGCTGCTCAACTATACGCAGGGCCTCGCGTTCATTCCCGCGTACAACAACTCCGCAGCGTATTCGGCGAACGAGACCAATACGTTCGCGTTTCCCGCATACAAGAATCTCAGCTTTTCGCTGGGAACGATGGAAAGCTTTTTGAACGATCCGCCGGCATCGCTGCCTCCCACCAAGCGCAACTCTTTTCAGTTCACGATGGGGCTGACCTACGCGATCAAGTCGAAGTACTGAGCCGCGCACGGCGCTAGAGCAGTTTCGGAAATACTGTGTCCGGTCGGAGCGTTTGGGAGGGTTGTCGCTGCCTCCACCCCACGGACCAAGACCTGTCCGTGGGGACCCCGGTCCTGCTGGTCGCGCCGACTTAGCTTTCGTGAATGCGGATACACCATTTCCGAGACTGCTGTAAGGCGCGTTTATTGCTTCGGCGTCACCGGCTGCAGCCAGGCACCGTTGCCTGCCGAGTCCCACACGTCGAAGCGAATCCACTTTTTGCCGCGCGCGTCAAAGGGAATGCGGAAGGGTTTTGTCCCGAAGGGCTCGGTATCGGTGAGCGGGATGATCTGGCGATCGACCTTCCTGCCATCGCTCCACACCAACTCGGCAAACTCGAGCGGGAAGGTGTATTCGATGCTGGCCGTGTAGACGCTTTTCGCGCCCGAGCCCTCGATGCCCCAGTTGTGGAAGAGAATTTCGCCCGTGGTGCCGAAGAAGTTGCCCGCGCGAATGCCTTCGACGACCGGAGCCCAGCTCTCGTTGTAGGCCGGCACTTTATCGAGCTTGAGGTAGTTGATTGCCAGCAGCGGATAAGTCTCATCGCTGGGAACCTTCATATAGGTGTCGCCCTCGGCAAGCATGAACTTTGGCTTGGGCGCCCAGTTGCTCATGTCGTCGTTGACACCGAAGCAGCGCACCTCGCACAGGCGCGCCTGCGAAAGATCGACGGGCAGCGACTCCCACGATGCGCCAATGAAGCGGTCGCTGAGGAAGAAATCCTTGTCCTTGTACTCGTCGGGATACATGGCGGAGCTTTTGGTGCGCGGGTGCGCCGTCCAGAGGATGCCCTGCTCGCGATTGATGAAGTTCTCCACGTCCTCGACCGAGCCGAGGTGGTAAACGTGGCCGTAGGTGGGGTCGTTCTCTTCAAACGTCTGGTTCGCGGGGCGCGGCACGGCGTGAGAAAAGTACACCGGCTTGGGTAGCATCAGGTACCAATGACCGCCCAGATAGGTGTTCACCTCTTCGGCGGGAATGACGAGGAAGTTCTTGTCGCTCATCTTGCGCGCGCCTTCGAAGTAGAGCTTCTGTTCATAAAAGCGCTTGGGGCCGGGATCGGCGAAGTCGGAGTCGTCGTGGAAGTCGGCAAGGTAAACGATGTTGATGCCGAGGCCGCGAAAGACCGGAACCCATGTGGGCATGAAGTCCGAAGTGCCGCGGTCGCGGATCATCTCGTTGAAGTCGAGATGGAAGTGGCCGGTGACGGTTTTGAAGCCGGGAACCGGCTTGTAGGTGTCGTCGTGCGTGTAGGCCATCACATGCTGCTGGGTAGCGTGGGAGCCCATGGCGCTCAGGTAGTAGTAGACCGCCATGCGCTGCACCGTTCCGGGAGGCGCGTTGTAGAGCGCGTAGTTGTAGATTTGCTCGCGCGCGACGCGGACGCGGCGGTTCCACACTTCGTCAGAGACGCCCCATGGCGCGTAGCCCTGGCCGTGCTCGGGCTGCATCACGCCGAGTGAAAAGGAGGCGTCGCTGTCTTTGCGGTAATAAACGTAGCCAAGGTTCACCTCGTTCTCTCGCGCGAAGAAGAACTTGTGCGGCGGCGGAAAGATGGCGAGCGAGCCCGCGCCCGCGTCCAGGATTTCGAGGCGGTTGCGTGCCTCGAGGTCGACGGGCTGCTCGTTGACTTCGCCGCCGAATTCGTACTCCTGCCACTCCTGCGCGTCGTCGCGCCACTCGAGCTTCGTGTCCGGGTTAATTGAGAAGCCCTTCAGGCCGGCCTTGTAGATGTAGGCCACGTCAGGGGCATCGGTTTTGGCCAGCGCTTCCTGACGGAGAAGATTTGAGCCTTTGTACGCGGTGAATTGGAGGTCACCCAAAAAAATGCCTAGCGTGAGGCCGTTGAAGACGACGCTGACGCGGTCGCCATCGCTCTTTACGCGGCATGTGTTGGAGTTGTAGCTTACCGAGGCGCGCTTCACTTCATCGGGGGTGCGGCCCGGACCGACAAGGTGCGAGTCATGGCCGGGAATCTCCAGCGGCGCATCCCAGAAGACATTCCACTTGTACTCGTTCTCGGCTTCGGGGGTGTCGTTGTTCAGCTTCTTCAGGATGTCGAGTTCCGTGGTGGAGATGCGGCGACGGCCGGTGGTCACCTGAAAATCGGGCGCCAGATCTTTGCCCAGGACGATCCACGGGCCGCCAGGCTTGCGCGCGGCCAGCTCCGCGACGATGGGCTGGCCATTGCGCAGCGCAAATCGCGCGCGGTTCTGTTGGCCCTGCTCGCCCGGCCATAAAACTTCGACAGAATCATGGCTCGCCGCGACGCTCACGCCCGTGATGCTCTTCCAATCCTGCAGATTGCAGCTCGTGGTTTGCGCGGTGGCCGCGCTGCCGCACAAAGCAAGTATCCATGCAACGTAACCCAATCTCATGAGAGTCTCCCGTATTCTTCTAGCGGTAGATCTTTTGCCGCAGGTTGCCCCAAGCTTAGCGCCGATGCGCGGACGAATTCGTGCGCGGGCAAATTATACCTTTACGAAGATCTTTTTGCGGTAAAGCAGCCAGACCGGGAGAAAACAGACAGCGGTGTAGGAAAGCGAGTAAGCGAGGGCCCTCCAGCCCGGATCGGCAATGGTCGCGAAGACGTGCGAATAGACGAAGCTGAGCGCGTCGATCCGCTGCCCGCCGGAGGTGAAACGAATGAGCTCGATTGCGCTGCCAAGCAGCTCGCTGATCAATGTAGGCGACGATGGCATTCGACCCGAAGACCAGCCACGGCCAGAGCAGCGGTTTGCTCCAGCCCGATCTGCCCCAGCCGTGCTGCTCCGTTACCCAATAGACGACGGCAAAGAGAAGCAGCGACCAGCCCGCCGCCACCAGCACATAGGAGCTGGTCCACATCTTCTTGTTGAGCGGAAACCAAATCGACCAAAGATAGCCTGAGGCGAGGCAGGCCGCCCCGCCCGCGGCCAGGCCCAGTGCTTTCCTCTTCACTGTCAACCAGGCGCGAAGCCACAATCCGGCGAGCAGGCCCAATAGCGTGGTGCCGATTGCAGGAATGTCACTGAGCAACCCTTCGGGGTCGCGCGCGCTGTGGAGCGGCGCGTCCTCGTAGAGATGGCCGGGCATGAGCTGCCGGTCGACCCACGCGACGATGTTCTGGTCTTTGTCGAGGAATGGCATGTCGCGGCCAGGAACTCCTGCTCCCGGCACCGGAACCCAACGCACCAAAATCCAGTAGCCGATCAGCAGGGCGGCCAGCATGGCGATCTTTGTCCAAACGCGGCGGTCCCACAGGTAATAGAGCCCGACGACCAAGTAGCAGACTGCAATGCGCTGCAAGACGCCGTAGATGCGCAGGTGGTCGAGATGGAAATAAGGAAAGCCGTTAACCACGATCCCGAGCAGGAACAGGATGGCTGCGCGGCGCACGATGTGCCGGGCCAGCTCGGCGCGCGAGTCGCCACGCTTGAGCCGCGCCTCTGTGGAAAATACAATCGACGCTCCCACGACAAAGAGAAACGTGGGGAACACCAGATCGGTGGCCGTGAAGCCGTTCCACGCGGCGTGGTTCATCTGGGCCCACGCGGCAGGGCCACCTGTGTTATTCACCATGATCATGAAGGCGATGGTGAGGCCGCGCAGCACGTCGAGCGAAAGCAGCCGCTGGGTGGGCGAGCGGGCAGAAGCCGGGTTGGCCATTCGCGTTTCCATTGGTGCCGATTCCGACGATGTTCAATACCCTACGCGTGCGGGGCCGGGTTCGCCAAGCCGAATGCGGCTCCTGTCGTACACCCACCCAACGCTGGTAAACTCGCCCTTCAGGGATTTCTCAACACTTCGCTTGCCATCATCCGGAGGCTTTTCGTGCCCGACTTTCAACCCTTCGTTCCCGCCGGCCAGAAACCGCCCGAATTCACGATTCGAGCCGTGCTGCTGGGCGCCGTTTTCGGCATCATCTTCGGGATGGTCACCGTCTACGTGGGTCTGCGCGCCGGACTCACCGTCGCCGCCTCCATCCCCATTGCGGTTATCTCGATCAGCTTTTTGCGTAATAAGGGCAAGGTCTCGATCCTGGAGTGCATCATCGTCCAGACCGCTGGGAACGCCGGCCAGTCCATCGCCGCGGGCGTCATCTTCACGCTTCCCGCGCTCATTTTTCTGGGCTTCGATCTCGAATACTCGCGCATCTTCATGCTGGCGCTCATCGGCGGCTACCTCGGCGTGCTCTTCATGGTGCCGCTGCGGCGTCCGCTCATCGTCGAGGAGCACGGCAACCTGAAATTCCCCGAAGGAACGGCCTGCGCCGACGTGCTGATGGCCGGCGCCAAGGGCGGCTCGTTTGCCAGCCGCGTCTTTTTCGGCCTGGGCCTGGGCGCGCTCTATACCTTCTTCCAGAACGAGAATCTCTTCGGCGCGTGGCCCGGCACGCCGGAGTACCAGCCGGACCTGGGCCCCAATCATGTGCTGAAAGGCGCGTCGATCAAGGCCGATGCCACGCCAGAGTATCTCGGCGTGGGCTACATCATCGGCGCGCGCACCGCGGGCACCATGTTCGCCGGAGGCATCTTCTCCTGGCTCGTGGTCATGCCGCTGATTTATTTCTTCGGTAAGGATCTGCCGCATCCCATCTATCCTGGCACCGTCCCTATTGCGCAGATGGGCCCCAGCGATCTGTGGATCACTTACATTCGTCCCATGGGTGCGGGAGCCGTGGCGGCCGCGGGCCTGATCACGCTCTTCAAGACGCTGCCCACCATCATCGGCGCGCTGCGCTCCGGCTTCGCGCAGATGCGGCACCGTTCCGCCGCCGTGGCAGAGCCCATCCGCACCGAACGCGACTTCGCCATGAGCACGGCCATCATCGGCTCCATCGCGCTCATCGTACTCATGTTCTTCTTCCTTTGGTTCAAGCCGGTGCCTGGCGCGCAGGTAGGCCTGTTCGCCAACTTTGCCGCTTCGATTCTGGTGGTGGCTTTTGGATTCCTTTTCGTGACCGTTAGTTCGCGCATTGTCGGACTGATCGGCAGCTCGGCTAATCCCATCTCCGGCATGACCATCGCCACGCTGATGGCCACATCCGCCATCTTTCTCGTCAGCGGCTGGACCGCGCCGGCGTTTGGCGCGCTCGCCATCACCATCGGTGGCGTGGTCTGCATCGCATCGGCCGAGGCGGGCGACACCTCGCAGGACTTGAAAACAGGATTTATCGTCGGCGCCACGCCCAAGATGCAGCGCTTCGCGTTCCTTATCGGCATCGCCGTCTCGACAATCTTCATCGGCTGGACTCTGCAGCTCATGAACCAGGGCCTGCAGACCTTCCGCGCAGCTCCTCAGGCGTGGGATATCAACGCCTCGCATCCCGGCGTGGAGATTCAGCAGGACACGCACGGCCTCATCGATCAGTTCCCCGTGATCGGCGCCGACAACACCACGACCATCCACCACAAAAACGAGTACATCGTGCTGAACGCCATCGGCTCGTCGGAACTGGCCAACGGCAAATATCTCTACTTGCCCGCGACGGGCCGAATCGAGGTGCACTGGATCCCCGGCATCGGCAGCGAAAAGGCCGCCGCGCCGCAAGCGCAACTGATGGCCACGGTCATCAACGGAATCCTCACCCGTAAGCTGCCTTGGGGACTGGTCATGGTCGGCGTCTTCCTTGTGATCGCCATCGAGCTGCTCGGTATCCGTTCGCTCTCGCTGGCGGTGGGCGCGTATCTGTCAATCGGAACCACGCTGGCGATCTTCACTGGTGGCGTGGTGCGCATGCTGGTCGACGCGGCCGTAGCGCGAGCCGGTGGGGCAGATGAGGGCGACGTCTCGACGGGATCGTTGTACGCATCCGGCCTAATCGCAGCGGGCGGCATTGTGGGCCTCATCGGCGTGGCCCTCCGCGGCTACGAAACCGTCCTCGACAAGCCCAACCCCATCGGCTGGCCGCACACCTTCGTCTACAACCCGTGGGTGTCGGTCGCGGCCTTTGCGCTGCTGGCGTATTCGCTGTACTACTTTGCGAGGAAGCCGCTGAAGAAATAGGCTGCTGACCTACGCCACGACCCGCAGCCGCGCACCCTCCTGCTCCTGCAGGTAGGCGATGATGTGGAAGAGATCTCCTGTCGCCATGCCCGATTACGGCCGAACATTGGACGAGACCCCTCCTTTTGATGTATGATGATTGATGTTTGATGCTGCGGGGAGGGAACCGTGCGCACCACGCTAGCGATCGATGACGACGTTCTGGCCGCGGCTAAAGAGATGGCCGCCACCGAAGGAAAGAGTGTAGGCGAGGTGATCAGCACGCTGGCCCGCGACGCGATGCGTCCCGCGCCGGCCCGCCGCGCCACGCGCAACGGCGTGCCCCTGCTTCCCGTGCGTCCCGGCGCGCCGCGCGTGACCTCGGAGCTGGTCCGGCAGCTCGAGGAAGAGTTGCTGTGACGCGCTTCCTGCTCGATGTGAACGTTCTGATCGCGCTCATCGATCCCACGCACATTCAGCACGACCGCGCACACGATTGGTTTGCCCGAAGGGGACGCCGCGCCTGGGCCACATGCCCGCTGACGGAAAATGGCGTGCTCCGCATCGTCGGGAGTGCGCGCTACCCGAACTCGCCCGGCACGCCCGCCGCGGTCGCAGAGGCGGTTGCGGTTCTGCGCGGGCTGGGCGGCCACGAGTTCTGGCCCGACGACGTTTCGCTCTTCGACCCTAACTGCGTGAACACAACCCGCCTGCTCAACTCAGCCCAGGTCACCGATAGCTATCTGCTGGCTTTGGCCCGCGCGCACCAAGGACAGTTGGCCACCTTCGACCGCCATGTGGTGGCCGATGCGGTGATGGACGGGCAGAAGGCGCTGCATTGCATCGATTGAAGCCGGGCCGCGGTGCAATGCACCGCCCTGCGAAGCGCCCCGGCACCCTCCGCTACAATAGTGTGAAGCTCCTGCCAGCCGGGAACCTGAGTCCCTGGTCCGCCAGGAGCATTGACACATTATGCTGACCGAAAATCTGTCTGACGCTCTTACCTTTGACGATGTCCTGCTTGTCCCCGCCTATAGCGACGTAGTGCCCATCCAGGTGAGCACGCAGACGCAGCTCACCCGCGAAATCACGCTGAACACGCCGCTCGTCTCCTCGGCCATGGACACGGTGACGGAGTCGCGCATGGCCATCGCCATGGCGCAGCAGGGGGCCATCGGCATCGTGCACCGCAATCTCTCTATCTCCGACCAGGCCGGCGAAATCGACAAGGTGAAGCGGTCGGAGAGCGGCATGATCGTCGATCCGGTGACCATCGCGCCCGAGAAGACGATCGGCGACGCTCTGGAGATCATGCGCCGCTACCGCATCTCCGGTGTGCCGGTAACGCAGGGCAAGCGGCTGGTGGGCATCCTGACCAACCGCGATCTGCGCTTTGAAACGCGGACTGACGTTCCCGTGGGCGACGTGATGACCAAGGAAGACCTGATCACCGTGCCCGTGGGCACCACGCTCGAAGAGGCCGAGCTGATCCTGCACAAGCATCGCGTGGAGAAGCTGCTGGTGGTGAATGACAAGTACGAGCTAATGGGTCTGATTACGGTCAAGGACATCCAGAAGAAGCTGAAGTATCCCAACGCCAGCAAAGACGATCAGGGCCGGCTGCGCGTGGGCGGGGCGATCGGGGCGACGGGCGACTTTTTGGAGCGCGCGGCGGAGCTGGTGCGCAACCGCGCCGACGCGCTAGCCATCGACTCGGCGCACGGGCACTCGTCGCGCGTGCTGGAGGCGGTGCGCGAGGTGAAGAAGCGTTTTCCCGGCGTGGCGGTGCTGGCGGGAAACGTGGCGACGTACGAAGGAGCGATGGCCCTGATTGAATCGGGCGCCGATGCGATCAAGGTGGGCATCGGGCCCGGCTCCATCTGCACCACGCGCATGGTGACCGGCGCGGGCATGCCGCAGATCACGGCCATCGCCGAAGCCTATCGCGCGGCGCGCAAGCACGGGATCCCGGTGATCGCCGATGGCGGCATCAAGTACTCCGGCGAAATCACCAAGGCCATCGCTGCCGGCGCCAGCTCGGTGATGATCGGCTCGCTCTTTGCCGGCGTGGACGAGAGCCCCGGCGAGACCATTCTCTACCAGGGGCGGAGCTTCAAGAGCTATCGCGGCATGGGCTCGCTGACGGCGATGAGCCAGGGCTCCGGCGAGCGCTACTTCCAGGGCTCGGCCGATCTGGCCGGAGCGGAAAACGGGCCAACCGACGTGGTGCAGCGCGAGCGCGCCAATGAGAACCGGCTGGCCAAGTTCGTCCCCGAAGGCATCGAGGGGCGCGTGCCATACCGCGGGCCGCTGGAGGCGATGGTCTTTCAGCTGGTGGGCGGATTGCGCTCCGGGATGGGCTATCTGGGATGCGCCAATATCGCGGAGTTGCAGGAGAAGGCGAAGTTCGTACGCATATCCGGCGCCGGCTTGCGCGAGAGTCACGTGCACGACGTGATCATCACTCGCGAGGCGCCCAACTACCATGTCGAGTAGCCGGCGCGGCGTCAGGTTTTCCACCCCACGGACGAAGACCTGTCCGCGGGGACCCCGGTTCTCCACCCCACGGACGAAGACGTGTCCGCGGGGACCCCGGTTCTGGATCAGCGCCTGGTGGCCCGTGGCCGTGGGAATCGCGATCATTGCAGTGGAGTCGACGAAGTACTTCGGCGCCGACCGGACGTCGCATCCGCTGCGCGTTTTGTTTGAGGCGCTCTTTGGGCCGGTCGGCGACGTCCGCTGGGGACACATTCACCAAACCATTCGCAAGTCCGGCCATTTTCTCGGATATGGCGCGCTGGGACTGGCTTGGCTGCGCGCCTGGTGGCTGAGTTTGCCTCGCTTCCGACTTCTGTTCGATGCCGAGTTGGCGCTTGCGGGCACAGCGCTCGTGGCCAGTTGGGATGAGTGGCACCAGACCTTTCTGCCCAACCGGACCGGGTCCCCATGGGATGTCCTGCTGGATTGCTGTGGCGCGTTGTTGATGCAGTGGGTCGCATTTGTGTATGTACGGCTGCGCCGGCCCGTCCTGCTGCACAATCGAGATTGACAATCCTCGCCAGCTTGAGAAGGTAACTTTGGTCATCGCCGCAGAAGGCGAAATCGATCATATTTGGCAATGAAGTCAATCACTTAGATGTGTATTGCATTTGTCATACGATTTCCTTGCTTCCCTCGTGTACGCGTGTTAAGGTAGTTTCGCTCACGAGATCACGCTCGACGTAAATAGCGCGTTTTGCGTTCTAAGGCGCGCTCATTTGTGGTTAGCGTTGTTTTTCCATGGGGGCTTTCGTGGTGAAGAGGAACGGGTTCCATTGAGATTTTTGGGGCTCAGAGGGGCGGAGCCTACCGTAAAACCGCTCAACCAGGCAATCAAATCAACTCACGTCTGACCCTCACGAATAACCTGCCATCAGCCGCGTTCCTCGCGTGCACCACTCGGGTCTGAAGTCCCCACTGCCTATCCGAGTTCAATATGAGAGTTCTGAGACCACGATCGCGCATGATCAGCATCCGGATGTCTGAAGAGGAGTTCTCCACTTTGCGGCGGATGTGCGTTTCGACCGGTGCGCGCAGCTTGTCGGACTTGGCGCGCGAAGCGATGCACAGTCTCTTGGTTGGCGCCAAACAGGAGACTGCGGCCGATGCAACGAGAAATGAGTATTACGCTCAAATGAAGGACCTTGAACAAAAGGTCGAGAAACTCAGTGCCGAGATTGAGCTGTTCAAGGCGGATCGCAACCTCTAAGCGAACCGTTCCCCGGCAGGGAACGATTGCAAGCGTCAGCAGACATGAGCTGAGAACTCTCTAGGTCTTTGACCGCGTGAATTCAAAGCTTACGATTGTCAATCCCAGGTCCCAAAATCGGGACCTAGGGCACCCAAGTTGGCCCAAAATCAAGCGGTCAAAGATCTAGTGCGATGAAAAAGAACGTCCTGATTCTCCTTCTCTTGCCGGGCGCGCTTTGTGGCGGGCAGACGGCCCCCACGGCTCCGGGAGCGCAAACGGTTGAATGTCCTTCCGGGCCCGGCCCTGTTCCCGAAGGCGCGGCGGCTTTGTGTCCTCCGGCATCGGTCACGGCCCCAGCGACAGAAACGACGACGGCTCCATACACCGCCGCACCCGGCGCAGGTACGGTTCCGCCCGGAGCCGCAACAGCTCCATCTGGGACCACCGCCGCTCCCACAATCGTCGTTCCGCTTCCGTACAGGGTGGTGGGTCCGATTACCACACGAACGGAGTTCGAGATCTTCGCCGAAGACGAGGCCGGTCATTCTCTTCCAGTGTTTGGCAGAAAGTTGTTCGACGTGGTGCCCACAACCTTTGCGCCACTGGATCGCATTCCCGTTCCCTCGGATTACGTTGTCGGGCCCGGTGATGAGCTGCTGATCCACGTGTGGGGAAAGATCGATCTGGACACGCGTGTGGTCGTGGACCGGAACGGGCAGATTTTCGTTCCCACAGTGGGGAGCTTGACAGTCGCCGGCTTGCAATACGGCCAGCTTGAGAGCTTTCTTCACTCGGCCATTGCGGCCCTCTACAAGGACTTTGACCTCAATGTTACCCTGGGCCAACTTCGCTCCATCCAGGTTTTCGTTCTGGGCAGCGCCCGCCAGCCGGGTGTCTACACCATTAGCTCGCTGAGCACTCTGGTGAATGCGCTCTTCACCTCTGGCGGACCCTCGGCAACCGGCACGATGCGCCACATTCAGTTGCGGCGCGGCGACAAACTGATCACGGAATTTGACGTCTACGATCTGCTACGGAGAGGCGACAAATCGCATGATGTCCAACTGCTTCCCGGAGACGTAATTTATATTCCACCGGCGGGCCCGCAGGTGGCCATCATCGGCAGCGTGAACGAGCCGGGGATTTACGAAATCAAAGGCGACGAGTTTCTTGCTTCGGCTCTGGACGATGCGGGCGGGGTGACAAATCTGGCGGATGAGGATCGCGTTCTGCTGGAGCGGATCGAGAATCACCAAAGACGGCGGGTGGAGTCGTTCGCACTCGATCCTGAAGGGCTGAAGCGAGTGCTTCGTGATGGTGACCTGCTGCGCGTTTACCCGCTTTCGCCGCGCTTCGACAACGCAGTGACCCTTCGCGGAAACGTAGCCCAGCCAGGACGCTACGTGTGGCGCGAGGGGATGCGGATTTCCGACCTCATTCCTTCCCGCCAGTTTTTGCTCACCCGCGACTACTGGAACCAACAGAACTTTCTTGTGCCTGAAAGTATCGGTCATCCGTTCGGCCTTCCCCCCAACCAGTTCAATCCGCAGACCGGAGCCAACGCGCAAACCGGACTGAATCTTCAGTCCGGGGCGAATGCGCAAAGCGGAATGAACGCACAGACCGGGATGAATCCCCAAGCCGGGGCCGGCGCACCGTCCGGTTTCAATCCGCAGACGGGAGTGACTCCACAAACCGGAATCAACCCGCAGAACGGCATCAATCCTCAGACTGGGATCACGGCGCAAGCCGGAACCAACCCGCAAACTGGAATCAATGCGCAGACCGAATTAGGATCGCGCAGCCAAACCAGCTTCGAGGCAGCCCGGAACAGCGAAGAAATCAACTGGGACTACGCAGCCATTGAGCGGCTCGACGAGCACGACTTGAGCACCCGGCTGATCGCATTCAACCTGGCAAACGCTATTGACAATCCGGCGTCTGCCGACAACGAGAGCTTGCAGCCCGGAGATGTGGTCACCATCTTCTCCGAAAAAGACATCCCTCTCCCGGTCGACAAACACGCGGCTTTCGTCCGGGTGGACGGAGAGGTGAATGCGCCGGGGGTATACCGCCTGAGCCCAGGGGAAACCCTGAGGGATTTGGTGAAGCGCGCCGGAGGACTGACTCCGCACTCCTATCTCTATGCTTCGCAGCTCACCCGCATATCCACGCGCCGCGCCGAGGAACTCGAAATCAGGCAATCGACCGCGCAGATGCAGAGGGATCTCCTGGCGCGCAATGCGGCTGCCTCCGCGGTCGGCGCACCCAACGCTGCGGAGCAACAAGCGCAGTTGAATGCGCAGCAGGCTTTGATAGCGCAGCTTGCCGCGGTTCAACCGACAGGGCGGGTGGTTCTGGCCATGAAACCCGACGCGAGCAGTGTGGACGACATTCCGGCGTTCCCGCTGGAGGATGGAGACGCATTCTATATACCGTCGGAGCTGAACACTGTCCAGGTTTCCGGCGCTGTTTACAACGAAAACGCATTTCGCTATGAGCAGAGAAAACGGCTGTACGCGTACCTGGATGATGCCGGTGGCCCCACGCGGCAGGCCGACACCAAGCGTATCTTCCTGATTCGAGCAGACGGCACCGTGATTAGCCGGCAAACCCACGGGCAGTTCTGGCGGTCGGACTTTGATAAGACGACTTTGCTGCCCGGAGACGCGATCATCGTCCCACCCAAGCTGAAGGGTCCGAGCACATTCATCCAACAGCTTCCGTACTTCACGCAAATCCTGTCACAAACAGCCCTGACCGGCGCCGTGCTCGGTACGGCCTATTAACGAATTGGCGAGCCATGATCGAACAAAATCCAGAAATCCTAACAGAGGAAGCCGCTCCGCACGGGGAGTTTGCTTTTGAAGAAAGCCAGCCGGCGCACCGGCTGACCTTCTTTGGCTCCCTCACACTGTTGGCGCGCCGTAATCGGCTGGTGGCGGTAGTGACCGGTGTTGCCATGCTCCTTGGCATTGTGATCAGTCTGTTGCTGCCGGTGAGTTACACCGCAACCACAAAGATCATGACACCACAGCAAACGCAATCGTCAGCGGCCTTGCTGATGAGCCAACTAGCGCTGAACCCTTCCGCCACAAGCCCACTGGCGGCCGCAACCGGAGCGGCGCTGAACCTGAGAAATCCCAACGAACTGTACATGGGACTCCTGGCCTCGCGGCCCATCGCGGACACGATTATCGAAAGATACGGCCTCATGAGCGCTTATCACGCGAAGGACATGACGGCGGCGCGCAAATCGCTGGCGGACAATACAACGATCACGTCAGAGAAGAGCACGCTGATTGCAATATCCGTGGCCGACACAAACAAAAAGCGCGCAGCCGACATAGCGAATGCTTACCCGGAGCAACTTCGAGCACTGACGAAGGATTTGGCCGTAACCGAAGCATCACAGAGACGGCTCTTCTATGAACAGCGGTTAAAGGATGCGAAGGAGGACCTGGTTACAGCGGAACTCGCCTTCCAGCGGATTCAGCAGGAAAAGGGTCTGGTGCAGTTGGACGCACAAGCAAAAGCTCTGATCACATCGCTGATGGATCTTCACGCTCAGGTAGCAGCCAAAGAAGTACAACTACAAGCCCTGCGCTCGTATTCGACAGAACAGAATCCCGAGGTGCAATTGCTGGAAAGCCAACTCGCCTCACTGCGGGATCAGACAGCGCGGCTGGAAGAGCGCAGCGGTTCTCCGCCATCTGGTGGCCTGGATCTTGGGAACGTTGCCGGCGCGGGCGCGGAATACTTGCGCGCGGAGCATGAACTCGCGTACCGTCAGGCTCTTTTCGACCTGCTGCTGAAGCAATACGACGCGGCGCGATGGGATGAGGCAAAGAACGCAGCGGTCATCCAGGTGGTGGAAGCGGCGATTCCTCCCGATCGAAAATCCGCGCCGCACCGGATAGTCATCGTCTTGATCTTCACATTGCTCGGGATGCTGGGCGCCTGGTCCTACTTGCTGGGCCGCAATCTCGCCGCAAACAATCCGCGAGTTTCCCAATTGCTGGCGGAATTCAAGTCGGTGCCTGTCAACGAGTAAGTCGCTATCGAACCATGGAGAGCCAAAACGCCTCATCATCGCAAACATCTGATTTGGTCGTATGTCTCGACCTCGGGAACAAATGCACTCCGCGTGGGACTGGGCGTTGTCTCAGGCTTGATGGTCTCGCGGTTGTTGTTGCCGCGAGGACGCGGGGAACTTGCGGTTCTCTTATACTTCCCAGCGCTCATGGGAGCGTTCTTCAGCCTGGGGACACCGCAGGCGATCACGGCCCTGATTTCCAAAGGCGCCGAGGACACACAAGAGGTTTTGACCACTGGGTTCCGGCTCGCCGCAGTTCAGATTCTCCTCGCGGTTCCGCTCTTCATGTTCTGCGCGCCGTTGACGCTGACCGGCGACAATCGTCATCTCGGTCCTCAGGTCGAGATATCTTGCGCATGCGGCGCCTTCATGATCCTTGTGCCGTACTTCAACGCCATGGCCTATGGCTTAAAGCGCTTCACCTGGGTCAATTCGGTCACGCTTGCCGGCCAGGCTGGCTTTGTCGTGGCGCTGTTCATCTTGTGGTTCTCGGGAACTCTCACACCTCTCAGCGCCGCACTCTCCGCCCTCGCCTCTCAATTGCTGCAGTGCCTGCTCCACCTCATTCACCTCAGGCCATCATGGCTGAACAGGACGGTGCCGCGCGGCGCTTACAGTCAATGTCACGGATTGGCGTTGCGTTTTGCGGCGCCCAGTTTAGCCGTCGTTGTTCTGTCGAACGCCGATCGCGCCATCCTCATACGCACCACAACATTGGAGCAGATAGGATACTTCGCTATCGCTTTCGCGGTTACCATGCCGATCACACTGACAACGGAAGCGTTCACGCAGATTGGTTTCGTCGAAGTTACGAGCGCAGAGAGTCCCGATCTTTCTCTTGCCCTATTGCTTCGCAGATTCCAGATGGCACAGGTTGTTGCCACAGTTAGTTTTCTCTTTGCCTGTGCTCTTATCGATCCAGTCATCCGCTTCGGCTTTGGCAGAGCCTATCTCAACGCCATTCCCGCCGCATATCCTCTTGCGCTTGCGATGTCACTTAGAGCCATGTCGAGAACCTTAGAGAACAACCTGCGCGGCCTGCGATTCATTCTTCCCGGAACGCTGGGGGCCGCGATCAATCTTGCGGGTCTTGTTCTTCTTAGTGTGCTCTTCGTGCAGCGCTGGGGCGCCTTCGGATTTTGCTGCGCGAGCTTAGTCTCGGAAGCGCTCTATTTGGCCGCTCTGGCGTTGTATCTCGCATCGCAACAACATATCCGCCTGCCGATCGCTCTGGGGCATGCGGCCGAGTATCGTTCGCGCCATGACGCTGGCTCTGATGGAACTTTTCCGGCAAAGACTTGTTCCGGAGAGCAATGAGGAGGCTGCGGAGAGCCGGTGCTGAGCCGCGAGCAAAAGAAGTGTTCCATTCCCTGGCGCTGGCTCCTTGTGTCGGTTGTCGCGCTGGTCGCTGTAACTTTCCTTGTGCGGCGCGACCGCGTCGCCGCTCCCGGCGCCGGCGAGCTGGCTGCGGCTTTGCTTGTCGTTTCGTCCGCAATCGTGCTTCGCGCCGCCGTAAAGACCGGCAGCCTAATGAACGGACATACGCTCGTGCTGGGTACGTTTCTGGTGGTATACCCGCTCTCTGCGTTCGTGCATCTCACCGGCGCGGATTATGTATCGCTGGGCTTTTACAATATCGCAGCGCTTGATTCCCACACCCAGGCGCATCACGTATACCTCTCGCTTGCGCTCGTTCTCCTTGCGCAGTTGGCTCTGTGGTGGGGACTAGCCCCGGCCCAGCCTCCTGTGTTGTCACACACCCCACAGATCGTCCGCGTGCGCTCCACGATACTCATTCTTGCCGGGGTCGTATTCACGCTCGCGGGTATCGCGGGTACGGTCCTGCTTTTCTCCGGCTCCGGCGAATTGCTTGAAAATCTTGCCACAATTGACCGGACGAGGGAAATCGAGGCAGGAACCGCCCGTTACGTGTTTATGTCTGAATGGCTTTCCTGGGGGATCATCTTCTTACTGACTGCGTTCCTGGTTTCGCGAAGCAGCAAGCGTCACCCGAAACTCACGCTCGCCGCGCTCATTGGCGGGTCCGCTTGCATGCTGTTGAATCTGTTTTGGACAGGCAGCCGTGCTGAGAACCTGTTGGCGGTGCTGCCCCTGATCTTTGTCGTTAAGAAGATTGCTCCCCGGCATTTCCGTCCCTTCGGTTTCGTTATCGCTGTCGGAGTGATGGGAATCATGGTGTTCGAAACGATCGCACGAACGACTACAATGCTGAACAGTGGGCTCGCCGACCTCGTTCAAGGCGGAATAAGCACCAGCCAATTCGTCGCCAATCAATTTGCCGCCGTCTTCGACTGGCAGCTCGGAAGATACCCGACGATCAGCCTTGCGTTTGATATGGTGAATCGGTACGGTTACGCCTTCGGCTCAACCCTTATTCAGGGCCTCATCATGACCGTCAATGCGCCGGCGACGCTGCTTCACAGTTCGATGAAGGTACCGGAACCGCCGGCGATGACTGCGCTGGTCGGACAATATATCTTTGACGATCCAACAAGGACCGGCGTCGTGCCGGGAACTCTCGCTGAGCTTTATTTCAACTTCGGCATTTTCGGTGTGATTGGCGGTTTCTTCGCCATTGGCCGCATCGCAAAGTGGTGCATTGCAGCCACTCGTTCCTGCCGCGAAATGGGGACTTTGCTCCTCGGCTTCTATGTCCTCACTCTGCTCTGTGTCTGGACGATCCCGATGACCGCAACCCTTGGTGTGTATCTCCTGGCCACGACCGGCTTTCCAGTCCTCCTGTTCTGCGCGATCGAGCAAACCTTAATTCACGCAGTCAAGCCGCTGCCGTTGGCCACCGCGAATCCCGCGCTCTCTTGACGCCCCGCCGCGGCGGGCTTTTGCATGGAAGATCGATGGCAGCGCCAGGCAGGAGTGAAATAAGATCGGTTCTCATTGTCCGGTCGGCATTCGGAGAAATCTACGAACCCGCCTGGCTGAGCGCGCTTCGCGATCTTGGAATCAAGGCGGAACTCTTCGACACTCATCGCTACATTCCGCCGGGTGTGGCGGGC
Source organism: uncultured Acidobacteriaceae bacterium (assembly GCA_963799155.1). Lineage (GTDB taxonomy): Bacteria > Acidobacteriota > Terriglobia > Terriglobales > Acidobacteriaceae > Telmatobacter. The sequence goes on from CAWCWB010000001.1 coordinate 176,641, forward strand.
CGGATCGAAGAGCACTTCATCTTTGGTCCACACATCGGCAAAGTCAATCGTCTGGTGATCGAACGCGTAAGGCAGATACGTCCCGACGTGGCGCTCTTTTACCAGGGGCATCACTACACTGCCGCAACCATCGCGCGGGTCGCGCAACTGACATTTGTCTCCGGCTCCCACTGCGACGATCCGTTCAGGAAGCACGGCCCAAGGCTATATCGACTTCTGAAAAGAGCGATGCCGGCATATGACGGATACCACGTCAATCGTCTGTGCAACGTCGCCGAGGCTGCCGCATGCGGCATCAAACGTGTGCGCATTCTCATGACGTATTACATTCCGTGGCTTCACTATCCATGCGCGCTTTCCGCACAGGAGCAGCGGACGTGGGGCTCCGATGTCGTGTTCGCGGGGCACATGGAACCCGATCTGCGCATCGAATGTCTTGCGCAAGTTGTGCGGGGCGGAGTGGATTGCAGGATCTTCGGAGACAAAGGGGGATGGAATTCGGCCCTTCCGCGCGATGTGTATGAGAAGGTCAAGCCGGTCTCCTTTGCCTCGGGCACGGACTACCGCAAGGCGCTTTGCGCCAGCAAGATCGGGACCTGCTTTTTTAGCAAATGGAATCGCGATCAATACACAAATCGGTCCTGGGAGATCCCGGCCTGCAGCGTCTTGCTTCTCTCCGAGCGTACTCCCGCGATGCAGGAGATGTACGTTGAGGGAGTGGAAGCCGAGTTTTTCGAGAGCTCCGCGGAGTTCAACGACAAGGTGCAATTCTATCTGCGCAACGACAGCGCACGAAAGCGCATTGCTGCGGCCGGATATGCGCGCGTGGTTGCTTCGGGAAACGATATTTACAGTAGGATGAGGCAGTGGCTGGCGGACGTTGCAGATTGGCGATATGAGAAGGGACTCCAAAGTTAAGCCTCGTTGGGTGTCGCAGACAAATGGATGACGTGCCAATCTGCAGGCTTTGCGGCTCGCCCGGCGTCGAAGAAGTGACATCAGAGGAACATAACCAGCGCATGTATCATGTCGTGTTTTGCCCGGCCTGTAATCTCATTCAAACCGTCGAGCACTACGCGAAGCTATCTCCAGACTACGTCGACTTAGACACTTCCGCACTCGACGAAAGCCGTTTGTGGTGCCAAGGCGAGCACAAGCTCCCGGCGTTTGAACAATGGTTGACATACGCATCGCGGTTCGCAACCAAACAGAGTCCGAGGCTGCTAGACGTAGGGTGCGGTACGGGGGGATTTCTGAAGTTTGCTTCCGCAAAAGACTTCCTCGTCTATGGGTTCGACGCATCAAGAGCACAAGCTGAGCATGCAAGGACGCTCTTCCCCGAGGTGCGGCACGCAAGCTCGCTCCGGGCCTATCTCGAACTCCTTGACCAGCCTGACCTGAAATTCGACTGCATCACTCTGTGGGACGTCTTCGAGCACATCAGGAATCCTGCATCTTTCTTACAGCAGGTTGCGCTAGCCTTAGAACCCGGAGGGTACCTATTCCTTTCAGTTCCCAACGGCCGGGCGATTCCCTGGAAAATCCGGATCCGCCGCGCACTCAACAAGCCTTTGGATCTCATCCCTTGGGAGCACGTCTTCTATCATTCTTTTCAATCGCTTCAAAAATGCATTGAAACCGCCTCACTCGAGCCCGTCCACTGCGGAGCGGTCGCTTGCTATCCACGCCCGCTCTCGCTTTTCGAACTTTGCAGGCGAATCGGCTTCATTCTACTTAGAGTGGCCCCCAGCCTGTCCCCACAAATCTTCACGTGGGCACGAAAACCATCCGCATGACTTCATCAGTGACGAAGTTTGTTGCCGGCGCACCTTCCATCATCGATTCTGACATCGAGAGGAGTCCGGACATCCGCTCAAAAAGCCAAGAGGCCAGAACTCGGCTGAAAGTCGGGTTTTTGACCTACGATCTGCAGCGGAACACCGAAGACGCTCTCTTTGAGGTTGCCCGCGCTGCGCCGCAGTATGCGATCAAGGCATTCCCGCTCTACAGGCACGAAGATCAGACTCTTTCGAGAGTTGCGTATCGCCCTACAAAGGCCAGAGGCAAGCACCTCGGGGTTAGTGTCAAAGGCAGCACACCCGAGGGACTTGTCTCCAACCCGGAATGGGCCGTAGGTCTGGCATGTGCGCGAGAATCCGACGTAGTCGTTTTGAAAGGGCTCCTCGGCCTAGGCGGAATCTGGTGCGCGTTCTGCGGCCGCCTTTTCGGGCGGGTCGTAATCTCAACCAATCAAACGCTCCCCGCAAAGTGGGAAAGAAAGCGCCGCTGGTGGATCCGGCTGTCGAAACGCTTGCTGCTTCGCATGTGTCGGTTTCATATCTATCAAAATCCTGCCGCCTTCGAGGTTCTCACCGAAGTCTATGGCTGCGCGCCTGGCCGGCTGATCTCTGCCCCGTTTGAAGCCGGGGCCGCATTATTCAAGAGAATCCTCAGCAACGTAAGGCCTGAGCAGGATGCAAGATTCCGTCTCGGATTTGATTCAGGCGCAATCTTTCTGTATGCGGGCACTCTCCATTCGTTCAAGGGCGTGCCCGATATTATACGAGCCGCAGCGTTGCTTCCCGAAGACGCGTCTTTCCTGTGTGTTTTCGTTGGGCCAGAGGAGCCGGCGGATAAAGAAGGCGGGACCATCGAGTTCTTCACGCGGCTCGCAAGGTCAAAAGAAGTTGAGCATCGCGTGCGTTTTCTCGCCCCGATGACGCCGGAGAAACTTGCGGATCTCTACTGCGCGGTGGACGCCGTGCTGCTGCCGACACACAGAGACATGTTTCCGAAAGTCCTGGTCGAAGGGGGGCTGGCGGGCAAGCCACTGGTCACGACGAGCGCCTGTGGATCGGCGGGACTCATCGTGCAAGACGGCGTAAATGGGTTTGTCATCGAGCCGGGCGAAGTTTCGCAGCTAGCTCAAGTGATGACGACGCTGCTGGATCCGGATCTGTGCGCCAAAATGGGCGCACTCTCCAGGGATATCGTGGATCGGTATTGCAACATGGATCTGGAGGTTCACGGTTATATCCAGGCAATTGAACGCGGAGCAGAGTACCTCCATGTAAGAGAGAGGGCCTAAGTCCGCGAGTCTTTGCCCTTATTGGGTTAACATCTCACGCTTCACGTCCCACTTCGACATGTCGAGTTCGCAATCCCGGCTGTCTGTCCTCACTAGCTCCATCTCGCGGATGAACGGCGGAATCTTCGACGCAATGCGCAACCTTACGATTGCGATTGCAGCGGAGAAGCGGTATTTGCCCCAGGTTTTCAGTGCGCGTGACGCTTATACAGCAAGCGATGCGGCGCTGTGGAACGACATCAAAACAAGAACTTTCCAGGCCCGCGGACCGCGCATGTTTGGTTACGCGCCGGGGCTGGCGGCTGCATTGGAAACAAGTGACGCGGAGATACTCCATATCCATGGCATATGGATGTATCCGTCGGTCGTTGCCCTTCGCTGGTCGCATGGCAAAAGACCGTATGTTGTGAGCCCGCACGGCCTGCTCAGGCCATGGGCGTTGCGCAATTCCCGATGGAAGAAGCGAATTGCGACCGTGCTTTATGAAAACACGCACCTTCGCCGCGCTGCATGCCTGCACGCGTTGAACGTGGCCGAAGCGGAGGCATTCCGGGAGTACGGACTGAAGAATCCAATCTGCATCATTCCAAATGGGACGAATCTGCGCCATGACGCAATTCGTTCGGACGTGCGGCAGGGCCGGTCGATTCTCTATCTCGGGAGGTTTCATCCGTCAAAAGGGTTACGAAGCCTGATTGAGGCGTGGCGGGCCGTTTGCAAGGAAGCAGAAGCGGCTGGTTGGCGTCTTACGGTTGCCGGGTGGGATCAGAATCGCCACCGCGCTGAACTGGAGCAGCTCGCAGATCAGCTTCAGATTCGCGCCAGTATCACCTTCCTCGGTCCACAATTTGATGCGGACAAGGATCGCTGCCTTGCCGCGGCCTCTGCCTTCATCCTGCCCAGCCAGAGCGAAGGCTTACCTATAAGCATTCTCGAGGCGTGGTCGTGGCAAATCCCCGTCTTGATGACTCATCAGTGCAATCTTCCCGAGGGCGCCGAAGCGAGAGCCGCAATCATGATGGATCCGGAAGCTGACAGCATTGCAGCGGCTTTGCGCTGCTTTTTTTCCATGACCGACGCGGAACGCGACGCAATGGGCATGAATGGCCGAAGCCTCGTTGAGAAGCGATTCCAATGGCAGCGAATCGGTGAAACCATGACTCAGGTGTACGACTGGATCCTTGGCCGGGGCCCGAGACCTGAGTGCGTAATGGTCTGATGAAACCGGCGTGGAAGATGATTTCCCGTGCGACTAACATTGAGTAGATTGGAGACTCCGCGCTTTCCGAGGGCGATGCCCTCGCGCGCACAACTCATCGTAATCAGTCAATTCTATGGGCAGGATCAGTCGGCTGTCGGACAGTTTCTCGCTGACTTTACATGCGGAGCCGCGGAGGCGGGCCATGACGTGCGCGTTATCTGCGGCGCAAGTGACTACATCGCGAGTGAAGTCGCGGCGAGCCACACCAGTCAACCTGGGGATTCCGGGACAACCGGAGATCGTGAATGCCTTGCGGGACAAGGCAAAGTGGACGTCACATACGTGAAAACCGCAGTGTTCTCACAGAGCAGGATGAGGAAACTGCTTTCCTATGCGACGTTCTACGCGGGGGCGGTCTGGAAAGCGCTGAGAGTTCCGAAACTGGACGTGGTCGTGACGCTCACAGCGCCGCCGGGACTAGCTTGGATTGGATGGCTACTGCAGCGGCTTCGCGGATGCCGTCACGTTGCATGGGAGATGGACCTATATCCGGATATTGCGATTTCGTTGGGAATACCCGTCGCTGGTTGGACTCAAGGGTTCCTTGATTTCCCTAGGCGGCGCGCGGACGCAGTGATTGTGCTGGGCGATTGCATGAAAGCCCGCCTGCTGCGGCACCAGGTTCCTGAAGATCGAATCGTTGTTGCGGAGAACTGGGCGGACGGGAACATCATTTCTCCTTCGCCGTTTCCCGCGCACAAGCCTTTGTGTATCCTGTACTCCGGGAATTTGGGACTGGCGCATGATGTGGCGACCATTCGCGGTGTGATGGAGCGCCTGGCCGGCCAGCCCGATCTTCTCTTCGTTTTTGCGGGCGGAGGTCTTGGACGCAGAGAACTGATTGCCTTTTGCCAGGAACGAGGCATCCTAAATGTCTCCTTCCGAAGTTATGTCCGCCAGCAAGACCTGGGAGCAAGCTTGGCGGAATGCCACGTGGGTCTGGTAACACAAAAGCAGGAGACTCTTGGCGCCGTTGTACCCAGCAAGATTTATGGGCTGATGGCGGCGGGGCGACCGATCTTCTTTATTGGTCCCGCGGCGGCTACGCCCGGCCTTCTCATCCGGCGATTCGATTGCGGCTGGCAATTCGAGTGCGGCGATGAAGCTGGCGCATCAGCGCTACTTATGCGCCTCCTCGAACATCCGGAAGAAATTTGCAGTAAGGGGCGGAACGGTCGAGAGGCATTCCAGGAAAATTACGACAAACCCGCGGGAGTGGCGCGAGTAATTCATGCGTTGGGTCTGGAAACGCCGAGTTCCTACTGAAGGCAACTTATCAATTCCCTCCACTTCATCTGGCGTAATCGGCAAGACATTCACGGATGAATCGACATGACAGAGCGTGTGCTAGTTACAGGTGCTGGCGGGTTTGTCGGGAGACATACTTGTCGCAGGCTTATTCAAGCGGGATATATTGCAGTTGCAGGCATCAGGGATCTCGCGCAGTGGCCGGAATTGCAGCGAGCTGCCCCTGGGTTGAGTGATTTTTCTCTTCTGGGAGATCTAAGTGCGGATCAGAACTTACGTGCTTACCTCTTAAACGTGTCAGTAGTTATACACTTAGCGGCCCGCATCCCTGTGACGAACGAAAACGCGGCTGAAGCATGGCAAGAGTATCAGCGTGTTAATGTCGGAGGCACGAAAGCCATCGCTTCTGCTGCCGCTGCAGCAGGCGTTCGCCGGTTTATCTTTGTGAGCACGGTAAAGGTGCAAGGCGAGGTAACATCCGGGAAGCCATTTACCGAGGATATGCCATCCAATCCCCGGAATCCGTATGCGGCTTCGAAGTGGGAAGCCGAAGAGGTGCTTCGCTCCGTGGCGGCAGAAAGCGGAATGGAGGTGGTGATTGTTCGTCCTCCGCAGGTTTACGGCCCTGGAGTAAGAGGAAATTTTCTGCGGCTCATGAGGTTTGTTGATCGCGGCCTGCCATTTCCCCTGCCCAAGAAAACGAATTGCCGCAGTCTGCTTGGGGCAGGGAACCTTGCTGACTTTCTGGTGCATTGCGTCAACCATCGCAGAGCCGCCAATCAGACCTTTCTTGTAAAGGATACTGAGGACATCTCGACGCGCGAATTGATCTCACGATTGGCGCGACTCCTGGCGCGGCCGATCTGGTTTCTTCCCGTTCCAGTGGCTCTCATTCGGTTTGCAGCAAAACTGACTCAGAAAGACAGGGAAGTCAGTAGGGTTTTGGATTCTCTCGTGATTGACTCCAGCAGAGCGCAACAATGGTTGGAATGGGTTCCGCCCCTTACGCTTGAAGAAGGGTTGGCGGCGACGGCCCGGTGGTATCGGGATTTCAAACGGTCATGACGAGCGGAATGACTTTCGTGCGTCTATTCGTTCTGCTTTTTCTCATTTCCGCTCTAACAACTGCCGGGGTACGGATGTACCTTGCCAGTCGCGGCGTAATGGATCTCCCCAATCCACGCAGTTCTCACGCGGTGCCAGTTCCGCGTGGAGTCGGCCTCGGCTTCGTGCTGGTTTTTCTATCGGTGGTCGTCTGGTTTCTTCAGCGGCAAGTAATTCCCGCCAAGCTTGCCTGGGCGCTGATTGGGGGCGGGGCAGCGATCAGCATCGTTGGCTTTCTGGACGATCGCTTCAGGCTATCTCCGTGGCCGCGACTTATCATTCACATACTTGCTGCGGCGTGGGCTCTTTGGTGCTTCGATGAGATGAGCCCATCGCATTTCGGCAACAGCGCCAATCTTTGGGGTTGGGTTGGCCGCGCGGCCGCACTCATCGGCTTGGTCTGGCTAACGAACCTTTTTAACTTCATGGATGGTATCGACGGTTTGGCCGGAATGGAGGCGGTCACTGTAAGTGGGCTTGCCGCATTCCTGCTGTTCCGCAATGGATTGCGCGATGATGCGCAGGTCTCCTGCATGCTAGCTGCTGCGAGTCTCGGTTTTCTGATTTGGAACTGGCCGCCGGCAAGAATCTTCATGGGCGACGCCGGAAGCGGATTTTTAGGATTCTCTTTGGGCGTCCTGGCACTATTCTCGTCGAAGGCCGGTGCGGCGTTCGTTTGGCCTTGGCTGATTCTGCTTGCTGTTTTTATCGTGGACTCTACTGTGACGCTCTTGCGCCGCCTGCTTTCGCGGGCGCGGTGGTATGAGGCCCATCGCAGTCACGCCTACCAGCATGCAGCGAGTGCATGGGGCAGCCATGCAAAAGTGACGCTAGCGGTCGCTGGAATCAATGTCGGATGGCTGTTTCCCTTGGCATGGGGTGCCTGCCGCTATCCCGCACTCGCACCCGCATTCGCCGCGGTTGCAATCGTTCCGCTCCTATACATAACGTTCCGGCTTGATGGAGGCCGCGAAGCGCGGTCTCCGGGAAATCTATTTCAGGATTAACTGTATGAGTAGAGCATCCGAGGCACTAAGTGCTATTTGTAACCTTCGAACAGCCTAGCCTATGGTGATCCCGGATAGAAATCCGGAGCGAAAGAGACAATGACCTTGCTTAGACAACTTTTGCTGCCTGCGCAATCCTGGAAAGTGAGTTATTGACGATGCGCAAGGAACAGAATCTCTTGTTACGGAATAGTGCCGTTCGGCGGGTTGCTATCTGGGCTACGGAGATCGCAATCTTCACGGCCTCGGCAGCGACGGCATTCTTGCTGCGATTTGACTTCAGCGTGCCGCCGGCATATCTTCGCTATCTTCCCTATGCTCTTGCGGTCTGGCTGCCCGTCAAGTTTGTCGTGTTTCGCGCGTTGAGGCTCGATCGAGGTTTTTGGCGATATGTATCTGCAATAGACCTGATGCGGATTTCGGCAGCTAATTTCATCGCGTCATCCATCGCGTATATCCTCATTCGTTTGCTCGCGCCGCCGGGATTTCCGCGGTCACTCTACGTGCTCGATTTGATGGTCTGCTTGTCCGGGACCAGCGGTTTCCGGCTTGCGGCTCGGATAACGGCGAATGTCGGCTCACGCGCGCGAAGCGACACTGGAACCGAGAAGCGCACCTTTATCTACGGCGCGGGCGATGCTGGCATTACTCTTCTCAGGGAAATCCGCAACAACGCGAGGCTGGCTTATCGAGTTTGCGGCTTTATCGACGACGATCCCGGCAAGCTGGGTCTACGCATCGCCGGCGTGCCGGTCCTCGGGCCAGGCGACAAAATCAAGCCGCTCGTGGCGCGGCATAAGATCACGATCATTCTGATTGCCATTCCATCCTCCACCGGCGGCGAAATGACGCGGATTCTGGAACTGTGCCACGACGCGGGAGCCGAATTCAAAACTGTGCCCGGATTAGGCGAGATCATTGAGGAGCGCGGCCTTGCCGGCCAAATCCGCGAGGTGGCGGTCGAGGATCTTCTGGGGCGCACCCCTGTGCATCTCGAGGAAGACCTGATACGGAGCACTCTGAAAGACAAGGTCGTCCTCGTCACCGGCGCGGCAGGCTCCATCGGCTTCGAACTTTGCCGGCAGATCGCACCTTTCCATCCTGCTGGAATTGTCGGGTTCGAGATTGCGGAATCCTCACTGTTCGAGATCGATCGCGAAATGCATCAGTTGTTCCCGGCGGTTCCGTTTTACCCGGAAATTGGAAGCATTCAGAACCGCGATCGCTTGAATGAGGTCTTTTGTCGATACAAGCCGGCTGTGGTCTATCATGCCGCAGCCTATAAGCACGTTCCCTTAATGGAAACTCATGCGTTTGAGGCGATCGAGAACAATGTGTTCGGGACCTACAACGTTGCCGCAGCGGCAGCGAACCATGGCGTCGGGGATTTTCTGCTGATCTCGTCCGACAAGGCCGTCCGTCCGACCAATGTCATGGGCGCGACCAAGCGCATCGCTGAGCTTATTCTCCTGGCGTTGCAAAACGGCTGCACCAAGTATGTGGCCGTTCGCTTTGGCAACGTGCTGGGCTCAAATGGCAGCGTCATTCCGATCTTCAAGAAGCAGATCGCAGCCGGCGGGCCAGTCACCGTCACGCATCCCGATATGCGCCGCTTCTTCATGACCATCCCCGAGGCCTGCCAACTTGTGCTACAGGCTCTGGCGATCGGAAAGGGCGGCCAGATTTGTGTGCTTGACATGGGACATCCCATCAAGATCGTGGACCTGGCAAGAAACCTGATCCTTTTGTCCGGGCTCAGGCCCGACGAAGATATCAAGATCGAATTCACAGGAATGCGTCCCGGGGAAAAACTCTACGAGGAACTCAGCACGCTCCTTGAGGACACGGTGCCGACGAAGCATGACAAGATTCGTATCTTCGTCGGCAACGGCGTACCACACGAAGACATGCGGAACTGGCTCGAATCGCTTCGCGAGATTTGCGAAGCCCGCGACACGGGCCGCCTGGTCGTCGCGCTCAAAGAGCTTGTCCCGGATTACAGTCCAAGCGTCCACTTGCTCAAGCAGATCACAGGGCGACAAGATCCAAGCGGCGTCCCATTGCAATCAAATTGATTCTCATCAACGTTCGAATTTGCGTGTCGGTCAGGTGCGCGCTGGCTTGATCGTTAGGCATCTCGGCCAGTTCATCTAGAGTCATACCTTAGTCCATCCTTAGTTCATTTGGCTCCTGCGTCCTGCAGAGAGCAACGTCCGAATCCTTCCAGCACAAAGATGATGGGTCGTCGTGTTCTTCACGGCGTCGAGGGGCTCTCTCCGCGTCGCACGGCGATCCCGGTGGAGTAATGCCCGACTCGATGCGTATCCGCCGCGGCTCACTTTTAACTTGAGGCAGACTGCCGTGAAAGATCGCTGCATCGAAGGGATTGATGCCATTGGGCTTAAAGGATTCAAACGGCCGAAACACACCGGGGAGAAAGCTCTGGGATATACTTGAGCCAGTGCCCGAGTGTGTTTCATCCTTCTGCGCTCGATAAGGATCGCGACTGTCAATCGGCCGCTGGGAGTCAGACAGTCGCAAAAAAAAAGATCGTGCGCAGCGCACCCGACATGATGAATCGAACGACTAAAATCTTTCTATGTTTGGGTAATTCATATTGGAGTCGGCAATGTTTGAGAGCCCGTGGCATGTTCTGCACGTCTTCGCGAACCATGAAAAGCGAGTCGCACAGCATTTGAAGGTACGTTCCCTGGAACACTACTTGCCCCTCTATACAGTGCGTTCGAAATGGACTGATCGCGTGGTCAGCCTGGAACGACCACTTTTCGCAGGATACGTTTTTATCCGCTACTCACCTGAATCCCGGCTTTCTGTGGTGAGTACGCCTGGCGTCCTGCGCTTGCTGGGAGACGGCGTGAGCGAAACTGTCAGCTCCGCTGAAGTCGACAGGATCCGCGCGGGCCTTGCCAGCGGATGCATCATGCGTCCCCACCCTGCGGTTTCCGTGGGAGAACTCGTGCGCGTGCATCGAGGCGTCTTTGAGGGAGTGGAGGGGATTGTGACGGAATTCCGCCATCAATGCAAGGTGATCATCGCTCTCTCCGCGACTCGGCAGTGTTTTTCTCTGGAAGTGGATCTCGATGACATCGAAGTTCTGCGCAAGCCGGTTGACAAGGATGTGCTTGTGCAAAGCCGGGGGTTGGCGCTTTCGCGAGCTTAGCGAGCGCAGTGCGTGCGCGGCCGCCGCGCTCTCTTGAGCGCTTCCTTTCGTCTCGATTTTCGGCGACCAGCAGCTCGATGAATGCCTCGCGGCGCCGTCGCCTTGCTGGAAGCCGGTGCGAACGCTCCTCAGGTAGCCAGTGTTGCGCTGCGCCATAACGCGACACTTCACGGCAGGTAATATCTCGTCATGATCACCTGTGGAAGGCAAACGAGCGTGAGAAGCTGGCTCAGTACCACGATTGCCGTCGCCCGCTCGCTGATCTTTGCCGATCCGGCCAGAGGCGGCAATCCCACGCCGGCGGCAATTGCCAGAGGAATCCCGTATCGGCCCTGGACTCCATAGATCGCCGGCGCGCCGACCGAGGTCCAAGTCAGATATTCGATCAGGAATACCGCCGCAAGCGCCGCGAGCGGCGAAACCAGCAGCAGAACCGTCACGCTCCTTTTCACTTTGCCGCCACGGGCGAACTCCGCAAGACATGCCGCCGGCAGGACCAGCGCCATGGCCAGATAGTAAGCTGGGGGCATTGGCGTATCCAGCCAGCCCAGTACCCCAACCATGCCGGCAAAGTATACCGCCGCATGACGGAATACGTACGCAGCCAAAACCGCAACCATCCCCGGGTGATGGAACAGATTCAAGAGCTGCAGCTTCGCATCCACCACGCCATAGGCCGCAGAGGGAGGCACAAGTCCCCGCGTGGAAGCGGACGCAACCCGCCACCAAGCGACGGTCGCTGCCACTAATGAACCGGCGAGGAGTGCGCCCGGCAGCCAAGAGGGCTTGCTCCGCCATGGAGGCAATAGGTATGGAATGAGCAGAACCAGCAGCAACGGCACGTACGGCGGCCGGCCCAGGCAGACGATGAGCAGGGATAAGGCCAGCACCGTAACCTGCGTCAACGACAACGACACGGCGGCCGCAATCTGCCTTGAAACGATGGCAAATGCCAGGCAGGTGAATGCGATCAACGTTGTGTCCTGGTTACAGGAGGCGAAGAGAGATAGCGTCATCGGCATCAGCAACATGGCAAACATCACCACCTTGCCGCCCCTGCACCAGCAGAGCGCCAGCGCGCACACGACGATGGCAAATGTGCCGTTGAGGAGCCGCGCCAGCACCAGAGTTCTCATCACGCCCATCCCCGTGCCTTTGCCGAACGCGACTCCCAGCGCCTGAGGCAAATAACCCGTGGGCGCGTACACGGCCGTATTTGGGAACTGGCGATAGATCGACTGCCCGGTCCACTTTACTTCTTCCGATTTGGCTCGATCCGCGGCCGTGAAGCGCGCCTTGCCGTTGAATGGAAGTGCAGCGACGCAGGCGTAGAGCTGCTCAATTGCCGAGTCAGCGTACCCACCGCCGCCACCATAGAATTCGCCCTGTGCCACCTGGTAAGCACGATAGAAATGCCCGGTTTCGTCGGCGCTTTGAAACGGCGGCGTCCACACCGCGAGAAAGATGACGAGGGGAGACGCAGTCAGCAGAAAAATCCAATGAAGATTCGACGGCAGGCTAGCGAAACACGCGCGCAGAAATTCCATGACAGCAAATCTCGCCTGGGACGCGGACATGCGGCCATTCTATACGGGCCGGTATCGATCGGGCATCGATTGATCGAACAACGACACTTACCCATAAGAAAAAGGGCGTCCACCGTGGCGGACGCCCTGATTGACCTTCGGACTGAAGGTCGAATCCGGTGAGGGGAGGAGAATGCGCTTATGCGGCCTGCTCGCCGCCCTCGGACTCTTCCGCTTCCTTCTTCTGCTCTTCGAGCTGCTTCTCGAGTTCGGCCCTCTTTTTGGCCTTCAGGTCGGCGCGCTTCTGGCGCTTCACTTCGAGCTGCTTTTCGGCGCCCAGCAGCTCGATGAACGCCTTGTCGGCGCCGTCGCCCTGCTGGAAGCCGGTGCGAACGATCCGCAGATAGCCGCCGCTGCGATCGCCGTAGCGCGGAGCCACGACGTCAAAGAGCCGCCTCACGGCATCATCGGTGCGGAGAAAGGCGAGCGCCTGCCGGCGAGCGTGCAGATCGCCTTTTTTGCCGAGGGTGATCATTTTTTCGATGTGCGGGCGCACAGCCTTGGCCTTGGCCACGGTGGTCTCCACGCGGTCTTCCTCGATAACGGCCGTGACCAAGTTGCGTAAGAGCGCGCGGCGATGGCTGGTGTTGCGTCCGAGCTTGAATCCTGCATTGCGATGACGCATGGTACTTCTCTCTTTCGAAGATGTTGTTCGGTGGCCGCCCAGGTCCCAAAAGCAGGACCTGGGCACCCAGATTTGAGCTCCTAAAAGTTCTCCGTCTCAGTGGGCAACTGCAAATCCACTGAGTCGAGCGGCTCATCTTCCTCGTCGAAGCGGCCATAGCCTGCAGCCAGTGCCGTTTGCGGCGGAATGCTGGTGGGCCCGGGCACCGCGTTGCCCTGCTCGTCGATCTTCATGCCCAGCGACAGTCCCATCTGCGCCAGGATTTCCTTGATCTCGTTCAGGCTCTTGCGGCCGAAGTTCTTGGTCTTCAGCATCTCGGCTTCGGTCTTCTGCACCAGTTCCCCGATGGTCTGGATGTTGGCATTCTTCAGGCAGTTGTAGCTGCGAACGCTCAGCTCCAGCTCTTCCACGCTCCGGTTGAGGTTGTCGTTGCGGAGCAGGATGCGGCCTTCCTCGCCTCGCGCTTCCGCCTCGATCTCCTCCTCGAAGTTGATAAAGATGTTCATGTGGTCTTTGAGCAGCTTGGCGGCCAGGCCGACGGCATCAGCGGGCAGAACGGCGCCATTGGTCCACACTTCGAGCGTCAGCTTGTCGTAGTCGGTGATTTGGCCCAGGCGGGCGGCGTCGACCGCGTAGTTCACGCGGCGCACCGGCGAGTGTACCGAATCCACGGGAATGAAACCGAGCCCGAGGTCGGCGTCGAAATTCTTGTCGGCGGAGACATAACCGCGGCCGCGCTTGAGGCGCATCTCCATATCGAGCTTGCCGCTTTCAGAGAGAGTGGCAAGATAGATGTTCTTGTCGAGGATCTCGACATCGCTATCGGCCTCGATCATGCCGGAGGTGACCACGCCGGGCTGATCCGCGCGCAGATACAGCGCTTTGGGGCCTTCGCCCTGCAGCTTGAAGGGAATCTGCTTGAGGTTGAGGATGATGTCGGTGGCGTCTTCCACTACGCCGGTGATGGACTGGAACTCGTGCAGCACGCCCTCGATGCGTACCGCGGTGACCGCCGCGCCCTCGATGGAACTGAGCAGTGTGCGCCGCAGGGCGTTGCCGATGGTGGTGCCGAAACCCCGCTCAAAGGGCTGGGCGCTGAACTTTCCGTAGGTGTCGGTAAGCGTCTCGGCATCGACCGCAAGGCGCTTCGGCTTCTGAAATCCTCTCCACAACATATTTGTCTCTCGTTTCCCGCGCGGCATGTACGTCGCGATGCATTTTGCGGCGGCCGCGCAAGTTCTCCTTGTTTTGAAATGCAGCAGTAGCCGGTAGCTTGCAGCCTGCAGCGCTTAACTCTGACGCTACAGGCTACTGGCTACAAGTTAACAGCTGTTACTTCGAGTACAGCTCCACGATCAACTGTTCGTTGATCGGCAGGTTGACGTCCGCGCGCTTGGGCAGATGGAGCACGCGCCCAGACAGATTCTCAAAGTTCGCTTCAAGCCAGGTGGGAACAGGATTTTGCGCGGCGAACTGCGCGGCCTGCTCCACAATTACCAACTTCTTGGCGCTGTCGCGGACGGCGATCTCGTCACCCGCATTCACCTGGTACGAAGGAATGTTGACCTTGCGTCCATTCACCGTGACATGCCCGTGACGGACAAGCTGCCGGGCCTGCCGTCGCGAGATAGCAAATCCCAGCCGATAGGTTACGTTGTCCAGGCGCCGCTCCAATTGCTGGATGAGCAGCTCGCCGGTGACGGCGGTGGAACGGCTGGCTTTCTCGTAGTACTCGCGGAACTGGCTTTCGAGCGTGAAGTACATGCGCTTGGCCTTCTGCTTTTCGTGCAGTTGCAGGCCATAGCCGACGATCTTGGCTTTGCGGTCTTTGCCGTGCTGGCCGGGCGGGAAGTTGCGCTTCTCAAGCGGACAGCGGTCCGAGGTGCACTTGGTGCCCTTCAAAAATAACTTTGTGCCTTCGCGGCGGCAAAGGCGGCAAACTGCTCCGGTATAACGTGCCATTTCTTCTCCTGACTTCGGATGTCGGCCGGTTTACGTCCGCCATGGCGGACTTCGTCCCGGCCCGGGTCTAGCTTCTTACACTCGACGCCGCTTCGGCGGCCGGCAGCCGTTGTGCGGCACCGGCGTCACGTCGCGGATGGTCTTCACCTCGATACCCGCGGCAGCCAGCGCGCGGATGGCCGACTCGCGGCCCGAACCCGGACCGGCGACCCGCACATCCACGGCGCGCACGCCATGATCGCGGGCCATGCCGGCGGCGTTTGAAGCCGCTTGCTGCGCCGCGAAGGGCGTACCCTTGCGCGAACCGCGGAATCCCAGCGAGCCCGAACTCTTCCAGCTCAGCGTGTTGCCCATCGGGTCGGTGATGGTAACGATGGTGTTGTTGAACGAGGCCTGAATGTACGCAATGCCGAACGGCACATTCTTGCGCTCGCGCTTCTTGAACTTTTTGGTCTTGCCCTTTTTGCCGGTTTCGGGCTTCTGCTCTGGTTTCGCCATTAGGTCTTCGCCGTCGCTTTCTTCTTGCCGGCAATCGTGCCCTTACGCGGGCCCTTGCGAGTGCGGGCGTTGGTGTGGGTGCGCTGGCCACGCACCGGCAGGGACTTGCGGTGGCGCAAGCCGCGATAGCTCTGGATGTCGATGAGGCGCTTGATGTGCATCGAGACGTCCTTGCGCAGGTCGCCTTCGACGTCGCCTTCGTCCTCAATTACCTGGCGGATGCGGTTGACCTCCTCCTCGCCCAGATCCTGGATCTTTTTGAAGGCATCTACGTTCGCCTTGTCCAAAATCTTGAGGGCGCGGGGCTGCCCGATCCCGAAGATGTAAGTGAGCGCGATCCGTGCCTGCTTGGTGCGGGGCAGATCGACGCCAGCAATACGTGCCATTCTGAGTTCCTTCTTTTGTTGTGTGCCCCCGGCCTCAACCGGTTCGCACGGGTTATAAGGAAGACTCCCGGAGGTTCATCGCAAGCCTTAACTCAAGCTAACTCGCCTCTTGACGGCAGGGAGTAGTAAGTAGGGAATAGGGAGTAGTTGGCGTTGTTACTTTTGCCGGCTTTGGCTATTCCCTGTTGCCTGTTCCCTGCTCCCCAGTGGAAGTCTCCAATCCTTGCCAGGGCTGACCTTATCCCTGGCGCTGCTTGTGCTTCGGGTTCTCGCAGATCACGCGTACCACGCCTCCGCGAGTAATGACCTTGCACTTGACGCAAATCTTCTTGACCGATGCCCGGACCTTCATTGCTGCTACCCTTCTCCGCGCAACAAACAAAGCGCGGGAACTCATTCTTTAGCTATTAGCCTTTAGCTCTTAGCCTTTAGCTCGTCGCGCCAGATCGAGGTTCTTTCCACGGCACGAATGAGCTAACAGCTAAGAGCTACTTATACCTGTACACAATCCGCCCGCGATTCAGGTCGTATGGACTTAACTCCACGGCCACGCGGTCGCCGGGCAAAATCCGGATGAAGTTCTTGCGCATCCTTCCCGAGACGTGGGCCAAGACCTCGTGATTGTTCTCGAGCTTGACCTTGAACATGGCGTTGGGCAGCGTCTCAAGGACGGTTGCCATCACTTCAATCGCATCTTCCTTCGACAATCGATGTCCACTTCTGCCGGGCTGCGCTTTCACGCTCCCGGCTTTTTGGACCGAATCGCTCTATTCGGTCAAAACTCTTGCCCCGGATGCAGTCACTGCAACCGTGTGCTCAAAATGAGCGCTCATGCTGCCATCGCTGGCCACGGCCGTCCAGCCGTCGTCCAGCACCTTCACATCGGCTTTGCCGGCATTCACCATGGGCTCGATGGCAATGACCATGCCCACTTTCAGTTTCATGCCCTGGCCCGCTTCGCCAAAGTTCGGCACTTGGGGATCCTCGTGCATGTGGACGCCGATGCCATGGCCCACAAAATCCCGCACCACGGAAAACCCCTCGCTCTCGACCACGTTCTGCACCGCAGCCTCCGACATCGCCCAGGGTCGCCCCCGGCCGGACCGCCGCAATGCCCGCCTTCAGCGACTCTTCCGTGGCCTTGAGCAGCCGCGCGGCGTTCGCGTCGATGGCGCCCACCGGAACGGTGATCGCCGCGTCGCCGTAATAACCGTCGACCACTACGCCGAAGTCGACCGAGACGATGTCCCCTTCCTTGAGGACCCGCTTCGGCGAAGGGATGCCGTGCACCACCTCACTGTTGACTGAGGTGCACAGCACGCACGGATATCCGTGGTAACCCTTGAATGCGGCCTTCACGCCCAGATCGTTCAGCCGCGCTTCGGCGGCTTTCTCGAGATCGTAGGTGGTGGCGCCCGGCCTCACCTTGCTGCGCACAAGCTCGAGCACCTCGCGGACGACCTGCCCCGCGCGGCGCATCTTCTCAATCTCCTGCGACGACTTCAGTACAACAGCCACGAAAACAGTTCTCAGTTCTCAGTCCCCAGTTCTCAGTTTCCGGCAGTCCGCAGCGATCCGTGGTCGCAACGAAAAACTGTGAACTGCGAACTACGAACTGCTTCTCCGCAACCGCTCAACGGCGGTAACAATTCCGGCTGCGATCGCTGCGATCGGCCGGTCTCCATCCACTTCCGCAAATCGTCCCAGAGCCCGGTAGTGCTCGACAACAGGCGCGGTGAGGGCCTCGTAAGCGCGCATGCGCTCCTTGAAAACCTCTTCCGTGTCATCGGATCGCTGGGTCAGCGCCGCACCCTCTACATCGCAGAATCCCTCCCGTTGGGGCGGATTCATATAGACGTTGTAGATGGTCTGGCAGACAGGACAATTCCGGCGCCCCGTAATGCGACGCAATAATTGATTATAGTTCACCTGGATGCTGACCGCAACTACTGGTAACGACTCGATTTGCGCCACAAGGCGCCCGTCGAGCCAAGTGGCTTGTCCTAGCGTGCGCGGAAAGCCGTCGAGGATGTATCCACGGGCTGTGTCGGGCTCCAGCAGCCGGACGGCTACCATCTCGTTGACCAGGGAATCGGGAACCAGCTCCCCCCGCCCCATGATCTCTTTCGCGATCCGGCCCAGATTCGTTCCCCGAGCGACATTGGCGCGCAACAGGTCGCCGGTCGAGATCTGAGGGATGTTCCACTGCTTGACCAGCTCCTTGGCCTGGGTTCCCTTGCCCACCCCCGGCGCACCCAATAAAAGAATTGGGCCGGGAACGGTATCAGATTCCGTTGCCCGGCCGGCTTCCATTGCAGTCTCAGATGAAACAGATGAAGACATTACCAGGTTTTCCTTCCGCGTATGCGACCGGAGCGCGGGGAAAAGCCGTCATAGTGACGCATGATCAGCTGCGATTCGATCTGGTTGACCGTATCCATGGCCACACCCACAACAATGAGCAGCGAGGTGCCGCCAAAGTAGAAGTTCACGTTCATGCCGTGAATTGCCCAGGTGGGCAGATTCTCAAACAACCTCCCGATAAGCCAAATCTTGTCGAACCGGATGCCCGAGATGAGGAAAGTGGGCACCATCTGCACCAGAATCAGGTAAAGCGCACCCACCAGCGTGATGCGGGTGAGAATGTCGTTGATAAAGTCTGAGGTACGCTTGCCGGGCCGGATTCCGGGGATAAACGAACCCGACTTGCGGAAGTTGTCGGCAATGTCGTCGGGCCGCATGACGATCGACACGTAGAAATAGGCGAAGAAGATGATGAACAGAATGTTCAGCAACTCATACCACGGGTAGCCCGGCGTAAGCGCCTGCATAATGGGCTGAAGAATGCGGTTGTTCTGGATCCACTCCACCTGGCTGAAAAGCAGTGGCGCGGAAAGAATCGAGCTGGCAAAGATAATCGGCATCACGCCGCCGGAGTTCACCTTTAACGGCAGATGGCTGGAGCTGCCGCCCATCATGCGCCGGCCCACGATGCGCCGCGCGCTCTGGATGGGAATGCGCCGCTCGCTGCGTTCGACAAAGACGATGAACGCCACCACCGCAGCCATGCCCACAACCAGCAACAGCACGACCAGGAAGGTCATCGGTCCCCAGGCGTCAGTTTGTACCTTTTGAATCAGGTCGCCGATGCCGCGCGGCAGGCCGGCGACAATGCCGGCGAAGATGAGCAGGCTCATGCCGTTGCCGATGCCGCGGTCCGTGATCTGCTCGCCCAGCCACATGATGAAGGCGGTGCCGGTGGTCAGGGTGAGCACGGTCATCAAAATGAAGCCAGGGCCGGGATGCAGCACAAGTCCCTGCTTGGTGAGAATGGCCGCGATGCCGATGGACTGCAGCGCGCCCAGAACCACGGTCAGGTAGCGCGTCCATTGCGTGATCTTGCGCCGGCCCAGCTCGCCTTCCTTTTGAATGCGCGCCAGCGGTTCATAGACCACGGTGAGAAGCTGAAAGATGATGGACGCAGTGATGTAGGGCATGATGCCCAGCGCGAAGATGGTCATGCGGCGCAGTGTGCCGCCGCTGAAAAGGTCCATCAGACCCAGCGCCGAGCCGCCCTGCTGGCTGAACAGAAATTCCAGTTGGGTGTAGTTCACACCGGGCGTGGGAATCCACGCGCCCAGGCGGTACACGGCCAGTATGCCCAGCGTGAACAGTACCCGCTTGCGCAGGTCGGGAATCCGGAAGATATTGAGAAACTTCTCCAGCATATTGGCTCATCCGCTTCAGGCGCCCGCGGCGCCGGTCGAATCCTGCAATGATCCCATCTTACGGCGCTTCCCTGGCCTCTATCAGCCTATCGAAAGCCGGGAAACGCGGACTATGCTTTGCGTCACACCTCAAAATTGGGCTTTTAAGGTCCTATTTTGAGCGTGCTACGGCGCCATGTCAGGCCGCCGCCGGAGCCGCCTCGCCGCCCACCACCACAGCCTTGCCGCCGGCCTTCGCGATCTTCTCGGCCGCCGACTTGGAAAACTTGTGCGCGTGAATGGTGACCGCTTTCTTCAACTCACCCGAGCCCAGAACCTTGATCAGCGCGTTACGGCTCGACACCAGGCCCAGCTTGCGGTAGTCGTCAAGGCCGATCTCCGTGACTTTCAACCCGGCGATCCGGTCCAGATTCACGATCGCGTACTCGGTGCGGAAGATGTTAGTAAAGCCGCGCTTGGGCAGGCGCCGGTGCAACGGCATCTGGCCGCCCTCGAAACCGCGCATCAGACTGAAGCCGGAGCGCGAACCCTGGCCCTTGTGGCCGCGGGTCGAGGTCTTGCCCATGCCGGATCCCATGCCCCGGCCCACGCGCTTGCGCCCGGTGTTAGCCTTCCGCGGCGCGCGCAAATTCGATAGATTCTTCGCCATATTCCCCTCGCTATAGCGCCGGCGGATTTCCCTCTCGAAGGGCTCCGCCGACTCGCGTTCTAAAACAGCTCTTAGCCGTTAGCCATTAGCTCTTAGCTTTTCACGCCGAACTGACGGCCTCGCTATAGCAAAACGGCTAACAGTTAACGGCTAAGAGCTAAAAGCTACTTCTCTAAGATGCGAACCAGATGCGGGACGGCCTTCACCATGCCCCGCACCGATTCCGTGTCCTCGCGCTCGACGACTTGGTAGAGCCGCGTAAAGCCCAGTCCCTTCACCACCAGTTTGTGCTTGGTGGGCGTGGCGATGACGGAGCGATAGTACTGAATGCGAATCTTCTTGCGTGTAGCCATCAGAGATCCTCCACCTGCTTGCCGCGCGTCGTGGCCACTTCAGCCCTGTCGCGCAACTGCGTCAGCGCGTCGAACGTGGCCTTGATGACGTTGTGCGGGTTGGGCGAGCCGAGGCTCTTGGTCAAAACATTTTGCACGCCCGCCGAGGTCATCACCGCGCGCACCGCGCCGCCGGCAATCACGCCTGTGCCTTCCGGCGCCGGCTTCAGCAGCACCTGGCCGGAGCCGTAACGGCCCAACACCTGGTGCGGAATCGTGGTTTCGGTCAGGTGCACCTTCACCAGGTTCTTCTTGGCCGACTCGATTCCCTTGCGAATCGCCTGGGGAACCTCCTTGGCCTTGCCCGATCCGTAGCCCACCACGCCCGAAGCAGCGTCGCCCACCACCACCAGCGCGGCAAACGACATGTTCTTGCCACCCTTCACCACCTTGGTCACACGATTGATGGCCACCACCTGATCCTTCAGGTTGTACTGGTTGGCATCGAGTTTCTTTGTCAAAGTCGTCATTGTTCTCTCGTCTGTCAGTTATCAGTTGTCAGTTATCAGTTTTCAGAACTCAGGCAAACCCGGTACGAACAAACTGACCCATGATCACTGAGAACTGACAACTGCTTTTAGAACTCCAGTCCGGCTTCGCGCGCCGCATCGGCCAACGCCTTCACGCGCCCGTGATACAGATAGCCGCCACGATCGAAGACCACCTGCTTGATTCCCTTGGCGACAGCCTTTTCCGCTACCGCCTTGCCGATCTCCTTCGCTGCCGCCACATTGCCGCCGCTCTTCAATTTAATGCTTGACGCCGAAACCAGCGTCTGCCCCGTCTGATCGTCGACGACCTGTGCATAGATGTGGTTGAGCGAGCGGTACACGTTCAGCCGCGGCCGCTCCGCCGTCCCGGCAAGCTTCACGCGGATGCGTGCGTGAATGCGTTGACGAATTGCGTTTCTCTTGTGCTGCGTAATCATGTCTTCTCTCACCTATCAGCGGAGCCGGCCCGCGGCCCCGTTCGGATTCTGATCCTTCACTTCGTTCAGGATGATCGCGCGAGGCTCAGACGCCTCGCAAACGCGATCATTTCGCTCCCGTCTTTCCGGCCTTCTTCTTCAGCCGCTCGTCCGAATAGCGCACGCCTTTGTTCTTGTACGGATCCGGCTTGCGCAGCGAGCGCATGTCGGCCGCCACCTGGCCCACCTTCTGCCGGTCGACTCCAGTGATGGTCAAATGGGTCTGCTTGGGATCGATGGCCACCTCGATGCCCGATGGCAGCGGAAACTCGATGGGATGCGAGTAGCCCAGCGTGAACACCACCGTGCCCTTGCCCTTCATCTCGGCGCGGTAGCCGATGCCCACGATATCCAGCTCCTTGGTCCATCCCTTGGTCACGCCTTGCACAGCGTTGTTTACCAGCGCGCGGGTCAGGCCGTGCAGCGCGGCTTTGTCGTCGCCCGTGCGCTCCACCTGCAAGTGCCCATCGGCTGTCTTCAGCGAGATGCCCTCTGCGATCAGCGCCGAAACCTTGCCCTTGGGGCCCTCCACCAGCACGGTGTTGCCTTCGACTTTGTATTTCACTCCCGCCGGCAGCGGGATCGGCTTCTTTCCAATGCGCGACATTCTTTCAGTCCTTCTTGGCTTGCGAGTCCCGCAGGAGCGTCTTCGCTCCGCGTTCCACTGCAGCCGGTCGGGCCGTAGGCCCGAAGAGCTTGTAGCCTTAAGCCGTAAGCTTTTAGCTACATCCTGCTTCAACCAACACCGCTGATTGAGCACGGAGAGCTGCGGGCTACCGGCTGCGAGCTACAGGCTCACTACCACACTTCGCACAGCAGCTCGCCGCCCACTCCTTCGCGGCGTGCCTGCCGGCCCGTCATCACGCCCTTGGGCGTGGTCAAAATCGAGATACCCAGCCCACCCTGCACACGCTTGATCTCGTCGCGGCGCACATAAACGCGGCAGCCGGGACGCGAAACACGCGCCAAGTCGCGGATGGCCGCCTCGGTGCCGCCGTACTTCAGGTACACGCGCAGCACCGGCTTGCCGTCCTCTTCCTGAAGCTTGAAGTTCGAGATGTAGCCCTCTTCCTTCAGGATGCGGGCGATCTCGGTCTTCAATTTCGAAGCCGGTACATCCAGCTTCTGATGACGCGCCCGAATCGCGTTCCGGATGCGCGCCAGAAAATCTGCTACTGGATCCGTCAGACTCATTCCTTCTCCTTCATCCCCCGTTCGCTCGCTACGGCGAGAACCAGCGGAAATGGTTTAAAAACAGCCCTTAGGTCTCAGCTTTCAGCTACCAGCTCGACTTGTTGACGCCGGGAATCTCGCCCTTGAGCGCGAGCGCCCGGAAACATAAACGGCAAATGCCAAACTTACGCAGGAAACCCCGCGGCCGCCCGCACAGCTGGCAGCGATTGTGCTTGCGGCTGCTAAACTTCGGCTTCCGCGCGTCCTTCACCCTTTTTGCAGTGGTTGCCATAAATCCTCGACTCTCTTCCTACGCCCCCTGCCGGAAGGGCATCCCAAAGTGGCGCAGCAATGCGCGCGCCTGGTTGTCGTCCTTCGCCGAGGTCACAATGGTGATGTTCATGCCCTTCAGCTTTTCCACCTTCGCGTAGTCGATCTCCGGAAAGATCAACTGGTCGCGCAGGCCCAGCGTATAGTTGCCGCGTCCGTCGAAGCTCTTGGTCGAGAGCCCGCGAAAGTCGCGCACTCTGGGCAGCGCGATCGAGATCAGCCGGTCCAAAAACTCGTATGCCTTGTCGGAGCGCAGAGTGACCATGGCGCCGATCGACATGCCGGCGCGCACCTTGAATGCCGAGATCGACTTCTTGGCCTTCGTGGTCACCGGCTTCTGACCGGCAATCTGCGTCAGGTCGGCCACCAGTGGATCCAGCAGCTTGCTGTTCTGCGTGGCCTCGCCCAGGCCCATGTTGATCACGATCTTTTCCAGGCGCGGCACCGCCATCGAGTTCTCCAGCCCCAGTTCCTTCTGCAGCGCGGGCTTGATCTCCTTCTTGTACTTCTCTTTCAACCTTGCCGCCATATTGTTTCACTCACTTTCTTCCGTTTCTCGGGTTGGTCGCCGCGGCGACCGTGTACCGTTGCGGAAGGACTGGCCGTCCAGGCAAAGGCGCTCCGCGCTTTTCTCTGAATCGGCTCTCAAATCCGCTACTTCTTCGTGGGCAGCTCCTGCCCGCACTTCTTGCAAATCCGCAGGCGCATGTCGCCCTCGACCCTGTGACCCACGCGAGCCTCGCCGCAGTTGGGGCACACCAGTACGACGTTCGACACATTGATCGGCGACTCCTGCTCGGCGATGCCACCCTTGGTCCGCTGCCGCTGCTTGCTCGAAACCGTCTTCTTGACCACCCGCACGTGCTCCACCAAAACCGTGCCCTGATCGGGGAAGACGCGCAGCACGCGGCCCGTCTTGCCCCGGTCCGCGCCCGTGAGCACCTTGACCGTATCGTTGCGATGAATACTCAAACTCGGCATCAAAATCTCCCAAAAATCAGCTACTAGCTTCTAGCTTCATCTTGCTCGTCCCCGGTTCGTTCATTTAGCACAAAAAAGCTAAAAGCTAGAGGCTACGAGCCAGAAGCTGCTTCTAAACCACTTCCGGCGCCAGCGAAACAATCTTCAAGAACTTCTTCTCGCGCAGCTCGCGGGCCACCGGCCCGAAGACGCGCGTGCCTACCGGCTCGTGATCGTCGCCGATCACCACTGCAGCATTCTCGTCAAAGCGGATGTACGTGCCATCGCGCCGCCGGTGCTCCTTGCGCGTGCGCACGATGACCGCCTTAACCACCTTGCCCTTCTTGATGGTGCCGTCGGGCGAGGCTTCCTTTACCGCTGCGGTTACCACGTCGCCCAGTCCGGCCTTCGCACCCAGCCCGCCGCCCAGCGGCAGAATCACCTGCAGCTTGCGTGCGCCGGAGTTGTCCGCCACCGCGAGCATGGTTCTCATTTGCACAGCCATGGTTTCCCCTCCTCTCGGCAGCCCTACTTCTCTGCGGGAACGGTCTCGCCTGGAAGCACGGCGTCTTCAATCTGGCCCAGTGTCGACCGCCGCACAATCTCTTCGAGCGACCACCGTTTCAACTTGCTCAGCGGGCGCGTCTCGCGGATGCGCACCATGTCGCCCAGCCGCGCCGAGCTCTGCTCGTCGTGGGCGTAGAACTTCTTCGTCGTGCGCACGATCCGCTTGTACTTCGGATGGGCCTTGCGCATCTCCACCGCAACCACGATGGTCTTCTGCATCTTGGTTGAGACCACCTGGCCCACCTTCTCGTTACGCCGCGTGCGCGCAGCGGCGGGCGATTCTACCGCTTTTTGAGTCGCCGTCATTTGCGGGCTCCCTTCGCTTTCTCTTTCTTCGTCTCCGGAGCAGGCGGGGCCTTCTTCGCTTTCTTCGTCTTGGTTTCCGCGGCCGGCGCAGCTTTCTTTGCTTTCGGAGTCTTAGTCTCCGCCACAGGCGCCGCTTCCTCGACCTTGCCGGCCTTGGCTTCCTCTGATGCCGCAGCTCTCGGAGTTTCGGCTTCCGCAGCTGAAGCGGATTGCCTGGCCTCTTCCACTTCGCCGTGAATGCCCAGCTCGCGCTCGCGCGCCACGGTCTTGATTTGCGCGATCTCCTTACGCAACTGACGGAGTTTCTTCACTCCGTCGCTCTGTCCCATCGCCACCTGGAAGCGTAAGCGGAAGAGCTGGTCCGCGGAGGTCTTCTCCTGGTGCCTGAGCTCGTCGTCGCTCAAATTGCGAATCTTTGCCAGTTCCATCGTTTCCTAGCTCCAAGCCCTCAGCTTTCAGCCTTCAGCTCAATCTTGCTTGCGCCGGCTTCCTGCTTCGGCTTCTTCTTCTCCGCGCTGCAGCCCGGCTGAGAGCTGAAAGCTGACAGCTGAGAGCTGTTTCTCTACTCGGCCTTGGCCACAATCTTTTCGGCGCCGGTCCGCTCCCGTTGCACAAACTTCGTCTTCAGAGGAAGCTTGTGCGACGCCAGGCGCATCGCCTCGACCGCCGTCTCCGGCGTGACGCCTTCCATCTCAAACAAGATCTTTCCCGGGCGCACCACCGCGACCCAGTGGTCCAACGCACCCTTGCCCGAGCCCATGCGGACTTCCGCCGGTTTCTTGGTGATGGGCTTGTCAGGAAAGAGGCGCAGCCAGATCTTGCCACCGCGCTTGACGAAACGTGTCATTGCGATACGGCTGGCCTCGATCTGCCGGTCGGTGATGTAACCGCACTCCATGACCTTCAAACCGTACTCGCCGAATGCCAGCGTCGAGCCGCGCCACGCCTTACCGCGGCGCTTGCCCTTCTGCTGCTTGCGGAACTTCACCTTCTTTGGCATCAACATAACGAAAACCTCAAAAGCAGCTATTAGCTCTCAGCTATTAGCCTTTAGCTTCACTTCTTCCCAACCCAGCTTCCACGCCTTCTCTCGTCGCTTTTAGCTAAAAGCTGAGGGCTGAAAGCTGCTGCTAAAACACCGACTTCCCAACCGGCGCAGGTTGGCGGCGCTTCTGCTCGTAAATGTCGCCGCGATAGATCCACGTTTTTACGCCGATCACGCCGTAGGTCGTGTTGGCCTCGGTGAACCCGTAATCGATATCGGCCCGCAGCGTGTGCAGCGGCAAGCGCCCCTGCAGGTACCACTCCGAGCGCGCGATTTCGTTGCCGTTCAGCCGCCCCGAGACGCGCACCTTGATCCCCTTGCAGCCGAAGCGCAGCGCCGAGTCCACGCTCTTGCGCATAGCGCGGCGGAAGCTAACGCGCTTCTCCAGTTGCAGCGCGATGTTCTCACTCACCAGTTGCGCGTCGAGCTCCGGCTTGTTCACTTCGATGATGTCGATGAACACCTCGCGGTTGGTGCGCTTACCCAGCTCGGTCTTGAGCTTCTCGATCTCTGCGCCTTTCCGCCCGATCACGATGCCCGGTCGCGCGGTGCGGATCAAAAAGCGCAGCTTGTTGCCCGGCCGCTCGATCTCAACCGAACTCACGCCCGCTGCCTTCAGCTTCTCGCGCAACTCCGCTTTCAGCTTCACGTCCTCGACCAGCAGTTTGTCGTACTCGCGCTCCGAGAACCAGCGCGATCGCCACGGCTTGTTGATTCCCAGCCGGAATCCGTAAGGATGGACTTTCTGTCCCATATACTTCCTCTCAAAAAATCTCCCGGCTTACTTGCCGGACTTCTTCTTGGCTGCCGCAGACTTCTTCTCTGCTGGCTTCGTTTCCTTGGCCTTGGTCTTTGCCCCTTTTGCGGCCGGTTTGGTTTCCTTCGCCTTTGCTTTCGCTTCCTTGGCCGCGGCTTCCTTTGCTTTGGCCGTCGCGGGCACAGCCTTCTTCGATTTTTCCGCCTTCGCCGGTGCAGGCGTCGGCTCCTCCACCTTCGTCACCAGGCCCCCTGCTGCCTCGCGCTCAGCTACCGAAAGCACAATATGCGTCAACCTCCGCTGATAGCGGTACGCCCGTCCCATCGGCGCGGGACGGATGCGCTTCATCCGCGGCCCGTCGTTGGCAATCGCCTGCTTCACGTAGAGGTTGTCCACGTCCAGGTCGACGCCCTCTTCGCCGGCCACATACTTGGCGTTGTCCACCGCCGAGGCCAGCAGCTTGTACACCACCGGGGCGATGCGCTTTTTGGTGAAGGCCGCCGTTTCCAGCGCCTCCTGCACTCCGCGCCCCTTGATCAGTTCGAGCACCAGCCGCGCCTTCTGCGGCGACACGCGCTGGAACTTGGCCTCGGCCCGGAATTCCCTTTCTTCCACTGCCATACTCATGCCTTCCTCAAACTTGAGCTCTCAGCTCTCAGCTTCATTCGGCTACGCCGGCTTGGCCACAGCCTCGGTTGGCGCCTTCGATCCGCCGGTGTGGCCCTTGAAGATCCGCGTAGGCGCAAACTCACCCAGCTTGTGCCCTACCATGTTCTCGGTCACGTACACGGGAACAAACTTCTTGCCGTTGTGCACGGCGATGGTGTGGCCTACAAACTCGGGAAAGATCGTCGAGCGCCGCGCCCAGGTCTTTACAACCTTCTTGTCGTTGGCCTTGTTCAGCGCCTCAATCTTCACTATGAGGTGCGCATCCACAAACGGCCCTTTCTTCGTCGAACGTCCCATAAAAACCTGCTCCTAGCTCTTAGCCATTAGCTCTTAGCTTGTTCGTTGCCACGCCAAGTGCCGGCCATCGCCCGAAATCTCTGTTCTTGCAACTTCTAGCTAAGAACTAAAAGCTAATCGCTAAAAGCTGCCTTTCTACTTCGTTCTGCGGCTGACGATAAACGCGTCGGTCCGCTTGTTGTTCCGCGTCTTGAAGCCGCGCGTCGGCTGGCCCCACGGGGTCACCGGATGGCGCCCGCCCGAAGTCTTGCCCTCGCCACCGCCGTGCGGATGGTCCACGGGATTCATGGTGACGCCGCGATTCGTCGGCCGGATGCCCAGCCAGCGATTGCGTCCCGCCTTGCCGATCGACACATTTTCGTGATCCGTGTTGCCCACCTGTCCGATGGTCGCCATGCACTCGGCCAGCACCCTGCGCGTCTCGCCCGAGGGCAGTTTGAGCAGGGCATAATCGCCCTCCTTGGCCACCAGTTGCGCCTGCGCTCCGGCCGAACGCGCCATCTGCGCGCCCTTGCCCGGTTTCAGCTCGATGGCGTGCACCGTGGTGCCCGCGGGTATGTTTTTGAGCGGCAGCGCGTTGCCCACCAGAATGTCGGCTTCGGGGCCGGAGGTCACCGTCGCGCCCACTTTGAGCCCCACCGGCTGCAGGATGTAGCGCTTCTCGCCGTCTGCGTAGTACACCAGAGCAATGCGTGCCGACCGGTTGGGATCGTACTCGATGGTCGCCACCTTGCCCGGCACGCCAAACTTCTCGCGCTTGAAGTCGATCAGGCGCAGCTTCTGCTTGTGCCCGCCGCCGTGATGGCGGATGGTCATGTCGCCTGAATTGCGGCGCCCGCCGGTGCGCTTGCGCGTCGTCAGCAGCGGCTTGTGCGGCGTATCCGTTGTCAGATCGTCCGTCGTCAGCGAGGTTTGGAATCGCAGCGTCGATGTGACCGGTCTGTATGTTTTGATTGCCATCGTCGTTATCCTTGATGAGCTATCAGTTCTCAACTCCCAGCTATCAGCCCATCCTGCTCAACAAAACTTCCAAAACTTGCTCTCCGCCCCGCATTCCCATCTCTCACGGAACAAGCTGAGGGCTGAAAGCTGACAGCCAATAGCTGCCCTACAAATTGCTCACGTACTCCGGCAGCTTCTCGCCGGCCTTTAGCTTGACGTACGCCTTCTTCCAATCCGGCCTGAAGCCCGCGTACCTGCCGCGGCGCCGTTCCTTCCCGGCAACGTTCGCAGTGCGGACCGCGGCGACCTTCACTTTGAAGAGCGCCTCCACGGCCTCCTTCACTTCCGTCTTCGTTGCCGAGGGCGCCACATCGAAGACTAGCGTTCCCTCGGTCTCTTTCACGCCTAGTCCCTTTTCGGTGATCAGCGGACGGCGAATTACGGTGTAGAGCGTCGGCATTACGCGGCCTCCTTCTCGGCGGCGGCTTTGCGCCCCTGGGATTTGCGTTTGGCCGCGCTCTTCTCCAGCGCTTCCGCCAGCTGCTCAATCGCGGCCTTCGAGAAGATGGCCCGGTCATAGCGCAGCAGATCGTAGGGGTGCACTTCGTTGTTCATCACCAGCTCCACACCCTTCAAATTGCGCGCCCCCAACACCAGCGACTGCGTCAGTGTTTTTCCGTTTTCCACCAGTAGGACGGTGCGCTTGGCGTCCAGCTTGTCCAGCGCCTCGCGGTAGAGCTTGGTCTTGCCTTCCTTGATCTCCAGCGAATCCACCACGGTGAGCTTGCCGTCGGCCAGCTTGGCGGCCAGCGCCGAGCGCAACGCGCCCAGCAGCTTCTTGCGCGGAAAGGGATACTCGTAGCTGCGCGGCTGCGGCCCGTGCACGGTTCCGCCATGACGCCATAGAGGCGACCGCACCGAACCGATGCGCGCCCTGCCTGTGCCCTTCTGCTTCCACAGCTTTTTGCCCGAACCGGCAACCAGCTTGCGGTTCTTGGTGGCGTGCGTGCCCTGGCGCAGCGAAGCGCGATAGTGCTTCACCGCCTCCCACAACAGGGCCTCGTTCACCTGCTCCGGCGCAAACACCGCGTCGGCCAGCTCCACTGAGCCCACCTTCTTGCCGCTCAAATTCACTACATCCACTTTTGCCATCGTCTTCTTCTTCCAGCGCTGCGCGCTGCAGCCTCCCGGGCCAAATCTCCTTGCCGCCTTCAGGCGGCGATTGCCTGAACGCCCGGTCCTATTTCCGCTTCGCCGCCGCCTTCTTCGCCGCCTTCAGCGGATCGACCGTACCCGATCCGGCAAAGCCACGGCGCTCGCGCGGCGGAGCCTTGGCCTTGGAGATCAGCACGTAACCCTCGCGCGGTCCCGGCACCGCTCCCTCCACCATCAGCAGATTCTCGTCCAGGTCGATGCCGCGAATGCGCAGATTGCGCACCGTCACCTGGTCCGTTCCAAGATGGCCAGGCATGCGTTGCCCGGGAAATACACGCGACGGAAAGCTCGAAGCGCCGATCGAACCCTGCACCTGAAACATGTGCCCATGCGACTTGGGTCCGCCGCCGAATTTGTGCCGGCGCACCACGCCCGAAAACCCGCGGCCCTTCGACGTACCGCTTACGTCCACGAACTTGGATTCGTTGAAAATGTCCACCAGCACGCGATCGCCGGCCTTGGTTTCTGCGGCGCCATCTCCCGTGGCCTCGATGTCCACTTCCTTGATGAACTTAACCGGCGGGGCCTCGGTCTTCGCCAGATGCCCGGTCTGCGCCTTGGTCATGCGCGAGGCCTTCACAAACTCCACCAACCCGATCTGCGCGGCGTCGTATCCGTCCTTCGCCGCCGTCTTCAACTGCGTAATCACGCACGGGCCAGCCTGCAACACCGTAATCGGGTGCACGTCGCCCTTTTCGTCGAAGACCTGCGTCATGCCGATCTTTCTTCCCAGAATCCCTGTAATCGCCATCTTTCCCTCACCTCATCATGCGAGCTGGAATGTCTCGCACTGCCGGGCCCTGCACGGGCTTTCCCTTTTGTCGCTCCCCGGGGCGCTTCTGCGCCGCAAGGCGCGGCTGCCGCACCGCAGGTGCCTACTTTTCGAACGCCTTGATCTCCACATCCACGCCTGCTGGCAGATCGAGCTTCATCAGCGCGTCCACCGTTTGCTGCGTCGGCTCCAGAATGTCGATTAGCCGCTTGTGCGTGCGGATCTCGAAGGCCTCGCGCGACTTCTTGTCCACGTGCGGCGAACGCAGCACGCAATACTTGTTCTTGACCGTCGGCAACGGGATCGGACCCGCCACCGTTGCTCCGGTGCGCTTGGCCGTGTCCACGATCTCGCCGGTCGAGGTGTCCAGCACGCGATAGTCGTATGCCTTCAACCGGATGCGAATTCTTTGTCCTACCATGACGCCCCTTCAGTTCCCAGTCCCAAGTTCGTAGTTCTCAGTTTGTAGTTCTCAGTTCTTCCGTCGCCTTGACTGATTCCCGCCGGCCACAGCCGCTTATCACGGCGAACTGTGAACTGTGAACTGCGAACGATGAACTCACTTGATAATCTCCGAGATCGTGCCTGCGCCCACCGTCCTGCCGCCTTCGCGAATCGCGAAGCGCAGGCCCTTCTCCATGGCCACCGGCGTGATCAAATCCACTTCCAGTTGCACGTTGTCGCCCGGCATCACCATCTCCACGCCCGCCGGCAGCTCCGCCACTCCCGTCACGTCCGTCGTCCGGAAGTAAAACTGCGGCCGGTAGCCCTTGAAGAACGGCGTGTGCCGTCCACCCTCTTCCTTACTCAACACGTACACCTCGCTCTTGAAGTTCGTGTGCGGCGTGATCGATCCCGGCTTGGCCAGCACCATCCCCCGCTCCACGTCCTCCTTCGGCGTGCCGCGCAGCAGAATCCCCGCGTTGTCTCCCGCCAGCCCTTCGTCCAGCTGCTTCTTGAACATCTCCACGCCCGTGCACACCGTCTTGCGCGTCTCGCGGAAACCTACGATCTCCACGTCCTCGCCCACCTTCACCTTGCCGCGCTCGATGCGGCCCGTCACCACGGTGCCGCGCCCCGAGATCGAAAAGATGTCCTCAATCGGCATCAGGAAAGGCAGCTCCACGTCGCGCTTCGGCTGCGGCACGTACTTGTCCACCGCGTCCATCAGCTCCTCCACCTTCGCCTCCCACTGCGCCTCGCCGTTCAGTGCGCCCAGCGCCGACCCCCGGATCACCGGCACGTCGTCGCCCGGGAACTGGTACTTGGTCAGCAGCTCGCGCACTTCCATCTCCACCAGGTCGATCAGCTCCGTATCCTCCACCGCGTCACACTTGTTCAGAAACACCACAATGTACGGCACGCCCACCTGCCGCGCCAAGAGCACGTGCTCCTTGGTCTGCGGCATCGGCCCATCGGTCGCCGCCACCACCAGAATCGCCCCGTCCATCTGCGCCGCGCCCGTGATCATGTTCTTGATGTAGTCGGCGTGGCCTGGGCAGTCCACGTGCGCGTAGTGCCGGTTCTTGGTCTCGTACTCCACGTGCGCCGTGGCGATGGTAATGCCCCGCTCCCGCTCTTCCGGCGCGTTATCAATCGAATCGAACGAGCGAAACACAATCTTGGGATTGTGCTTCTGCAATACCTTGGTGATCGCCGCCGTCAACGTCGTCTTGCCGTGATCGATGTGACCAATCGTCCCCACGTTCACGTGCGGCTTACTGCGATCAAACTTTTCCTTCGCCATAAAGCCTCTAGTTCCTTTCCTCGCTGCTACTGCCCGTTGCTCCTCGGGGCGCCCGCCATTGCGGGCTCCAGCCCCAAAACCTTACTTCCCTTGCGCTCTGCCGATGATTTCGTCGGCAATCATGCGCGGCGCCTCTTCGTAGCGCGCAAACTGCATCGAATACGACGCCCGGCCCTGGGTGGACGAGCGAATATCGTTCACGTAGCCGAACATCTCCTTGAGCGGCACCATCGCCTTGATCACCTGCGAGCCGCCGGCATGCTCCATGCCCTCGATTCGCCCGCGTCGCGCGTTGATGTCGCCGATAATCACGCCCATGAACTCTTCGGGCACCGTCACTTCCACCGACATCACCGGCTCCAGTAGCACCGGCGAGGCCTTCCTTGCAGCTTCCTTGAACGCGATCGAGCCGGCGAACTTGAAGGCCATCTCGTTCGAGTCCACCTCGTGGTACTTGCCGTCGAACACCGTCACCTTCACATCAACGATGGGATAGCCTGCCAGGATACCCAGTTCCAGCGCACCCTGCACTCCCTGATTGATGGGCTTGATGAACTCCTTGGGAATTGCACCACCCTTGATCTCGTTGACAAACTCGTAGCCCGCGCCGGGCTCGTTGGGCTCTACGCGCAGCTTACAAACACCGAACGCGCCCGACCCGCCGGTCTGATGGACGTAACTGCCCTCAGCCTCAGCCTTCTTGCGGATGGTCTCGCGGAAGGCCACCTTGGGCTCGCCCACGTTGGCCTCGACCTTGTGCTCGCGCTTCATGCGATCCACAAGAATCTCAAGGTGCAGCTCGCCCATGCCGCTGATGATGGTCTGGCCGCTGTCTTCGTCGGTCCGCACCTTGAAGGTGGGATCCTCATCGGCCAGCCGCGCCAGCGCCAGGGCCATCTTTTCCTGATCGGCTTTGGTCTTGGGCTCAATGGCGACGGAGATGACGGTTTCGGGGAAGGTGATGGCGCCCAGCGCGATGGGATGATGCGGATCAGAGAGCGTGTCGCCGGTCTTGAAGTCCTTCAACCCCACGCAGGCGCAGATGTCGCCGGCCAGAATCTCGGTCACGTCCTCGCGTTTGTCGGCGTGCATCTTCACCAGCCGCCCGATGCGGTCGGTCTTACCGGTGCGCGGATTGAGCACCGTGTCGCCGGTCTTGAGCGAGCCCGAGTAGACGCGGACAAAGCACAGCTTGCCGTAAGGATCGTTGATGATCTTGAAGGCCAGAGCCGAAAGCGGCTCGTTATCGTCGGGCTTGCGTTTTTCGATTCTGGAGTGATGCGAGGGATCGATGCCCTCAACGGGTGGCTTTTCGAGCGGGCTGGGCAAGTAATCGACGACGGCGTCGAGCAGTGTCTGAACGCCTTTGTTCTTGAAGGCGCTGCCGCAAATGACCGGGAAGACCTTCAGATCGATGGTGGCCTGGCGAATGCCGGCCTTCAGTTCCTCAACTGTGGGCGTCTCGCCTTCGAGGAACTTCTCCAGCAGAACGTCGTCGGTTTCAGCGATGATTTCAATCAACTGCAGCCGGAAGGCTTCGGCCTTCTTCTGCAACTCGGCGGGAATCGGCTCGACCGAGAACTCGGCGCCCAGCGTCTCGTCGTGCCAGATGATCGCCTTCATCTCGATCAGGTCCACGACGCCCTTGAAGTTCGCCTCGGCGCCGACGGGAATCTGCAGCGCCACGGGCCGAGCACCCAGACGCTTGCGGATGGTCTCGAGCACATGCTCGAAGTCCGCGCCGTTCTTATCCATCTTGTTCACAAAGCAGGTCCGGGGAACCCTGTACTTGTCGCCTTGCCGCCATACGGTTTCGGTCTGCGGCTGCACGCCGGCGACAGAGTCAAACAGTGCCACCGCGCCGTCGAGCACGCGCAGGCTGCGCTCTACTTCGGCGGTGAAGTCCACGTGGCCGGGGGTATCAATAATATTGATGAGGACGTCGCGCCAGAAGCAGGTCGTCGCCGCCGAGGTAATCGTGATGCCGCGCTCCTGCTCCTGCTCCATGTAATCCATGGTCGCCGTGCCTTCATGCACCTCTCCCAGCCGGTGCGTGATGCCGGTGTAAAACAGGATGCGTTCTGTCGCTGTCGTCTTTCCGGCGTCGATATGCGCCATGATGCCGATATTCCGGCAGCGATTAAGAGGTACGGTGCGAGCCACGATTCCAATTCCTTGCGGGCCTTCGTTCCCCGCGGTTACAACTAGCTGCTAGCCTCTAGCTCCTAGCCTCTAGCCCGTTATCTCCGGAACCGCTCTGTGCGGTCCTAATTCTTGCTCCGCTACCTGCAGCTAAAAGCTAGAAGCTAGTAGCTAGCGGCTGAATTTTCTACCAGCGGTAGTGCGCAAAGGCCTTGTTCGCCTCGGCCATGCGGTGCACGTCTTCCTTCTTCTTCATGGCCGCGCCGCGCCCGTTGGCCGCGTCCAGTAGCTCGTTCGACAGCTTGTCGGTCATGCCCTTCTCGCCGCGGCTGCGGCCGTAGGTGATGAGCCAGCGAATGGCCAGCGAGGTTCTCCGCTCGGCATTCACTTCAATCGGCACCTGATAGTTGGCGCCGCCCACGCGCCGCGTCTTCACCTCAAGCAGCGGCTTGCAGTTCTCCACCGCCTTCTTGAAGAGCTTGAGCGCGTCATCGCCGCCGCCCTTCTCCTCCAGGTTTTTCATCGCCTGGTAGAAGATGGCCTGGGCGGTCGACTTCTTGCCGCCCCACATCATCGAGTTCACAAACTTGGTCACCAGCGTGGACCCGTATACCGGATCCGGCGCCACGTCCCGCTTCGCAATGTGCCCTTTTCTCGGCATAAATCCTCAAATACAGCCGTTAGCTTTTAGCGATTACTTCTTCGGCGGCCCGCCCTTGGCGCGCTTGGCGCCGTACTTTGACCGGCTCTGCGAGCGCTCCGTCACGCCCACTGAATCCAGCGTCCCGCGGATCACGTGATAGCGCACGCCCGGCAAATCCTTAACGCGACCCCCGCGAATCAGCACAATCGAGTGCTCCTGCAGGTTGTGGCCGATGCCGGGAATGTAGGTGGTCACCTCAATCCCGTTGGTCAGCCGCACGCGGGCCACCTTGCGCAGGGCCGAGTTCGGCTTCTTGGGCGTTTGCGTATACACGCGAGTGCAGACGCCGCGCCGCTGCGGCGAGGCCTGCAACGCCGGCGACGCCGTCTTGTAACGGGGGGCCGTGCGCCCCTTGCGGACAAGCTGATTAAAAGTTGGCAATCCGAAACTCCTTACCCTCAAAAACCCGTAACATTCCGTTCGACAGCCGCGCACCGGGCCCTTTGGGCCGTTCCGGCGCCGAGCGGCAAACGAGCCGCGCAAGCGCACAGAGAAGCCCTATGGTTGCTGCTTCGCGTCTGTCTTCATTCCGATCTCAGACGAGAACCGGGACGGTGATCGGTCGCTCCCCCAAGAAACTGATCTTGGTGCGAGGCCAACTCCGTTTCCCGCTTCCGGCCCGCATAGCCCCTCCAAGGTGGGGAGCGCGCGGGCGCCGATGCGAATGTTCCCTGCCCTCCGCAAGAAGAGAGCGATTCCGGGAACTTGTCTGGCCGGCTGACTTCACCTGGCCCTGGGAACCACCCCACCCACAACAGCCTTCCCGGGGGATTTCCCGACGCCGCCCACGTATACACACACCTCGGGCGGTGTTCTTGCGAACCTTTCCAAGATACCAAAGAAGAACGGGAGAGTCAACGATCGAATGAGGACTACGAGGAGGTCGCGGAGACAGGCTGCCGAAGCGCCGCCGGCCCCGATCCGGCTGCTTCCTTAACAATTTGGCCGTCGCGCATGTGCAGGATCCGCCCGGCGATGGCCGCCGCCTCAGGATTGTGCGTAATCATCAGCGTGGTCTGCCCCAGCTCCCGGTTCGACCTGAGCAGCATGTTCAGCACGGCATCGGAGTTCCTGGTGTCCAGGTTGCCAGTTGGCTCGTCGGCCAAAACGATGGCGGGCCGCGTGATGAGCGCCCGGGCAATCGCCACACGCTGCTGCTCACCGCCGCTCAGCTCGGCCGGCCGGTGCTGCAGCCGTCCCCGGATCGCAAGCATTTCGCTCAGGTGATCCAGATACGCGCGGTCCATCGGCTCCTTGCGCCCGCTCACGGCGTATGCAATCTCGATATTCCCCATCGCCGAGAGAGTGGGCAGCAGGTTGAACTTCTGGAAAACAAAGCCGATGCGGTGTTTGCGCAGGCGGGTGCGATCGGCATCGTTCAGAGTGGCAAAATCCACGCCGTCGACCACCACGCGCCCTTCGGTGGCCCGCGTCAGCCCTCCTAACAAATAGAAAAGAGTGGACTTACCAGAACCAGACGGCCCCACAATGGCCACAAACTCGCCCGGCTCGACGGCCATCGAAACTCCGCGCACCGCGGCCACCTGGATGCGGCCCGCCGCATAAACCTTGGTCAGATTATCGGTGAGAATAATGTGTTTCTTGGGTTCGGAAGGCACGACTGCCATTGTAAATGCGCGCACCGCAATCGGGTGCGCGCTCGATTCCACGCGCACTGTTCTTCGTCAACGAGATGCGCGCCTTCATACAGCTTTTATCCGGCTGTGCTCGGCCCGGTATATTATGCTTTCGCTAAAGTTGCCATCAAGCTACAGGGCGGCAAAACCGAGCGCTGGAGGGGCATTGAAGGTGAGTCAATCACGATCTAATCTAATCGATCGCGGTGGGAACGGAGCTAGCCGCCTGGTTTGTGTGGCCTGCCTGTTTTTCTTTGCGGGCATGCTGTTTCAATCGCGCTTCTTCCGCCCTGCGCCAATCGAAGCGGCGTCTGAGCACCTATACCAGTTGATGATTTATCACGCGCTCCCGGGCAAGGCGCCCGCGCTCGAGTCCATCTTTCACGACGTTTCCAAGTTACAGTCGCAGCATGGTCTCAATGCGGTCGGCTACTGGGTTCCGCAGACGGATGACCCTGCATGGAAGGACACGTTTGTGTATCTGCTGGTTCACTCTGACCGTCAGTCTGCCGAGGCGAACTGGAACGCATTGCATGCCGATCCAGCCTTTCCACCTTATTTCAAGGCTGCAGCGCCCCTGATCCAGCAGGCAAATGGGACCTACCAAGTGGACGTGATTTATATGCGTCCTACGGATTATTCAGCCTCGAAATAAGAATGAATGTCGAATGCGCTACTCTCCTCGGATGGAGGTGCCAAATACTCTAAAATAATTCTCGAAGGATCTCCCGCGCAGGTTCCCCACATGGCTACCGAACTGAAATCTTCGCTTGTCGCATCTCTCGGATCAGCCGCTGAAAAGGCCGGCCTGGTTCTCGTCTCCTCCACCCAGGGCACGGACTTTCACGGCCGTCCCACCGCCGTCTTCGAGCTCGGCCTGCCCAGTGCTGAGTCCCTTGGCCGAACGCTCAAGCTCGAGATCAGCGACGCCTTCGATTTTAACGAGCCAAATTTGCTCCCCGAAATGACCGCGCACCTGGCCGGCGAAGCCAAGCGGTTGCGCAATCCGCGCCCCGATTGCTACGTCACCCTCGGCGGGCTGCCCCTGGCCTTCGGGCAATTCGAGTGGCCCTTTCACCGCTCCACCTCTGGGGCAGATACCCACATCGTCCACGGCGAAATCCACCTAGCCGACGGTGGAACGCACAACCTGCACGCAAAAATCTCCGCCTCCGTCACGCTCACCTTCGCTGAGATCGTGCCCGCCATGGAGCAGCCCTACGCGGAGACTTTCGTCTACAACGCCGTGCGCAAGACGGTGGACATGGGCCAATTGGAGTTCGTGAAGTCCGGCAATCGCCAGCCCGTGCCTGTGACCACGCGCTACTATAGCCGCTGGCAAAAGAAGTTCATCTTTACTGAGACAGACGATAAGGAGCGGCTGCGCTACCTGCTCAGCAAGGTCTATTGGCTGTCGGGCGTGCTGGGCGAGGGCAAGCCAGTGTGGATCGCCGATCCGCGCGACGCGCAGTACCTGAACACCACTGAGGCCGACCTGCTGCGCATGGCCGGCGATGAAGCCGGCGAGGGATTACTGACGCTCGACGGCGAGTTTGCCGCGGCCACGCCCGCGCTCATGGCGCGCGCCGCTGAATATCAAACCATGCTCGATGCCGCGCTCGACTTCACCAAGCCGAAGTTCAACGAGTCCATGCGCTCTGGCCACGCGAACATGTAGAAGCGCACCGCCGGAGCGACGCACCTTCTAATCCCTGTTCCAGGTTCTTAAAGCGCCGCTCCACACCCAATACAGAACCTCGCGCCTGGCGGGTTGGCGCGCTGACAGCGCAGACAGGATGCGACCGGGGCGACCGGCGCCGCAGCCGGCATTGGTGGCGGCGGGTATGTCGCCGCGCCGATCGCCGAGCTTGGTCCCGCACCCGCCGCCGGAACGTTCACCGTCACGTTGACCGGCTGGCCCCATCCCGGAACCGCGATGCCCAGCGACGCCGCAATCCCTGCCGCCTGGATGGCATTGAACTCTCGCACCCGCCCCGGCATGAAGAAGCATTCGAAGAACGAAACAATCGTCGGAATGCCGGTCCAGCAGAAGCAAATATAGAGAATCCCCAGCCCCGTGCGCCGCAGATAGAAGTGGTGCAGCCCAAACGTGCCAAGGAACAGCGCCAGCAGGATCCCCACCACCTCGTCGCGGCGCACCGCATGGTATTGCTGGTAGAAGATGGCTTCCGCGTTGGGATAGGTGTAGGTACTCATGTTCTTGACTCTCCTTACCAGCCGTCATTCAAGGATACGCGGGTAGCCGTTGGGCGGTTCCCAGGCATCTCCTCTTCATCCACTCCAAGCATCGCAGCCCCGCGCACCATGCTTTTCGCGCTCTATGCGAAAAAGGGTGGGACGCCACGATGCATCCCTGGGCCACCGAACTTTATCGCAGGCATTGTCCCACGGCAGCGGGCAGGGATAGCATCGAAATCGAATGATGAGCTCGCAGAATCTCTCCTCGGCTTTAAGCGGCACATTTCTCATCGGCGGCGATCTGCCGGTACACCGGCTCGGCTACGGAACCATGCGCCTGGTGGGCGAGGGCGCATGGGGTGAGCCGGCCGACGCCGCCGAAGCCCGCTGCGTGCTGCGCCGCGCCGTCGAGCTGGGCGTCACGCTCATCGACACCGCCGACGCCTACGGTCCCGAGATCGCCGAGCGGCTGATCGGCGAAGCGCTCGCGCCGTATCCTCCCGGTGTGGTCATCGCCACAAAGGGCGGCATCACGCGCCAGGGCCCCGCAAAGACCGAGTACGTCGGCCGCGCCGGCTATCTGATCCAATGTGTCGAGATGAGCCTGCGCCGCCTCAAACTTGAGCGCATCGAGCTCTACCAATTACACAGAATTGACCCGCGGACGCCACTCGAGGAATCGCTCGGCGCGCTCAAGCGCATGCAGGAGCAGGGCAAGATCCGCCACATCGGCCTCAGCGAGGTGATTCCGGCCGAGATTGAGGTCGCCGAAAAGATCGTCCCCATCGTCACCATCCAGAATCGCTACAGCCTGGCCGACCGGCGCCACGAGACGACACTCACCTACTGCGAGCGCCGCGGCATCGGCTTCCTGCCCTGGTACCCCAATGCAGGCGGAAAGCTGCTGAAGCCCGACCACCCCGCCGCCCGCGCGCTCGGCCGCATCGCCGCGCGCCATTCCGCTACAATTCCGCAGGCTCACACTGGCCTGGCTGCTGTACCGCTCGCCGGTCCTGCTGCCCATTCCCGGCACGTCCAAGGTCGCGCATCTTGAGGAGAATGTCGCCGCGGCGCAATTGAAGTTGAGCGCGGAGGAATGGGCGGAAGTGGAAGCTGCCACAACGACCACAACCGGTCCGTAACCCGACTCCTTGCCCGATTGCGGCGGTGGCGTTGCTGCGGCAGCGGCTCGACGGTTTATTCTTGCCTCGATGCGCAAGACCCTTTCAGTAGCCATGATTGCGATGAACGAGGAGGCCAACCTTCCCCGCACTCTGGAGAGCGTTCGTTGGGCCGACGAGATCATCGTCGTCGACTCGGGATCGACGGACCGTACGATTGAGATTGCCCAGTCCTTCGGGGCCAAAACCTCCTACCACGCCATCGTTGGCCACGGCGAGCAGAAGAATTTCGCTCTCGGTCTCTGTACCTCCGACTGGATCCTGCTTCTCGACGCCGACGAGGTACTCACTCCCGGCTTGCAGGACGAAATCCGCCAGCTCCTGGCCTGCGAAGACGGGCGTGAGCCCAAATACGGCGCCTACTGGATTCCTCGTCTGAACCTGATCTTCGGCCGCTGGATGCGTCACGGCGGCTTCTATCCCGACCGCAAGCTGCGCCTCTTCCGGCGCGGCGCGGCGCGGCTCAGTGAGGGAGTCGGTCCCCACTCGACGCCGCAGTTCGAGGGCCCCCGCGGCAAGCTCAAGCACGACATTCTCCACTACGCCTACCCGGATTTGAACCGCTACTTGGAGCACATGAACCGCTACAGCTCCGAGATCGCCCAACTGCTCCATCAAAAGGGCCGTGACAGCAAGTCTCTGCCCGCGCTCCTCTGGAATGCGGTCCTGAATCCGGCCGCGACCTTCGTCTATAACTATTTTTTCCGGCTGGGCTTCTTAGACGGACGCGAGGGTCTATTGTTGCACCTCAACCACTCGGTCTACATCCACTGGAAGTTCATCAAAGCGTGGCAAGCCGGGCGGGATAAGAAGCTCCCGTAGGGAGCTCGTGAGCGTAACCTGGGGTGAAGCGCAACGAAGCCCTGGGGCTGTGCCGAATCAATGAAACCGATGCTGCCCGTGACCGGCGACAAAGACGAGCATCCGCAACAAAAGAATCAGCACGAAGATGGCTGCGGCGAAGGCGATCAGCAAGGTCCCGCTGCTTAACTTTTCCGTGCGTGGCTTGGCTTTGCGCTTCACGGATAACTCCGCTGGAAATCGGCCCTCATCTTACGCCCAAATCCAGTCCGCGGAAAACACGAGGGCCCTTCAGCGTTCGCCAAAGGGCCCCGTATCAAGCTGGAAGCTGAGAGCTAGAAGCTAACAGCTGCCTTTTCCGGCTTCGATCCCCACAGCCCGTACCACGCGATGTAGAGATAGCAGCACAGCGGGATCACGAAAGCGTGCTGGATGCCGAACCTGTCGGCCGCCTTGCCCAGCAGATAGGGAATCACGGCTCCGCCTACAATCGCCGTCATAATCAGGCCCGAGCCTTTGCTCGTCATCGGCCCCAGCCCGGCGATTCCCAGCGCAAAGATGTTCGGAAACATGATGGAGTTGAAGAAGCCGCACAGCACCAGGCTCCAGATGGCTACGCTGCCCGAGGAAAACATGCTGGTCAGTAGCAGCGCCGAAGCGCAGAAGCCAAAGATAGTGAGCAGCTTCCCCGACTTCACCTTGGTCAGGATCCACGATCCGAGCAAGCGGCCCACCAGCGCGCCAAACCAGTAAAGCGAGGCCACGTCCGATGCCGTCTTGAGTGAGCTCATGCCTTGCGCCTTGAAGTAATTCACCGCGATCGAGAACAGGCCTACTTCCACGCCAACATATAAAAAGATGCCCAGCGCGCCCAGCACCGTGTGCCGGTAACTCCAGACGCTGCGGCTCGCCAGCGCGTCTCCCTCCTTGCCGGGCCGGAACTCCTGCGTCGCCGTCACCGGCGGCAAATGAGAAAACGCGACCGCAAGCCCCAGTAGTAGCAGCGCTCCCGCGATAGCGAGATAAGGGGCGCGGACGGTGTTGGCAATTGCCGCTTGGCTCGCGACCTGGTCGGGATCGGTCAGAATAAACGCGCCCGCGAAAAGCGGAGCAACCGTCGTTCCAATCGAGTTGAACGCCTGGGCCAGCGTGAGCCGAACTGGCGCGCTTTCCTCCGGGCCCAGAATCGCGGCATACGGGTTGGCGGAGGTTTGCAGGGCCGTCACGCCCGCTCCCACAACGAACGAAGCGGTAAGGAAGAGCGGGAAGCTGAGCAGTTTGGCCGCCGGAATGAACAACAGGCAGCCCACCACCTGAATGAAGAGCGAAATCACCATCGTCTGCTTGTATCCCACCCACTCGATCAGCTTTGAAGAAGGCCCGGAAAAGACGAAGTAGGCGAGGAAGAATGCCGACTCCGCCAGCATTGCCCAACCGTAGCCAACCTTGAAGATCGACCGCAGGTGCGGCACCAGAGCCATGTTCAGCGTGGTGATGAACCCAAACGTCAGGAATAGCGCCGTGACGGTGATGAACGGGACAAGATAGCCCGGCGACGTAAGCGCCG
The DNA here is from genome assembly GCA_963799155.1 of uncultured Acidobacteriaceae bacterium. Lineage (GTDB taxonomy): Bacteria > Acidobacteriota > Terriglobia > Terriglobales > Acidobacteriaceae > Telmatobacter. The sequence continues at coordinate 219,333 of CAWCWB010000001.1, forward strand.
CCGAGGTTTTGGAGCTCGCTGCCATAAACGTGTTCCCCGCTTTCCCTAAATTCAAAGCTTCTTCAATTCGAAGCCCGGTGTTCGTGCGTGCGATGAGACGGCATGACCCGTGCCCCGGCCCGTGGCTTCCGCAGGCGACCGCGCCGCTGCTCCGGAATCTGTCTTCTCCGGCCCACACAACACTATACGGGAGACCATAGCCCGCCGGCAGCGGCCGTGCGTCCGCGCCCCTATCTCGCCAGCCGCGCTTTCCGCTATGCTCTTTTTTAGAGCGAGGTACGACCCATGCCCATTGCCATATTGAGCGGCGCTAGAACCAAAAAGATCCTTGCCGCCCTTGGGGGCAACTGGCAAGCCGAGATGGAGGGCTTTCACACCTACAACACGCTGGCCGACCGCGACCCCGATCCGGTGCGGGCGCAAGTGCTGCGTCATCTGGCTCAGGCCGAAATTGAGCATGCGACACTGTGGGAAGGCCGCATCAAGGAACTCGGCGGAGCCCAACCTGTCTACACCGGGGGTCCCGGCGGTCAGGCCGATTCGCTGGCCAACCGCGCCGGCGGCATGCGCATGGCCCTGCGCCGCCTTGAGATCGAGGAGAGCCGCGACATCGCCCGCTACGGAGAGCAGCTCAAGGCCCTCGGCGACGAGGGTTCGATCGCCATCCTCGAGCACGTCATTCAGGACGAAAGGGACCACTACCGCGAGTTGGGCTCGCTCATCCGCGGCCACTACACCGCCCCCGGCGGCGCGCCCAAAATCGACGCCAAGGCCGTGCTCGAAGAGATGCTGGCCAAGCGCAACCAGGGGCGCAAACAGCCCGGCGCATGGATCGGTGATGCCATCTACGGCGTCAACGACGGCCTGGGCGCCATCTTCGGCATCGTCTCCGGCGTCTCCGGCGCCACCGCCGGCGACCCCAAGTACGTCCTCCTCGCCGGCCTCTCCGGCATGATCGCCTCCGCGCTCTCCATGGGCTCTGGTGCGTATCTCGCCGCCAAGAGCGAGCGCGAGATCTACCACGCCGAGATCGCCCGCGAACGCGAAGCCATCCAGATGAACGGCCCCGAAGCTCGCGAGCTTCTCTCGCTCTACTACCAGGTGAAGGGCCTTCCCGAAGAAGATGCGCTTCACATGGTCAACCACATTGCCAGCGACCCCGAGCAGTTGCTGCGCGCGCTTGCCGCCGAGCGCCTCGGCTCCAGCGAAGAGGCTCTGGCCAACCCCCTCGTTTCGGCCAGCTCCGGCGCGCTCTCGACGGCCGTCGGCGCCATTATCCCCGTCATCCCCTTCTTCTTCATGCAGGGTATCCCCGCGGTCATCGCCGCGGCCATCATCTCGCTCGCCGCGCACTTTGCCGTCGGCGCCGCCAAGTCGCTTATCACCGTTCGCTCCTGGTGGTCCTCCGGCCTCGAAATGACCGTCGTTGGCGCTGTCGAAGGCGCCGTTACCTATGGCATCGGTATCCTGCTCGGCAAAGGCGGGATGTAAGGCGGTTCAACCGGGTCCGTTTCGCGCTAAAATGAGAATTGCAATGACCCTCCGCGAGCCCATCCCGGCCCTCTTCTAGCGGCGCCCGCCGCAAACACTCCTTCTGCGCCTCCCTGACAGCAACAAGCATCCAAGAGTCTGCCGCCACGCAGTGGCCGGAGAAGAAACATGATCGATCGCCTGGAACAAATGGAGCAGCATTACAACGATTTGCAATCGCAGTTCGCCCTGCCCGAGGTCGTCAGCGACCACGAAAAATACCAGAAGATCGCCAAAACGGTGCGCGAAATTGAAGCTCCCGTGGAAAAGTACCGCGAGCTCAAGCAAGTCCGCCAGGGCCTGGCCGACGCGCGCGCCATGTTGGCTGAAACCGACGCCGACCTGCGCGCCATGGCGCAGGAGGAGATTGCCGCCCTCGAACCGCGCGAACAGGCCCTTGAAGAAGAGCTCAAGGTAATGCTGTTGCCCAAGGATCCCAATGACGAGAAGAACATCATCCTCGAAATACGCGCCGGCACTGGCGGCGACGAGGCCTCGCTCTTTGCGGCCGAAATCTTCCGCATGTACACGCGCTTTGCCGAGCAGAAGCGCTGGAAGGTCGAGGTGTTGTCGCTCTCCGAGTCCGGCATCGGCGGCTACAAGGAAGTCATCGCCATCATCGAAGGCGACCGCGTCTACTCGCAGCTCAAGTGGGAGTCGGGCGTGCATCGCGTGCAGCGCGTGCCCGAAACCGAGCAGCAGGGCCGCGTGCACACTTCCGCCGTCACCGTTGCCGTGCTTCCCGAGGCCGAGGAAGTCGACATCAAGATCGAGCCCAAGGACATCCGCATCGACACCTTCTGTTCTTCCGGTCCCGGCGGCCAGTCAGTGAACACCACTTACTCCGCCGTACGCATCACCCACCTGCCGACTAACACCGTGGTCAGTTGCCAGGACGAGAAATCGCAGATCAAGAATCGCGAGAAGGGCATGCGCGTGCTGCGTTCACGTCTATACGAAATGGAGATGGAGAAGCAGCAGGCCGAGCTAGCCAAGGAACGCAAGCAGATGGTGGGCTCCGGCGACCGCAGCGAAAAGATTCGCACCTACAACTTCCCGCAGAACCGCGTCACCGACCACCGCATCGGCCTCACGCTGCACCAACTCGACCTCGTGATGCAGGGCCGCCTGCAGCCCATCGTCGACGCGCTCATCGCCCACTACCAGGCCGAGCAGTTGAAAGGCGAAACTCAGGCCGCGTAAGGAAAAAGCCACCGGAGAGCAGGAGCCCTTGGAGGGAAGATTATGGGTTGGGCCGCACACTACATCCAAAAGCTCCAGACGGGAGAGACTGTCTCCTTTCGCCCGCGAGGTGCCTCCATGAAGGGAAAGATCGAATCGGGCCAACTGTGCACTGTCGCGCCGGTCGATTGTTCCACTCTTTCGGTCGGAGACATCGTGCTTTGTAAGGTGCGCGGGAACGAGTATCTGCACCTCGTAAAAGCGATCAATGGCGGACGTTTCCAGATCGGAAACAATCGCGGATTGGTGAATGGATGGATCGGAACGAATGGAATCTTTGGAAAGTGCATTCGGATCGAGCCCTGAACGCCGAGTGCCCCGGGACCTTCGCTTTTGGGGACCCGGGATAGCAAGACTCGAAGCCCAACCAGCCCACTGCACCTACAGGAACAGAATCCGCATCGGCGCTTCCGCCTCCACGCTGCTCTTCACCTCATCGGACAGAACGCCAGTTTCAGGATCGCGCGCAAACACGCTGATCAGATTCGAATCCTGATTCGCCACCAGCATCCAGCGCTCCGTGGGATCGAGCGTGAAGTTGCGCGGCGTCTTGCCTCCGCAGTTCGAGCGCTTCATCGGTGTCAGCCTGCCGGTCTTCGCGTCGGCGCGGAACGCATACAGAAAATTGTCGTCACGGTTGGCGAAGTAGACAAAGCGGCCGTCGCGGCTGATCACCGTGTCGCACCCGCGCGTGGGGCCGTGGTAGTCCGCGGGCAGCAGGTCGATGCGATTCACAAGTGTCAGGTTCCCATCGGCCTGGTGCCACTCCAGCACGTCCACCGTCGACACCAGCTCGTTCATGCAGTAGGCCGTGCGGCCATTCGAATGGAAATGCAGCGTCCGCGCCCCCGATCCCGGCGCTCCGTGATAAGTGCCCGTCGGCGTCATCTGCGCCGTGGCCGGATGGGCCCTGTAAATATGGATGCAGTCGCCGCCCAGGTCATTGATATAGGCGAAACGATTGTCGGGCGAAAACGACGCAAAGTGCGCGTGGGCGGTTTGCTGACGGTCAGGATTCGGACCGTGTTCCGTGTAATGCTCGGTCCACACGGCTTCGCTCAGCTTGCCGTCCTCGATGCGAAAGCTGGCCGCGCTCGCGCCGGTGTAATCGGCGGCGAGCAGCATGCGGCCCGTCCGGTCCACCGCTACATGGCACGTTCCAGTGCCCGCCGAGTTGCGCGCCGACCGCGGATGCAGCATCCCACTCTCAAGCCAAAAACTGGAAACTTCACCTGTTGGCTTGCCGTTGAATCTGCCCAGCTCTGAGGCCGCGAAGATGAAATTGTGATCGGGGCCATAGGTCGCGAAATCCAACCACGCAACTTTGGGAACTTTGGCGGCCACGCCCACGGGCGTCAGCGTCGCACTAACTGGATCCCAGTCATAGGCCAGGATCCCGTCGGGCGCCAGCGATCCGATGAAGACCCGCGTGGGCGCTAGTCCCTGCGCACTAGCGCGCAGAAGATTGGGCGCGGTCAGAGTTGCACCCGTGGCGGCTGACGCTGCCCTTAGAAACTCACGGCGATTCGGTTGTCTCATGGCAGAAGCCATTGTCGCCCGTGAGGGTTGGCGCGCGCCAGCCGCAGACGCCTCAATCCAGTGTGAATTGCACGTCCACAGTGGTCTCCACCTCTACCGGCTGGCCGTTGAGCATATACGGCCGGTAGCGCCACTGTTTCACGGCATCGAGCGCCGCCTGCCGCAACAGCACGGGGCCGCCCACCGCGCGCAGATTCTCAATGGTCCCGCTGCGCGATATCGTGGCCTGCAGAACCACCGTGCCTGAGACGCGCGCGGCTTGTGCCACGGCAGGATACGTTGGAACGACCTTGTGGAACAGCATCCCCTCCATGACGCCCGAGGAGACGTGCGGCTTTGGCATCACCGCCGGACGCACGTCAGGATGCGTGCCGCGTCCGGTTAGCGGATTACCCGGGCCGGGTCCACCGTCGCCCAAGGCGGCCACGGTGTCAGGCGCAGGCTCCTCCGGCTTGCCGGGAATATAAGGATCTTTCGGAATCTTCGAGGGCACCACGAGGACACCGCCGTGCATCTCTAACCGCGCCGGCGTCGCGTGCTCCGGCCTCGCCACCGGTTTGGGTTCGTCAGCCTGCGTCGGCGGCGCTTCCATCATGATTGCGCTCGTGAGCTGCGGCAGCATTTCTGGGTGGAGGATTGGGATGATCACCAGCGCGAGCAGGATGGAGGAGTTGAAGGCAAACGTCGCCATCATCCAGCCCCGGCTGCGGGTGTGGATTCTGCCCATGGTTTCGAACGTAGAGTCTTCAAACATGGCCGCCTCCCTCGGGGTCTGCCAACGGGCCCCTGACTTCAATTCAGCCGCGCCGTCCGGGAGGCGGAAGGCTCAAGTGGGCGCATGCGTCCAGGCCGCCGGGTACCCTCTGGGTGGCGCGGCCTGCGGCGTGGGGCGGGTCTTACGGCCCTCCGATCATCCCATTCGGTACCACTGTGCTTGTGTAGACACCGTGCATAGCCAAACTGTTCCCGCACCGCGCAAATTCTTTGCGCCGTGCGTTACACTCCAGGAATTCGCGCGTCTGTCTTGGAGTCGGAATGAAACTGTCTCATTTGCTATTCTTTGCTGCGATTGCAGCGCCCCGTGCCCAGGCTCCTGTTCCGGCCGTACCCGATCCGCAGGCGACCCTCCGCTACATCCATGCTTCATGGGACTCGCTCACGCGTTCCGTTATAGACTGCCAGGCTCTCGCCGACACAAAGATTGCGGCTGTCCCCGTCCTTTATCTGCCCGACGGATTCACCACGCCGCCCGAAGTCGCTACGGCCGCGCTACGATGCCACCTCCGGATCCTCCCTTTGCCCCGTCGCATCGAGAAGCTCGGCGATGTGCACCCCGAAGAATTGCCCGCGCCGGGTCTCCTCTACCTGCCCAACCCCTACGTCGTTCCCGGAGGCCGCTTCAACGAGATGTACGGCTGGGATAGCTACTTCATCCTTCTTGGGTTGGAAGCCGATCACCGCGAAGCGCTGGCCAAAGGCATCGTCGACGACTTCCTCTTTGAAGTCGAGCATTATGGAGCGGTGCTCAACGCTAACCGCACCTACTACCTCACGCGCTCGCAACCGCCGTTTCTCACCTCCATGATCCGCACCGTGTATGAGGATCCGGCCAGCTTTCCCGCAAACCCCCAAGGACGCACGTGGGCCAGAAATTGGCTGGCCCACGCCTATAGAGTTGCCGCTCAGGACTATTCGACGTGGACGCGGCCCGAACATCAGGCAGGTCGTACAGGCCTCGCGCGATATTTCGACTACGGCTCCGGGCCAGTCCCAGAAATGGCTGACGACAGCACCTATTACTCCGATGTGATCCGATCCCTCGTCGAGCACCCCGTCCCTCAAGCCGCTGGATTTCTGCTTAAAGGCTCTGAGCATCCTGACGCCACCGAAGCCGCCCGCCTGAAGCAGGTCAGTTGCGACGTCCATGCCAGCGTGGTGTGCGCCCGTGCGTGGTTTCGTGGCTACCGGCTCACCCGCGACTTCTACCAGGGCGATCGTGCCATGCGAGAGTCTGGCTTCGATACCAGCGACCGTTTCGGTCCCTTCTCCGGCGCTACGCATCACTACGCACCGGTCTGTCTCAACAGCTTGCTCTACCGGTACGAGCGCGATATGGCGCACTTTGCGCATCTGCTGGGAAGGCCACAGGATGCGCGCCTCTGGGATCGGCGCGCCAACGCCCGTGCGGCCGCCATCGAGCGCTACCTGTGGCAGCCGAAACTTGGCGTATTCGCGGATTACGATTTCGTCCGCGGCAAGCCCTCTACCTACGCGTTCATCACTTCGCTCTATCCGCTTTGGGCCGGAGTCGCTACGCGCGAAGAAGCCAACGCGATGGAGGTGGCTTGAGTCTCTTTGAGCGGCCAGGCGGATTATCCACGAGCAATACAAACACCGGCCTGCAGTGGGATGAGCCCTACGGCTGGGCTCCGACAAACTGGATCGCTGTCGCCGGACTCGATGCCATGGGCTTCCATGCCGATGCCCAGCGCATTGCGCGCCACTTCGACTCCACCGTCGACGCCGGATTTGCCGCCGACGGCACCATTCGCGAAAAGTACAACGTAGTTGCGGGCAATGCGCAAGTGGCCGTCAGCGCGGGCTATTCGCAGAACGTGATCGGCTTCGGATGGACGAATGCCGTGTATCTCAAGCTGCGAGAGATCGCTGTGGGGCCCACACGGTGATGCGGCGCGCAGCGCGTTCAACGCCGGCGGCTGATTCCTCTGAACACATCTTCCTCCAGCCGCGCCTCAACCGGGTGGTTGAAGCGAATCAGCGCGATCCACATGCCGTCGTCGTCGCGCTTCCACACCATCGTTCCGCCGAGCTGCTGGGCGATCATCTCCGGCGGCAGATCGTGGTGCAGGCCGAAGTAACGTTCGTCGAGTGCTTCGCCGCCAAGCTTCACGAGTGGCGACGAAGGATCGTACTTGGTGGAAAAGACGAGCGCGGCGGAGTATGCCTGCGGCTCCTGTGCGGCGCGGCCGATCTGCGCAGCGGAAAAGTCGTCGATGGCAACCACATCCCAGGGCTGCTTCACGTAGCCGAGCTCGGGGTGGGTCAGTTCATCGGTCATGGGCCAGGCCGTGAGCACCGCAGCGCCGGGATAGGTCCTGGCCAGTTCTGCGATGCCGGCCTGGTGCATCCTCACCACGCGCGCGTAGGCCAGGTTGTCCTCCGGAGCAAATCCATACGGTGGATTGATGAATAGACCCACCACGAAGGCCGCTGCGGACAATAGCGCCAGGCCGTGCCAGTACGGCACGCGGCGGTAAAAGGTGCTAACGGCCACCAGCAGCACCAGCGGATACATGGGCAGCAGATAGCGCGTAAGCAGCGCGCCGCCCAGCACGCTGAAGAGCAGTGCGTTGGCCAGAAGCAACAAAAAGATGCGCAACAAAACCGGCGGCGCGAGCGTAGCGCGGTCGTGGCCTTCGGCATCGGGGCGCGGACTGAGCAGCAGAGCGGCGAACGCCATCCCCACCGGCACAAACAGGTTCATGTGCGCGGTCAGTTGAAGAACGCGATGGCCGAACGCGGCCACGATGCGCAGTGGCGTAAGCGTAGCCTCGGCGTTGTAGCGCACGAACCCGGGATTGCCAAAGAGGAAGCCGGTCTTGGCGTAGTGATAGGCGTACCAGCCGGTCAATGGCAGCACACAGGCGCAAAGCCATGCGGCTTCGCGCCACAGCCGGTCCCGCGTCGAAGCGCCGAACCGGGGCCCCCGCGGATGGGAGACTCGAAGAGCCGGGGTCCGTGGGGTGGAGAACCGGAATCCCTCCGCCAGGTTGACTGCAGCCAGCGTCAGCGGGATGACGATGGCGGTCTCTTTCGACAGAGCGGCGGCGGAGAACCACAGCGCAGCGGCCCAGGGCACGCGGCCGCGGATGGGAAGCGCATACACCAATCCCCACAGTGAACACGTGGCGGCAAAAATGTCCGCCTGAGCAAGCGAGCTCTGCGCGAACCAGATGGGGTAGAGGCCCGTCAGCAGCACCGTCCAGAAGGCGACGGACAGGGCCCCCACTAGGCGCATCGCCAGCCGCCACACGGCGAGAAGCCCCAGTGCGGCTACCATCAGCACGGCTTCGCGCGTCACTTCGGGATAATAGCCAGACATCCTCCACCACAGCGCCAGGTAAATGCTGGGCAGCGGTGGATGGGCATTGGTGAGTGTGGAGCTCGGGATGAGCGAGCCGGTGCGGAAAAAATCCCATGCCGCGGGGATGTAGTAGCCCGCCTCGTCCCAGTAATAAGGAATGCGCAGCAGCGTAAAGTGGCTGGCGTACAGAGCCGCGAAGATCACTGGAAAAATCATCCAGAGAGGCAGCGGGCGGTCCAGCCGCGGTTTCAGGATTCCGTTCAAGCGCAAGGGCTCGCTCCTGCGGTGCGATGCGCCGCCGCCTAGTTCACCGGCCCACGCGGAAAATTCTGGGTCTGCGGCTCCAGGTTCAAGGTTCCGAAGGCCTGCTCGTATTGGCTAAGATTCTGGCCCAGCACGTTCCACAAGGCCTTGGCCTGCTGCGGGCTCAGAAAGATGGCCTGGTGGTTGCGGATGGTCACCTGTTCAGGGCTGTCACTGGACGCAAGGCCGAAGACAAGCTGGAAGTCCCACACGCTCACGCGCACCTGCACGCTGTTTGCATAGGACTCGCGGTAATCGGCGGTCTGGGCAACATTCAATTGAGGCTGCTGTGGAGTTGGACTCATGATGCAACCAGATTACAGCTTTCAGGTCCGAGCCTTCAGCTTTGAATTGTCAGTCGTCAGCCATTAGCGGATACTTAACTCTGCCGCAACTCGTTTGATTTGGGACAGAAGGAAAAGCTGGAGGCTGAAGGCTGAAAGCTGAGAGCGATTCCGCGCCGCGGCCTCAAAACGAATGGCGAAGATCCGCAGCCAGCGGGCAACCCTCGCACCGCGCTGTCCGCCCACAGTGCGTCTTGCCCACGGCCACGGTCAATGCATGGAACTCGTTGTAGAGTTGCGCGTGCCCGGCCGGCCCATCGCCAGCAAATGCGTCCCGCGTGAGTTCGACGAGGGAATCGTACGGCTTGCGCCCTCGGCCCGTCGGCGCGAGAAGCCTGTGGCGCTCGGCGATGCGCCGCAAATACTCATCCGCCACGGGTACGGCATGTCCGAACGCGTAGAGCAGGATCGCGTCGGCCGTCTCAGGGCCCACGCCGGGTAGATCGAGCAGGCGTTGACGCAGCGCCGCAGTCGGCATCGTGTCCAGCGCTTCGAGCGAGCCCCCGAAATCCGTATCGAGCATCGCCACGAACGCCTTGAGCGCGGGCGCCTTGCGCGTGATGAAGCCGGACGGCCGGATCAGCCGCCGCAGCCTGGCAAGTGGAATCGCGCGCAGGCCCTCGGGCGTGAGCGCGCCTGCCGCGCGCAGATTCTCGAGCGAGCGCTCCACCACCTTCCACGCGGTATTCTGCGTCAAATACGCGCCCAGGATCACCTCAAACGGTGTCTTCGCGGGCCACCAGTGCTGCGGGCCATACGCGCGCATCAAATCAGCGTGCATGCGGCGCAGACGCGCAGCGGCTTCGGATCGGCGGCGGGACTTCACGGCTACCTTAGGATAGCGGTAGGCGGCGCGATGCGTTCAGGCGCAGGCGAGGAGCACTTTATGAAGAGTCACACGGAATATCTGGTCTTTGAGACACGCAAGCGGCGGGAGATGGTGCACATCACCGACGAGGTGGAGCAAATTGTGCGGCGCAGCGGCGTAAAGGACGGCTTATGCTTCGTCTCGCCAATGCACATTACGGCCGCGATTTACGTCAACGACCTCGAGAGCGGCCTTATCGAGGATATAGGCAAGTGGCTCGAAGAGCTTGCCCCCGCGCGGCCCGATTACAAACACCACCGAACTGGAGAGGACAACGGCGACGCGCACCTGAAGTCGCTCCTGTTGCATCACGAGACCACCCTGCCCGTGACCAACGGCAAGCTGGATCTGGGCACGTGGCAGCGAGTCTTCTACGCCGAGTTCGACGGCCAACGCCGCAAACGCGTGATCGTGAAGGTGCTGGGGGTCGAGTGACGTCGAGTCACTAACTCGCTAACTGCTGACCCGCTGATTCGCTGCCTTGCGAACACCGCTGACGCGCGCGCAGCGCGGCCAACTCCGCCAACTCCGCTACTCCCCGTCCGTGACCTTGCGCCACGCGCCCGTGGGCCCAGGCGATGCGGGCGCGCCAAAGTTGATCTTTGCGCGAGGCAAAACGACGAGATCCACGCGGCGGTTTTCCGCGCGGCCGGCCGCCGTCGAGTTGCTGGCCACGGGATGGTACTCGGCGTATCCGGCAGCCGAAAGGTGGTCGGGAGGTATGGCCTTCATTTCCAGAAAGAGGCGCGCGATGCGCGTGGCGCGCGCAGATGAAAGTTCCCAGTTCGAGTCGAACTCGGCGTTGTGGATTGGCACATTGTCGGTGTGCCCCTCGATGCGCAAATCGTAGGGACTTGCGCCCAGCTTGGCCGCGATCAGGCGCAGCGTGGGCAGAGCCTCCGGCTTGGGCGCGGCAGAGCCGGAGTCGAAGAACCCGGCCTCGCGCAGGCTGATGACCAGCCCATCGCGGCCCATCTCGAGAGAAACCGTGTGCTCGGCCACTTGTTTCGACAGGGTCGCTGCCAGATCGCGCCGGATGCGATCGAGATCGTCCTTGACCTGCGCCGGGGTGCGCACGTCTTCTCCCATCACGACCTCCGCGGGCGCGGCTGTTTCCCCTGCCCCCGCCGAGCCTGCGGACTTGCTCGCACGGTCAGAGAAGACTCCCATCGAGCGAAATGCAGTGTCGATTGCCTGCGAAACCTGCGCCTGCTTTTTCTGGTCGGCCCTGGCAAAGGCGTAGAGCACCACAAAAAATCCAAACATCAGGGTGATGAAGTCGGCGTAAGAAACGAGCCAGCGGTCATGGCCGACGCGGCTGCGAGGCACGCGGGGATTCAAGCGGCGCGCTCCTTCTGTTCGCGATTCGTGTCGTCGAGGAAACCAGCAAGCTTGATCTCCAGCATACGCGGGTTCATGCCTTCGAGAATGGAGATCACGCCCTCCAGCATCATCTCGCGGCGGCGATGCCCATTGCGGATGCGCAGCCGCATTTTTCCCGCAAACGGCAGGAAGAACAGATTGGCGATGCCCACGCCGTAAATGGTGGCAACGAAGGCCACCGCGATCCCGCGGCCCACTTCCGCGATATTGTCGAGATGCTGCATCACCTGGATGAGCCCGAGCACGGCGCCCAGGATGCCAATGGTGGGCGAGAAGCCTCCGGCGGATTCAAACACAGCGGGCAGGCGCTCCTCGTCTTCCGTGATGGATTCGAGGCTCACATGCATGATCTTGCGCAGTTCCGCGGGCTCGGTGCCGTCAACCGCCAGCATGAGGGTCTGCTTAAGAAACGGGTCCTCGATGGTCTGCAGATCGGCGTCAAGAGAAACCACGCCGTTGCGGCGCGCTTTATTGGCGAATGCCACCAGTTGGCGAATCAGTTGCGCTTCGTGCTTGCGTGGCGCGGCAAAAACATGCGTCAGGCTCCGGAAGGCGGCCGCGACCGTGGTCAGCGGGAACTGGAGCAACACCGCGCCCAACGTGCCGCCGAAGACAATCAGCGCCGCCGTGGGCTGCAGAATCTGGCCCACATTGCCGCCTTCGATCAGCAATCCCGCGATGATGCCGGCGATGGCCAGAACGGCTCCGCCGATGCTCGCTTTGTCCATGTGCGGCTCCTGAAAAAACTAGGGCGGCAGCGCAGCTTCTACCGCTCGGTGTCGGCATCCGGCTTCGGTTTTTGCGGCGCGGCCGGCTGCTCCGCGGCATCCAGGCTGGCCAGCGCCGCGGCGCGCTCCAGATCGCCGAAGTGGTGCAAGCGCCGGGCCACCACCGCCAGCAGACGCGCGCGATAGACCAGGATTCGCTCCACCACTTCGGCGATCTCCTCGCGGACAATCAGCTTCTCTCCGTTAATCAGCGTCAGCATCGTGTCCGGAGAAGCTTCGGCAGTCTTGATCAGATCGCTGTTCACCACCATTGGACGGCCGTTCAGCCGTGTCAGTTCGATCATCGCCCCATCTCCTTCGCGCAACTTATCGGCAGACGTCAATAAAGGTTAAAAAAACAAAACAAATGGAACAGAAGTGTCCCCGGCAGGACACAAAATGCGTAAACGTAAAGTCCATAACGGCCGCGCCGAAAAAGGGGCCAGATGCGTCGGCTCCAGACCGCGAGCAGCAACCCAGGGCCATACACAGGGATGCGCATCCGGCATTGGATCCGCAAATCACCGCATCCACAAGGAGAACCCCATGTCCCTGGGTGTCTTAAACAACCTCTCCGCGGTGTATGCGGAGAATAACCTGACCAACACCAACAACAGCCTGTCGAAGACGCTGCAACAGTTGTCTTCGGGATCCAAGATCAACTCCGGCGCGGATGACGCTGCCGGCCTCTCGTTGGTCGACGGCCTTGAGGCTAACCAGACGGCGCTCACACAATCGGTAACCAACGCGCAGGAAGGCGTGGGTCTGTTGCAGGTCGCCGATGGCGCCCTCTCGCAGGTCACAACCCTGCTCAACCGGGCCGTAACGCTGGCTACCGAAGCCTCCAACGGCACCCTCAACTCCAGCCAGGATACGGCCGCCAACCAGGAGTACCAGTCGATCCTGTCGGAAATCTCCAACATCGGCTCGACGACCACCTACAACAATCAGGCCGTTTTCAACTCCAACACCAACATCTATACCGGCGACTCTTCAACCACCGGCTCGGCGATCGACGCTCTCAACATCCGCACGCTGTCGTCCTCCAACGTTGGCGACTCCGGCGGCACCATGGCATACAGCACCGGCGCCAACAACGCTTTCATCGACCTGTCGAAGACCGGCACACTGGCCACGACAAGCGATGCACTTGTAAACACAGGTGGCGTCACAAGTATCGACGTCAACTACCTGTCAGCTGGAGCCGGGGGAGCCATTACCAGTCAAACCCAGGTGATTAGCGTCGGTACAGGCACCAACTATTCCGACACCGTCGGGGGTCTGATCGATGCCATCAATGGCGCGGGGCTGGGCTTGACAGCCGCCTTCACGACCGCGACGCAAGCTGGAACCGCGGCTGTGGTGGCAGCGGGAGCAGGCCACAGCACCGATACCGGTATCGAGATCTCCGGTCTTGGCTCCGGTGTAGCCGGCGCAGCCAATGCCGCCGCCAATCTCCCTGGCGTCAATGGCACTCTCGGCGCCAACGGCGCGCTGACCCTCACCGGCGGCACGATGACCATTAACGGCAAATCCATCACGCTGGGCGCGGGCGTAAACACCGTCACCCAGTTGGAGACCGCAATCAACACCGGCAACTATGGCGTCTCGGTCAACGTGGCAACTGGCAACATCGAATCGCTGACCAAGGCGACGATTACCACCAACGGCATCACCGGCACCGGCTCCTACACCGCGGGAACCTACTATACTGCCGGGGTTAATGAAGACCTGGCGGCTCCATTGGGCGACGTTGCCACCGGCTTAGCAGCGGCGGCCACGCCGGCTTCTGACACCAACGGCACAGGCGGAGTGGCCACCATCAGCTACTCCGACAACGCCGGTGTGTCGCTGGCGGCAACTGATCTGTCCACAGAGTCCGATGCGCAAACGGCGTTGACCGCTCTCAACTCGGCCATCACCGATGTTGCCGCACAGGACGGCTATGTCGGCGCTCAGATCAACACGCTGAACGCCGTCAGCCAGGTCATCTCCACGCAGCAGGAAAACGTGCAGTCGGCCCAGAACGCAGTTCAGGCCACCGACTACGCGCAAGCCAGCTCCAATATGTCGAAGTACGAAATCCTGAGCCAGACCGGCATCTCCGCCCTGGCGCAGGCCAACAGTGTACAGCAGGAAGTCACCAAGCTGCTGCAGTAATCCGGGGTCCCCGGCGGCAGGTCTTCGCCGCTGGGGTGGAGTAAACCAATAGGCAGAAATGCCGATAGCCAAAGAGGGGTGTCCGCCGGACGCCCCTCTTTGCTTGAGTGCAATTCACTCGCGGTCATGAGAATTCCTTAATCCAGCTTGCGCGCCAGTTGGTTCACAGGCTGCATCAGTTTTCGATGGAGGATTAAATGGGCACAGTCGGACTGAATTTCGGGTCGCCCACCAGCGGTGCGGGGTTCAACGTGAGCTCCACCGTGGCCGAGATCGTTAGCAATCTCCAGAATGTCGAAACGCCCTGGAAAAACCAGTTGACCTCGCTGGAGAGCCAGGACACGGCGATTTCGAGTCTCGGCACGCTGTTCTCCAATCTCTCCAATGACATGAGTTCGCTCACCGACTTTCAGGGGATTCTGGCGCAAAAGGAGGGCTCGAGCTCCGACACGGGCGTGCTGGAGCTTACGGGGGCCTCTTCTTCGGCGACGGCGGGCACCCACTCAGTCGCCGTTAGCAACCTGGCTCAGACCTCCAGCGGCTACTTGGCCGAAATTGTCAACACCGCCGACACGCTGAGCGGGTCGGTCACGCTGCGGGTGGGCAACGGCACCGCGCGCACCATCACGCTGAACTCCTCCGACAACACGCTGTCCGGCCTCGCGGCCGCGATCAACGAGTCCGGCGTGGGCATCTCCGCGAGCGTACTCACCGACGCGACGGGCTCGCGGCTAAGCCTGGTTTCGGACACATCGGGGGCCAATGGGAACATCGCCGTCAGCGCCAATTCCCTCGCCGCCTCCGTACCCAACACGCTCAGCTACACCGGCACGGCGGGCACCGGCAGCGCGAATTCGACGGGTACGCTTTCGCCGGTCGCGAGCCTCAGCGATGCGCTTTCGGGATCAATGTCGATTCAGGTGGGCAGCGGAACGGCGATACCGATCGATATGAGCGACGTGAGCACGGCCGAGGGCGGCACGACACTCTCCGACCTGGAGAGTTACATCAATACCAACTTCACGACGCAGGGGGTCCAGGCCTCCATTGTCACCAACAGCGACGGCACCTCGAGCCTTCAACTCTATTCCCAGACGCCCGGCTCGGCGGGAACGCTGACCGTCAATTCAAGCATTACGGACAGCAGCACTGCGTTGAACTACACCTCCTCCGTGACAGGCGCGAATGCCAGCCTGACGGTGGACGGAGTGGCCCTCACCAGCGCCTCCAACACGGTCGCCAATCTCATTCCCGGCGTCACTTTCCAGTTGCTAGCGCTCAGCGCGCAGCAGTCCGGCGGCAGCCTCGAACCGGTGCAGGTGGTCATCGCCAACGACAACTCCGGCGTCGAGAGCACAGTCAACCAGTTCGTCACCGACTACAACTCGCTGATCAGCGCCATCAACACCCAGGAAGGGCACGACAGCTCGGGCAATGCCGAGCCGTTGTTTGGCTCACCCACGCTTTCCTTGCTGCAGGAGCAGCTACTGAGCGGCCTGAATACCGAGAATCCCAACGGTTCTTTGGATTCGATCTCCGCCACCGCGGCTACGACGCTGTCCGGCTCCATCACGATTCAGGTGGGCACCGGAACGGCGCAAATCGTCAATGTCGGCGACTCCTCCACCCCCAATACTCTCTCTGGCCTTGCGGACGCCATCAACGCCGCCAATATCGGGGTGACGGCCGCCATTGCCACCAGCAGTGGACGGTCGACTCTGACCCTGACCTCGCAGACGGCGGGCGCCAATGGCGCGTTGGCCGTGACATCGGCGATTACGGCTACCGCGCCCACGCCGCTCAGTTACTCGGACCCGAACGGCTACACCAGCACCACGGAAGATAGCGGCACCCTGGGCGCAGTGGCGGGCGCGGACGATACGCTCTCCGGCTCCCTGATCATCCAGGTGGGCGCCGGTGCGGCGCAGACCATCACCCTCGATTCGTCGGACAACACCCTCTCCGGGCTTATAGGCGCCATTAACGGCTTATCCGGTGTCTCGGCGGCACTGGATCAGGCCGGGACCGGGCTGACCCTCACCTCCGGCACGAATGGCGCGGCCGGGGCGCTGACCGTGACCTCGAACATCGTGGACACGACCAGCCCCACCAGCACGTCGCTAAACTACAACACTTCCTCCGACATCAACAGCCTGACCGCGCTCGGCATCAGCGTGAACAACGACGGCTCGCTCACCTTCGACGCCAATTCCCTCGATTCGGTGCTTAACACCGACTATTCGAGCGTAACCGGCTTCTTTCAAAACGCGAACAGTTGGGGGCAGACGTTCAACAACATGCTGACCAATGCCGGCACAAGCTCCTCGACAGGCATTCTGGCGCTGGCCGAAAACTCCAACAGCAGCACCGAATCGACGCTCAACGCGGAGATTACGAAGGAACAGAGCTATATCTCGGCCCAGCAATCGAGCCTGACCACGGAATTGAACCAGGCCAACCAGATCTTGCAGGAGCTGCCGACCGAGCTGAACGGCATGAACGAGCTCTACTCGGCGATCACGGGCTATGACCAGAATTTGAACGGCTGAGGGACCGCATCGAAATGACAACTTACCGGGAACACGCGCTGGAAGGCGCATCGGCTGTCGACCTTGTGGTCGCGCTTTACGACGGCATCATCCGCTTTCTCTACGCGGCCATCGCCGCCGTGGAGCGGGGCGACGCGAACGCCCGCAGGGTAGCCGTGAAGCGCGCGCTCGACATCATCATCCATCTGCAGGCACGGCTGCGCATGGATGTCGGGGGACGGCCCGCGCAGTCGCTAAGCGAGTTTTATGCGGCGATCTTCGCTCAGATCCTGCAGGCATCGCAGTCGGCTTCGAAGGCCAGGTTTGAGCATGCCATCGACTGTGTGAGGAATGTGCGCGACGCCTGGCGCGAAGTAGCGAGAGATCCGAGTGTTGGCCCGAATGTCAACCCCGCTTTGCCGCGGGCGCTCACCATGCGACGGCCTGCGTCGACAGCCGCGGATCGCGCCGAGGCGGCGACTGATGCGGCTTCAGGGTCAGGCTGGACCGCCTGAACCTGCTGGGAAGCACCGGCCCGCGAGCCGCACCGCGCCTGCTGACTCGCTGGCCTGCACATCGGCTCGCCTCGCTGAATTGCTGACTTGCCAATCTGCTAACTTGCTGACCTGCTGACTCGCTGACTTGCTGACCTGCCGGCCCACCCACTCGCGGCCTTATCCCGCGACCGTGAGCTCCTCTTCCAGTTGTTGCTTCTGGTAGAGGCTGGCGTAGTAGCCATCGAGCGCAAGCAGTTCGTCGTGGCGTCCCACTTCGACAATCCGGCCCTTATCCAGCACGGCGATGCGGTCTGCGTTGCGCACGGTCGACACGCGGTGAGAGATGAGGATGGTCGTTGTGTTGGCCATATAACTGCGCAGGCCGCCGAGGATGCGCTCTTCCGTGTATGTGTCCACGCTGGCCAGCGCGTCGTCGAGGATAAGAATCGCCGGTCTCCGCAGCAGGGCGCGGGCGATGGCCGACCGCTGCTTCTGTCCGCCTGAGAGCGTCACGCCGCGCTCGCCCACCATGGTCTCAAATCCGTGCGGAAACTCCTCGAACTCCAGCCGGATGTGCGCTGCCTCCGCTGCGTCCAGCATCTCTTCGGCACCGGCGTGCGGCGCGCCGAAGGCCAGGTTTTCGCGGATGGTTTCGCTGAACAAGAAGGTCTCCTGGGGCACCATCCCGATGTTGCGCCGCAGCACGGCCAGCGGATAGTCGCGCACCGGCCGGCCGTCAATGAACAGTGACCCCTCCGGCGCCTCATAGAGGCGTGGAATCAGGTTCACAAGCGTGGTCTTGCCGCAGCCGGTAGGGCCTACAATCGCCAGGCTCGATCCCGCGGGAATGTGCAGCGAGATGTCGCGCAAAACAGGCCTTTGCGCCGGAGTCTCGCCGTAGACGAACGTCAGATTCCGGAATTCGATATCGCCCTTCAGCTCGAAATCTTGTCCAAAACCTAAAACAGCGGAGCGGTCGGCGATGGCGGGCTCGGCTTTGAGCAACTCGTCGATGCGCTTCACTGAAGCGGTGCCGCGCTGAAAGATGTTGATCACCCAGCCCACGGCGATGATGGGCCATATAAGCAACATCATGTACGTGCTGAAGGCGAAGAATTCGCCGACGTTGATGCGGTGCGCAAGCACCAAGTGTCCGCCGGCGAGCAGCGTAATGACCATCGAGACGCCGAGAACGAACTCCAGTGTGGGCCACAACATGCCCATCAGCTGCACCAGGCGCAGCGCGCGGCTGATGTACTGCCGATTGAGCCGCTCAAAAAGGCCGATCTGCGACTCCTCGCGCGCGAAGGCGCGGATGAGCCGCACGCCGGAGTAGTTTTCCTGCGCCTGCGCGGAGATATCGGAGAAGCTGGCCTGGATGCGCTCGAAGCGATCGTGAATCCTGCGCCCGAGATACTGCACCAGGATACTGGCCAGCGGCATGGGCGCCAGCGCCACCAGCGTCAGATAGGGGCTGATGCGCAGCATGAAGAAGAGCGCGAAGACGCTGAGAAAGACCGTGTTGGCGCTATACATGAGCGCCGGCCCCAGCAGCATGCGCACGGCGGCCAGGTCGTTGGTCATGCGCGCCATGATGTCGCCGGTGCGGTAGCGCTGGTAGAAGCCCGTGTCCTGGCTTTCCAGCTTACGGAAGAGATCGTTGCGCAGGTCGAATTCGATTTCGCGCGAGATGCCGATCAGGATCCAGCGTTGCGCGTAGAGAAAGACGCCTTTCACCAGGCTGATGGCGACAAGGATCAAGGCAAAGATCAGGATGAGCTCACGGCTGGCACCCTTCTCCATCCTGTTGACGGCCATGCCCAGCACTCTCGGGAACTGCACCGCGACGATGTTCGTGGTCACACACGCCAGCGTCCCCCGCACGTATCCCCAGCGGTAGCGGCGCATGTAGGTGTAGAGCGGGGCGAGGTCGCCGAGCATAGGTTTATTGTACCGGGCGAGCGAATTCCGCCGCTTTCCGGCAGCGCTTCAGTTTGAGATCCACCCAGCTCTTACAAGCATTTCGAGCGCAACATCGGTCAACGAGCGATCTTCGTTGATGACGGCAAAGTCCTCTAGGTGCACGCGATCAAGGATGACATTCAATTCCGCGACCCGAGCAACATACTTCCGCTGCGATACACCTAGATCGCGCATCTCCACACGGCGCTTCATCGTTTCTGCACGCGCGACAAGACGGCAGACGACGGTGTTTGCAGCCGGAATGATGTCGCGACAAAGCCTAAGCTGTGCTTCGTCTTCGACTGCGCGCGCCAGCAGGAACCATTGCACTCCACTGGCCGAATAGTTTCCGCAGATAGACCGAAGGTTGTCGTACATGACGTTATCGCTCGGGGCCGCGGAGGGAAGATGAGCCACGCCGAGCGCATCGAGGTCGATTGCAGCATGAACGACCCCGCGCAAGGCGAGGAGGTCGGACGCTTCGCCCAGGACCGCTGTCTTGCCCGCTCCCATGGTGCCCGTGATGATGATCAACGATTCCATAAACCCTCGATCACTTCTCAGTCGTTCCACGCCCGCACGCCTAACGCGACGGCGAAAGAGTAAAACTGAACCATTAGCCGCATTTTGGGCAGATTGCCGGATCACGTCGGCGTGCGCAGCAGCAGGTAGCCGCCGACAAGGCCAAATAGAATGTCTGCCGACCATGCGGCCATCGATGCGGGCAAATAGTTCACGTTGCCCATGGCTCCGAAGAGCCCGTCGACGACCCAGTAGGCAAGTGCGACCGCAATCGCCACGGCGACGCCCGTGATCGATCCGCGCCGGCCCATGGAGAGCGCGAAGGGAATGGCGAGAACAGCCATGACGACAGCAATCAGCGGATAAGAGAGCTTGTGCCAGAGCGCGACGCTGAGGCGCTTGGTGTCGAATCCGCTCTGCCTCAAGTCGCGAATGTAGCGGTCAAGTTGGCCAAAATTCATCTCCTGCGACTGCAGGTCCTCTTTCTTGAAGTAGTCCGGCGCCGCGTGGATTTCGCCAAAAGAAGTTTCCAGGAACGTGCGGTAAGCCGTCACATTGCCGCCCTGGATGTCGCGCACCCATCCGTTTTGGAACAGCCAGGCGCGCGAATCGCGATCCCAGACGGCGCGCTTTGCAAAGATGCGCCGCGTGAGCTGGAAAGTCGAGGGCTCGAACTCGAAGACGGAAAGATTGGCGAACTTGTTGCTGTCGGGATCGAAGAACTCGTAGTAGTAAATGCAACCCGGCTCGCCCGCCAGCGGCTTCGGGCCGAAGATCCATTTCTGCTCGGGGTGCAGGTAGGTTTGCGGCGGACGGCCCTTGATGACGTTGCGTAGCGCCTCCTGCCGCCGGTTGGCCTGCGGTAGATAGTACTGGTCGAAGAGAAAGAGGCTCACAGCCAGGCAAACGGCAATGGTGACAATAGGGATCACCAGCCGGTAGAGGCTGATGCCGGTGGCCTTCATGGCGATGATTTCGCTGTTGCGGTTGAGCACGCCAAGGGTGACCAGCGCCGCAATCAACACGGCCAGCGGCGCGATCTGGTACAGCATGCTGGGCGTCAGGTTCAACAGATACTCGCCCACAATGGCCAACGAGATGTGGTTGCGGAGAATGTCGCCGAGCAGATCGAAGAAGGTAAAGACGATCATCAGCAGCACAAACCCGGCCAGAACCAGCAGGAACATGCCGACAAACTCGCGCACGATGTACTCATCGAGGATGCGCGGAATGATGCCGCGGGATTTGACCCTCGTTGCGGCCAGCCCGCGCGGCTGCAGCTTGCCGAGAAGGTCGGTAAGCGGGAATCCATTCGGCTTCGTTGCGTCCGTCAGCTTGGGCGACCGTGCAATCAAGGCCGAAATTGCGCTCAGGATCCGGCCGCCGGTCGCCATCTGCCACAGCAGAAAGATCCCCGCTGCGCCGAAGAGCAGGTTGGCCGACCAGACCGCGAAGAAGGCAGGCAGCCTGCTCTGGTGACCCAGTGCAATGCCCGTGGAAGAGAGAAAGTAGTAGACGAAGACCAGCAGAATGGTAAAGACAAAGCCCGAGCTTTTGCCACCGCGACGTGAGGCCACGCCCAGCGGAACGCCCACCAGCATCAATACCAGGCAAGCCACGGGAAAGGCAAACCGGTCGTGCATCTCAATCAGGAAGCGCTGGCCGTCGGGACCGTTGATGTGCTTGACTAACGCGCTCAACGGCATGGCGTAGAGCGCGGTGTCCAGGCGTCCCAGGTGCACGTCGCTTTGCGTGCCCAGCACCAGCGGCAAATCGGTGGTGGTAAACGTGGAGATATTGGACTGTTCCGGCTCGTCGGCCACGGTTTCATCGCGCAGGCCGTCGCGCAGCCGCATCAGCAGCTCCTGGGTGTTGTCCGTCACCACGGTGGCTGAGGCAGCCGTGGTGATCAGCGGATTGGCAGGATCGGAGACGTCGGCCATGAACACCTGGCGCCAGTTGGCCGCGCCCGGCCCCGAGCGTACGTCCTGCACGTAGAGAACGTAGTTGCGAAAGTCCTCGTAGAAGACGCGAGGCTGAATCTCGTAGGAGGCCTGCGAGGTCTCCAGCGACTGCTCCATCTCGATGATCGCCTGGTTGGCGCGGGGCGCCAGATAAAGCGAGTTGCCCAGTCCCAGCAGCGTGCCCGTCACGGCCACAATCGACGCTACGCGCACAAAGTAGCCGATGCCCAGGCCGGAGGCGCGCATGGCGATAATCTCGCTGTCGGCCGCCAGCCGGCTCAGGCCCAGCAGAATCCCCCACAGCACCGCCATGGGAATCGTCACCTTGAAAAGATTGGGCAGCGTGAAGAGAAAGACCTGCGCCACATCCGCCCACGTGGAACTGCTGCGCACCACCACCTCAAGGATGTGCGGCAGCTGGGGCATGAACAGAATGAACGTGAAGAGCGCACAGCCGATCAGCGTGAGGGAGAGAATTTCGCCGAGAATGTAGCGGGTGAGGATGCGCACAAACGGACCCTGCGCTTAGTTTAGCGTGTCGGCGCGCCGCCGGGCGCGGGCTGCCATCCCCGCAGCCGCAGACTGTTGGCGAGCACGCACACTGAGCTGAAGGCCATCGCTGCGGCAGCCAGCCACGGCGTAAGAAGAATGTGGAAGACCGGATAGAGCAGTCCCGCGGCGAGCGGAATGCCGATCAGGTTGTAGCCCACCGCCCACCCCAGGTTCTGGCGCATGATCCTCAGGGTCTCGCGAGCCAGGGCGAGCGCGGCAGGAATCGCCGCCGGCTGCGGGCGCAGCAGCAGCAGATCGCCGGCCTCCTGCGCCAGGTCGGCGCCAGTTCCCATGGCGATGCCCGCGTCGGCCTGCGCCAGCGCGGCAGCGTCGTTGATGCCATCACCGACCATGGCGATGCGCTGCCCTTGCTTTTGCAGCTCGCGAATGCGCGCCAGCTTGCCTGCCGGATCGAGCCCCGCTTCGACCTCCGTGATCCCGGCCTGCCGCGCAATCGGCGCTGCCGCGGCCGCCGAGTCGCCGGTGAGCATCAACACCCGGAGCCCCTCGCGGCGCAGCGCGGCCACTGCAGCCGCCGCATCCGGCCGCAGCGCATCGCGCGCGTCAAAATAAGCGGCGGGCTTGTTATCCAGCGCCATCCACAAGCGCGTCATGCCCGGCGTCGACGGCGCAACATCGTTAGGCAGCGCAATCGAATACTCGCGCAACAGCGCTTCATTGCCCAGCAGGCAGTCGTGCCCTTCAACGCGCGCCGTCAGGCCGCGGCCAGGAAGAATTTGTACATCCTCCGCGGGCCACCACACCAATCCACACGCATGAGCAGACTCGACAAGAGCGTGCGCCAGCGGATGATTCGACCGCTCCTCGGCAGCCGCCGCCAAGCGCAACAGATCGTCTCCCGTCGGGTGCCCCATCCTTTCGCCGTTTTCTTGGCGAAAGGGTGAGAGGCCATGCGAATCGACCACATGAATTGCCTCCAGCACCGGCCGCCCAACCGTCAGCGTGCCGGTCTTGTCCAGAACAATCGCGTCCAAATGCGCCAGCCGTTCCAGCGCCTCTCCGCCTTTGAACAGCACACCGAGTTGCGCGCCGCGGCCCACCGCCACCGTGAGCGCGGCAGGCACGGCCAGCCCCATCGCGCAAGGGCAGGCGATCACAAGCACCGCTACCGTGTTGGCCAGCGCCAGTGGCAACGAATGCGCCGCAATCGACCACGCCACAAACGTCACCGCAGCCAGTCCCAGCACAACCGGCACAAAGATCGCGCTGGCGCGGTCGGCAAGCCGCTCCATGGGCGCGCGAGAGCTCTGCGCCTGGTCCACCATGCGGGCGATCTGCGCGAGCACCGTGGCTTCGCCCAGCGACTCCGCCCGGCAAACCACCGCCCCTTCGTAGTTGAGCGAGCCGGCCAGCACGCGCCCGCCTGCCTCGCGCTCGAGCGGCGTCGACTCGCCCGTCAGCATTGACTCATCCACCGTGGTGCGCCCCTCAACAATCGTCGCATCCACCGGAAAGCGCTCGCCGGGCAGGACCACGATGCCGTCACCGGGCCGCACTTCTTCGAGCGGCACCACCGTTTGCACGCCATCCACGATGCGGCGCGCGGTCACCGGCCGCAGCCGCGAGAGCGAGTCCAGCGCGGCCAGCGCGCGGCGCTTGGCCCGGCTTTCGAGGCTCTTGCCCAGCAAAAGAAAACCGAGAATCAATAGAACCGCGTCGAAGTAAACCTGCCGGCCGGGAGCAGGCGCGATCGTAGCATAGGCCGAGTACGCAAACGCCACGCCCGTGCCCAGGCTCACCAGCGTGTTCATGTTGGTAGCGCCGTGGCGCAACGCGCGGATCGCGCTCGTGTAGATTCCGCGCCCCGCCCACGCCACTACCCCCGCCGTCATCGCCAGCAAAAACCAGCGCACTTGATCCGCCGGCAGCGCAAAAAGCCGCGGCAATAGACGCATCAGCAGGTGATCCGGCGCGCCCATCTCTGTTCCCAGCGGCATGGCCAGCAGCATCGCCGCCGCCCCCGCAGAAAGAGTCGCCCACGCCTTCAAGTCCGCGCCCGCAAAAGCTTCTTCGGCGTGTCCGGTGCCCTCGCCCGCGCGCGGCAGCACCGCATCGTATCCCGCCCCGCGAATCGCCTCCACCAGTTGCTGCGGCTCGGCCAATGTAGGATCAAACACCACGCTGGCGCGATGCGCCATCAGATCCACGCGCGCCGACTCCACGCCCGCCGTTCCGCGCAGCGCTTCTTCAACGTGGTGCTGGCAACTGGCGCACGTCATCCCCAGAACGGGAAGCGTGAGCGATTCTCTAGTGTGCGTGGCCACGGATCCATCCGATCGGAATGAAGCCAAATCAGCGGCGTTATGATTCCAAATGCGCGGTGTAACCGGCCTTGGCGATGGCCGCTATGGCAAGATCAATCGGCGCCGGCTCCTGGCTTGAAGTGAGCTTGGCCGCTCCCACACTCACCTCGTTCACCTCTACGCCGGGAGTGGCGGCAAGCGCCTGGCTCACGCGTCGCACACAGGCACCGCAGTGCATCCCGTCGATCTTCAGCGTGAACTCAGCCATTTCCCCTCCCATTCGTCTCTATTTGATGATAGCGGGGGGCGGGCGATTCGCGAGCGGTCCGCCCCGTGGAACGGCGCGCCCTTCGCAGCATGACAGAATTGGCTTATCGCATGGAACGCAGGATCGAACGTGAGTTTCCCCAGGCGCCTCTTGTCGGCGTAGGCGCCGTCGTGGTCGACGAGGGCCGCGTGCTGCTGGTACGCCGTGGCAGCGAGCCGCTGAAAGGCCATTGGACGCTGCCCGGCGGCATGCTCGAAGTCGGCGAGACCCTCGCCGCCGGCGTTGCGCGCGAGGTGCGCGAAGAAACCGGCCTCGAGGTTGAACCCGTCGAACTCGTTGAAGTCCTCGACCGCATCCACCTCGAGGGTGACCGCGTTCGCTTCCACTACGTGATTGCCGATTATCTGTGCCGCGTCACCGGCGGTACGTTGCGCGCGGCCTCCGATGCCGACGCTGTCCGCTGGGTCGAGCGCCCTGAATGGAACAGCCACAGTGCGCTCGTCCTCGATCCGGTGACCGTGCGCGTAATCGAAAAGGGTTGGCAACGGGCGCAGGTTCTCAAGAAAGGAAAGGCGGTGGAGCAATGAAATGGCCCTCAAGAGTGCTCTGGGCCGCGATTGCGCTGGCATTGATCGCCGGAATCGGTTTCTACTTGCGTCCGGTCACTTGCTTCGACGCGTGGATGGTCCTCAAAGAGGATCTCGGCGGCGTCACCAGCCGCTCAGTACAGGTTGCAGGCCATCGCATGCACTATCTCGCCGAGGGGCCTGCCAACGGTCCGGTCGTTGTTCTCGTGCACGGACTCGGCGGGCGCTCCGAAGATTGGAGGAAACTGGCGCCCTATTTGGCTCAGGCAGGATTCCGCGTCTACATGCCTGATCTGATCGGCTTCGGGCGCAGCGACCGACCGCCGGATTTTTCTTATTCCGTCCGCGACGAGGCCGCCGTTGTTGTGGGCTTCATGGATGCATTGGGACTCAAGCAGGTGGAGCTGGGCGGCTGGTCCATGGGCGGCTGGATCGTGGAAATCATCGCTGTCGAGCATCCTGACCGAGTCCGCCGTCTCATGCTCTTCGACGCCGCTGGTCTCGACATAAAGCCGCAGTGGGACACCGCGCTCTTCACGCCCGATTCCGCCGCGCGGTTGGCTCAACTGGACGCTCTGCTCATGCCGCATCCACCGCCGGTTCCAGCGTTCATAGCGCGCGACATTGTGCGCATCTCGCGCCGCAACGGCTGGGTCGTCCAGCGGGCGCTCGCGTCCATGCTCACGGCGCAGGATGTGACCGACAATCTGCTCCCGCAGTTGAAGATGCCGGTGCTTCTCATGTGGGGCTCCCTCGACCACATCACTCCGCTCGACCAGGCGCAGACCATGCACAAGCTCATTCCGCAATCGGAGCTGGACGTCATTGACGGTTGCGGCCATCTGGCCCCGCTGCAGTGCACCGGCCAAATCGGCCCCAAGCTCGTCCAGTTCGCGGAGCAATAAAAGCGCTGCCTTCGCAACGAACGCCGGCCGCGCGATTTGACGCACGCCCGCCCTGTTTGCGAGACTCACGGGGATGTCCTATTGCGGAAAGCTTGAGTATGCCGGAGAGCGCAAAATCCGGGAACGAAATACGCGTGTTTACCGGATGGCTCACTGGCCCATCTGGATTTGGGTCTTCTTTTTAGCCCCAGGGCCGCTCACCTTCAGCCTCTTCAGCCACGGCTTCCACTGGACCAACTGGGCATGGCTTGCGGCAGTCCTCGCCGGAACCGGCATTGCCGGCCTGCGCGCACAATTGCCGGGCTGCGAGCATCAGCCCTACATCCTTCGTTTCGACGAGGACAAGCCCAACCCGCTCTACCGGCGCGTCTGCTACACCTTCGCCTGGAACGCCATCCTCAACTTCGCCTTGCTCAACATGACCGGCCTCGCTCTTGCCGCCATGACCGGAGTCTGGCACCTGAAGCAGATTTATCTCTACTCCTACTCGCCGCTCTGCGCATTGATCCTGCTGATGGGCATTCTCGGCAAACTGCCCCGCGTGGGTCCCTCCACTAAGGGCGAAGGCACCGAGCGCCGCTACTTCTACGGCTCGGTTTGGGCGGTTACCGCCGCGCAAACCATCCTCCTCGTCCTCTGGAGGACATTTCCTCCGGCGATGTCCGCCACCCGCACCGGCAATCTCATCAAGCTTGCCGCGTTCGTGGGGGTTCTGGCCGTGATGGGCGTGGCAGCTTCACGCGGCCTGCTCCCGCGCACACGTCCCATCGTCCCCGGCGAGCTGATGGTCTCCGACTGAATTTCCGATTCACAGGCCTCCGAGTTGAGGTAAGATTCCGAGCGTGCAAGAGTTCGCCACGGAACGTGAAGCTCTCGATTTCCTCGCAGGCAGAATTGACGCCGAGGCTAAGCGCGAGAATGTCCCGCTATCCGAGGTCGAGCGCAAGATGCTCTATTTTTCCGAGACCGCTTGGACCTTGCCCGACATGGCCAAGGTGAGCGCCAACTTCGATCAAGACTACGATGAGGACGAATACGAGCGAAAGATCGCGAGCCTCGTTTCAGCAATAACGAATCACCACCACCAGAACAATCGGGAGGAGGAAGAGCAATGGGACGCTGCAGTCGAAAAACTGAGCGAAGGCGATCATTACATTTCGGTTCTGGTCAATCCTTCGCTCTCGGCCGGCAAAGGTGTTCGACCACAGCATGACATCCTCAAGCTCTGGCTTACTGCCGCCGGCATTGTTGTTGTCGGTTTTGCGTCGAGGGCGGTGTTCGGTTGGATTCTCGGCTCGAGACTCGACGACAATCAAGATTGGCTGTCGTTTCATAATTTCGGCGGCTTACTTGTGCTTGCCCCTGTCTTCTTGTTGATCACAATCGCCGTGCGGCGTGGATGGATTACCCTTTCCGGTCGCAAATAATGCTGCCCATCACCCGCCGCTTCGCCACCGCGAGCTGACGCGCTCGCGAAGGCTTCGTTGAGCATCCCCTGAATTCACCTTCCGGCGTCAACCCCTTTTTCGTGACTACCCCCTGCAACTCGCTGAAAACACTCCGCAAATAGTTTCGCGAGGTTTGCAGATTATTTCTGCCCTCAGGCGCATACTTAGACCATGAGTGTTTTACCAGGTCTCCGGCGCTGCGGATGTCCGTAGCAGCAATGCCCTCCGAGCGCTCCTAACTCCTTTGCTGTCTAATCTCTGCAAAGAAGTGGTTTTAGAATCAGGGAGTTAGAGCGCCATGCATGCGCCAAACTGTTGAATATACGGCAGTTATTTGCAGAGATGGGGGGGGGCACCCCCCTGAAATATGGCCTATAAGTCATACGGTCGCCTCTCCTCGTGATCCAAATCACATTTGACCACCGCCTCACAGAGGTATAAGAAGGTTGCTATGTGTCTGGCGATTCCGGGAAAAGTCGAAGCGATCACCACCGACGGCCTGATCCGCGTCGGCCGCGTCAACTTCGGCGGCGTAGTCAAGAACGTCTGCCTCGACTACGTGCCTGAGGTCGGCGTCGGCGACTACACCATCGTCCACGTGGGCTTTGCTATCTCCAAGATCGACGAAGAGACTGCCGAGCAGACTCTCGCCGACTTCCGCGCCCTCGGCGTCCTCGACGAGGAGTTGGCCGGCGAGGAAGAAGCCTTCGCCCGTGCGGCCAAAACGCCTCAATCCCCTTGCCCCGATGGGAGCTGTTCGAAAGAAGACAGCGGTGCTGGTTCCAACTCCGCTAACTCCGCGAACAACGCTAACTCCGCTGCCGGTAGCCAATGAAGTACCTCAACGAATTCCGCAACGGCGAAATCGCTCGAGCGCTGGCCCGCGAGATCGCCCAGATCACCACCCGCCGGTGGAAGATCATGGAGGTCTGCGGCGGCCAGACCCACTCGATTATTAAGAACGGCATCGACCAGATGCTTCCGCCGGGGATCGAAATGATTCACGGCCCCGGCTGCCCGGTCTGCGTCACGCCTTTGGAGCTCATTGACAAAGCGCTCGCCATTGCCGCACAGCCCGGCGTCATTTTTTGCTCCTTCGGCGACATGCTGCGCGTTCCCGGCACCGAGGGCGACCTGTTCCAGGTGAAAGGCCGCGGCGGCGATGTGCGCGTGGTGTATTCGCCGCTCGACGCAGTCGATCTCGCCGTCAAAAACCCTCTGAAGCAAGTGGCCTTCTTCGGCGTGGGGTTTGAAACAACCGCTCCGGCCAACGCCATGAGCGTGCACTTGGCCAAGCGCCGTGGCCTCAAGAATTTTTCGCTGCTGGTGTCGCACGTTCTCGTCCCGCCCGCCATCACCGCGATCCTTCAATCGCCCGGCAACCAGGTGCAGGCGTTTCTGGCCGCGGGCCACGTGTGCAGCGTGATGGGGTATTGGGAGTACCCGCCTCTCGCCGAAAGATTTCGCGTGCCCATCGTGGTCACCGGCTTTGAGCCGCTCGACCTACTTGACGGCATCCGCCGCGCCGTGGCGCAGCTTGAGGCCGGCCGTTACGAGGTAGAGAACGCGTACAGTCGCGTGGTCACCTTCGAGGGCAATCGGGCGGCGCAGAAGCTGCTCGCCGAAGTCTTCGAGGTCACCGATCGTGCCTGGCGCGGCATCGGCGTCATTCCGAAGAGCGGCTGGCGGCTGAGTGCGGGCTACCGCGAGTTCGACGCCGAAGAGCGTTTCCACATCACCGGCATTCACACACAGGAGTCGCCGCTCTGCCGCTCGGGCGACGTACTGCGCGGAGCCATCAAGCCGGCCGAGTGCCTGGCCTTCGGCAAAGAATGCACCCCCCGGCATCCGTTGGGTGCCACCATGGTCTCCAGCGAAGGCGCCTGCGCCGCCTACTACAACTACGGCCGCTTCCTCTCCGCCGAAGAGCTCGCCGGCGCGGGCTCTGCACTCAGCGGAGCGCCGCATGGCTGACGACGCCAAGTCTGCCGCGCCGGACTTCTCCAATTGGAGCTGTCCGCTGCCGCTGGCCGACTATCCCACTATCGTGATGGGCCACGGCGGCGGCGGCAAGCTGGGCAACGAACTCATCGAACACCTGTTTCTGCCGGCCTTCCGCAATCCCGCTCTCGAAAACCTGGGCGATGCCGCCGTCCTTGAAGCATCCGGCGCGCGTCTCGCCCTCAGCACCGACTCCTTCGTCGTGCAGCCATTGTTTTTTCCCGGCGGATCGATCGGCGATCTGGCCGTGAACGGCACCGTCAACGATCTTGCAGTTTCGGGAGCCGACCCGAAGTTCCTCAGCGCTAGCTTCATCCTCGAAGAAGGGTTTCCGCTCGCCCAACTCGCGGCGATTGTGGACGCAATGGCCAAAGCCGCCGCAACAGCCGGCGTGCAGATCGTCACCGGTGACACGAAGGTGGTCGAGCGCGGGCATGGCGATGGCTGCTACGTCACTACGGCCGGCGTAGGCGTGCTGCGCCAGGGGCTCCAGGTCGGCCCGCATCGCGCCCAACCCGGCGATGCAGTCCTTGTCTCCGGAACCATCGGCGACCACGGCATGGCGGTCATGAGCGTGCGCGAGGGCCTCGAGTTCGAGAGCCCCATCCGCTCCGATTGCGCGGCGCTTAACGGCATGATTGCGGGAGTTCTCGATGCGGCGGGCGCTCAGGTGCACGCCATGCGCGATCCCACCCGCGGTGGCCTCGCCTCCACGCTCAATGAGATTGCTCAGGCCTCCGATGTCGGCATTGTGATCGACGAAGTCAGCGTGCCCGTTCGGCCCGAGGTACAGTCGGCGTGCGATCTGCTGGGCCTTGACCCGGTCTACGTGGCCAATGAGGGCAAGGCGGTCTTCTTCGTAGCGCCTGCGGCTGCGGAACGTGTTCTTGCGATTCTGCGCGCACACCCGTTGGGAAAAGACGCCGCGCGCATCGGCCATGTGACCGCGGAACACAAGCGCATGTTGGTCGCGCGCACCGCCATGGGCGCCAACCGCGTAATTCCCACCATGATCGGCGAGCAGTTGCCGCGCATCTGCTGACTCGCTCGGCTAACTATGATTCGGGAACATTTTTGTCATCCACTTACTGTCGCGCTTCCGGTCGCGCCGGCCTCTCGGTGACTGGAACTTCACATCTTGCAGACCGGTTTAGATAAGTTGGCTGCCTCCGCCGCGATTAGCGGTAGGCCGATTCACTCTTCACGTGAATACGTTCGCTCCATTCAGGCGTACCACTAAGTGATGCGACAGACGCAAAGTGATTCGGCCAAGTGAGTGTTGAACCTACCCGAACGGATATGTGCTCCTTTCTATTTGATTCGCAAAAGAACACTCTGTCTCGTTTCGAGTCATCTATAAGTACCTAGGTGACGATGGCAACTAAACAAATCAAAGATAGAGCTAAAGTCTTTTAACTTATGGCTCTAAATTAGAACCAACTAAGACCGGAAGTCCGTCGCTGGCATAGCTACTTATTTCGCGGTCTCGAAAGGCAGATACTTTCAATTGTTCCGACACATGCAGTATTTAGGCGGAGTCACAGCCCTCGCGTCACTGCTTTCGTGCGCGTTTGCGAAGGGGCAAGTTCTCAACGGCCGAGCGAATGTGCTCGTCGATGAGAACCAGGCGGTAACTCTCGAAGGCAACATGCATCCGCTGGCGTGGGCGGAGTTCGACCAGGGTGTAGTCGACCCAGCCACACGTCTCGACCGCATGCTGCTGCTGCTCAGGCCCTCGCCGGCGCGGCAAGAGGCGCTCGACGAGTTGGTCGAGGAGCAACAGAATCCGCACTCGCCTCTTTATCATCAATGGCTCACGCCTGCCGGATTTGGTGCGCGTTTTGGCGTGGACGATGCCGAGCTCGCTCAGGTGACGGCGTGGCTCGCGGCGCACGGATTCACGGTGGACGAGATTCCGGAATCTCGAAGATTGGTGGTGTTCTCCGGAACGGCCAGCCAGGTCTTCGACGCCTTTCACACGGGAGCTGCATCGTTATCGCGTGGACGGCGCCGCGCATATCGCCAATGCGGAGGATCCGCAGATTCCCGGAGCGCTGGCTGGCGCAGTGGCCGGAGTGGTTTCGCTCGACGACTTCCGGCGCAAATCCGAGATGAGGACTCGGACAGCGCTCGCCGCGCAACCGCAGTACACGGCAGGCAGCACGCACTATCTGTTCCCAGCGGACTTTGCCACGATCTACGATCTCAATCCTCTCTACCAGGCGGAGACCAATGGGGCCGCCTCCTCCATCGCCATCGCGGCGCGAAGCAACATCAAGTTGAGCGATGTGGGGGCGTTCCGATCCATGGCCAGTCTGGCTGCGAACGATCCCGCGGTGATTCTCGCCGGGCCCGATCCCGGATTGGTGGCAAAGGATCAGGACGAGTCGACGCTCGACGCGGAGTGGAGCGGAGCGGTGGCGCCGGCAGCGTCCGTGAACCTCGTTGTTGCGGCCTCAACGGCGACGACTGACGGTGTGGATCTGGCAGCGGCCTATATTGTGAATCACGCCATCGCGCCGGTGGTGAGCGTGAGCTATGGCAGTTGCGAGCAGGAGATGGGCGCGGCAGAGCTGGCCTTCTACAACAGCTTGTGGGAGCAGGCAGCGAGCCAGGGGATGAGCGTCTTTGTGGCTTCGGGCGACGCGGGTGCGGCCGGCTGCTCAGCAACCACGGACTCGACAGGCAGAGCTGCCGCCGTCAATGGACTGTGCAGCTCGCCCTATTCCACCTGCGTGGGTGGGACGGAGTTCAACGAGGGAACAAATACCGCGCAGTACTGGTCCGCGGCGAACTCAGCCATCTACGCCTCGGCGCTCGGCTACATTCCCGAGGAAGTATGGAACGAGAATGCGCTGAACGGCGGCACGGGATTGTGGGCGTCAGGAGGGGGAGCAAGCGTGGTGTATGCGCAGCCGGCCTGGCAGACGGATGTGAACGGCGCGGGCGCTGCGAACGGGATGAGGGCGGTTCCGGATGTGGCGCTGTCGGCGGCTGATCACGACGGCTACTTCATGGTCGAGAACAATTCGTACTTGATTGTCTCGGGAACCTCGGTAGCGGCGCCATCGTTCGCTGGCGTGATGGCGCTCGTAGTCGATAGTCAGCACGGCGCGGCGCAGGGGAATGCTAATCCCAGGTTGTATCCGCTGGTGAGCTCGGCGAGCAATCCATTCCACGCCACGCCGTTGGGGAACAACAGCGTGCCGGGTGTGGCAGGCTTCATGGCCACCGACGCGGCGTACAATCTCGCCACCGGGTTGGGATCGGTGGACGGCGAATTGCTGGTGAACGCCTGGGGTTCGAACCCGGAGATCGAGCCTCCAACGCTGACGCTGACGGCTTCGGCGCAATTCGTATCCGTAACCCAGGGCGGATCGGCGGCGCTTGGGCTCACAGCCGCCACCGGAGGATCGTTCTCAGGGAACATCAGTTTCTCTGTCAGCGGCTTGCCTGCCGGTGTGGCGGCTTCGTGGTCCGTGAATCCTCTTGCGCCTACTGCGAGCGTGAGGACCAATCTCGTCACGCTGACGTTGACAGCTTCTCAGGGAGCAGCCATCGGTACCTCCAGCTTTGTTGTCACGGCGGCAGGCGATGGGTTGACGTCGTCACAACGCATGACCGTACTTGTTCAGGAGCGCACAACAACCTGTTCCCGCTTCAGTCTGCTGCCCACGCGATGCAAACCGCCGCTGCGACCGCCGATTCGGTTCTCCGATTCGCCGTAGCATTCCGCCTGACAGGGCTCCTGCTAACCGGAGTGCCTATGCGAACAACGCGAACGCCTCTTCGATGCGTGAAGGCAATGCGGCGGGAGCCTCGGGCAATGTATAGCTGATCTCGAGGACCGTCGCAGGACGCGACGCAAGCGCTTTGAGGGCTTTGACGGTGGCCGGCCAGTCGATCGTGCCATCGCCGGGCCACAAATGCTCGTCTTTCTCGCCACGGTTGTCGTGAACATGGACGGAGGCGATGCGGTCGCCGAGGGTATCGATCGCCGCTGCCGTTCCGACGGTGATGTGCGCGTGACCAAGATCGAGGCAGACGCCGACATTGACCAGGTGTCCCATTTCGAGGATGAGGGCGAGGTGTTCGGGCGTGGTGGCTTCGCTGAGCAGGTTTTCGACAAGCAGACGGACGCCAAGCGGGCGGGCGAACGCGCCCAGGTGTTCAAGAGCTGTCAGCCCAAACTCGATGGTGCGCTGCGACCAGGTATCGTCCCGCTCGCCGAGGTGGACTACGAGATTGCGCAGTGGAATGTGCTCGGCAGATTCCAGCGCGCGCTTAATCTCATCCATGGCGTCGATGCGCCGGGCCTTGTCAGGGTGCAGTACATTCACGCCGAGACCGCCGGCGCGGCCCATTTCGCGGTCAGCATAGAGCGGCGCGTGCATGGAGAAGGCCTCAAGCTCGTTCGAACGGAACCACTCAGCAAGCTCCGTCACGTGCTCGCGGCTGGTGTAGTCGAAGTGCTGGCGCGCGGCGAAGAACTCCACTGCCTGCGCGCCGGAGCGCTCTGCCAGCTCAAGCAGGCCCGGGTGCAAACGGTGATTCAGAAACAGGTGAGTCGAAAGGACGCGCAACATCTTCGAGAGGCCCCTTGCGCCGGAAGAGTCTGTAACGGTTACCGGACGCTATTGCTATTTTCGCATCCTGGCAAGGGCTTTCCCGCAGCGCCGTTGCCGCGATGGATGGTACAGGAACCGGGCGCTTCGCGATGGATGTCGGTCTCCAGTTGGCGCGCCAAGTCTCCCTGCGGGCCGCCGAGGGAATTGCCGGACGCCGACCGTCTATCATCAAATCGAAGATACCTACCTCGATCGGTTTGTGGGAGTTTGAGCAATTGGACGACGTTCTCTGGATCGAAGGAACTCCGCCTGTGGGCTTAGCCATCGTTCTGCGGCCGCGAGGCGACGACTGGCTCAAGGACGACCTGTTGCGCATTAAGGAAAGCGGCGTTGAAACGCTCGTCTCGCTGCTTGACCCGAACGAGGCTCTTTGGCTTGGCCTTCATGAAGAAGGGCCGCTCGCCGAACAGGTGGGGATGCGCTTCCTCTCCTACCCGATTCTCGATGTCCATGTGCCGGCCGATGTGGGTACTTTCCGAGCCTTTGTGGCGGGCTTGGCTGATCGTCTTCGCGCCGGGGAGCGGATCGGCGTGCACTGCCGGGGAAGCATCGGCAGGTCCACAGTCACCGCGGCGTGCACGTTCATCCATCTGGGCTGGAAGGCGAAGGACGCCCTCAGAGCCATTCAGGCCGCGCGGGGCTGTGTGGTACCCGATACTGAGGAACAACTGCGCTGGATTCTGAAGTACAAGGCGCAGCCGTGACAGCGGCGCCCAGGCCGATCGTCAATCTCAGCTTTCCGCATCGCTGGCAAGCCGAGGCCCTTGCGGCGCGGCCGTTGATTCTACCCCAGCGCCACTTCGTCTATCCGCGGGCAGCCGAGGAGGTTGAGCGAGGCGCGTTGGAGGTGCTGATCCGGCCCGATGCAACCGATGCGCCGCCATTTCTGGCTACCTGCGCGCTGGGCTTTCGCGATCCAAGCGTTCCGACTGGGCTTTGGTCGGCTCCGAAACCGGAACAAATCTGCGCGGTTGCGGGAGGGTATGCGTACCTGATCGACACCACGGAGCCGGAACGGTTCACGATGATTCCCTACCGGCCGGTGCTGGAGATTCGGCCACTCGTTGCCGAGGGTCTGTTGCTGTTCGTCGGTCATCATTCGATTCTTGCCTGGGGGTGCGACGACCAAGCGTGGGAATCAGAGAAGCTTTCGGACGAAGGCGTGACGATTATTGCAGTTCACGGCGGCGCTTTGCGCGGAACTGGCTGGGAGATGAAGACTGATCGCGAGAAGCCGTTTATGCTCTACCTGCGGACCGGACTGCTTATTGCTCCACAGGCCGATTAATCTTCAATCGTCCTTGTCACCGCCGATCTCCCAGGTCATCTTGAAGACTGCGCCCACCGGACTGCTGTGGCGGCCAATGCCCGTCGGCAAGGCGACTCCGATTTCGAGCCGGTGAGGCAGGCGCTTATAGATTCCCGGCGTGACATAAAAGCTATTCACGCCCGCATTGCGACGGCCATTGAACTCCAGAGTTGGAATCCAGTGATGCGGGAAAGGTCGCACGGCCGCGGCGTTGTACTCGAGCGACGTATCGCCGCCGCCCAGCTCGGGAATCACACTGGTGTGAATCTGCAGCGTGCCGAAAGCTTTCGCGGTCAGCAGCTCGGGCTCGTAACTGAGATCACCCCGCGAGGTCAGCGGCGCGTTCACGCCCATTGCTCCGCTGAGCGCGAAGGGATGGTTGCCGCGGATGAACTGATAGAGCAGGCTCAGGTCGGCCGTGCTCCAACTCACTGGAATCTCGCTCGTGGGCGTCGATTGAATTCCATAGGGAGCCTCGAGTCCCAGCTGTAATCGATCCGTGAGGCCGTATTCGACGTCGATAGCGGCCGATTTGCCATCCATCGAGCTGCCCCGGCCGCGAAACGCCATGCTGTCGACAGTAAATTGCAGCTCGCCTTCCTCTTCGCTGCGAACTGCTTCGGAAAGGAAGAACTCTTCGATATAAACCGGCAGTGGGCCGTTTGTCGTGGCCTTAGGTTTCGCCGCTGGAGCAGGCTGAGGAGCGGGAGCTTGGCCCGCTGCAGCGAGTGTTGCGCTCGCCAGCAGGCAGGCGCACGCGATCCGGGCCCCCGGTGCCGGTCCAATCCCTCGATATCTAATCAATGGTCCCTCGATTCCGTTGGCGTGTTGGAAGAAGCGACGAGGGCGGCGCGACACAACACGCACGCCACTGCGCCGCAGGCATTGCGGCGGTAGGATCCAACGGAATCAGATTCGAAGAGGAACGCCCGGCGGGGAACTACCGGAGAAGAATGGCTGCGAAGCCGTCGTCCGATTCGCCGCGCCCACTCCGCACGGCCGGAGGACGATGAAAAGAGCGAATGAGCAACTGACGCGAACGGCCACCAAGGCGACCGCCGCAAGAAGGCCGGCGGCAATCGCCAACGCGGCCACGTGGAACTCAGTATCGCTGGCGAGACCTGGCGTCGAATCCCAGTGGTCAAACGCCTCCAGCACAGGAGCGAGCAATGCCGCAAGAAGCAGCACCACTAGAACGCGCCGGATGAGTGATCGGCCCATACCGGGATACTACAGGACGCGGGAGCCGTTCGCCTGCACGGCGAGTTTTCCATTTCTCTTTCTGGCGCAGCGTCAATCCGCGGCAGAGATGCGATTCACTGAGGGCGCCAGTTCCTCGTATGCCGCATAGATCCCTTCGAATACCGAGTCCCAACTGGCGGTGAGGGCGAAGGCGCGCGCCGCCCGGCGCATTTGAGCCAGTCGAGCGGGCTCGGCGAGTAAGCTGGCGATGGCCGCGGCGAACTGGTCATCCGGCACGATGCGGCCAGTCTCGCCGTCGCGGACGATGGTGCATGGACCGCCGTCGGGAGTGACGATGGTGGGCACGCCGCTGGCCAGAGCCTCAAGCACGACATTGCCGAAGGTGTCAGTGTGCGAGGGAAAGACGAAGAGGTCCATGTTGGCGTAGGCGGTTGCAAGCGCTTCTCCGCGCAGGACGCCGGTGAACTCTGCCCGCGGCATGCGCTCGCGGAGCCAGCTTTCGTCACCGCCGTGGCCCACGATGAGGAAGCGGATGTTCGCAACGCTCATGCGATCGAGTTCCTGCTGAATCTGCACGAGGAGGCTAATGTTCTTCTCGATTGACAGGCGGCCAACGAAGCCGAGGATGCGATCGCGGTCTTCCGGATCGCGTGCGCGCCTGGCGGGATGAAAGAGCTCCGCGTCCACGCCCCGGGGCATCAGATGGCAAGGGCGGCCGGTCGTGCGCTCCAGAAGCGCGCACAGTTCAGGATTGGGCGCGAAAAGCACTTGCGCCGCGGAGTAGAATCTCGCGGCGGTTGCCATGGCCAAGTCTTCGATCTTCTGTCCAGTCGCGGCGGATTGGCGCCTGGGCAACACGCGCAGGAACCAATTTGCACGTCGCGCAGCGTACTCGTGGACGTTGGTGTGCCAACTGGCCGCGAGCGGCAGGTTCAGGTAATTTGCTAACCCGGCTCCCAACATGCCAATCTCGCTGGGGCCGGTGATGTGGATCAAATCGGGCTGGAATCGTTCCAGGACTTCGCTGATAAGAGGAATGTGGCGCAGGAACGCGGGATCGAAGCGCAGATCCTTTTCGAGAGCGAAGGAAAGAAACCCGCGCGGCAACTCAAGGGTCCACACGCTGCCATCCTCAATGAGGGACCGGGCGCGCGGCCCAGACGACGACCCGGCGTGCACGCACAGAAAGGGAAGATTGCGGCGCCGGGCGAAGGCTTCAAATTGGCGGCTGGTGTGGGCGACTCCGTTCACTTCGTGGAACGAGTCAGGGAAATACGCCACCCGCGGCACTGGAGCGGTCATGCTGTTCGTGGACTGAGCGGAATAAGAAAGGCCGGCATCGGCACCTTTGAGTTCGCTCGAGTCGCTCACTCCGCGACCACGCGCGAAGCGCAGCTAACTCCGCTTCCTGCCGCTAAAATTCGTGCTCACCCAGGGCGAGGCGCAGCTGGTTTGAGTCGCTCCAGGCCATGCGCAATCCACCGGCCACTAGTCCCTGACCCATGAGTTGTACCAGCGCAATGCCGGCGCTGATGAGGCGTGGCGCCGTTCCATGAGGCCAGAGTTCGCTCAGCGGCCTGACAACACCATTGGCGTCGGGATGAAAGACCCGGTTATCCCACGTTCGCGAGCCCTGCGGAAACTCAGGATAATGACGCACCACATCGATGGTCGACTGCAGAATGCGATGCTTCCACGGCTCGGCGTATTGCGGGAGGAAGAGCACGTTGCTCCCTTTCTCCCGGCGTACTTCTTGCACAAACTCGGTGAAGCTGGACGCGTTGGTCAAATTGATATTGGCATTCGGCTCCACGCCGTGACGGTCGCCGCCGGCAACAAGCAGCATGTTCCACTTTTCCGCCAGGCGTCGCACGGCGCGGTTCTCGTCCCAGTGGCGCAGCCCGTTCAATTCCAGCGCGTGAAGAAACGCGCCGTTCTTCTGCAGAAACTCGTTGACTAGGAACTGATGCTTTTCCTTACCGATCAGGTAGAGGTCCCACAGGGGATGGTTGAAGACCACGAGCACGTTCGGTTCGCTATGAAGGGCGACCAGAATCTCGGTCAGCCGCGCATCGCTGGGGTGAGCGGTGAACTCCTCGAGCGTCGCCATCCACTCTGCCGCGCGAGCGCTGGGCAGGTTGTGCACGCCGAGATGGA
The DNA here is from genome assembly GCA_963799155.1 of uncultured Acidobacteriaceae bacterium. GTDB lineage: Bacteria > Acidobacteriota > Terriglobia > Terriglobales > Acidobacteriaceae > Telmatobacter. Next base: position 258,369 of record CAWCWB010000001.1, read on the forward strand.
AGGACTGCGCGCCGCCGTAGGGCGCACTCCACTCCACCGACACCGGAATCTGGCGCGCGCTGGGCACCGTCCGCAGAAGCATGGGCGCCTTGATGTTGTCGTGGTCGGTGATGGAGACCATCGCCGTCAAGTCGAGCTTTTCAATCTGCCGCATCTCCAGATCGAAGGCCAGCTTGGGCGTCATGGGCGGCGTCCAGTAGCTGGCCGCGTAGTCAATGCGGATACCTTGCATCTGCTCGGCGCGCCGCTCCAACCGGGACAACAGCGGACGCATCACCGGGTACTGGTTTCCAAAGTTGGCCAGGAAATCCAGAGTCTCGCGCGATTGGTTGGTGTGGCTGTGCAACGAAACACCGATCCGAAAGCCCTTGGGGGCATTCTTGTCGCGCCAGAGATAGGAGATGGTTGAACGAGGCATTTCCGCTCCTCGATGCTTCCAGATTTCCACAGTCAGTATCCGTCCTTACTCGTGAATCTCCGGTTAACAGCGCGCGAAATGCCCTTCAATTGAGACCGAAATGGAATCAAAGAAGTTACCAAAATACCGGGAATCTCGGATGAAAGGCCAACAATATTCGTAACGTTGATTCGTTCGACATAGGCAAGCAAGCCCTCACGCGACTCGGGCTCTTTCAAGTCAAAGGCATGTCACCCTCCAAACTGGTTTCCAGGCCAAAGGAATCCCGTGAATTCTCGGTGAAAACGCCGAATCGAAGAGACAGCTAAAGATCGAAAGTGTCTTTTCTCGCAAATCTGTGCGGGAAAGATGCGGAGCTTTCATTCGCTGACCTGGGCGCCGTTCTGTCATTTCCTGGCTTTGGCGAATTCCGAGTCGAGAAAGTCATCCATGTTCCATCCCGCCATCAAATCTTCATCGTGAACTGGCTTTTTACCTTCAGGAGGAGCGGCTGCAGCCGTAGCTGCCTCGCCGGCCAGGTAGTTTTCCGTCAGGCCCTTCTTGAGCAGCTCGAAGGCCTGCTCGGGCGAATCGGCGTACCGGAACAGTTCAAGGTCCTTGGGAGAGATGGCGCCGGTTTCCACCAACGCTTCCAGGTTGAAGACCTTCTTCCAATACTCCGGGCCGTAGATGAGCACTGTGATTCTTTTGGCCAGTTTCTGGGTCTGGGTCAGCGTGAGAATTTCAAACATTTCATCGAGCGTGCCGAAACCCCCGGGAAAGACCACCAGGGCCTTGGCCAGGTAGGCGAACCAAAGCTTGCGCATGAAAAAGTAGTGGAACTCGAAGTTAAGAGAAGGCGTGATATAGGAATTCGGCCTCTGCTCGAAGGGCAGAAGGATGTTCATGCCGATGGTTTTGCCGCCGGCCTCGTGAGCGCCGCGATTGGCCGCCTCCATGATGCCGGGACCACCCCCCGACGTGACGACAAAACGATGCTTGCGCGAGGGGATGGTCTTAGCCCATTGTGTGAGGAGTTGCGCAAGGCGCCGGGCGTCCTCATAGTAGCGAGCCATCTCGACCGCGGCCACAGCGCGCTTGCGCTGTAGATCTGACGCTTTGCCCGCCGCGATCTCCTTGGCCTTTGCGGGCTGCTCTTCACTGGGAGCCGGACGCGTAGAGCCGGTATTCTCCAGGAGTTCGAGAGCATGATCGGCTTCTTCGCGCCCGCGGAAGCGTGCCGAGCCGAAGAAGACAACCGTGTCCTGAATCTGCTCGCGGCGGAATCGTGCCAGAGGCTCCAGAAACTCCGATACAATCCGGATCAGACGCCCATCGGCGCTGTTCAGGAACCCCGAATTCTCGTAAGCGAGCGGCGCGCGCTCGAGCGGTGGCGGTGCTCCGTTGCCGGGAATCACAGCGCGAGGCACCGTTTCTGAAACGGCTCTCGAGTGAGCGCCTGCGCCGGAACCCGTGTGGTTCAAGGCACTTTGCGATGCTTCCGGCTTGCTCATACCTGCTGCAGCGGGTGGGCCTGCTTGCTTCTCCATATCCTTCATAACTCAACCATCCCGATGACGAATGGCGTCTTGAAACGCAATCCAAAGATTCAAAAGACCGAGCCCCGAGACGATGCCGCGCACCGCGCCGTTGGCGGCAAAGTCAGCCAGCGCGGGAAACTGCAGAAACAGCGGATTCTGGTCCCAAAAGGTGTGCGACCATGGCGCGTAGCAGACGGCCAATCCGATGTACATGCGCAGCATGACGCGCAAAAACAACTCGACGCGCTCGAGCCAGCGGGGAATCCGATGCGGCGTGGGCGCAACGGCTTGCGGCGCGGGCGCGGAGCCGGATGCAGGATCCAATGCCGTCCCAGGCAGTGGAGCCGGGCTCACAGTGAGCGTAGACGATGACGATTCCGGCTGCTGCTGCATTCGTTTGCTTCTGTCCGCTGTCACCGATGTCTTTGTATCGCAATCACTTGCCGCACATCGCCGGCCCTTGGCGCTCAATGCCGGGAGAAACTCCGGCGCCGCGACACCGTATTGCAACGGTAACACAGTGAGGGTGGCACCGCAGAGGCCGACCTGTTATGGGGAACGAGGCACCGTCTTTGATCTCTGCCGCCGCAGCTTCGCGCAACGGAGCTGAAATGGAGTTTTTGACCAATCGCGATCGCGTAGAGGTGCTAGAAGCGGTAAAACACGCCGGCCATTGGCTCGTAGATTTGGGTGTATTTGGTGGTCGACGTAAAGAGGTCCGAGAGCTGGGGTGCTTTGGTCATGTTGCCGCGAACTTGCAGGCGCAGACCAAAATGCGGCAGAAAACCCCAATCCAGGCCACCGCCGTAAATGAAGGCTGGCCTGACCACCGTGTTGACAGCGTATGGGCTGTTTCCGGGTACGGTGATCATCAAGCCGATGCCACCCAAGGCAAACGGTCTCAAGTTTCCTATTTTCTTGGACACCACCCAGATCCCGCCGAATTGCGTCGCCTTGCCTGAAACTTTCAGCGGTTGGCAAGTGGGAGGCGTTCCGGTGGGTCCGGTGGGATAGCAGGATGGCGGGGTGGCATTCGTGGCGATATAAGACTGATTCGCCGGGTTAAATGTGACCTCAAACTCGTATCCAACAAGTGGATTCGCGATATGGCGCCATTCGAACAGCCCGCCTTCGGAGTCTGATGGCGTCTGCTGGGTACCGGAGCCGGTGCTGCTGCTGGTGAAAGTCCGGTAGCCGCTCAACGCCACATCGGTCTGCGCTTGGGCCGTTGCGCCGCACAATGCAACCGCTGCGGCCACTACGAACGCGCCTTGCATCCAAATCTTCATCCGAATCACAGCCTCCTGGGTTGATTGCCTTGTGTTGTATTACATGCCGGAAATTCGCCCTCTGTTATCTTCAACGCATTTTGACGCTGAGACAAGCCGAAGGGATTAATCGCCAGGCGAAGCACATGCGTGTCGAACCAAAAAACAGAATCAAGCCGCTCACGGAACTGAGGGAAGGCCCGCAAGCGCCATCGCGATCTCTTCCTCCGGGTACTCGTAATTCTCTAGTTTACCTGCTTGATAGTCGATATAGGATTGCATATCGAAATGACCGTGCCCGCTCAGGTTGAAAAGAATGGTGCGTGGCTTGCCTTCTGCTTTGGCTTCGAGGGCTTGGCGAATGGCTTCAGCGATAGCGTGGTTGGCTTCTGGTGCAGGCACGATGCCCTCGGCTTGGGCAAACTGAATGCCGGCAGCGAACGCGTCCAACTGCTGCACGGTTGTGGCCTCGGCCAGGCCGAGATCGATGACGTGGGAGACCAGAGGCGCCATGCCGTGGTAGCGCAGGCCGCCTGCATGAATGCCCGGAGGCACAAAGGTGCTGCCAAGTGTGTGCATCTTGACCAGTGGGGTAAGATGGCCGGTGTCGCCGAAGTCGTAAGTGAAGCGGCCCTTGGTGAGGCTGGGGCACGCGGCAGGCTCAACCGCCACCACGCGCGCGTGGCTCTTTCCCTTGAGCTTGCGCCCCAGGTAGGGCATCACCAGCCCGGAAAAGTTCGATCCCCCGCCGGTGCATCCGATGATGACATCGGGGTCATCGCCGGCCAGCGACATTTGCTCGATGGCTTCCTGGCCGATGACGGTCTGATGGAGCAGCACGTGATTCAACACGCTGCCCAGCGCATATTTGGTGTTCGGATCCTTGGCGGCGACTTCGACAGCCTCGGAGATGGCAATGCCGAGGGAGCCGTTGGAGTGCGGATGCTCGGCGAGAATCGCGCGGCCTGACTCGGTCTCAGTGCTGGGACTGGCGGTGACCGAGGCGCCAAAGGCTTCCATGAGGGCGCGGCGATAGGGTTTCTGGTCGTAGCTGACGCGCACCATGAAGACCTTGCAGTCGAGACCGAGAAAGGCGCAGGCCATGGCCAGCGCGGAGCCCCATTGTCCGGCGCCAGTTTCCGTAGCGAGGTGCTTCACGCCCTCCTGCTTGTTGTAGTATGCCTGCGGGACAGCGGTATTCAGCTTGTGCGAGCCGGCGGGGCTGACGCCTTCGTATTTGTAATAGATTCGCGCAGGCGTATCGAGCGCTTTCTCAAGCCGGCGCGCGCGCACCAGAGGCGAGGGGCGCCACTGCGCGTAGATCTGCCGCACTTCTTCGGGAATCTCGATTTCGTGCTCGGCACTGACTTCCTGAAGGATCAGGGCCATGGGAAACAACGGGGCAAGATCGTCGGGACCGAGGGGCTTCAGCGTGCCTGGATGCAAAGGTGGCGCCAAGGGCTTGGGCAATTCGGGCCCGATGTTGTACCAGGCTTGCGGAATACGGCTTTGCGGCAGATTGTACTGAATCGTCTCCATGCGCAACATTCTACAGGGACGCGCAGGGGTCCGGCGGCGTGCTCAACCAAGCGTGATGTCAGCGCCGGCTCAGTTCGCCCGCCGCAACTCTGCGGTTGAAGTCGGCTGATTTGTTCCTCGGCACGCTGAGCGATTGCCAGTGGTCACACGCAAAATGTTTCGCCAGCAGAACAATCTGCCCCACATGATGCGGATAATGCGCCAACTGCCGATTGATGGCCTGCATCACCGAGTGCGCTTCACCACGGATGGTCACGGTACGCCCAAGGTCGGCATCGGTGAGCGAGTCGAGGGCCGTGAAGAGACGATTCCATCCGTCATCCCAAGCGCCAAGCAGCTCCTTGCGCGTGGCGGGCGGATCGACGAATTCGCTGTCGCGGTCGCGGCTCGGCTTCTCGCCGTCGGTGGTCAGAAAGTTGGTCCAGCGGGAGCGCATGTTGCCCGCCATGTGTTTCACAATGACGGCAATCGAGTTGGCCTGGCGATCGATCACGGCGAAGAGCTGCTCATCGGTGACTTGCTCCATAGCTCGTTCGGCGAGCCGTTTGTAATAGCGGAAGAGCGAGAGAGCGTCTGCAATGTACGAGGTTGTGAATTCGAGTGCCATGGGAACAGTTTATTCGAGTTGGAGCTCACAGCAGGCAGATCTGCCGTAGGCCGGGCTTACGGCCGTGCTCATGGCTCGTCGTTGTAGATGTGCACGTCGACCTGGCCGCCTTCCACCATGCGCGCGCGGAACATGCCGGGAGTGTTAAAGCTCCAGCCAAGCTGCCCGTCCGGAGCAATGGCGATGACGCCGCCGTCGCCGTGAATCGGAGCGAGCTGCTTGTGGATGACCTCGTCGGCGGCCTGCTGCAAGGCGAGACCCTTGTATTGAACCAGTGCGCAAATCTCGCGCGCGACGGTATAGCGGATGAAGTACTCGCCGACTCCGGTGCCCGAGACGGCGCACGATTGATTTGAGGCGTATGTCCCAGCGCCGATGAGAGGCGAGTCGCCCACGCGGCCACGCATCTTGCCCTGCAGCCCGCCGGTGGAAGTGCCGGCGGCTATGTTGCCCTGACGGTCGATTGCTACCACGCCAACCGTGCCGTAGCGGTGGGTGTCAGCCGCTTCCTGCCACTGTGCCACCGGCCCGGGCTTGGCCTGGTGGTGGCGCGCCGGCCGGGCGCGGCGGAATGGGCTTGCCCTCCTTTTGTAACTGCTTGACGAGTGACTGCCAGCGGCTTTCCGTGAAGAAGTAAGCGGGGTCTGCCTGTTCCATGCCGGATTGCAGGGAAAAAGCATCGGCGCCGGGACCGACGAGGAACACGTAAGGCGTATTCTCCATCACCGCCCGCGCCAGAGTGATCGGGTACCGCGTGTGTGTCACGTCGGCTACTGCCCCTGCACGGAGCGTCGCGCCATCCATGATGGCGGCATCGAGTTCTGTCGTGCCGGCCGCGGTGAAGACCGCTCCGCGAGCGGCGTTGAAGAGCGGATCGTCCTCCATGATGCGGATGGCGGCTTCGACGGCATCGAGCGACGAGCCTCCGTGATCGAGCACCGCGGCGCCCACCTGCACAACTTTAGCGAGCGCGGCGCGATAGGCCTTATCGCCTTCAGGACCCAGCTTTGCGCGGTCGATGTCGCCTGCGCCGCCGTGGACAACGATGGCCCAATGCCGGGCCTGTGGCTGCTGCGCCATAGCCGATGCTCCACATACCGCAACCCATCCAACCATTGAGCAGATGAGCGTTGTCATCTTGGCTTGCACGCGCCGATTCTCCACCGCCTCTCATGGTACAACCGTTCCGCTGAGTCAGCGTATGGGTTAGCGTCAGCAAGCTTCACTCCTGATCTTGTCAATTGCGCGAACAACTAGGGCTTGTATTGGAGCCCTAGGCATTGGACTGAAAGCCGGAGGACGGCAGATGCTTCATCCATTCTCTCGTTCCCGCGTACCGGCAGGATTCAGACGCAACTTTCGCCGCCTCTGCCAGAGACTCGATAAATCCGCGCCCTGTGGCCGCGAAAAAACAATAGGCCCCGTGAAGGATGTCTCCGGTGCCCATGGTGTCGACCACTTCCACCTGTGGAACGCGTATGGTCCCCGAAGACTCGCCTGACGCAAACTGGACCGGTTCAGCTCCGTTTGTGATGGCGATGTTCGCAACTCCGCGGTTCTTCAGAAACTGAATGACTTCGGCGCTGGAGACACAGCCCGGAGGCAGAAAATCTGCCGAACAGATGGCGGTGTGCACACTTTTCAGAAGTTCGTCCGTTCCGTCCTTCCAGCTCCCGCCATCGAGCACGATCGGCGTTCCCTTGGCGTGCGCCGCTGCGGCCCATGCCTGGCATGCCTGCATGGAATGGCCATCGACCAGGACGATGCGCGCTTGCTCGCAGAGATCTCGGTCGACCTCCACAGGGAGCGTTATGACGTGCGTTGCATTGGCCGAGACCACGTTGCGGTTGCCGTGGCTATCGACGGAGACCGACGAGAGCGCGGGAACTCCTTCAAACTGGGGATTCAAATCGACGAGTTGAACCGAGTATCGTTGCAGCTCCTCGCGGATGACGTTAGCCACAGCATTGCGCCCTACTGCCGTAACCAGCGCTGCTTTCCCTCCCAGGTGAGCGAAGGTGACCGCTGCGTTCGTGGCAGGCCCGCCAATAAAAACATCCTGACTGCTCGCCTCGGTTTTTGTGTTCACCGCAGGAAACTCCTCGACGCCGTAGACGATGTCAATGGTCGAGAGTCCGACAAAGATGCCGCCTGTCATGGGTGATCCGCTCCAACGGAATTCTGCTTGCCGTCATTACCAGTTTGCCCCCTCGATCACGAGGTGCGCCGCCAGCCAATGCCGTTTCGCAATGCGCGTTCCGCCCTTGGCGAGGACAGGCCGGGCAGTGGAGAATGCTTAGGTTCCTCAAATTGATCTGCGGGTTGCGCTCTGATCGGCGCCAGGACGCTCCGCCAGCCGCGCAAATCCCGGCAAGGAAGGTTTGATGCACTCTATCTGGTTTGGGGAGTTCATGGGTACGTTGGTTCTGGTGCTTCTGGGCGACGGCGTGTGCGCCGGCGTAACGCTTCGCAAGTCCTATGCGGCGGATGCAGGCTGGATGGTGATCACCACCGGCTGGGCGCTGGGTGTGCTGTGCGGCGTGATGGTGGCGCAAGCGTTCGGAAGCCCGGGTGCAAACATAAATCCTGCCATCACGCTTGCCGCCGCGGTGAGCAGCGGGAACTATGTGCAATTGCTCGTCTATTGGTCCGCACAGTTGCTGGGCGCAATGAGCGGCGCGGCGCTGGTGGCCCTCCACTACGCGCCACACTGGCGGCTCACACCCAACCCTGCCGCCAAGCTGGGCGTCTTCTGTACCAATGGCGCTGTGCACAGTCCGCTGGCCAACATCTTCTGCGAGATGCTGGGCACGGCCGTGCTGGTCGTAGTGGTGGGAGCGATCTTCTCGCATGGTGTGGCCATGAACGGGCCCGCGGCTGGATTGGGACCGTGGCTGGTCGGCAGTCTGGTATGGGGCATCGGGCTTTCGCTGGGCGGCACGACCGGATATGCGATTAACCCGGCGCGCGATCTGGGACCGCGCATTGTTCACGCGCTGCTGCCGATTCCCGGCAAAGGCGGATCGAACTGGCGCTACGCGCCGATTCCGATTGTTGGCGACCTTGCCGGCGGGGCACTTGCCGGACTACTGCTGCACTACGCGCATCTGTAAATGTCGTCGCACCACTAATTCGTGCCGGCTTTTCCACAGCGAGCCGGAAACTTCCCGCTCTCAGTTCTGTTTGAACCGGCGCGATCACTCCAGGCAGGAGGCAACGACGGCCAGCGCGGCGATGGCGGCGGTTTCAGCGCGCACGATGCGCGGGCCGAGTGACGCGGCGCGCCAGCCATTGGCGTCGAAGAGAGCTTCTTCCGCAGGAGCCCATCCGCCTTCAGGGCCGATGGCGATTTCGAGCGCGGGCATTTCCTCACTCACTGCGTCGATGGCTTCCTCGATCGCATGACGCAGGGTGGTTGTGCGTTCCTGCTCAGCGAGTAGGATCCGCGTCGACATTGAAGGGGCACGCACGCGTGTGGCAAGGGCGACAGGATCGTGAATCATGGGCACATCGGAGCGGCGCGCCTGCTGAGAAGCTTCGTGCACAATGCGGCGCCAGCGTTCGGCGCGCTTCTCCGCAGCCTGGGCCAGGTGTTTTTCTGTTCTTTGCGCGACCACCGGCGCGATCGCGGCTGCGCCAAGTTCAGTGGCCTTCTCAATTGCCCACTCCATGCGATCGAACTTGTAAATAGCGAGCACTAAAGTAACAGGCAATGCGGGGTCGGCTTGGAGTTCTCCGGCAAGGTTGAAGCGAACCTCGCTCTTTTCCCCGGCCAGCGTGACCGCAGCAACCTGAGCATGAAAGACGCGGCCGCCCGCCACGACATCCGCCTCCGTGCCGGGTTGGGCGCGGAGGACGCGCGCCAAGTGTTCGGCCTGAGTCCCGACGATGGTGGCAGTGGCTTCATCCCAATGCTCGGCGATCCAGCGGCGGCGGGTCATCGTTTCTCGTGCAGTCACTCTCTTCATCCAAAGTCTACGCCGTCTCGCGAGCCGACGTGCTGTGCTTACGCATTTTAGTAAGGATCGTCAATCGCCGCGTCCTGCGCGGCTTTCAGCCGCTTGACTTGGTCCCGCGTTGTCCGTTTTGAAGTGCGTTTGTCTTTGCCGCAAAAAACACTAAGGGGAACGCTTTTAGCGTCCCCCTAGAGTGTTGCCTTTCGGTTTGTTCAGTCCGCTACTTTTTCTTCGCGGCCTTTTTTGCAGTCTTTTTGGCTGCCTTCTTCGCTGGTTTCTTGGCTTTCTTGGTTGCCATTTTTCCTATTCTCCCTTTTCGATGGGTTGCATCGAATCTGCAATTAAGAAACTGCAGTTGAAGAATGTATAGATTCCTGCGACATCGATGTCAAGAAAAAAACGACGTAAGAGTGAAAAAAGATCAACATCGTTTTGGCGACGAATCGACGGTCGAAGTGAATTCCGAGTCGAAATTCGAAGCGCAGATCGAAAATTGCGCGCAATCGAATCGCATCGCACGAACGCGTGAGCGTCAGTTGGCGCAGGCAGCGGCCGCTCGCTCCTTCACATATTCTCCAAGTGTTCCGGCATCGCGGCGCTGAATCAGGTCGTCGGGATACGGCTGGCGATCCTGTGGATTGGTCTGCGGCAACACCTCGTAAACACGCAGTGCGCCTTGGACGCCGGCCTGATACTCAGCGAGCCGCTCGTCTTTCTTGTCGGGATTCTCGATCACAAACGCGGCTTGTCCCATGAATTGCCCACCAAATACCGTGGGCGAGTCCTTCTTGTCGCCCCTCGGAAGCTTGTCGAGGATCGTGCAAACGTGCACTGTCAGGTCTGGAACATCTGCAAACCACTTCAACACCCATCCAAACTGATCCTTGGCCTGCGGGCCAAGCGGGTCCGATTGCCATTCGTGAATGTACTCGAGCGCCTGCTGACGCTCGTCTGCAGTGGAAGGGCCGCGACGATCTTGGGCAAAAGAAACGGCTGGTGCAAGCAAGAGTGCGCAGCCGGCGACAAAGGCTGAAACCTTATACAGAAACATGGTTGGATTCCTTGCCAGCCACGCTACACCACATCGGGTTACGACGCAAGCTGCTGCGCCCGATCTTGCAAGCACCAGCTTCCCCTTCCCTCTTCCCGCTTTATTCCATGAACTCACGGACGAAGTCGTTCTGGCTGTGGAGAAGCTCGTCGAGCGAACCATCGAAGATGAGCCGGCCCTCGTCGAGCATGAGGAAAGTGGTATTGCGGTCGGTCTCTCCCGCGAGGAGCGGAACCATGCGGTCCTGTTCCGGATCGAAGTGGTGATTGCAGAGAGTGAAGGCGTCCTGCAGGCGGTGCGTAACCAACAGAGCGGGGGTTGCGTGGACGTCGCGTTGCTTGATGATGAGTTCGATGATGGTGGTGGAGGTGACGGGATCGAGGCCGCCAGTGGGCGAGTCGTAGAGGATCAGCTCAGGCCGGTGGATAAGGGCGCGAGCAATGGCCACGCGCCGCTTCATTCCTCCCGAGAGGCTTGCGGGATACAGGTCGAACGTTTCTTCCAGGCCGACAAAACTAAGTGCCTCGCGGACGCGGCTATCGATCTCCTCATCGGGAACGCGCTCCTGGATCAGCTGGTAGGCGACATTGTCGCGCACGGTAAGGGAGTCGAAGAGCGCGCTCTCCTGGAAGACCATTCCGGCGCGGGAGCGCAAAGGAAAGAGCTTCTGCTCGGGCATGCGCGAGATGTCCTCGCCGAACAGCAGGATACTGCCCTTCTGCGGGCGAAGCAGCCCGATGATCAGTTTGAGCAACACGCTTTTGCCCACGCCGGCAGGGCCGAGCAAGACGCGCGTCTCCGCGGGCGCCACGGAAAAAGTAATGTTCTGGAGCACCGGTGGGCCGTCAAATGCAACGGAAACGTCGCGCAACGCGACGACAGGGCTGGCGTCCGGCTCCTGAGCCGAAGTTGGCGGCGCGGAAGCTGCGGCGTGGTTCATGTGGGGAAGATGGAGAGCAATACGTGGGTGATGACGAAGTCGACGGCGATGATGAGCACGGAAGAGTTGACCACGGCTGAAATCGTGGCACGGCCGACGCCCTCCGTGCCCCCGGTGGTTCTCATGCCGTAGAAGCAGCCAATGGAACTGAGGAGGTAGCCGAAGAAGAGGGGTTTGACCAGGCCCTGGATAATGTCGGGGTAGTGGAGGCGTTCGTAGGCCATGTGGAAGTATTGCGTGCCGTTCTGATGATTGAGGAAGACCGTGACCGCGGCGCCGCCCGTGATGCCGAACGCGTCGGCCACTATAGTGAGGAAAAGAAGCATGGTGATGGTGGCGAAGATGCGCGGCGTGACTAACTTGCGCATGGGGTCGACGCCCAGTGCGCGCATGGCGTCGATCTGCTCGGTGACGACCATGGAGCCGAGCTCGCTGGCCATGGACGATGCGTTACGGCCGGCAACCATGATACCGGTGAGCACCGCGCCGAGTTCGCGGATCATGGTCAAGCTGACGAATTGTCCCGTAACAGCCGCGGCCCCGAACTCTGCAAGGGTGGATGAGGACTGAAGCGCAAGCACGCCGCCGGTAAAGAAACCAGAGAGGATTACGATGGGCAGGGAACCGAAGCCGATGATGTCGGATTGAATGAGGAAGTCCGTCCAGTAGATGGGAGGGCGGAAAAGATTGAGCAGCGCTCGGCTCGCGAACAGGGAATACTCCTGGACGGTGAGCACGATTTGTTTGGCGGTACGGTCGATCGCGAATATCGCCATGGGGTATCGGTCTACGGAACGTCAGATTTGCGCCGCTTCCGAGGACAGAATATCGCATTGAAGAGGCACAGATGAAAGGCGAACCGGCCTGCAACGTTCGCCAAAGGCCTCGCTCTGGCGGGACGACCCCACGTGTCACGCGAAATACCTCATGAAGACAAGGAGAATAAATGATTCGCTGGCGACATTGGTTCGCACCGGTGCGAATCATGAATTCGTAGCGCCCTAAGACGAACTGGCGTGCATAAGTGGCTTTTTCTCAACGCAGAGCAACCTGCTTGTCCCCGCCGGGGCCGGAAAAGCAGTGAATCCACGCCCGACTGCATCCAACCCTGTATCAGGAGGGTACGATGCATCTGTTTCGCGTGCGGCTGATCCTTGCTCTCATCGCAAGCGTGACTCTGGTGTCGATTGCCTTCACCTATTTTGACGTATTAGCCCACCGCCATACCTTGCGCGAGGATCTGGAGCGCCGGACAAAGTGGATGGCCATGAGCATTGAACCGGACGTGCGCAGCGCGCTCGCCACAGGCGATCCCTCTGCTCTTCCCGGTTTAACAGAGCTCTTGAAGAACGGTACGGGCGCACTGGGGCTGGCGGTATATGACGCGCACGGGAATCTCCTCACTGGCAACGGTCCACCGGACGTGATGGGGGCCCTGGCGGGCGGCGTGGTTGAGAAATCGTTGCAGAGGGGGGTCGAGGTCGGCGCGTTCGGGCACGCAGGGCAATGGCAGTGGCTGGAGGAGGCATTTCCTATCCACGACGGGAACCGGTTGCAAGGGGCCATGGCGCTTGTCGTGGATGCCGGTTATATCCGGTCTGAAGGGATCGATCTTTGGCGGCGGAGCTTCTGGCGGATCGTGGCGCTCGTAATCCTCATCGTCGCCATCACGGTGGGCATGGTGCGTTGGTTCCTCCTCCGCCCCATGAGCCGTGTCGCCGAGCGCCTGCGTCATCTGCGAATTGGCCATGCGGAAGAATCCGCGGAGCCGGAGCTTAAGGCACTCCGTCTGTTTTCGCCGCTGGCGCGCGAGGTGGAGACCATGGCTGAAAGCCTGAAAGCTGCCCGCGCCGCCGCTGCTGCTGAGGCCCGGCTGCGCGAAGCCGGCGAGCACTTGTGGACCGCCGAGCGATTAGCCGTGCACATGCGCAATCGAGCCGGTTCAAGCCGCATCTTCGTCGTTTCAAATCGTGAGCCGTATATGCACGTCCGGCAAGGCCGCGAGACGGTTTGCGTGGTGCCGCCCAGCGGGTTGGTGACGGCGCTCGAGCCCGTCCTGCGCGCATGTGACGGCGTCTGGGTGGCCAGCGGCAGCGGCGATGCCGACTCTACGACAGTGGACGAGTTCGACCGGCTTCGTGTGCCTCCCGATGAGCCGCGCTACACCCTGCGCCGGGTATGGCTTTCAGAGGAAGAGGAGGCGCAATACTACGATGGCTTTGCCAACGAGGGCCTCTGGCCGCTCTGCCATATTGCGCACACGCGGCCCATCTTTCGCGCCGCCGACTGGAAGTGCTACCAGCGCATAAACCAGAGATTTGCCGACGCCCTGCTGGAAGAGATGCAGGATAGCGCCGAGCCAGTGGTTTTTGCGCAGGATTACCACCTGGCGTTGCTCCCGCGGCTCGTGAAGAAGGCGCGGCCGGAGGCGCGCGTGGCGATCTTCTGGCACATCCCCTGGCCCAACCCCGAGGCATTCGGAATCTGTCCCTGGCAAGCCGATTTGCTCGACGGGCTTCTTGGCGCGGACCTGATTGGATTCCACATTCCGCTTCACTGCCATAACTTTCTTGCCACGGTCGATCGCGTAGTCGAATCGCGCACCGACCGGGATCGCCTCTCGGTGCTCCGTCATGGGCATACCAGCGTAGTTCGTCCCTACCCGGTGAGCGTCGCCTTTGATGGGGCCTTGTGGTCTGCAGCGAACTGGGACAGGGTGACCAACGATGAGGAACGCACCGCGGCGCGGCAACGGTTGTTGCGCGAGTTCGGTGTGCGTGCAGAGTGCCTGGCGCTTGGCGTGGACCGCCTGGATTACACCAAGGGAATCGTCGAGCGGCTTGAGGCGGTCGGGCAACTGCTCGAAGACCATCCGTGGCACCGGGAGCGGCTGACCATGGTGCAGATTGCTGCGCCCAGCCGGACACGCATTCCCAGCTACGCTGAGCTGCGCCGCCGCGTCGAGGAAACGGTGGAGCGGATCAACGCCCGCTACCAGACCGTGCATTGGAAGCCCATCGTACTGGTCGAGCGCCAATGCACCCACGACGAAGTGAGGCACTGGTACCGCGCCGCGGATGTGTGCCTGGTGACTTCGCTGCACGATGGAATGAACCTGGTGGCCAAGGAATTCGTTGCCGCGCGCGACGACGAGGACGGGGTGCTCGTACTTAGCAAGTTCACTGGCGCGGCAGTGGAGCTGCGCGATGCTTTGCTGGTGAATCCTTACGACGTTGTCGGTGTGGCCGAGGCCATCCACAGCGCTTTGGAAATGAGCTTCGAAGAGCGGCGTGAGCGCATGCGAAGAATGCGGCGCCAGGTCATGGAATACAACATCTACATGTGGGCGGCCAAGGTGCTGGGCGATCTGCGCGAGCTGCGCCTCGAATCCGTGGAAGGTGCGGAGCCAGGCCGTGTCGCGCCATCCGGCATTCGCGGAACAGAGCTGGCAGCGGAAAAGCTGGCATGAAAGCGAGCTTCGATTGACGAGCGAAGCACCAGAGAAGCTGGATGAGTTCTTTCGCTACTTCACCGGCGCCGTTCACCCTGCACTGCTCCTGGATTACGACGGAACGCTGGCGCCGTTCCGGGTCGACCGCTTTAAGGCGCGGCCATGGGCCGGAGTGCGGGAGCTGCTGACGCGCATCCAACACCAGGGCCGAACGCGCATGGTTGTTGTCACCGGACGGCCTACCGCGGAAATTGCGCCGCTGCTGAGCGTTGAGCCCGCGCCGGAGGTTTGGGGGTTGCACGGCGCGGAACGGCTGCACCCCGACGGCCGGCGCGAAATGGAGGAGATGCCTCCCGAGACTCGCGCCATCCTCGATGCGCTGTGCGCGCAGCTTCGGGGCGATTCATTCGGCGGGCTAATTGAGGAGAAGCTCAACGCAGCTACGATGCACTGGCGCGGCGCCCCACCCCGAAAAGCCAAGGCAATTGAGAAACAGACTCGCGCAATGTTCGAGCCTCTCGCGCAAAGGGACGGCCTAACCTTGCTCGAATTCGAGGCCGGCCTCGAATTGCGCGTGGGCCGCGACAAGGGCGAAGCGGTCAGGGCAATCCTTGAAGAGACAGGCGATTGGAGGTTACATCCCGCTGCGTATCTGGGCGACGACTTGACCGACGAAGCAGCCTTTCGCGCAATCAAGGGTCGTGGGCTGGGCCTGCTGGTCCGGCGCCAACGCCGCCCCACCAGCGCTGACGTCTGGTTGCAGCCGCCGGGGGAACTACGAGACTTCCTCAGAAGGTGGTTGCACGCCTGCTCGCATTTACAATCGAATCTATATGATCCGCTTCTCGACCGCCGGAGAATCCCACGGTGAGGCTCTCATTGCGCTCGTCTCCGGGATCCCTGCCGGCGTGCCCGTCGATCTTGACCTTGTGAACCGCGAGCTTTGGCGGCGACAGCAGGGCTACGGCCGCGGCGGCCGCATGAAAATCGAAACCGACCAGGCGCAAGTGCTTTCTGGCGTGCGCCACGGCAAGACCATCGGCTCCCCGATCGCAATTCAGTTGGTGAATCGGGACTGGAAGAACTGGCAGGAGAAGCTGCCCGTCGAGACCGGCGATCTGGCCAAGCACCGCGCCGTGACGTCGCCGCGGCCTGGTCACGCCGACCTCGCCGGCGCGCTGAAATTCAACTTTCCCGACGCGCGCTATGTATTGGAGCGCGCCTCAGCGCGCGAGTCCGCTGCGCGTGTCGCGGCAGGTGCCTTTGCCAAGCTGCTCCTGCGCAACCTGGGCATCGAAGTCGCGAGCCACGTGATTCGCGTGGGCCGCGTCGAGCTTGATCGCGACGTGACGTGGGAGGAGATCGCCAATCTCCCCAGCAAAGATGAAGTCGTCCTCGCCTGTGTGGATGCCGCCACCGAAGCCCGCATGAAGGAAGAAGTGGAAGAGGCCACGCGCGCCGGCGACACCGTAAACGGCGTTTTTGAGGTGGTTGCGCATGGAGTTCCCGCCGGTCTTGGCTCCTATGCCAATTGGGACGAACGGCTCGACGGCCAACTTGCCTGGGCCGTGATGAGCCTGCAGGCTGTGAAAGCTGTTGAGATCGGCCGGGGCGTGGCCGCTGCGGCATCGTTCGGATCCCGCGTCCACGATCCGATTCACTATGCTTCCGAAAATCCTCCCGGCAGGCCCACGCGCTTCACGCGCCCGCACAACAATGCGGGCGGCATCGAGGGCGGCGTTTCAAACGGTGAGGACATCGTCGTCCGCGGCTACCTTAAGCCCATCTCCACGCTGCGCCAACCGCTTGAATCGGTGCGCTTCGATACGCGCGAGCCCACCAGCGCAAGTTATGAGCGCAGCGACATTTGCGTGGTTCCGGCAGCAGGCGTGGCGGCCGAGGCAATGGTCGCCCTGGTCCTGGCCAATCTGGCCCACGAGAAATTTGGCGGTGACTCGTTGTTGGAGTTGAAACGGAACTTCTTGGGATACATCGAACAGATACGGAGCTATTAGCAGCGGCAATGATTCTGAAGATTGTCAAGTATCCCGACCCCGTGTTGGAGCAGCCCGGCGAACCGGTCACCGACTTTAACGCCGAGTTGCGCAAGCTGGTGGCCGATATGTTCGAGACTACCTACGCCTCGCAGGGCATCGGCTTGGCCGCGCCGCAGGTGGGCATATCGAAACGCATCACGGTCATCGACCTGAGCCTGGGCAAGGATCCCGCGCAGAAGCTTGTCCTCATCAACCCTGAGATCATTTTGAGCGAAGGTAAACAGTACGAGGAGGAAGGCTGCCTCAGCTTTCCCGACATTCGCGAGAAGGTGGTGCGCGCGGCCAAGGTCCGCATCCGCGCTCAGGACGAGCACAGCAAGTGGTTCGAAATGGACGGCGAAGAGCTACTTGCACGCGCCTTCCAGCATGAGATCGACCACGTCGACGGCATCGTGTTTATCTTCCGCATGAGCGCGCTCAAGCGCAGCCTGAATCTGCGCAAGATTCGCAAAATGCAGAGCGAGGGTACATGGTAAGGTTGCCATGACGAACGCTGGGAACGGTCTCCGGCTCGTCTTTTGCGGTACTCCGCAGTTCGCCGTCCCCGCGCTGGAGGCCCTGCTCGCCGCGGGCCACGAAGTTGCTTTGGTGGTTTCCCAGCCCGACCGTCCAGTGGGCCGCGATCATCGGCTCACAGCTTCAGCCGTCAAGCAGGCGGCGCTTGCTGCCGGCCTTGCCGTCACGGAGCCGGAGAAGATTCGGAGCAACGCTGAGTTTCGCTCGCAACTCGAATCCATTGCGCCCGACGCCATCGCGGTCGTGGCTTATGGCCGCATCATTCCGCCATGGATGCTGGCGCTGCCCCGGTTCGGCTGTATCAATTTGCACGCGTCGTTGCTGCCCAAGTATCGTGGTGCGGCGCCCATTCAATGGGCAATCGCCATGGGCGACGCTTATACCGGCAATACGACCATGCTTTTGGAAGAAGGCCTCGACACTGGCCCGATTCTTCTGCAGCAGACCATTGAGATTGGGCCGGAGCAAACTGCCGCGGACCTTTTTCCTGTGCTGGCGCGCACCGGAGCGCCGCTGGTCGTGGAATCTCTGGCCGGCTTGGCTGACGGCTCCATTCATCCGCAGCCGCAGAATCACCAGGCAGCGACATTTGCGCCACTCCTCGACCGTGAAGACGGCCGCATCGACTTTGCCGCGCGCTCCGCGCACGAAATCTACAATCGCTGGCGCGGATTTCAGCCATGGCCTGGCGCCTTTACGGCGCTCCATGGCAAGAAACTGATCGTGCACCGCATGGCAGTTGCCAAAGGGAGTTTTGCCGAAGCGTTGGGCTTCGCTGAGCCGGGCTGGCTCCTGGTGGAAAGCCATCGCCTTCTGGCCGCTTGCGCCGGCAACACATGGGTCGAATTCCTCGAACTTCAGCTCGAGGGCAAGAAGCGTCTGGCCGCAGACGAGTTTCTGCGCGGAAATCCGCTCGCGGCGGACGCGCGCCTGGGTTGAGCGCCGTGTCCGCAATTTCTCCCGCGCGTAAAGCCGCCTTCGGGATTCTCTTGTGCGTTGAGCGCGGGAAGGCCCACTGCGACGACTTGCTGCGCGGAAGAGAGGTCGACGCACTCTCGGCTGCCGACCGCAATCTGGTCACCACTTTGGTGCTCGGCGTGCTCCGCTGGCAGATCCGGTTGGACGAGCAACTGAAGGTCCTGCTGAAACGGCCCGGCGCCAGACTCGACCCGGAAGTCTCGATCGCTCTCCGCCTCGGTGCTTTTCAGGTTCTCTTTCTCGATCGGGTTCCGGTCCACGCAGCCATCGATGAGAGCGTGGAGCTGGCAAAGCATTCTGGTCACCGTTTCGCCTCTGGCATGGTCAACGCGGTGCTCCGCAAATTAGCCACCACTGGACGGCCCACCGACCTTTCCGAGGGATCCGCAGATGAGCTCGCGTTGGCCCACGCCCATCCCGCGTGGATGGTCGAGCGCTGGACGCGCTTCTATGGCTTGGAAGCGGCGCGAGCGATTTGCCGTCACGGCCAGACGCAGCCACTGCTGACTGTGCGCGTGCAAGACCCCGCTGCCGAGGCCGAACTCGAGAAGGCCGGCATCCGTCTCGAACCGGGCGTCCTGCTCGCCGCCGCCCGCAATGTGGTTTCCGGCGATGTCTTCGCCACAGCAGTCCTTCGCGATGGCCGTGTCCGTGTCCAGGACGAAGCATCGCAGTTGATCGGCGAATTGGCCGCATGCGCAAGTGAAAATTCCAGCCGAAAGGTCAAAAGTATCCTCGATGCCTGCGCTGCGCCGGGCGGCAAGACACTCATTCTCGCTGAACGCAACCCTCAGGCGAGGATTCTGGCGTGTGAATCGAGTCCGCGGCGGCTGGCCGAGCTGCGCAAGCGTGTCGCTGCGTACGCCGGCCGTGTGGAGTGCCGTTTCGCTGACACGACGGCGCTCGACGAAGGATCAACCTTCGATCTGGTTTTGGCCGACGTCCCCTGCAGCGGCACCGGCACGCTCGGTCGCAATCCTGAGATTCGCCATCGCCTGCGGCCGGAAGACATTGTGCGCCAGGCCGAGCGCCAGCGCGACCTCCTTCGCGCAGCACTTCGTTGTGTCCGCCCCGGCGGGCGCGTTGTCTATTCCACGTGTTCCCTTGAACCAGAAGAAAACGAGCAGGTCGTCGCGGCGGTGCTGGCGGAGGATCGCAGCGCACAGCAGATTTCCCTCGGGGCGCGCATCGAAACGCTGGCAAGAACCGGAATTCTAACCGGCTCCGGCGCGGAATGGCTGCGCGATTGTCTGACGCCCGACGGCGCGCTGCGACTCATGCCGGGCGCCCTACCCACCGATGGTTTCTTTATTGCGTTGATCGAGAAGACCGCCCAGCCCACAATTCTCACACCCGGTGGAGCTCGGAAAGGCCTCTCGTTCGCGTCTTGAGTGTTACCCTCCCCTCCCCGTACGCCATACCTTCATATTTGATAACAAAGGGTTTACGGGAGGGGTATATCCGTACATATCTGATTCCAAAGGGCCGCATCTTGCGAATAAGCCAATTCATGAGAGTTACATGCTCCCTAGGGGCTTTTCCGCGCGAGATCCCGTGCAAGAAGCTGTGCCGAACATGTCTGCGCCAGCAAAACCCTCTTCGATCGACCTGAGACCATTATGCGCCGCAAGGAAGAAATGATCTGCAAAGTTGACGCAGAATATTTGCGCCGTGTTTTCAACGGCTTGCGCAGAAACCGCGACTGCAGAGAGATTGACTTTTCACGACCTTCCCTGGTCCTTATGCTGGCTCCAGCTCAAGGCGCAACGCCGCGAAGTCCCGCCCCAGAACCGCGCACAGTGCTTCGACAACCAAATTGTGATCGTCGCGCTGCGGCAGCCCGGAGACGGTGACGCTGCCCACCACGCCCGCTCCCTCTACGGCAAGCGGAAACGATCCGCCATCCGCAGCATAGTCCGCGACCGGAAGGCCGTAGCGTTCGACGAGCGTGGTGCCCTTCGTCTTCAGCGTCATCCCAACACCATAGGAACTGCGATGAAATCGTGCCACCACGTTGCCCTTGCGGCGCACCCATTCGGCGTTGTCCGGCGTCGTGCTGTCGAGCGCGGCGTAAAACAATGGCTGCCCGAAGTGCCGCACGTCGATCACCAGCGTCAGGCCGCGCTCCAGCGCTATCGTTCGAATCCGCGAGCCAATATCCCACGCGATGCGAGCATCCAGGCGCGGCAAGCGCAGCTCCCGCTCCTGGAGAGCTATCTTTTCCAAATCCTCGCCCAGTCCCATTCCGGCTTGCCTCCCATCCTCACCTATCTCACCACAGTCAACTTCACGGTCGTGTTCTGGTCCACGCGCGATCCTGCGCCGGGCGATTGCGCCAGCACTTCGCCGGGCCTCACCGGCAGCTTGAGCGGAGCATCGCCGCTGCCCACCGGAGGCATCGTCACTTCGACAAAGCTGGGCGGCGCGGTCTTGATGCCCACCTTCGCCAACGCGGCTTGTGCACTCAAGGCCGGCCATCCAGTGAAGTCGGGCATCACATATCCGTCCGGCGCTTCATCGTCAGGCGCGGCCACAAGCAGGTTGACGCTGGGCTGTTCGATGCCGAGAGCATGCGCGGGCGGGTCCTGTGCCAGCACGGTTCCCTCGGCGGCCGCGCCGTAGGACAGGTGCGCGATCTCGCCAACCTCCAGGCCGGCGCGGCGCAACTCAAGCGCGGCCACGCGCTCATTGGCGCCTACCGTGTCGGGAACGTCCACTTTCTGCGGCCCAAGGCTCTCAGCCACACGCACGCGCCACTCGCGGCGCACCATCGTTCCTGGAACAGGCGACTGCGATACGATGTGTCCGGCGGCGACGTCGCCCGAGTAGTAGCGGTTATCTACGTCGAGGTTCAGACCCAGGCCCGCTGTCACGCTGCGCGCATCGGCGACCGTCATCCCTTTGAGTGCGGGCACTTGGACCTCGACGCCGTGAATGGCAAAGTGCATGGTGGTGATGGCGGCCAGCAGCGCCACAGCCACGAGCAACATCAACAACGAGGCAATGCGAAAGAATCTGGCGATTGGACCGGCGTTCATGAATGCTTTCCACACTCGAATGTCACAGTTTGCACTCTACCGCGTATTATCCGTCACCGGCTCGGGATGAATGGTTACGCGATACACTTCCGGACACTCCAATTTGAAACGATCCTCCAGCTCGGTGATCACCTCGTGGACGCGGCACATGGGTAGCTCGTCGGGCAACGTGCAGTGACAGGTAAGAGAGATATGATCTCGCGCGCGGCCGACGGTGATCGCGTGAACGTCCATGATCTCAGGGAGTCCGGCGGCCGCGGAGCGCAGCGCCTGCTCGATTTTGCGGTCCTCGATCACTACCTCCTGCGGCTGCTCGATGGTGGCCGGCTCGCTTTCGATGTGCGTGAGCACCGAATCGATCTCCGGAACGTTGCGCAGAATCTCCGCTTCAAGAGTAGTAACGAAGCTGTGCGCCTCCCGGAGCGCCAGATTCTCTTCGAGCTCGACGTGCAGCTCGACCTGCAAGCGCCCATGATGCGACTGAATGCTGAGCTCGTGAACCGACACGTTATTGCGCGCAGCCACCGCCCGCACGCGGTCGAAGATGCTTTCCGCCCTGGTTTCGCGGGGAACGGTGTGGATGACTACATCTGCTTTGGGCAGGGCTCGATGCACAGCGGCCGTGGCTGCCTCCACCAGATCCCCGGTATGCTCAAAGGTGAATCGCCGCGGCAGGGCCAGAGTGAGGTCGGCAAAATAGCCGGCGCCGGCTCGACGCACGCGTGCTCGTTCCACTGCCAGCACTCCTTCCACGCGCTCCACTTCGCGTACCAGCCGCCGGCGGGTTTCAGCAGGGATCTCGTCCATCAGCGCGTCCACCGCCTCGTGGCCCAACCGGACCGTCATGCGCAGGATCATGAGTGCAACCACCAAGGCTGCAACCGGGTCCGCGTAGTGCAACGCACCAATCCCGAATCGCGCACCCACCCAGGTGGCGCCCAGTCCGGCCAGCACCGCCAATGTAGCCCAAATGTCCGAAGCGAAGTGGAAGGCATCCGTGGCCAGGGCCGGCGATCCGGTGTGCCTGGCCACCGCGCGCAGTTGCCGCGACCGCCAGAAATCCACACCGATGGACGTAACCAGCACAAGCACGGGCCAAAGCGAGTGATGCAGCCCCACCGCGCGGTAAAAGATCCGCTGCACAGCCTCCCAGATGATCCACGCGCAGGAGACGGCCATGAGGCCCGCCTCGCCGAAGGCTGAGAGGTTCTCAACTTTGCCGTGGCCGTAGGTGTGATCTTCGTCGGCCGGCTTGTCGCTGACGTGCACGGAGAAGTAGGTCAACGCCGCGCCGATCAGGTCGAGTCCCGAATGTGCCGCGTCGGAAAGCACACCCAGCGAGCCGGAAAGCAGCCCGGCGCCGAGTTTGAGCAGCGTCATCACTGCCGCGGCCGCCATAGAGCGCAGCGCAACACGCTGCTTTTCCGCGGAGATTGCCGCGAGATCCGCCAAAGGAGGCTCGGTCATCTGCGAATTGGAGACGGCGGAGATCATCGCGCTCTTAGAGTACAGGGGGTCGCACGGCGGTGTACAACCCAGCAATTCCGAACGTATAAGGCTGCCACGCGCACTCTACATAGCCGGCTGACCGCATCATCTCCAGCATTTCATTGGGACGTGGGAAATCGCCGACAGAGGTTGGCAGGTAGCTGTAGGGGCCAACTCTTCCGCAGATCAAGCGCCCGATCGCGGGAAGTACGCGCCGGAAGTAGAACGCATATGCCTTGCCCAAGGGCCCTCCCGGCTCGCCGAACTCCAGGATTCCCAGCTGCCCACCCGGTTTCAGTACGCGGTAGAACTCCCCCAGACCAGCCTCATAGTTGGCCAGGTTCCGGAATCCGAATGCTGTCACGATCAGATCGAGCGACTCGGCACGGAGCGGCAGATGCAGAGCATCGGCCTCGAGCGGGAGAGCGTAAGGCGTTGCGGCCGATTGTGCACCTTTGCCCGACCTGCGGAACTCCGGCGGGCCAAACTTCTGCGCCCCGCGACGCAACATTGCAGGCGCGAAATCACCGGCGAGAATTGGCCGCGCTCCCCGCGGGCGCAGCCTGAGCAGCGCCATGGTCAAATCGCCTGTTCCACAGCAAATATCAAGAATCGCCGCATCAGGACGAGCCAGCACGGCCTGGAAGCTGTGCGCCGTCCTCCGCCACCACAGCCGGTCGATGTTGGCTGAAAGCACATGATTCAGCAGGTCATATTTTGGCGCAATAGACTCGAACATCTGCCGCACGGCCACCGCCGCGCCAGCTTCGTCCGCCGCGCCTGCGGGTCTGGCTCCCATTGCGGGCATGTTCCGTATTCCTTCGCCGATGGCGAGAAGTTGCGAGCCGAGCCGGTGCACGCTCGCTCTACAATGCTATCGCTTCACTTCCACCGTGCGCCTGAGCCGCGACCGAACGGCTGGGCTCTTCAAGGCGTTGCGAAAAGGGTATAGGCTTGAAGGTACCGATGGCTGCTCCTTCCCTTTCCCCATGCCTCGCGCCGACGCCACACCCATCGCTCATGGATAGCCATGGGCGCGTGATTCACGACCTGCGCGTCTCCATTACCGACCGCTGCAATTACAAATGCGTGTACTGCCGCACCGGCGAGGTGGGCCCGCAGTATCCGGAGCTGGCCATCGACGAGTACCTGCGGCTGATCGGGATCTTTGTCGGCCTCGGAATCACGAAGGTGCGTCTTACCGGCGGAGAGCCGCTCTTGCGGCGCGGAGTGGTCGATTTGGTGCGAGAGCTGGCGCGGTTGCGCACACTGGCGGGCGAGCCGCTGGACCTGGCGCTCACCACAAACGGCCATCTCCTGGAGTCGCTTGCCGAACCGCTTAAAGCGGCCGGGCTGGCCCGGGTGACGGTGAGCATGGACGCAGTGGATGCGGCCACCTTCGAGCGCATCACGCGAGTTGAAGGGAGCTTTTCCAGCGTGCTTGCGGGCATTCGCGCCGCCCGAGCCGCCGGGCTCACTCCGCTCAAGATTAACTGTGTGCTGCTGCGAGGCTTCAACGATGACCAGATCGAAGGATTCGCGCGATTCGCACGCGAAGAGCATGTCGTGGTGCGGTTCATTGAGTTCATGCCGCTCGAGGAAGGGCGGCTTTGGACACCGGAGATCGTGGTGACGCTCGGCGAGATTGTGGAACGGATCGGGCGGAGCATGCCGCTGGTTGAGCTCCCCGCCCGCGAGGCCAGCGAAACGGCGCGGCGCTATACGTTTGCTGACGGGGTGGGAGAGATCGGCATTATCGCGCCCGTGAGCCAGGCCTTTTGCGGCGCCTGCAGCCGTGTGCGGCTCACTTCCGACGGAAAGATCCGCACTTGCTTATTCTCGCAAGTGGAACACGATCTCTACGGGCGTTTGCGGGCCGGGGCCGGCGATGAGGAACTTCGCGCTTACATTGTCCGTACTGTGCAAGGGAAGGAAGCCCGACATCACATCGGTGAGCCGGGATTCTTGAAGCCGTCCCGGTCGATGGTGCATATCGGCGGCTGAGTGGACGGTAAGCGCCAGGTGAGAGTGGAATGAATCTGCGACCGTCAAGGGGTAGACGGATTGCAACTAGCCTTGCAAAACCTGTTTAACTGGGAGCACTGAAAAAGCTCCCGGATAGGGCCTCTGCATGACGAAAGCCACGGAAGAACGCATCCCGCTCGCCGATCTGCTTGTTTTTCATCAACTGGCGCGATCCCTTACTTCGAGCTTCGATCTGGACA
Source organism: uncultured Acidobacteriaceae bacterium (assembly GCA_963799155.1). Taxonomy (GTDB): domain Bacteria; phylum Acidobacteriota; class Terriglobia; order Terriglobales; family Acidobacteriaceae; genus Telmatobacter. The sequence goes on from CAWCWB010000001.1 coordinate 283,421, forward strand.
CGATTTTGCGCACCATCCTCGAACAAATGGAGCGGATGGTGGAGGCGGAGCTGTGGGCGCTGCTGATGCTCGACGAGTCGAGCCAGGATCTCTACTACGCAATTGCCGCGGGCCAGAAGAAGGAGGCGTTGCGGGGCCTTCGCGTAAAGGTGGGCGAGGGCGTGGCAGGGTGGGTGGTACAGCACGGGGAGACATTGATCGTTCCCGAGGCCGTTGACGATCCGCGCGTTAAGCAGTCCGAAACTCCCGGTTTGCACGCCGTACATTCAGTGATCGCTATGCCGTTACGCGGGCGCAAGGGCACGCAGGGCGTGATCGAGATCTTCAATCCACGCGGCGAGATGTCCGACTACAGCATCGCATTTTTGCACATTCTGGCTGACCACGCGGCCATCGCAATCGAAAACGCGCGCGACGTGTCCCGCATTCAGCATTTAACCATCGCCGACGACACAACCGGGCTCTACAACGTGCGCTACCTGTACGATGTGCTGGAACGCGAGCTGAAGCGGTCGAAAAAGCTGAAGTTGCCGCTAAGCCTGGCGTTCCTGGATCTGGATCGGTTCAAGCTGGTCAACGATGCGCACGGGCACCTGATCGGCAGCGAGCTGCTGGCCCAAGTTGGACGCCGGCTCCAGGAGCTAAGTCGCGAGCAGGACTTATGCTTTCGCTACGGCGGTGACGAATTCGTGATTCTGATGCCGGAAACCGGCGCCGGCACCGCACTGGAACTGACCAAGGCGATGCACGCGGCGTTAATCGAAACCCAGTTCCGGCTAAAGAGCGGTCTCAAGCTGACCGTAAGCGCCAGCGTGGGCCTTTCCTCCTCGCCCGACGATGGCGTTGCCGTGCATGAGATCATCGGCACGGCCGACGCGCGTATGTATGCGGTCAAACGCCACGGGCGCGGACAGGTGCGTGGGGCGTGAGTAGCGCCGGTCTGATGTAGCGCCGGTCTCCAGACCGGGGCCCCCAGCAAGCCCGCTCCTGGCTTGCCGGGGTGGGAGTCCGGCTGAGAGTGCGGGTCTCGAGACCCGCACTCTCAGCCCTCATCCTGGCTTATCCTCCGGCTATATGCCGTTACAGCCTACTTCTTCGTGTCCCCGCAGACCTGGATGACAACGTATTTTGCGGGACCGTCGCCCACGTTTTTCACGGCGTGCAGCGTGCCGAAGGCTACGTAGATGATGCTGCCCGGGGCGGCGCGTTCGGCCTTGCCGTCGTGCTGGAACTCAAGGGTCCCCTCCTGGACCACAATCAGCTCGGAGTGCTGAATGCGATGCGCCAGATTGGGTTGGGTTCCGGCGGGCTGCATGGTCTCATGGACGGCGATGGCTTCGCCGGTAGCCAGCGTTCCAGTGAAGACGTTGCGGCCGACGGCTCCATTGGGAGCGGTTTTGGGGACCATCTCGCCGTAAGCGAAGACGCGCGAGCTGGCGAGCGGATTATTGGGGCTGGCCTGCTGCGCGACAGTCGCCGTGGCGCAGGCGAAAAAGAGTACGGCGAAGGCGAACGGTCTCATGGGTGATCGGTATCCTCCCGTGTTTGTCTCTGTGGCCGACTCGAGGTGATGTCTACTCATCGATACCCTCCCCTCCCCCCCTTTTTTGGGGCTAAAGTCCTCTATCTCCAGGACTTAATGTTGATCACTTGCTCCAGGTCTTAGATTATAAAGGACCTGTCTCGCAAAGTCCTCATAGATCAAGGGTTAGGGCCTCATTTTGCAGTGTTCAGTATTCACTGCTCGGCGGTCAGTGATCAGTTCGCTTCCGGCCTGGGATTTCGATTTGCTTCCAGTATGCGCCGAAGGGGGAAAATTATCTGCAAAGGTGACAGAGATCAGAGATCAGGGGTCAGGGGTCAGAAAAGGAACGAGTTAGGGTAAGGCGAGCAGTTGGAATTTGGGAGCGGGGGCTTGACAGAGGCAGGGACTAAGGGACTCGGGACTGAGGCCGGGTCGCCAAGCTCGTGTGGGAAATTGGATGGATCCCGGTAAACCCCCTTTGCGACTGCGATCCTCACCCGACGCTGGGCCAGGATTCCGCGCCCAATGCCAACGATTCATTACGGGGCGACCTTGGATGACCGCGCAAGCCGAATCATTTAATCGAACGGGCGCCCGAAGTAGGTCAGAATCCACAACGCGAACAAATAAATGCTCACGAGTGATTGAATCCCAGCCAACGTGCGCACCCATCCCACGGCCCTCAATTCATATTCTCGTTTGGTCAGCATTCGGAGCCACTGGCCAACACTAAACTCCCTGTAGCCTAAGCTGAACGCGTTAACCAAACTGAAAAACATCATCGCGCAGAATGTCCGCCGCTCAAATCTGAGCCACGCACGGAGTCTCTTACCTTGCGAGGTTACGTGGTAAGGCGCAGACCGCATCAGTGCCTCTCGGGCCTTCTCCCTTTTCGGATATATCCGGCGAACCACAATGCGAAAGTGTCGTCCCCTATGCTGAAGAACTACGTAGAGGAAAGCGAAAACCGCCCAGCCAACAACGATAATTCGCAGGGGGCGGCCCGGGCTCATGCCGTATTGGCAAGTTATGTCGAATGCGACGAAACGGAACCATCGTTCCAGGCCCGACTCGAGCTGGGTCTGGCTCCGATTCAGTGCGTATGTGACCTCCCGCTCCTGCTTCGTCAGGCCCTCGTCCTGGAACCGCTTCCGAACCTTGATCAACGAGTCTGGGTTTGTCTTGTATTTCATGCGGTCGAGATTCTTCGCGCTTTCGGGCCCGGTTATTGATGCGATCGAAACCGGCTCAAAGAGCGTCCCGTCCAGATTCGTATCACTCAGATTTGCCCCGTCGAGCCTTGCACCGGCCAGATTAGCCGCGGTTAGGTCGGCGCCGCTCAGATCAGCGCCACTCAAATCTGCTCCCGACAGCACAGCATTGGACAGATCGGCGCCGCTCAGATCAGCCCGCACGAGTTTTGCGTTCCAAAATTCCGCGCCTTTGAGGTTAGTTTGCCCCGGAACCGCCGGCGGTGTTGTTATGGTCCGGCCACTTGCGTCCGTGACCGTAACCTGGAGAACCGGGGGCGCAACCATCAGATACATACCGGGCTCGTTGGAGACTTGAGTGTTCCTCAATCCATGAAACCCCAGCAATGCCTCCGTCAGGTCGGCGTGAGCTACGTAGGCCCCTTCAAGATCTGCGCCTGACAGATTCACGCCCTTCAGATTGAAGTTTGATAAATTGTTATGGCTCAGGTCAGCGCGGGTTCCTGCCTGGCCGTAGGTTTGGATCCACAATTCATGGGCTTTGAGGACCTTTTCCAATGCCGAAGGCGACGGCACTACCTCTAGACCGCCGCTCCAGTAGACGCCGGGCGGCATTTGTGCCCCGCCTAGGCTAGTCAGCAACAGAACCGAGATGCCACAAAGCAATCGCAATTTCAAAGCACGTTGTTCTCTGACCCCAGCTAGAGACAGACGTGCGGAACGAAAGAGCCTCCCGATTCGCCGAGCCGAGGTGGCTTCGAACGGCATTCTTGTCGCCGAGGGAGATTCTGGAAACTGTTTGGGGCCCGTAACGGGTTCAGACATGCAACCTTCCCCTGCTTTAATGGTGACCTAAGATGAGAATGGCTCAAGCGATTCCTCGATGCAAGCTAGTGGATGGGCGCAACTGGCCGGCGTCAGCGTACCGGATGAAATGCCGGCTGGTCGGGAGTCGCCTCTGTTGGCGCGGATCTGGGGTTTCCCAGGTCTCAGACGCGAGACCTGGGGCACCCCTGGTCGCGGTGATTGAGCATCCTCAAGACCGGGCCAGCGGAGCGGGTGAACTTATGCCCTGAACCAAGCGTGCCGGGTTTTGTGCAGACCGTAACTTTTCTAGGTGCCATTCACCCTCAAAACGGAACTTTTCTAGGTTACGGTTGCCCTTAAAACGCAACCTTTTTCGGTCTGTTTTGCGCAAATTCGTAACCTCTCAAGCGACCATTTGGCCACCAAACGACACCTTTTAAGCGACCATTTGAGGGGGTTTCCGCACCATCGAAGCGAACATTTCGCTTGATTTGACGGGACTTACCTGCCCCGGGAAGAACCCGCTCGCAATTTGCTGATTTCCTCCATCGCCCGCCGCGCTCAGGATGACCGCGCGGGGATGAGGCGGGGATTTGAGCGCTGCCTGATTTCGCGCGTGGGGCTCATTTACCTTGGATCGCGACCAGCGCGATCGCCTTATTGCTGCTCGGTGATGTGGACCGAGTGTTCGAGATGGAATGTGAGCAGCGTCTCGGCGGGGAGAAAGATTTCCCGGTTGCCCGTGAAGGCGCTGCCTGCTGTGCCGGCACCGCCGCCAGCTAGTGCGCCAATGAGTGCGCCTTTACCGCCGCCAGCGAGGCCGCCGACGATGGCCCCGAAGGCTCCGCCACCACCGGCGAATAGGGCGGTGCGCTTGCCCTTGCCCTTCTCGGCGCGATCAATGGAGCTGGTTGCGACCGGGTAGCTTCCCCAGGAGGTGTGGACGCGCTCGAGACGAAGCTCGAGATATGCGCCACCCTTGATGTGGCCGAGGGGCTTGGCATCGATGACCGTTCCTTCGGCGTGGGCACCCCTGGGGATGACGGTCTGGCCGTTGACGATGACATCTTCAGCAACCGTGGCGCTGAAAGGGTCGCCGGCATGGCTGATCTTTGAGCCAAGATCCTGATCGAGACGGACACTAACCCTCGTGCCAGCCGGCAGTTCGACGACCTCGGGAGGGGGCGGCGCTTGCGATGCGGCTGCGCCGGGCGGTGCAGAACCCGGAGACGGACTCGAAGCGGAACCAGGAACAGGGGCCTGGCCCGAAGAGCCAGAGGACTGTTGGGGGTTTGGCGAGGATTGCGGGTTGGGATTGTTTGCCTGCTGGTTGCTGGATTTGCAGCCGTCACAAGAAAGCATCGACGCGAGCGCCAGAGCGGCCAGGGGAAGGAAGCTGCGGTGTAAGTTCACGACACTCACTCCTTGAGGGAAAGTCGGTGGCGCTGCCAATGGCAACGAAATCGAGGGCGTCCGGACGAGCGCCGCCAGAGACTTAGATGTCGGGAACCGTGTTATTAGATGTCGAGATTCTTGACGTCGAGAGCGTTGTCTTCAATGAATTTGCGGCGTGCTTCGACGTCCTCGCCCATGAGGGTGGTGAAGATGGCCTCGGTTTCGGCGATGTCTTCGAGTTTGACGACGAGCAGGGTGCGGCGCTCCGGGTCCATGGTGGTTTCCCAAAGCTGCGTGGCGGTCATTTCGCCCAAGCCCTTATAGCGCTGCACCTGGTAGTCCTTCTTACCCTGCTCGACGATGTAGGCAAAGAGCTCGCGGGCAGTTTGCTTTTCGACCGGCTCGCGAAGGATGCGGGAGGGGCGGGCCGATGGCTTGGTTTCGGCCTTGGTTTCTATCTTGGTTTCGGGGCCCTCGGCTTCCTCATCCTCGTCCGCAGCGGAGGCGGCAGCGGATTTGGCGGCGTACTCGACCAGGAACGGCGGCTCAAGAAACTCCTTGATGAGCGTGTATTTGGACATCATCTGGCGGAACTCGGGGCTGGAAGCAAGCGTCCAGTCGATCGAGCGCGTGGCGCCCTGAGCATCGGTGAAGGAAATGGACCATGTATGGTGCTCCTCGTCTTCGACGGGCTTGCCTACCTTGAACTGGAACTCATCGGCGAGCTCGACGAGTTGCGCGTGCAGCGCGGCGAGCTTCTCAGGAACATCGCCGCCGTTCTTCGAGGCAAAGTCGGCGCGATGGGTCAATTCCGCGCGGGCCAGCATTTCGGTGAGCTTTTCGTTGCGGATGCGCTTGTCGACCTTTTCGACAAAGCCGAGATACTCATTGAGCGTGGCCATGAAGCGGGTGAGGTCGGCGCCCTCGATGCGGCCGGCGGACTCGCCGTGGCGAACAACCATGCCTTCGGCGGCGCGGTTGACCATGACTTTTACAAAGTCGCGGTCGTCCTTGATGTACTGCTCGAAGCGGCCCTTCTTGATTTTGTAAAGCGGGGGCTGCGCGATGAACACATGATCGCGCTTGATGAGCTCGGTCATGTGGCGGAAGAAGAAGGTGAGCAAGAGAGTGCGAATGTGGGAGCCGTCGACGTCGGCGTCGGTCATGAGAATGATTTTGCCGTAGCGGATTTTGGCGGCGTCGAAGTCGTCTTTGCCGATGCCGCAGCCCAGCGCGGTGATCATGGCGCGAATCTCCTCGTGGCCGAGCATCTTGTCGTAGCGCGCCTTCTCGACGTTGAGGATCTTGCCTTTCAGGGGAAGGATGGCCTGGAAGCGGCGATCGCGGCCCTGCTTGGCAGTGCCGCCGGCGCTCTCGCCCTCGACAAGATAGAGCTCGCAGCGCTCGGGGTTGCGCTCACTGCAGTCGGCCAGTTTGCCGGGAAGGCCGCCGCCGTCGAGCGCGCCCTTGCGCCGGGTGAGGTCGCGGGCCTTGCGGGCCGCTTCACGGGCGCGGGCGGCTTCAATGGCTTTATTGATGATGCGGCGAGCGACCGGCGGATTCTGCTCAAGATACATGCCGAGGCGCTCGTTGACGAAAGCCTGCACCGTGCCTGCGATGTCGGAGTTGAGCTTGCCCTTGGTCTGGCCTTCAAACTGAGGCTGCGACAGCTTGACGCTGACCACGGCGACCAGACCTTCGCGCACATCATCGCCGCTGAGGCTCTCCTTCATGTCTTTGAACAAGCCCATCTGCTGGCCGATGAAGTTGATGGTGCGGGTGAGCGCGGCGCGAAAGCCGGAGAGATGCGTCCCCCCGTCGACGGTGTTGATGTTGTTGGCGAAGCTGAAGACGGCTTCGGAGTAGCCGTCGTTGTACTGCAGCGCGATGTCGATGTCGACGCCGTCGCGCAGAGCCTCCATGACGATGGGCTTATCGTGCAGCACGGTCTTGCCGCGGTTGAGGTGCTTGACGAATTCGGCGATGCCACCGGCGTAGCGGAACTCGGTGCGGCGGGCTTCGCCGGTCTTGGCGTCGGCGGTGCGCTCGTCAGTGAGCGTGATTTCAAGGCCCTTGTTCAGAAAGGCCATCTCGCGCAAGCGCTGCGCGAGAGTGTCGTAATTGAATTCGGTGGTGGTAAAGATGGTCTTGTCGGGCAGAAAATGCACGCGCGTGCCGCGGCGCTTGCTGGTGCCGGCCTGGCGCAGCTCGCTGGTGGGGATGCCGCAACTGAAGTCCATCTCCCAGGTGTGGCCGTCGCGCCAGATTTCTACGTTGAACTCCTGAGAGAGCGCGTTCACGACGCTTACGCCTACACCATGCAGCCCACCGGAGACCTTATAGGTCGATGAGTCGAACTTGCCGCCGGCATGAAGCTTGGTGAGCACCACCTGCACGGCCGGCATGCGCTCGCCGTTGGCCAGATCCATCATGTCCACGGGAATGCCGCGGCCGTCGTCGACTACGGTGATGGAGTTGTCGACGTGGATGACGACGTCGATTTTCTTGCAATAGCTGGCGAGAGCTTCGTCCACCGAATTGTCTACGACTTCGTAGACAAGGTGGTGCAACCCCATCTCACCGGTTGAGCCGATGTACATGGCAGGACGGAGACGCACGGCCTCAAGGCCTTCCAGGACTTTAATGTTTTCGCCGGTGTAGTTGTCGTTGTCGCCCTGCATGGGGGTGCTGCTCAGAACTTCAGTCGCCATAGGATTCCGATCGCAAGGTCTTCCGTCAGGTCGAGGGTGGCCGGGGATGATTCCGGACGCTGGAGCGGGACTAACCGCTTGAAAAAGGAGGAGCTATCAAGCGTGCTCACCTAGGGTTATTTTACCATGCGAGAAGGTGCGGCGGCGGAGTGGAGTGTTGGTGTGGAAATGGTTACCAATGACACGAAGTCACTGGCTGGAAATGACGTTGGTAACCACTCTTGGTTCTATTTTAGTATCCATATGAAAAAGATGGACTTGCGCAAAAAAATGGGGTACAGTCATCTCTGAAAAGGGGGGTGGATTCTCCTTTCGGACGGGATTTGAGAGGTTACCAAAGATGAGATTCGCTCTTCGCATGTTCGGTCTGTTCGTTGCCTTCGCGGGCCTAGTTGCAGCATCCATCGCTCCAGCCACCACGCAGACGCTTGTTACGCGCCACGCGATCACCGCCGTTGATCCGGGGCCGCTTGGCCTTCCTGCGCCTCTTCCCTGCCAAATGATCGGCACATGCTTCGTATCTCCTACCTCGACCCGGTAATCGGGGTGAAGGCGACGGAACTGCGTAGCACGAAAGTGCCATCGGCGCGTTACCCTTTTGTGTTTGAGCAAGAAGGCATATTGGCGCTATCCTGAGGGCGTTCGAACGATCGCAGACAAGCCTATATGCCACTGAGTCACGCAATGTTGGCGATGAGCGCGGCAGAATCTGTCCTTTGGGCGGCGCTCGCCATCCTCTTTTGGGTCAAGGGACTGCATCGCCGCTTCCCGGCGATGAGTTATTACCTGACGTTGCGTGCGATTTCGACGCCAGCGTTACTGTTACTGCTTGTGTTCCCAGTGGAGCCGCGTTCGTGGGCTGGGGAGCTTCACGCAGGCCAAATCTATTCTCTCGGCTTCTTTGCGACCTATCTTGCGAGCACGGTGCTGCTCTTTTTCATTTGCATTGAGGTATTCCGCGCGGCGCTGTCGGCGTTCCCGGGAATCTCGAAGCTGGCGGTTGTCATCTTCCGCTGGGCGGCCGTGGTTTCAGTGATTGTAAGCTTGACTTCCGTCTCCTATGCGCACAAAGGGATTTACCTCATCGTCGATGTTTCATATGGCCTGATGCATTCCGTGAGCGTTCTGGAGTTGTGCTTGCTGGCCTTCCTGTGTTTGAGCATGAATGCGTTGCGCCTGACGGTGCGAGATTTGTCTTTTGGCATTGCTCTGGGCTTTGGCTTAATGTGCTCGGGCGACTTTATCGTCGCTTCGTGGATTTCCCGCAGCGCTTCGCTCGCCGACCCGTTGGAGTTTGTCTACGAGTCGGTGATTCTGGCCACGCTGGCTATCTGGCTGATTTACTGCATCCTGCCGGAGCCGGTTCGCAAGCCGGTGTTGATGCCAGCGAGTTCGACCATTTACCGGTGGAATGAGATTGCGTCGGCGCTGGGGCACACGGGGACCAAGGTTGCCGTACAGCAGCCCGCGAACAGCTTCTTCCTCTCGGACGTGGAGCGCGTGGTGGAGAAGGTGTTGGCCCGGAACATGAAGGGGCGCGAATTAGAGACGTAAAGCAGCAGTGAGGGATCAGGGTTCTGAATCGACAAAGGCCCCGGCAAACGCCGTGGCCTTTTGATTTTGGATGAGGTTGGGGTCGATCTCCGTTGAGCGGCGGCTACTCCGTGGCGACGGGCTCGATGGAGGCGAAGCGACCGCGGCTGCCGCGGTCAGTGAATCTTACGCGGCCGGTGACCTTGGCGAAGAGCGTGTCGTCAGAGCCAATGCCCACATTCGCGCCGGGCTTGATACGGGTGCCACGCTGGCGGGTGATGATGGAGCCGCCGGTGACCAACTGACCGGCAAATGCCTTTACGCCGAGCCGCTGCGCGTTTGAGTCACGTCCGTTTGTGGAGCTGCCTCCACCTTTCTTATGTGCCATGGTCGAATCCCCTTTTGATTTCTAGCATCGCTCCCAGGTTCGAGAAACGAAACCTGGGGCGCCGATTAATTCGCGGCGGAGTAGGTGACGCCGTCGGCCTCGATGGCCTTGATGCGCACCTCGGTGAAATTCTGCCGGTGTCCCTGGAGCTTCTTGTATTGCTTCTTACGTTTGAAGTGAAAGACCAGAACTTTGTCGCCCCGGCCCTCACCGACAACTTCGGCCGTCACCTTGGCGGCGGCAGGCTTGGCCAGGGTTCCGGGCTCTCCGGAAACGGCAAGCACGTCGGTGAACTCGACGCTCGGACTGCCGGATGCGACGCTCTCAATCTTCAAAACATCACCGGGCGCGACGCGGTACTGCTTGCCTCCGGTGCGAATGACTGCGTACATAACAAATCCTCCAGCGCCACGGCTCCCACAGCCAGGCGCAATGCGCAAATCGTGTAGTCGTCAGGGGCGGATACAGGCGGGTGACTGCATCGGGCACCGGGCCGGACCAACCTAAGGCGGAGAACCCGGCAACATCCCGCGCACCCTTCAACGCGGGTGCATCGCCAAACTCCTCGATTTTATCGTCAAAGCAGAGTTTGGGTCAATGCTCGGCGACTTGGGGTGACGGGGTCAAATCGTGGAGACGGGCTGCGGCGGGCACTTACCGGGCAGCCCCCAGTGCGCAGGGCGCAAGAGGAAATGCCAGAGGAAGAGATACCAATATGTCGCGGCCTTCAGGCGGAGCTTGCGATTGAGAAAAAGAGTGAGTGCACAGGCAACTGCGCAAGCGAGGGCGTTAAAGAAGGTACGGACCACAAGAAATGTGGAGATCACCAAATATGATGCCGGGCTGCGCGTCTTGCGAAAGAAGATGAGCTTGGAGCGTTGAAACTCAACCCGAGCCGGACCACGAAAGCGGTTGGCCGCCGCTCCGCCGACGTGCCTGGCCCTTGCAGAAGGCAGATACCAGACCTCAAGGCCCATCCGCCGGGCGCGCAGGCACCACTCGATCTCTTCGTAGAAGAAGAAGTAATCTTCATCGAGCAGACCGAGACTGGGCAGCACCGCAGCCCGAACGCACAGGCAGGCTCCGAAGACGGATTCGACGGCGATGGGTTGGTTCTGGAGGGTCTTTCGCCGGAAGCGAATGGGCGCCATGAGCCGGAGGAGCGAAAGGGGCAGGAGTTCCCCGGCAACCGAGGGAAGTGGAGCAAAGGCGCTCTGCAAGCGGCCATCGGGATGATGAAGCCGGCCGCCTGCGATAGCCAGCCTGGGCCGCTGATCGAAGCCCGCTGCAAAAGCCGCGAGGGCGCCGTTGTCAAGCTGCGCGTCGTTGTTGAGCAGGAGGATGAATTCGGAAGCGGTTTGCCGGATGCCTTGATTCGCCGCCCTAGCAAATCCCGCGTTGCAGGGGTTGCGAATGAGCTTGAGGCCGGCGATTTGGTTGCCGAGATCTTCGATCGATCCGTCGCGGCTGCCGTTGTCGATGACGACGATCCGGGCGGGCTGAATCCCTTCAAGCAGGCAGGAGCGCACGCACTCAGAAAGCATGGCTCCGCCGTCGTAGTTGACGATGACCGCGTCAAAGCGCCGGCCTACGCCCAATCGATCCGTGTTCATGCGTGCTGCCTAGTGCGCAGAGACGCGGCGCGTTCAGAGATGTGCCTGCGATGGTTCACGGAATCGAATCATAGAGACGCGTCTGCAGAGTGTCAAAAAACGGGGGTGGGCCGCGCAGGCACAACGTAAAACAAAATGGCGAAGTAATGGGCTACGCTGCCAGCGAGGACGAAGATGTGCCACGCGGCGTGGAAGTATGGGAGGCGATCGAGGGCGAAGAAGATGATGCCCAAGGTGTACGCCAGGCCGCCGGCGAAGAGCCAGAGGATTCCATGCCAGCCGATGGCATTGAAGAGCGAGCGCACGACAAAGACCGCGAGCCAACCCTGCAACAGATAAACGAGCGTCGAAACCACGGCGAACCGGTCGACCACGAAGCTTTTGAAAACTACTCCAGCCACCGCCAGCGACCAGACGATGGCGAAGAGAACCCATCCCACCGGCCCGCGCAGGGAGACGAGCGTAAAGGGCGTGTAGGTACCGGCGATGAGCACGTAAATTGCCGAGTGGTCGAGGACATGGAAGACATGGCGGGCCCGGGTGCGTACCAGCGAGTGGTAGAGCGTGGAGCAGAGATAGACGAGCACGAGCGCGCCGGAGAAGATGGAGCAACTGACGATGAGCCGCGGCGAGCCGCGCGTGGAGGCGACGATGAGACAGACGGCTCCAGCTATGGCGAGCCCGGCGCCGATGCCATGGGTGATGGCGTTGGCGAGGATGTCGCCCTGATTCGAGCGGAGGCGCACAGGTCGATGATAGTCCGGGCCGAGGCGGTCTAACGGATTGGGGCTGCGCGTCCCGAATTAGAACTCGCTGAAGGATCGGGAATCATCGCGGCGGCCTGGTTCGATTGCAGGCGCTCCGCGCTTGAGTGCACATCTTCGGTGGGCTAAGTTCCAAGACATGCGGGGCTTGATTGAGAGTTTGCTGGCGGCGACGCGGACGGAAGAGACGGCGGAAGCGGCTGGAATTCCGCGGAGAGAGGAGAGGCGCGGCAAAACAGAAAGCCGGGCGGAAAGCAGGCGCCCGGCGGCAGGGTTGACCGGACGCCTGGCCGAGATTGCGCGCGATTACCAGCGCACTCTGGAACGCAATCCGCGGCAGCCGGAGGCGCTGGTGGGCATGAGCCTGGTGGCGCTTGCAAGCCGACAGACCGGGGCCGCGGTAGAGATGGCTGCCGCAGGCGTGGCTGCCGCGCCGGGAATGAATGCAGCGTGGGTTGCGCTGGGGCAGGCGTTGAAGGCGGCTGAACGGCTGGAAGAAGCCGAGCGAGTGTACGCAGAGGCCATCCGGCTGGATGGAATGGATTCGCTGGCGCGGATGGGGATGGGCGAGCTGAAGATCGCGGGCGGGCGGCCGAGTGAGGCAATCCGAGAGTTTGGGTTGGCTCTTCAACGACGGCCTGCTCTGGTGGCGGCGCAGTTGGGACTAGGCAATGCGCTCGCGTTGTTAGGGCGGAATGAAGAGGCGCTCGATCGGTACGAAGCTGCGCTTGCCGTGCGGCCTCAGTTACCGGAGGGCGAGTTTGCTGCCGGATTCGCGTTGGCGCGATTGGGACGCGCGAAAGAGGCAGAGACACGTTACCGGCGGGCGCTGGCTGCGCGACCGGACTTTGCCGCGGCGTGGATCAATTTGGGAAGCCTGCTGCGGGACCAAGGCCGGGAAGCACAGGCCGAAGCGGCGTTGCGTCGCGCGCTGGAGTTGCGGCCGGATCTGATCTCGGGATGGGTGAATCTGGCGATTCTGGAGCGGGACAGGCGCAGGCCGGAGGCAGCGGAGGCTTGCCTGCGCCGAGCGTTCGCGCTGAACCCGAACCAGGTGGAGACGCTCGTGGCGTGGTGCCAGTTTCGCGCGGCGGAGAGGGACGTTGCCGGCGCGTGGGGTTGGTTGCGATGGGCGCTCGAGCAGAATCCGGAGTTCGATGAGGCCGTGAACATGCACGGCATCGTGCTGCATCTGGAGGGGCGGTTCGATGAGGCCGTGCCAGTGTTCGAACGGGCTGAGGCGCTGGGCAACTGCGCGGCGGCGTCGAATCGCGGGAACTCGCTGCTCGATCTGGGCCGAATGGAAGAAGCGCTGAAGGCACATGAGACGGCGGTCGAGCGCGATCCCGGGAATGCCGGAGCAGAGTACAACCTTGCGCTGACACAGTTGCGGCTTGGCGACTGGGAGCGCGGCTGGGCGGGATATGAGGCGCGCTGGCGATTCCGCGAGGTGCATAGCGCACCGCGAAGATTCGAGCAGCCACGATGGCGCGGCGAGCCGTTGCAGGGACAACGAGTATTGCTCCACGCGGAGCAGGGACTGGGCGACACGATTCAGTTCTGCCGCTATGCGGCAATGGTTGCGGCGCGAGGCGGCGTGCCGATTCTCGAGGTGCAGCCGGCGGCCGAGCGGCCGATCCGATCGCTAGCCGTGGTGCGCGCGGGACTGGCGGAGACGGCGGCGACGGGAACGGAGCGGCCGGAGTTCGATCTGGAGTGTCCGCTGTTGAGTTTGCCTGCAGTTTTCCGGACCACACCAGAGACAGTTCCATGGACGGGAGCGTACTTGGGCGCGGATGCGGAACTGGTGAGCGAGAAGCGGGCGCAGTTTGCTTCAGTTCGATCAGGGCTGCGCGTGGGATTGGCGTGGGCGGGCAATCCACGATACAAGGCGGACCGCGCGCGATCGATGAGACTGAAGACGCTGCTGCCATTGTTGCGCGCGGTGGACGCGAACTGGATTTCGCTGCAAAAGGGCGAAGCAGTGGAGCAATTGGCGAGTTTGCCCGAGGATGTTTTTGTTTTGGACGGGTCGAGCCGCGACCGAGATCTGGCGGAGACGGCGGCGCTGGTAGCAACGCTCGATCTGGTGATCACGACGGACACGTGCATTGCACACCTTGCCGGAGCGATGGATAAGCCGGTGTGGATTCTGCTGCCGCACCTGGCGGATTGGCGCTGGATGCAGGAGACGGAGCGAACACCCTGGTATCCGACGGCGCGGATGTTCCGGCAGCGAGCGGCTGGCGATTGGGCGGAAGTGATCGAGCGAGTGATTCAGCAAGTTAGCAAGTTAGCCCGGGTGCGAAGTTATTACTCATCGGTAACGGGGGTGCCTCCCCCGGCTTCTGAAAATAACTGCCTTGGAATCAGGTGGTTGGCGCAAGTATGGTACGCCAAACGTCGGATTCTAAAGAACTTCCCTGCAGATATGTCTCCGCAAAGGAGTTACAGGCGTTGGGACGGCCTTGCGGCGTGTTTTCTTCGTTTCCTGCACTGTTTCGGATGCAATCCGTCGTGAAGAAGGTCTCCGAAAAAAAGAGGGCGACGCGCGGGATGCCGGCCGTTAAATCGGCATCAGCACGCCGCCCTATCGCATGTTCGGATTTGCCACTTAAGACAAGTGTAGCGATTTCGCGGAAATAATCTGCAAAGTTGGGGAGAAGTATTTGGTGAGTGTTTTCAGTGGGTTGCGGGGGTTGGGGGGCTTGGGGAGGGTTGACAGCAGAGAAGCGGGGAACAGGGAGCAGGGAGCGAGGTTAGCTGGCCAGAATGGAAGCGTCGGCTGTTTCATCCTGTTTGTTAGGGGTGTTCCATCCGGCTTATTGGGAGGGTAATTCGGCGCTCGGGTTGCCGTTCTTACCTGACAATCTCGCACTCATTCAGGTATAGCTGTGCCCCATTTTGAATCGCTGAGAGCTTTCCGATAATGGATATCGAATCGCCCTTGTTGTAGCGTTCCACCTTTGAGAGCCACGCGGGATCGAACCTGCATTCCACCAGTTGTTCGGCCCCCTGGGGTGCGCTCTGGCTCCGATAGGGGCCGTAATCGATCATTACATATGGGGATCTTGGGTCGCCAGTCTCGACAATCTTGCCGGATGTTTTAATCCATTGTCCACCGAATGGGGCGAAGAGCTTGTCAGCTTGGAGCGTTGTGAGTCCTTGGTGGTATGCGCTCAGAAGCTCGATTGGGTTCTTGTCAGTAAATTTGCGGTGCTCTTCTGGGGAGGTCGCCGGCGGCTGGCTGGAAGAGCTTTGCGTGGCGTTCGATGTGTTTATGCCGCAAGCAGCTGCGGCTGCGGCGGTTCGTGTGATGCCGGGGAACCGGGGGACGAATCAGGAGTGGGTTGTCCCGGATTCGCACTGCCGTGTTTCGAGCTTTGGGGCCGTGCCGGACCTGGCTGCGGTTCGTTTGTGGCTGTGGGCGTCGGCTGCTGCGGGGGTGGGCTTGTTTGTATGACGACGCTCCGTGTGCGAAAGTGGCCGATGCTGATGTCCCCGACTGCAATGAGGGATACCAATGCAAGGGCGAAGGCGGCTAACTTTGCCCAAAACCACCGACGCTTTGGTTTTGGGGGCGGAACTCCGGGTTTGCCATCATGGGAAACCCCTGGAAGGTAAATCTTCGAGGAGGCGTCGTTTTCGCGCTCTTGTTCCAGACGAGTCGCCCAAATGAACAAGAGCGCGGCAGCAAGCAGTAGAGCTGACTGCCCCCACCATGTTCCGAGCATGGGAAGGTATGGCCCAAGAGTGATGAGGGTCTGTACCCTAGAGATCGCGTCCAATACCTTTATCGCGCTTTCCAACAGCCAGAGGCAGAAGAAGAAGAAGGCGAAGATCCCGGCAGCCTGCTCGATCGATTTCTTGGACAAAGACATTTGGCTTCTGAGTATGCTGCTCCTATTTTGCACGGATTGTCTCAAAATTTCAGCACCTGTCGGAACTGATGTGCAGGTTGGTCCGGAGAGTTTGGATGCGGGTTCGCCGCGTGGTTCGGTTTTCGGAAAGGTGGGGTGTCTCCGGGCCTGAAGGCGGGATGGTTGCGACTGCGGATTTCTGGGACTTGAAGGTCCCTGCTCCCGCCGTTTGTTTTCGCAGGGGCCAATGCCCCGTTTACTTTTGGAGCGCTTTGCGGCAGTCGGGGCTGAGGCCTCGACTTACCAGTCATGCCCTGAACTAAGGCTGTGGAGGTTGGGTTTCTGGTGCGGGTGAGGACACCCGCATGACAGCCGGCCTGCCACCCCAACGACAAAGACCTGTCGTTGGGGGCCCCGGTCTGGAGACCGGCGCTACAAGCAAAGGCGGGGAAGGATTGCAAGCCGGAGTGGGGGGTGCGGCACCGGCGAAGGCGCTGGAAGTATCTGTTGGGTCAATGAGTTAGCTTGGAGGCTGGAAGGATCCGCGGGGGCGCGGAAGAATTTGCTTGACACAGAGTGCTCTGTAATGTAGAGTACTTTTAGTTCAATGAGACCGGGCCGGGTTCGTCAGCGCAAGGGGCCGGTCCACCGACGGAGGTCGCGATGAAGGAAGTATTTTCGAAGTTCGGTTTTCCCGCCGGTTATGCCGGGCGGGTAGTGGGCGCAGCGATCGTGATTTCGCTGGCCCTGGTGGCTCAAGCACAGCAGCCGGCTCAAAGCAGCGTGGATGTACAGCGCGAGGCGATGCACAGGCTGGCGTTTCTTGCCGGGCGATGGTCGGGCGAGGTGACGATTGTTCGCGGCCCCGGCGAACCGCTGCATCTGACGCAAACAGAAGATGTGGAGTACAAGCTCGACGGGCTGGTGCTGCTGATTGAGGGAAAGAGCGCCGGAGCAGACGGGAAGACGCAGTTTGAGGCGCTGGCGACGGTGGCCTACGACGATGCCTCGCAAAGCTACCACATCAGGGCATACAACGACGGGCACTACGTGGACGCTGTGCTGACGGCGCTGGCAGACGGTTTTTCGTGGGGATTTGCGGCGGGGCCGGCAAAGATCGAGAACACGATGCACCTGACGGCAAAAGGCGAGTGGCAGGAGACGACGGAAGTGACGGTGGGAGACAATCCGGCGCGGCGCAGCGTGGAGATGCTGCTGACACGTGAGCCGTGATGCGCAGAGCACCGCGATGAAGGCATCGGGACGGCCGCTGAAAAACAGGGGCAGGAAGCAAACGCAGGACGAGAGGGCAAAAAAGGAGAAACGACATGCAGGAAGAGACGAGCGCGCAAGAACTGAAGGAGCGGTTGAAGCTGATTGAAAGCATGCTTGCCGAGGGGCGGCGAGGCACCGAAAGCTGGGGCTGGAGCTTTGTGTTGTGGGGCGTGGCGTACTACGTCGCCACGGCGTGGGCGACGTGGGGCAGGAGACTGGCTGGCCTGGCCGGTGACGATGGTTGCCGCAGCTGTGCTGTCGTCGGTGGTGGCTTCGCGGGTGGAACGCGGGCGGCCGGGAACCACACTGGGCCGGGCGATCGGTGCCGTCTGGATTGCGATGGGGATCTCGCTCATGGTGGTTCTGGCTTGCCTGGCCGTGAGCGGGCGGTACGACGGGCGCGTGTTTGTGGCGATTGTGGGAGCGATGCTGGGAACGGCGCATGCGACCTCGGCCATGATCCTGAAGTGGAAGGCGCAGTTTGCCTGTGCGCTGGTTTGGCTGGCGGCGGCGGTGGCCGCGTGTTTTGGTTCGGACACAGTTGTGGCGATCGCGTTTTTGGGAGCGACTTTTCTCGGCCAGATCGTCTTCGGGATTTACGCGATGATTCTGGAGTCTCGGCGGCGCAGCCAGAGAGGCGTGGCCCATGCCTGAGCTGCCGGAGTTGAATCCTGTGATTCACGGGAAGCTGCGCCTGGCGCTGCTCTCGCTGCTTTCGGGGGTCGACGAGGCGGAGTTTACGTGGCTGCGCGCCAAGACAGGCGCGACGGACGGGAACCTGGGCGCGCAGTTGATGAAGCTGGAAGAGGCCGGGTACGTTGCGGTGGAGAAGCGGTTTGTGATGCGCAAGCCGCAGACGCTTTACCGGATGACGGAGGCCGGGCGCGTGGCGCTGAGTGAGTACGTGCAGGCGCTGAAGCAGTTGCTGGGAGCGGGGGCGAGTTCTAGCTTCTAGCCAGTTGCTCTTGGGTGGAAGCGCGGAGTTCGCGATCGTTAATTGCCAGACACCTTATCGGCAGGTTCGGGTTCCAGAGATTGGCGGACGCGGGCCATGATGGCGAAGTAGTAGGCGAGATTGTGGATGGTGTTGAGCGTGGCGGAGAGCGGCTCGCCGGCCAGCACCAGGTGACGCAGGTAGGCGCGCGAGTAGCGCCGGCAGACGGGGCACTGGCAGGTGGGGTCGGGTGGGGACTGATCCTCTGAATACCTCTTGTTCTTGATGTTGAGGCGGCCTTCGCTGGTGAAGAGCAGGGCGTGGCGGGCGGCGCGAGTAGGAAGGACGCAATCCATCATGTCGACGCCCATGCGCGCGTACTGCTCGATCTCGTCGGGGTAGCCGACGCCCATGACGTAGCGCGGCTTGTCTTTGGGCAGAAGCGGCAGGACTTCAGAGATCATTTCGAGGGTGAGTGCGCGGGGCTCGCCAACGCTGAGGCCGCCGATGGCGTATCCGTCGAAGTCCATCTCGATGAGACGCTCAGCGCATTGGCGGCGGAGGTCGCGATACATGCCGCCCTGGACGATGCCGAAGAGGGATTGCGTGCGGCCTTCCATCCCAGGTCTCAAAGGCGAGACCTGGGGCACCCCGGTTTGTAGGTTGGACCAGGGAACTTCGTGCTTGTGGGCGCGGAAGTGATCGAGTGAGCGGCGCGCCCAGGCCAAGGTGAGGCGGAGGCTTTCTTCGGCGCGGCTGCGATCGGCGGGGTACTCGGTGCACTCGTCAAAGGCCATGCAGATGTCGGCGCCGAGAGCGATTTGAACGTCCATGGCGTGCTCGGGCGAGAAGAAGTGGCTGCTGCCGTCGAGGTGGGAGCGGAACTGGACGCCGTCGGCGGTGACTTTGCGGAGCGAATTGAGCGAGAAAACCTGAAAGCCGCCGGAGTCAGTAAGCAAAGCGCGCGGCCAGCTTATGAACTTGTGCAGGCCACCCATGCGGCGGACGGCCTCGTGGCCGGGACGCAAGTAGAGGTGATAGGTGTTGCCGAGGATGATTTCGGCGCCGAGGGATTCGAGCGTGTCCTGAGGGACGGCTTTGACGGAACCAGCGGTGCCGACGGGCATGAAGACGGGCGTTTCGACGGTGGCGTGGGGAAGGTGGAGGCGGGCGCGGCGGCCGCCGGCGGCGGTTGCGGCGAGGAGATGGAACGGCGGGGGCACGGAATGATTTTAGTGGACAGGGAACGAAAGACAGGGAGTGGCCAGTAGGGAGTAGGAAGCAGGTGCTAGAAGAGGGTTTTGTCGATGCGATGGAAGATGCTGCTGACGGCGGTGGCGAAGTTGCTCATGCCGGCGACGCAAATGAGCGCGATGAGGCTGACCGCCAATCCATATTCGACCAGATCCTGAGCATCGTCGCGGCCGATGAGGGCGCGGGCAGCGAAATAGAGCCTGAGAAGCAAGTTCTTCATGGGCATCCCCTCCAGTTCTGAGTTTCGAGGTGTGGCGGGGTGCGGAGTTCTGAGGAAAGCTAACGCGCCGTTTACCCGCAAAGCACGATGACGTACCGGGGATCGAGTGGCGATGCCGAAGGCATCTGCCCCAAGTATCCCGTGAATCGGGAGACGCGGTATACAACTTCGGTGTTAGGGGGTGGGGTGGGTGTGGGGAAATGCCGCGGGGACGCCAGCTTCGTTTGAGACCTTGTTCCATTGGGTGGGCCAGAGGGGACTTTGGATGGGGACGACGGATGAGGCGATGGGTTCGTGCGTTCCCACCCTAGGCGCATGAGACTGAGGCGCGCGTAGGATGGGGCACCCGGGGAGGTCGGCGAGGAGTTGGGCGGCGGTGAGGCCGGAGTGGGGATCGACGGCGTGGGGAGCGATTTCGGCGAGGGGGACGAGGACGAAGGCGCGCCTTCGCCCCGGGGCGCTCACTCCGATTTGGCAGGGGCGCCGAGACGAAGGGTGAACCCGACGCGTGCCACTCGAGGCTGTCCGAGAGTGGTGGTGGGAGTTTTGGAAACCTCGGCGGACTGGCCGGTGAGGTTTTCGCCGGCGGCGAAGAGGTCGAAGCGGCGACCGAAGGTGTGCGAAGCGTAGGCATCGAGGCGGAAGTAGCCGGCGAGGCGATAGATATTGGCGTCATCATCGAACATGGGGCCGCCGAAACGGCTCTGGAGGCTGAGGGCGCCGATCGCGGGCCTGGACGCGCGGAGGTTGAGTGTGGCGAGATTGCGCGCGACTTCCGGAATCCACTTTCCGTAGTCAAGCGCGCCGCGCGAGACCACGGCATGCGCGTACTGGTAGCCGCCATCGAGAGAGAGCCAGCGGCGGGGCGCGAGTTCGTAGTCGAGCGAGACGCCGCGGTTTTCGATTTGGCTGAGATTTTGGCGCATGAGGAGAATGGGCGATGAGGTGGGGTTGATGGTCAGCGCGGTGATGGGACGGTTGACCTGTGTGAGGAAGTAGCTGAGGCGAATGGCGCCCCAATCATGCTGCGAGGCGACGCCCGCTTCCCATCCTGTGGCACGCTCGCTGAGGAGAGCGCCGTTGGGAAGCGTGAGCTGATTGCCGACCTGGGTGGAACGATAGAGTTCGTTGGGCGTGGGCGCTCGGAAGGCGCGAAAGCCAGATGCGGAGAGCGCCCAGTGGAGCCCGAGCTTGCGCGACAAGCCGAGCCGCGGATCGAAGAGCGCTTGCGACTGTCGGGTTGGCTGCGTGGAGCTCGGCACCCATTCGGAGCCAGTCCAGGTGAGTTGCTGACCATCGAAATTCCGGTACCAGTCAAGGCGGGCGGATGCGGTCAGCGTCCATTGGCGGAGCGTGGCCATGAATTCCACGTAGCCCGCGGAGTCGCGCTGGTGGTCGTGGAGATTGGTGAGGGCCTCGGACGAGCCGAAGGTCTGCTCGCGATCCCAGACCCGGACGTCATGCGAAGCGGCTCCGGCGAGAAATACGACGCCCGAGCCGAGAGGCTGACGCCAGTTGACGTTCCCGCCGAGCTCGTTGGTGGGGACATAGGAGTAGCGCATGGGGATTTCGCCGCAGCGGTAGGAGCAAGTGGGATCGGCGGCGCCAGGAGCATTGGAGATGCTTGAAAAGGTCTGGCGATAGCGCTCGCTGGAACCGTAGAGGCGGAGGGTCAGCGAATCGCTCTTTGCGTTGGACCAGTCTGCGCCGGTCGAGTAGCGGATGAGGCGCGTGGCGTTGAACTGATAGGGCGTGCCGTTGTGGCGCAGCTCGATTGAAGCCGCTCAAGCGCGCGAAGACGCGCAGCGTACCCAGCTCACGGGCGGCGAGGAGCAACGCGTTCTGGCTGTGGACGTTGCTGGCGACATCGACGGGACCGCGCTGGAGTGGAGACTCCTGAATGTAGCCATCGGTGCCGAGCATGCCCGCGGCGGCGAGAAGGCCCCAAGGGCCGATCTTGGATTGCGCCAGCGCGCTTTCGTCGTAGGTGCCCTCTCCACCGTAAGTGGAAGTGAGCGCGGCGTGGTTGGATGTGGGGTGGACCGAGATGACGTTGATGACGCCGCCGATGGCGCTGGAGCCATAGAGATCGCTGGCACCGCCGCGAACGAGTTCAATGCTGTGGATGGAAAGCTCGGGTTGCTCCTGCCAGTGAATCCAGCCTCCGAGCGGGTCGTTGAGCGGGACGTCGTCCTCGGTGACGAGGGTGCGGCTGGCAGACGTAGAGCCGAGGCCGCGCAAGCTGATGCCCTGCGAAGTCGGGTTGGCTACGAGCGACGGCGAGCGGCGAAATAGCTCGACGCCGGGGAGCTGGCGGAGCCGATCGTCGAGCGTGATTGCGGGGGTGGTGGAGAGAGCGTGCTGGGAGAGCGTGCGCGTGGTGACGGGACTTTCGAGATCGCCCAGCGGAGCGCGATAGGCAGTGACGGTGACTTGTTCTTCGGTGGGGGCTTTTGGAACGGTGTTGGCGTTTTGAGGAGAGGCCTGGGCACTAAGAATTGCGGTAGGAAGCGCCATCCACAACAGCGCGCCAAGGATTGCTCTCGATTTTGACGACTGTATCCGATCCATGTGTTGGCGATTGAGGCTGCGTGCCGCGGAGGGCCTGCAACAATTCTGACACGGTGGCGCCCGTGCGTGGATCGCGGAAGCTGGGAGCGATTTCGGCGAGTGGGACGAGGACGAAAGCGCGCTGGGCGAGGCGCGGATGAGGGATTTCGAGGGCGGGCTCGCTGACGATGAGGTCGCCGTAGAGGAGGATGTCGAGGTCGAGGGTGCGGGGACCGTTGGGGAGGGCGGCGGCGCGGTCGCGGCCGAAGTGGCGCTCGATGGAGAGGAGGGCGTTGAGGAGTGGGCGCGGGGCGAGCGTGGTTTCGAGTGCGACGACGGCGTTAAGGAAGCGGGGCTGATCAACGATGCCGGGGGGAGGCCGACCGGGGCGGTGGAATAGAGCGAGGAGCGCGCGGTGATGCGGCCGAGGGAGGCGAGGCGTAGGGTTGCCGCAGCGAGCGTAGCGTCGGGAGGGCCAGCGGGGCTGGGGAGGTTCGAGCCGAGGGCGATGTAGGCGAGGGGCATGCTGGTACGAGAGTAGCAAGTTAGCGAGCTAGCAAGTTGGCCGCGCTTCGCGCGTGCTAGCGGGTCAGCAAGTCAGTTCTCAGTGCACAGTTCGCAGTTTGCCGCGCTGCGCGCGGTGGCATCGCCTCCCACCCTAGCCGGAAAAACAGAGACCCAGCGAGGGTGCGGCATCCCCAGGTTAGCAAGTTAGTGAGTTGCCGGGGTTGGAGGCGGGTGAGGCGGCGGTTGATCTGGTAGCATCGGTGTTCGGAGAATTGCCTATGGACAACTTGAGCAACGCGGGGCTGGGAGCGCGGCGCAATGAAGATATCGCGCTGGACTTGATGAAGTTTGTGGCGGGCACGGCGGGGGTGGGAAAGCCGGCGGTGCCTTCGACGGGTTTCACCGGTCAGGGCGCGGCCAAGCCGGAGGAGCACGTGAACCAGTTGCTGGCGCTTTATAGCCGATGCCTGAAGGCCGTGGAAGGAAAAGCGCAAGAGAAAGAGGCGGCACGATAAGCGGGGAGAGAAAGTTGCGCGTGGCCGTGGCCGGCGCCGGAGTGTTCGGGTGCAACCACTTGCGGGTGGTGCGCGAGCTAGAGGCGGCTGTTTCTGACGCGGCGGGCCGTGGCGTGGCGCTGGTAGCGGCGGTGGATCCGGATGCAACGCGGGCAGAAGAGGCGGGGAAACAGTACGGGATCCGGGTTTTTGCGACGATCGACGAGCTGCTGAAGGCGGACTTGAAGCTGGACGCGGCGTGCGTGGCCGTGCCGACGGTGAAGCATCACGAGGTGGCTGCGGCGCTGCTAGAGGCGGGGCTGGACCTGCTGGTGGAGAAGCCGCTGGCGGCGAATCTGAAAGAGGCCGACGATCTGATTGCGCGCGCCGAGCGGGGCGGGCGAATTGTGCAGCCGGGGCACCTGGAGCGGTTCAATCCGGCGGTGCTGGCGGTGGAACCGAAGCTGAAGCGCCCGATGTTCTTTGAGGCGCACCGTCTGAGCGTGTTTACGCCGCGAGCGCTGGACGTGGACGTGGTGCTGGATTTGATGATCCACGATCTGGACATTGTGCTGACGTTCGCCAAGTCGGCGGTGCGCGAGGTGCGCGCGGTGGGGCTGCCGATTTTGTCGCCCAAGGTGGACATTGCGAATGTGCGCGTCGAGTTCGAGAGCGGCTGCGTGGCGAACTTTACGGCATCGCGGGTGTCGACAGAGCGGGTGAGGAAGCTGCGGTTCTTTGAGCCGCGACAGTATGTATCGATCGATTACGCAAGGCGGGATGTGCTGGTGATTCGCGTGGAGGCGAGCGGGGTTAGCGGGGTTGGCGGAGCTGGCGGAGTTGGAGCGCCGGGGTTGACGTTTGACAAGCCGGAGGTAACGGCGGGCGAGCCGCTGCGGCTGGAGGTTCTTTCCTTCCTCGATTCGGTGCGGACGCGGCGCGAGCCGAGGGTGACGGCGCGGCAGGGACGCGCGGCGCTGGAGCTGGCGCTCAGGATTCAGGCGACGATGGCGGCTCATGCGGAGCGCGCCGGGTTGGGGGATTTTTTTAAAAGCTAGTGGACAGTGAATAGTTCGTAGTTCACAGTTCGCAGTTCGGTGTAGACACTTTCAGCTTTCAGGGATGTGTGCGGAGGGCGAGGTTCCCCGGAGCCGGCGGACAATTGCACGCTGTTGTCCTAGCGGAGAGCGTGCGCGGAAGGTCGCCAGCGGTGGACGTGCTGGCAATACGACGCGTACTCCGGGCCGAAGAGACGGAGGAGGGTTGGCTCCTCGTAGAGCACGACGAAGAGATGCGTGACCAGGAGGAAGCCGGCGACGAAGGCGGCGAGCGCGACGGATTTATAGAAGAGAGCGGCTCCTGCGACGGCGAGCGCGGCGCCGATGTACATGGGGTTGCGCACGAAGCGATAAGGCCCGCGGACGACGAGGCGGCGAGGCGGATCAAAGGGAGCGGGGGTGCCTTTGCCGATGAAGGCGAAGGCGCAGACGCAGGAGAGCGCGATGAGGGCGCCCGCAGTGCCGATGACGAGGCCCCCGAACTGCGGCCAGCCCATGGCGGCGGGGCGCACGATGCCTGACCAGGCGAGGATGCGCGAAGGGAGATAGACCAAAAGCAATCCGACAAAGAGCGTGGCGTAGGTGATGGTGCGAACGAGCACGAACATGGTGGACTCCTTGCAGTGGTTAGTGGTTAGTGGTTAGTGATCAGTGGTCAGTCGTCAGTTATCAGTGCGGGCCTGGAGGCCCGCACGACAGCCGGTCCGGAGACCGGCGTTACAGGTGACCTGCGCTACAAGAGAGCGGCGTTACGGTTCCTGGGCCTACGTGATGCCGAGGGTGCGGTTGAGGAAGCCGACGATGTACTTCCAGACCAGGTAGTAGGCGGCCAAGGCGGCGAGGAAACCGCAGGCGATGACGGCGTAGGGCACCGAGCAGGCGTTGAACCAGTTGACGCCGGTGGGGCCGAGGGTGAGAACGCCGAGGGCGTGAGCGACGAGAGCTCCGCCGGGCACGAGGAGAAACGGCAAAATGGCGCCGTGCACGCCGACGGGAATGCCGGTGGTCCGGTTCAAGGCGAGCCAGAGCACGTTCCACAGGCCCCAGATCACGGGCACGAGAGCCATGGGAAAGACGATGCCGCGCTCAATGGGAACCGACACCTGGAGCACAAGGCGCAGC
The DNA here is from genome assembly GCA_963799155.1 of uncultured Acidobacteriaceae bacterium. Lineage (GTDB taxonomy): Bacteria > Acidobacteriota > Terriglobia > Terriglobales > Acidobacteriaceae > Telmatobacter. The sequence goes on from CAWCWB010000001.1 coordinate 308,642, forward strand.
ACAATGAAAGCGACGAGGAACAGGGGCACGATGAGCGTGGGGATGAAGATGCCGGCGAGATAAGCGCGAAGGTAGGGATGCGGGTTCATGAGTGGGCTCCTTTCAAAAGAAGCTACTAGCTACTAGCTTTTAGCTATTAGCTCTTGGTTCGAACTTCACAGTTGTCAGTTCACAGTTCGTGGTTTGCACCTCACAGGTAGTAAAGAAAGACCGGGATGGTGACCGGGAACGACGCGGCGAAAACAACGAGGCCGGCGAGGAGCGCCCAGTCGAACCAATTCTGGCGGAGCAGGCCGGGAACCGTAGCGGCGGGGTGAGCGTCGAGGAGGAGGAGGACTGCGGGCCAGAGATCGCGATTGGGTTCGGCCGTGGGATCAGCCGGCGGCAGCGCCTGTTTGAGCAGTTGCTTGATGCGATCTTCGTCGTGTGCATTCATGGCGTGATTCCCTGACTTTCCAGATCCTTTCGTAACAATCGAAGGGCGCGAAAGACGCGCAGCTTGACGGCCGTGACCGAGATGCCGAGGGCCGCGGCGATTTCTTTGTGCGGCTGCTCCTCGACGACGGCAAGAACAGCGGCGATGCGCAGGCGGGGCGGTAATCGCGCGAAGGCCTGCGCTGTTTTCAAGCGAATCTCGGCGGCGACGCCAGGGTTGACCTCGGTCGCCGAGGGCAGATCGGCGATGTCTTCGGCGGTCAGCTCGACTTCGGACCGGCGCGCGCGGAGCCAATCGAGGGCGGCGCGAGTGGCGATGCGCCGCGCCCAAGGCTCGAAGGGACGCGTGGGCTCGAAGCGGGCGTGAGCGCTATGGATACGCCAGAAGGTTTCGACCGTGAGGTCCTCGGCGGCCGAGGGATCGCCGACGATACGCAGGATCCAGCCGTAGACGGAACGCTGATGCTCGCGGAAGATCGATTCAAAGGCGTCGAGATTGCCTCGCCGGAACTGATTCAAAACGTTGCTCGAATCGTCCGGCATCTTTCTTCCCTTTCTAAACAGGTTTACGGGAGCATTGGCAGAAAGGTTACACGAAAAGGCTCAGGCGGGGCGCCGATGCGCCGAAACGTCAAAGACGGAGCGGTGCACGCTGCGGATGTGAATGAGAGAATGCAGTTAGAAAACGTTTTTTCCGCGGCGATGGCCGGTTGACAGTGAAGTTTCGCGGCAATTAGAGTGAGCCGCTAGGGCAGGAGAAACTTCGAGCCTCGAAAAAAGCCGTGGTACAGCAGGAAAGAGTTCTGTGAGGGAGAACATATCGATGTTTGGAATGCGGGTGGTGGCGGGAGCGTTGCTGGGGATGGGGGCAGTGGGCCTGATGTGTGCGCAGGGTACGGAAAAACCGGCGTACCTGAATCCGAATCTGCCTGCCGAGCAGCGCGCGGCCGACCTGGTGCACAGGATGACGCTCGAAGAGAAGGCGAGCCAACTGGTGAACCAGGCGCGCGCGATTCCGCGTCTGGGCGTGAAGGGGTACGACTGGTGGAGCGAGGCGCTGCACGGGGTGGCAAACATGGGGGGTGTGACGGAGTTCCCCGAGCCGATCGGTCTGGCGGCAACGTTCGACACGGCCAAGATTCATGCAATGGGCGTGGACATCAGCACCGAAGCGCGCGTGATTCATGCGCAATCGGTGGCGGCGAACGGCGGAAACAGCGTCATTTTTCATGGGCTGGATTTCTGGGCGCCGAACATCAATATCTTCCGTGATCCGCGCTGGGGACGCGGGCAGGAGACGTACGGCGAGGATCCGTTCCTGACGGCACGGATGGGCGTGGCGTATGTGACGGGGATGCAGGGCGACGATGCGCATTATTACCGGGTGATTTCGACGCCCAAACACTTTGCGGTGCACATCGGGGCCGGAGCCGACACGGCACACGGCCGACGTGACAGTGAGCAAGCACGACGAGCTGGACACGTATCTGCCGGCGTTTCGCGCGACGGTGACCGAGGGGAAGGCGGGCAGCGTGATGTGCGCGTACAACGACATCAACGGAGTGCCGGCGTGCGCGAACGAGTTTCTGCTGGAGGATCAACTGCGCAGGAAATGGGGGTTCAAGGGGTACGTGGTGTCGGATTGCGGTGCGGTGCGCGATATTTTCGAAAACCACCACTACGAGCCGACGCAGGCACAGGCATCGGCGATCAGCCTCGAGCGCGGCATGGACAACGAGTGCGTCGACTTCAGGGCGGCGGTAACGGATACCTCCGATTTCAAGCCGTATCTCGACGCAGTGAAGGAGGGGTACCTGAAGGAGAGCGACATCGACCAAGCTGTGGTGCGCTTGTTCACGGCGCGGATGAAGCTGGGGATGTTCGATCCGCCGGAGATGGTGCCGTACACGAAGATCGAGGCGAGCGAACTGGACAGCGCGGCCCACCGGGCGCTGGCACTGAAGCTGGCGAATGAGTCGATGGTGCTGCTGAAGAACGATGGCGTGCTGCCGCTGAAGACGACGGGGGAGAAGATTCTGGTGGTGGGACCGCTGGCGGAACAGACGCGGGTGCTGCTGGGCAATTACAACGGGATTCCGACGCATACGGTGTCGATTCTGGAGGGACTGAAGAAGGAGTTCGCGGGCGACACGATCAACTATGTGCAGGGCACGATTTTCCTGAGCAAGGAGACGTGGCCGGTGCCGAACGCACTGCTGACGACGGAAGGTCAGCCGGGAGTGAAGGCGAGCTATCTGAGCCAGAACATCATCAGTTTCTCTCACGAGCAAGCGAGCGTGACGGGCGCTGTGTTGACGCGGATTGAGCCGGGGATCGACATCGCAGCGCAGGAGCTTCCGGCAGCCGCCGCCCATTTGGATCCGCTGACGGTGCGATGGGAGACGACCCTCACGGCGGATGACACGGGCGACTACAACCTAGGGATCGAGACGGATGGGTTCTTCCGCCTGTTCCTCGACGGCAAGCCAGTGAGCATGTCGAACTATCCGCACGGCGTGGAAACACAGACGGGGCAGGTGCATCTGGAAGAGGGGAAACCGTACCAGGTGGTGGTGGAGTACCAGAGGACGAATAATAAGGCGCCTCTGCACCTGAAGCTGGTTTGGGCCAAGATCGACCGCGAAGTGGATGCGGCGGCGCTGGCCGCGGCGATGGATGCGGATGTGGTGGTGGCGGTGGTGGGCATCACCAGCGAACTGGAAGGCGAAGAGATGCTGGTGAACGAGCCGGGTTTCAAAGGGGGCGACCGGACGAGCCTGGATTTGCCGGAGCCCGAAGAGGATCTGCTGAAAGCGACTGGCGACGGCGGGCAAGCCGCTGGTAGTGGTGCTGACCAACGGCAGCGCGCTGGCGGTGAACTGGGCGAATGCGCACGCGAACGCGATTCTGGATGCGTGGTATCCCGGCGAAGAGGGCGGGACGGCGGTGGCGCAGACGCTCTCGGGCGCAAACAATCCGGCGGGGCGGCTGCCGGTGACGTTCTACAAAGGCGTAGACCAGTTGCCGCCGTTCGAGGACTACGCGATGAAGGGGCGGACGTACCGGTATTTCACGGGGACGCCGCTGTATCCATTCGGGTATGGGTTGAGCTACACGAAGTTCTCGTATAGCGGGTTGACGGTTCCTTCGACGCCGATGAGGGCGGGCGACACGCTGCCTGTGGAAGCGACGGTGACGAACACGGGAGCACGCGCGGGCGACGAAGTGGCGGAGCTGTACCTGAAGTTCCCTGCCGTTGCCGGCGCGCCGCTGCGGGCGCTGCGCGGGTTTGAGCGCGTGCATCTGGAGCCGGGCGCGTCAGCGAAGGTGCGCTTCGAGCTGAAGCCACGCGACATGAGCATGGTGACGGAAGCTGGAGAGCCGATTGTGGCCGAAGGCGCGTACACAGTGACGGTGGGCGGAGGACAGCCGGACACCGGAGCGCCGGTGGTGTCGGGGACGTTCCAGGTGAAGGGAACGCTGACGCTGCCGGAGTAAATCTTTGAGAAACAGTGAGATGGGGCGCTTTGACGGGCTGAAGGCGGCGGGCGGAGCCAGAAGGTGTCAAGGATTTGCTCCCGGACCGTCCCAAACCGAGGGGTCGCGAGTCGGCTCTCGATAAGTGACTGTATTCATTAGAGATAGAATTGAGAACCGCGCCTCGCATGGCACCGGCATGGGGAGATACGACGGGATCTTCCACACCTTATGTGAATATTTTGTGAATGCGGGGTATAGACTTAAATGTAGCTCAGTTCACATTCCCTCAATGCTGGGTAAACAGCCGTGAAACATTGCGGTTGTTGAGGTTTTATGGACGCCATCTTCTCCGGATCGTCTTTCTCCAGCCACAAATCATCTCCATTTCCATTGAAAAGCTGCACCGGCGTTGAGCTTTCCAACAGGAGGCCCAGGCGGACCCGGAATTCTTCCGGCCGCCGTGGAGATTTCTGATGGCCGATCTTGCGACGGCAGTTCATGTCATCCCAGCAACTCCGAGTCTGGTTGAGCACAAGTTCGACAGAAAATCGAGCCGGGCAGGCGCATGGATCTTCCTGCTGGCAGTGCTGAGCGGTCTCGGCTACATCGGCGTGCATGTCGCCAAAGACATGGGCAATGTGACCATTACCAGCATCTGGCCCTATTTCCTGCTGGGCATGGCGCTGATGATTGCGCTGGGGTTCGAGTTTGTGAACGGGTTCCACGACACGGCGAACGCGGTGGCGACGGTAATCTATACCAACTCGCTAGCGCCGAATACCGCAGTCGTCTGGTCGGGGCTGTGCAACCTGACCGGCGTGCTGCTTTCGTCGGGAACGGTGGCTTTTGCTGTTATCACACTGCTGCCGGTGGAGCTCGATTCTGAAGGTAAGCTCGGGCGCGGGATTCGCAATGGTGTTTGCGCTGCTGATCGCAGCGATCCTGTGGAACCTGGGCACGTGGTGGTTCGGGCTGCCGGCGTCGAGCTCGCACACCATGGTGGGATCGATCATCGGCGTGGGACTGGCCAGTCAACTGATGAATGTGCACGCCGGCGCCTCCGGCCTGGACTGGGCGCAGGTGATCAAGGTCCTAGAGGCACTGCTGATTTCGCCGCTGCTAGGGTTTGTGCTGGCTGGCTTCCTGATGTTGTTGTCGAAGCGGCTGATCAAAATCCCGGCGCTCTATCAGGCGCCGAAGGGCAAGCAGCCGCCGCCGTGGCCGATTCGCGCGCTCATGGTGCTGACCTGCACGGGTGTGAGCTTCTTCCACGGATCGAATGACGGTCAGAAGGGCATGGGGCTGATCATGCTGATTCTGATCGGCACGGTGCCGACAGCTTACGCGCTGAACCAGGCGGTGAGCCCCGCACAGGTGCAGACCTTCATCGCCGCATCGGCGCAGGCCGGGACCGTCCTCGACCGGCATATCGCGGCTGGCACTTCCGATCCGGACCCGCGCCTCGAGGTGACCAATTACGTACGCACCCGCGAGTTGCAGCAGGACACGATTCTGGCGGTTCGGCAACTGGTGAGCGAGCTGGGCCGCGAGGTCTCAACGTACAAGTCGTTCCAGTTGGTTCCGGCGCAGGACCGGACGAACGTCCGCAACGATATGTACCTGACCAGCGAGGCGCTGCGGCTGATGGATGCGGCGCACAATCCGGCCTTTACTCCCGCAGAGAGGGCGACGCTGAAGAGCTACCGCGGGCAGTTGGACATGGGCACAAAGTTCATCCCCACATGGGTGAAAGTGGCTGTGGCCTTGGCACTCGGCCTGGGCACGATGGTGGGTTGGAAGCGGGTTGTGGTGACGGTGGGCGAGAAGATCGGCAAAGAGCACTTGACCTATGCGCAGGGCGCAAGCGCAGCGCTGGTGACGATGGCGACGATCTTTGGGGCTGATACTTTCGGCCTGCCGGTGAGCACCACGCATATTCTGAGCTCGGGCGTGGCGGGCACGATGGCTGCCAATGGCAGCGGATTGCGCTGGTCGACAGTGCGCAACATTGCGGCGGGGTGGGTGTTCACGCTGCCGGCCGCGGCGCTGCTCTCGGGCCTGCTTTACTGCTTATTCCACACATTCGCGCGATAGGCGGGTTTCGATCTCGGAAGGGCGTCCGGTGAGCCGGGCGCCTTTTTTGTGCGGGCAAGGAAACAGCTTCGGTGAACGCGCGGAAGGCGCGCCGCATCCGGTACCATACAGGATGGTGCTTCGAGAAGAATGAGCCTGAAAGCCAAGCTGGAAGCTGTGATCTACGCCGCGGAAGAGCCGGTGACTCTGGCGCAACTGGCCGCGCTGTTTGCCGACGAGGCGCTGGAGTGGAAGGCGGAGCAGGAAGCCGCGGCGGCGGCGAAGGCTGCAGAGACGGGTGCGGAGGGAGCGGCCGTTACTGCGGAGGGCGGTGCTTTGCCGCTACTGAACGAGGCCTTTCCGTATCTGGAGCTGGAGCCGGTGGAGGCGGATGAAGGTGCGGCGGCGGTTGCTGAGGGCAGCCCGGAGCCGGCGGCGGAAGCAAAGCCGGAGAGCGCTAATGAGGGCGGTTTGGCTGCGGCGGACGGTGAAGATAGGAGCGCTGAAGCGGGCGGTGAGTTAGCCGAGGCGACGACTGAAACTGGCGAAGAAGCACGTGCCGGTGCGGGTGACGAGGCTCAAGCTGAGGCAGAGGCGAAGCGCGCGGCTCGTCTACGCGAGCGCGAGGCACACGGAGCGATCAAGCAAGTGCTCGACGAGTTAGTGGCGGAGTACGCCGCCGACGGGCGGGGCATCGAGATTCGCGAGATTGCCGGCGGTTACCGGATGGCGACCAAGCCGCAGTGCCACGACGCGGTGCGGTCGTTTGTGAAGAGCCTGAAGCCGCCGCTGAAGCTGTCATTGCCGGCGCTGGAGACATTGGCCGTGATCGCGTACAAGCAGCCGGTGACCGCGCCCGAGGTGAACGAGATTCGCGGCGTCGATTCGTCGGCGGTGTTCGGCTCGCTCCTGGCGCGCAAGCTGATCACCACGGCGGGCCGGAAGCCGGTGGTCGGGCGGCCGATTCTCTACAAGACGACGCGGGAGTTTCTGCTGCGCTTCGGATTGAAGGATGTTTCGGAGCTGCCATCGATGGAGGAGTTCGAAAAGATGGCGGCGAGCGAACTGGAGGAGGCGGCGCTAGCGGCTGGAGAAGGGACGCCTCAAGAAGCGGCGGAGTTCAGCCCGGACTTGAGCGTGGAGACGGACGAGGCGGCGAGCGAGGAAGCGGCGGAAGCGGAAGCAAACACCCCAGAGGCCGCGCGAAGCGGCGCAGAGTAAGCAGAAACCGAGGCTTTCCCCCATGAAAAACGAATCGAAGTCCAAGGCGAAAGCGCCGGCGGCAAAGCGCGCGCAAAAAAGCGCGGCGAAGAACAAGAAAGCCGTAGGCGTGAGCAAAGGTGCGGGTACGAGAAGCAAGAAGGCCGCGGTGAGGGCCAAGGCGCCAGCCGCAAAGATGGCGAAGACAAGGGCGGTGGAAAAGCCCGCGGTGAAGCGCGCAGCGAAGGCGAAGAAGCCTGCGGCCGAGAGCCAACTGCCTGGCGCGAAGACCGGGAAGCGCAAGGTCAAAGTTGAGGGTGCGGCGGGGTTCCGGATCGGTGAGCCGGTGCTGGATCCGATTGGGGACGTGATCAGCGGCGAGGCGAGGACGTACCTGGGAGACGGAGGGGTTCCGGCGCGGGAGGGGTCGGAGGGCTCGCGCGCAGAGACGGCGACGGCGGCTTTGGGCGCTGCACTTGAAGCGGGACCGGGGATGGCAGCGGCTGAGTCGGCAAGCGAGGCTGGTGGGAATGAAGGCGACGGAAGAGCGGGCGCGGCGGGAATTGCTGCGGAGGGCGATGAGGCCGCAGAAGAGGCGGGCGCCGGGACTCAGACGCCGGCGAAGCTTGAGCGGCTGCAAAAGATTCTGTCGCGGGCGGGGATTGCGAGCAGACGGCGTGCGGAGGAGATGATTGTCGCGGGCCGTGTGATGGTGAACGGGCAAGTGGTGACGCAGTTGGGCAGCAAGGCCGATCCGGCGCGCGACCACATTCGCGTGGATGGCAAGCTGCTGCAGGGCGCCGAGCGGCACCGGTACTTTGTTCTGAACAAGCCGAGGGGCTACGTGACGACGGTGAGCGATCCCGAGGGGCGGCCCACGGTGATGGAGTTCTTCGCGAAGATGCATGAGCGGCTTTATCCCGTGGGGCGCCTGGACTACCTGAGCGAGGGCCTGCTGCTGATGACGAATGACGGCGAGCTGGCGAACCTGGTGACGAAGGCGGGATCGGGAGTGGAGAAGATTTATCTGGTGAAGGTGGCCGGGCAGCCGAGCGAGGAGGAGATGGAGAGACTGCGCGGGGGCGTGGCGATCGAGCGGGGCGAGGCGGGGTCGGAGCGAGTGCGGACGGCGCCGGCGCGGATCAGGCAGGTGCGGGTGGGCGAGAATCCGTGGTACGAGGTGGTGCTGACGGAAGGGCGCAACCGTGAGCTGAGGAAGATGTTCGCGGCGATCGGACACTTCGCGGAGAAGATTCGGCGCGTTGGATACGGGCCGTTGGTGCTGGACGTGGAGCCGGGAAAGCTGCGTGAGCTGTCGGCAGATGAGGTGAACGCACTGCGGCTGACGGCCGAGGGCAAGATGAAGCCGCGGCGGGCGAGAACGGACCTGATTCTGCCGAAGGAAGCGGGGAGGGCGGCGGAGAAGCGGGGCGAGAGACCGGCGCGACCGTGGCGAGACAAGCCGACGGGAAAGCGAGTCGATACAGCACGAGGGGCAGCGCGAGGGGGAGCGCCGCGGCGAGGCGGAAAACCGTTTGGGCAGCGGGAGGAGCGAGGGCAGAGGACGGGATTCGACAAGCGGCGCGGCAAACCGTTTGGAGCGCGACCGGAGTTTGGCGGCAGGCGAGAGGGCGGCGCGAGCGGGGACCGAGGGAGCGAGGGAACGAGGGAACGAGGATTCGAGAGGCCGCGAAGCGAGCGGTACGCCGGTAAGCCTGGCGGCTTCAGAGAGCGACCGCGGCCGAAGTTCGGTGAGCGGCGACCGTTTTCTGGCGGTCAGCGCCGGTTCGGCGGCGGACGGCCTTCGCCGGCGGCGAAGCCGGGGTTTGAGCGGGCAAGATTTAAACGGCCGGAATTTGGCGGCAAGCCGCGCGGACAAGCGGAGGGCCGATCAGAGGGCGCGACGCGCAAGCGTTTCCGTGAACAGTCGGCGGGCGGATTTGAGAATGCGCCAAGGAGGCCTTTTCGCGAACAAGGCGAGCGGCCGACCTTCGTGCGACCAGAGGGCTCATTCAAGCGGGGCGATAGGCCGAAGAGGCGATTTGAGGGCGATCGAGGCAAGGGATTCGGCGGTGGTTCGGGAAAGAAAAAGGATTGGACACCGAAGCTGGGTCGTTGGCGGAATGAAGAACGGCGTGGACAGACGGGCAGTGTGGATCGGCCTGCTCCGGCGCTCCGCGGAAAACGTTGGGAGGGAAAAGGCGCGAAGCCTGGAGCGGCGCGGCCGAAGCCTGCTTTCGGAGCGAGGCGGGGAGGGTTTGTGAAGCCGGGCAAGCCAAGCGGCGGCGCAAATCGCGGTGGTTCACGGTTTGGCCGCAGGCGGCCTGACGGACGCTGAGTCGTTGGCAGGAGGGCTTTCCATTGGGAAACAGATTTGGCACGGACATCTTGCTTCAGGCGCCCGACCCAAAGGCGGCGGCAGCGTTTTATGTGAAACAACTCGGCTTCACGATTACCGGCGAGCATGGAAAGTGGATTGACCTGCACGGAGTGCACATCAACCTGTTCATCGAGGAGGGGCCGGCGCTAGGGCCGGTTCTGGAAGTGACGGTTGAGAACGTGGAAGAAGCGAAGCGGCAGCTCGTGGCGAGCGGATGCGAGATCGTGAAAGATGAGCCGGAGTTTCCGCGGTGCTACGTGAAGGATCCGTTCGGATTGATTTACAACCTGACAAAGTAGCTCGCGCGAGGGTTCGTGTGAAGTGACGGCTCACAGAAGCAAATACAAAAGCAACCGCAGATTCCCTTCGACTACGCTCAGGGCAGGCTTTCGACTCCCTTGGTCCGCGCGGCGGACTCCGTTCGCTCAGGATGACAACTGAAAGAGAATAGCGAGCCGGTGTAGATCGCTCATGAGCGTTGAGCGGATTTTTGCGCGCGAAAGCGGCGCATGCGGCCGACGAGCGAGGCGGGGCCGCTGACGGTGAGGCGGACGAGATTGCCTTCGTACTCGCGGGAGTGGACGATCATTCCGGCTTCAATGGCTGCGAGCGCTGCGCCTTCGTGTTGCGGGACGCGGAGCTCCGCTCGAGACGATGGGGTCGGAGTGAAGCGCGGCGTCGATGGCAGCGAGCAGAGCGGGAACGCCTTCGCCGGTAAGCGCTGACGAGCGGCACTCCCGTGCCCTCAGCTTTTGGAGTAGTGTTGTTGCGCGAAAGCAGCGCCGCGCGCTCGTCTTCCGGGAGCAGGTCGATTTTGTTGAGTACTTCGATGCGCGGCTTGGAGAGGCTTTCAAGCTCGCCGAGGACTTTCTCGACTTGTGCTTTTTGCTCGCCGCCGTAGGTGGACGTGGCGTCGCGAATGTGGAGCAGCACCTCGGCCTGCTCAACTTCCTCGAGCGTGGCGCGGAAGCTGGTGACGAGCGTGTGGGGCAGATTGCGGATGAATCCGACAGTGTCAGAGAGCAGGACGCGGCGGCGGCTGGGCAACTCGATGGCGCGCAATTTGGGATCGAGCGTGGCAAACATGCGCGCGGAGGAAAGAACTTGCGCGCCGGTGACGCAGTTGAAGAGCGTGCTTTTGCCGGCGTTGGTGTAGCCGACAAGGGCAACAGTAGGGACGGGCACGGCCTCGCGGCGCTGGCGCTGCTGGCGGCGCACGCGGCGGACGGCCTCGAGATCGCGCTTGAGCTGATCGATGCGGCGCTGGATGCGGCGGCGATCGGTTTCGAGCTGAGTTTCGCCGGGTCCGCGGGTGCCGATGCCGCCGCCCAATTGCGACATAGCTTTGCCGCGGCCGGTGAGGCGCGGCAGCATGTATTCGAGCTGGGCGAGTTCGACCTGGAGCTGGCCCTCGCGGGTGCGGGCGTGGCGGGCAAAGATGTCGAGGATGAGCTGCGTGCGATCGAGCACGCGGCAAGGCAGAGCGGCCTCGAGATTGCGCAGTTGCGTGGGCGAGAGGTCGTGATCGAAGAGAACGAGATCGGCGTTCGTCGATGCGGCGACGGCGGCGATTTCTTCCACTTTGCCTGAGCCGATGAGGGTGGCCGGATCGGGACGGACGTGGCGCTGCATGAGTTCGGCTGCCACCTGGCCGCCAGCGCTCAGGAGCAGCTCGCGAAATTCGGCGAGAGATTCTTCGGGGTCAAGGCCTTGGGCCTGGCGCGGCGGGATCCGCGGGATTTGCGAGGGTGCGGTTTGTGGAGATGTGGATGGTCCCGGCGTGGAGTCGCCGGGAAGAACGGAGTCGGCGAACACAGCCGACATCCTCGCGCCCTTTCGAGAAGCGCGGTTGCCGTGCGAGCGAAGTGCGAAGTCCACTGCAACCAGGATTGCGCGCTCAGGCCGGCCAGCCGAGCGGCCATCATCCGCCGTTGAGAACCCCGGCGAATCGGCGCCACGACGAGAACCTGAGGCCCCATTCAGAAAGCGTGAGGCAGCTTCCCGGGGTCCGGTGGCCGTGGGCATCGGCCCGTCTGCCCAGCGACGAGGACCTGTCGCAGGGGTCACTGAGCGGACTGCGCTGCTACCGGGCCTGTACGCCCTACGTGCCAAATTGAGGACGCTCCCGCGCTAACCTTGCTCCGCGGTCACCTGGGATATCGGGTGTACCGGAACGGCAGACGGACCGATGCCCGATGACACTGCAGCCGGGCGATGTTCGCTGTGGATCACGCTCCGGTTGCTTACCACGGTTGAAATCGCGTGTTTGAAAATCAACTGTTCCTGGCTATTGTTCTCCAGGAGCACGGAATATTTGTCAAAGGACCGAATCTTCCCTGTCAGCTTGACGCCGCTGACCAGATAAATCGTAATCGGGGATTTGTCCTTTCGAACCGTGTTCAGAAAGGTGTCCTGAATATTTTGTGCCGGCTTGTTCTCCATATGCCGATCTCCTGCTTTCTTCTTGAAGTTGTGTGCAACTGCTCTTACGTCTGACTTCAGATCCGCGGGGAAGGCACCGGAACTCCCGGCGCCAGAAAAACCCCGCAATGTGACAACTTTATAGAGATTTGCGATCCATTTCAACTGAGGGGAGGGGCTGATTCCGTCCGTGGGCGGGATTCCGAAGGGGTTGAGCGGCGGGTCCCGGCGCGATCTTAACCTCTTTGCAATGAAGAGGATGGTCGACGAACGAGTGACTCGAACGGAAGGCGAAAGGGGGCTCGAATCGGGTTGTGCCGGGGTAGGGCATCATTGATTCGACGGCTGATAGCATCAAGGTGTGAAAGAAACTGCCAAGGAAGCCCGCGCTTCGCCGCCGGCGGCGATTTTGGCCCAGCGTGGCCAGACTGCGCGGACGCCTGTACCGATGCTGGACCTGAAACGCCAGTACCAGGCGCTCCACCAGGAGTTGTTGGAGGCGCTGGGGCGCGTGCTGGAGACGCAGCAGTTCATACTCGGCGAGCACGTGGCAGCGTTCGAGCGGGCCGCGGCGGAGCAGTTGGACGTGGCACACGCGTTGGGATGTTCGTCGGGCACGGACGCGCTGTGGCTGGCGCTGGCCGCGACTGGGATCGGGCCGGGTGCGGCCGTGGTGACGACGCCGTTCAGCTTTTTTGCTTCAGTGAACGCGATTCTTCGCGCCGGCGCAACAGCGGTGTTGGCGGACATCGATCCGGCGACGTTCCATCTTTCGCCGGCAGCCGTGGAGAAGGTGCTGGATGGAAAACGCGGCATCGAGGTTAAGGCGATTCTGCCGGTACACCTCTATGGCCAATGCGCCGATTTTTCTTCTGGTTTTGGACGAGGGCGGGGGTTGACGCTCATCGAAGACGCGGCGCAGGCATGGGGCGCGGAGTGGCAGGGCGTGAAGGCAGGCGGGCTGGGCGATGCGGCTGCGTTCAGCTTTTATCCGACGAAGAACCTGAGCGCGGCGGGCGACGCGGGGATGGTGACGACGAACCGGGATGATGTGGCCGAGCGGGTGAAGATGCTGCGCAACCAGGGGATGCGGCGGCGCTACCACCACGATGAGCTGGGCTGGAACGCGCGCATGGATGGTTTGCAGGGCGCGGTGTTGACGGTGAAGCTCAAGTACATTGCCGGATGGAACGAGGCGCGGCGCGCTTTGGCTGCGCGGTATCATGCGCTGTTCGCCAAGGCGGGGCTGGCGGAGAGCGGACCGTATCCCGTGCACGGGGTGGTGTTGCCGCGCGAGGCGCCGGGCGCGAAACATGTTTGGCACCAATATGTGATTCGGGCGGCGCGGCGGGATGCGCTGCGCGAGTTTCTGACCGCGCGCGGGATTGGATCGGAGATTTACTACCCTGTTGCCGCTGCATCGGCAGGAGGCGCTGAAGGGACTGGGATACGCGGAAGGCGATTTTCCCGAAGCGGAGCGCGCCGCGCGCGAAGTGCTGGCGCTGCCCATGTTTCCCGAGCTGCGTGAGGACGAGCAGGAGACGGTGGTCGGCGCGATTGCGGAGTTTTTGAGCTGAGAGCGAAGACGGCGCTATGCCATTGGCGCTTTGAATTCGATGTGCGACGCTGGTTCAACAAACGTGACGATGGTCATGTGGCCGGCCGTTAAAAGGTTCCTGAGCATTGGACGGGCCATGATGCCGAGCCCGACAAATCCAACCGTTGCCATCGTTTGTCTCCGAGAGGGGAATTTAAGATGGGACTGTGCGCAACTACTTCAATTATTTTACTGAGATCGAGGAGCGCTTCCAGCAGCGGCGCGGATCGCTGTTGCTGCTTTCGACGCTGGATTGGGCGCTGATTGAGACCTGGCGCGAGGCGGGGATTCCACTGGAGGCGGTGCTGCGCGGCATCGATGCGGCATTCGATAAATATGAGGCGCGGCAAAAGCGGGCGCGCATGCAGCGCATCAACGGCTTGGCGTGGTGCGCGCAAGCGGTGATGCAGGCCGCTATGGAGATGCATGAGGCGGCGGCGGGTTCGGCTCCCGCGACGGCCACGGGACGCGAGTCGGGCTTCGAGCGCGAGCGAGTGGCGGCGCATTTGGCGGCGGCCGCGGAGGCGCTGGATGCGGCGACGGTTGCTGCCGAGGCGTGCCGGACTACGGCGACGCGGCTGCGCGAACTGGCTGCGGAAGTGCGGACCGCGGGCGGCGAAGAAGGAGCGGCGGTGGATCTGGAGGCGCTGGAGCGGTCGCTCATGGTGCTAGAAGAGAAGCTGTACGCCGCGCTCACCGCTGCTGCGCCGGAGGAGCTGCTGGTGGGCATGAAGGAGCACGCCGACCGCGAGCTGGCGCCTTATCGCAGCCGCATGGGCGCAGTGCAACTGCGCCAGGTGAAACAACAGTTTGTGCGGAAGCAACTGCTGGTTCACTACAATTTGCCGCGGTTGAGCCTGTTCTACATGAGCCAGCAATGAAGAAGCGCGCAGGGCAAGAGCACGCGGCGCAGGCAGCTGCGGCGCTGAGGTCCGCGCAGCAGCGACGCGGCGATGCAACTGGTGCAGATTGAAAAGCCGGTTTATGGTGGGGCGTTTCTGGCGCGCGTGGAAGGCAAGGCTGTATTTGTTCCGCTGGCGCTGCCCGGCGAGCAGGTGCGTGTGCGCACGGTTGAGGAGAAGCGCGGGTTCGCGACGGCCGAGGTGGAAGAGGTTGTTGCTGCCGCAGGGGAGCGGGTTGCGCCCAAGTGCAGGCACTTTGGGGCGTGCGGCGGCTGCCAGTATCAGCACGCGGAGTACGCGGCTCAACTCGAATTCAAGCAAGCCATCCTGCGCGAGACGTTGGAGCGGGGCGGCGTTCGCGCGCCGGAAGAGATGGACGTGCTGGCGGGTGAGCCGTGGGCGTACCGGAATCGGATCCGGCTGGCATTCGATGCTGAGGGGAATGCGGGTTACCGTGGGCGACGTTCGCATGTGGTGATTCGGATTGCCGAATGCCCGATCGCGGCGCCGCAGCTGGCGCGGGCTGCACTGGCTGCTGCGGAAATTGTGCGGGGATTGGCGCTGAGGTCGCGCCCAAGCGAGATTTCGCTTTTCTGCGATGCGGCGGAGACGGCGCTGCTGGCAAGTGTGATGGTTGCGGACGGCGGGAAGAGATGGTCTGAGGGTTTTGACGATTTTGCGAGAGCGCTCGCAGAGAAAATCCCCGAGACGAGGGGCGTGGAGTTTGTGGCCGAGGGTGGGAAAGGGCAAGCGCGGCAAAGCGTGGCGCAGTGGGGCGCCAGTTCCCTGCTCTATATCGTGAAGGGGCGCGCTGCCGGATTCGATTATCGCGTGGATCAGGGCGCGTTCTTCCAGGTGAACCGCTGGCTGGTAGATGAACTGGCGGAATGTGTGACGGGCGGGCGCGATGGCGGGCTGGCCCACCACGGCGGGCTAGCGTGGGATCTGTTTGCTGGAGTCGGATTGTTTGCGCGGCGGCTCGCGGAGCAGTTTGACCGTGTGGTTGCGGTTGAGTCTGCGCCGGCGGCGATGGCGGCACTCAAGTACAATCTGCGCGGCACAAGCGCGACTGCAGTGAACGCGGCGACACGCGACTTCCTGCGTGGCGCGGGCAAGGGCGAGCGCCCGGATCTGATTGTTGTGGATCCGCCGCGCACCGGCCTGGACGCGGAGACCGCGGCGCTGCTCGCGGAAATTGCGGTGCCTGCGCTCAAGTATGTTTCGTGCGACCCGGCAACACTGGCTCGCGACCTGCGCGCGTTGGTAGCAGCGGGCTATTCGATTCAGCGCATCACGCTGGCGGATCTCTTCCCGCAGACGTTTCATCTTGAAACAGTGGTCGAGTTACGGCGGTGACCTGCGAAAGCGGGAAGGTACGTGCCGCGCATCCCGATTCCTGATAGGCTTGATCCCCATAGCACCTTCTTCTTTTTGGGCCCAATGCAATTCGATCCCCCAAACCCCGCGCAATCTGCGCCCGGGCTGACCGGCGTGCCGCTTTTTCATGCCGCGTGGCTCTTTGCGGCGGGGATTGTTGTTGCGAGCCGACTGTGGCTGCGGCCTTCTCTGGTGCTGATTGCGCTGGTGTTGGTTGCAGCCCTGTGCTGCGTGGCGGCGCTGCGTGCGCAGCGGATGGTGTGGGCACCGCTGGCCGTCCTCTGGTTGCTGCTGGGGGCGTGGTGCGGGGAGATGGAGCCGTGGCCGGCGCCCGCACCGGAGCTGGCCGCGCTCTCCGATGGATTGTTGCGCACTGTGGAAGGGACCGTAGTGGACGCGGGGCCCGTGCGCACCGAACTCGAGCAGAACGTCGGTGAGCCATTGGCTACTGCGCCCTCACAGCGGATCGACTTGCGCGTGGCGATGGTTGAGGTGGTGACTGACCAGAGCGATGCGCAGACGCCTGCGAGCGGCGGCGTGCGGCTGACAGTGCGCTGGCCCGTGGATGCGGCCGCGGACGCTGACACCCAGACCTTTCGCTGCGGTGAGCGCATGCGCGCGGTAGTTCGCTTGCTGCCGCCGGAGACGTATCACGATCCGGGCGTATGGAGCCGCGCGGATTATCTGCTGGACCAGGGAATTACGTCGACAGCGACGGTTGCAATCGATCGCGTGGAGCGGCTGGGACAGGCACGGGGTGGGTTTTTGCGGTGCCGAGTGAGCGGGTGGCAGCATGCGTCGACGGCGCGACTGCTGGCTCTGCCCGCGGCGATGCGGAGACTGCCGGCCCCTTTGCGGCTGAGCGAGGATGACGCGATCATGCTGGCTGCGATGGTGGCCGGCGACCGGACGTATTTGACCCACACGCTGCGCGTAGGCTTCGAACGCACAGGCTTCTTTCACATGCTGGTGGTGTCAGGGCTTCACCTGGCGATTATGGCCGCATGCATTCTCTGGATCGCGCGACGGCTGCGCGTGCCACGCGTTCCGGCCACGGTCCTGACGATTGTCGCGTCGTTCGCATACGCGCTGTTCACCGGCTTCGCCACGCCGGTCGAGCGCTCGCTATGCATGGTGACGCTTTATCTGCTGGGACGGTTGATGTACCGCGAGCGCAATGCGCTGAACACGATCGGATTTGCCGCGCTGTGCCTGCTGGTGGTGAGCCCGCGCAGCTTGTTCGATTCAAGCCTGCAGATGACGCTGCTGGCGGTGATTGCTATTGCCGGTGTGGCTGCTCCGCTGCTGCAGGGGACGATCCATCCCTACGCGACCGCGACGAGCGACCTGCGGCTGGTGGCCATGGACATCAAGCTTGCTCCTCGATTGGCGCAGTTCCGCGTGATGATGCGGATGGTTGCCGAGCGGCTGCAGCGGGCCGGGAACAGCACAATCGCCTGGCGAATTTTTCCGTGGACCGTGCGCTTTGTGATTCGCGTGGTTGAGCTGGTGGTGATCTCGTGCGTGGTGGAGCTGGCGATGACACTGCCGATGGCGGTCTACTTTCATCGCATTACGATCTTCGCTCTGCCGGTAAACATTCTGATTGTGCCGCTGCTGCTGGTGTTGATGCCCGCGGCGCTGTTGACGCTGCTGGCGCTGGTTGTGTGGCCGGCGGCGGCGGTAGTTCCCGCGATGGTAGTGGCGCTGGTGATGCACATCGGAGTGGGGCTGGTGCATCTGTTCGGCTCGATGGCGCTTGGAGATTTTCGGATTCCCAACCCGCTACTGTGGCAGTCGGCCATGTTCTGTGCGTTGCTGGGAGCGGCGATTGTGCTGGCGCATAAGAGCCTGAGGCGCGGGGGACGTTGGCTGAGGCGTGGCGCGTGGGCGGCGCTGGCGATGGGCGCGCTGGTAGCAGTGATGCCGCGGCCGGTGGAGCGGCCGAAGGGCGCGATGCTGATGGAGGCGATCGACGTGGGACAAGGCGACTCGCTACTGGTGATCACTCCCGACGGGAAGACGCTGCTGGTGGATGGGGGCGGATTTGGCGGGGGCCCAAAGCAAGCGCCGCAGGATTTTGACATTGGCGAAGAGGTCGTGTCGCCAACGCTGTGGGCGCGGGGCATCCGGCACCTGGACGCGGTGGCGCTGACCCATGCGCACTCCGACCACATAAGTGGATTGTTCGCGGTGCTTCGCAACTTCCATCCCGACGAGCTGTGGGTGGGCAACAATCCCCGGTTTGGTGTGTATAACGCGCTGCTGGACGAGGCCGTGGCGTTGCATGTGCGGGTGAGGAGCTTTCGCGCCGGCGATGCGTTTGTCTTCGGGAGCACGCAAGTGAACGTTTTGGCTCCGTTTCGCGATTACCAGCCCGGCCCGGAGCCGATGAACAACGATTCGCTGGTGCTGCACGTGGCGTATGGGGCGACATCAGTGATGCTAGAGGGCGATGCTGAGGCGCCCATTGAGCAGGCGATGCTGTCGGAGCCGGGACTTGGAAGCACGCTGCTGAAGGTGGGTCATCATGGCAGCATCACGTCGACGCGGCCGGAGTTTTTGGCGCGCGTGGGGCCGCGATGGGCGGTAATCTCGTGTGGCTTGCACAACCGGTATGGGCATCCGCGCGAGGAGGTGCTGGAGGAGTTGCAGGAGGCGCATGTGCGGACGTTCCGGACGGACGTAAACGGGATTACGTGCTTCCGGCTGGATGGAAAGACGACGATGGGGGAGGTGGGGTGCGGCGGGCAGTGGATGCACTATGGCGGTTTCGGAAATACTGTGTCCGGTCAAAGTGGTCGTTAAGGTCGTCGCTCCTTGAGGTCGCGACGACTTGACTGCCGTGAATGCGGGTACACCATTTCCGAAACCGCTGTAGAAATTCCGATAGTCCCCTTCAAGAAACTTGCCAGTTCTGCCTGCGGTTATTGGGCGCGGCGCACTTTCTTGAACAGGATGAGTGGGGTTCGGCCAGGATCATCGAAGACGGGATAGTCCGCAACCTTTTCGAGTCGAAAGGCTGAAAACCGTGCGTTGTCGTCGCTGGATAAGCTAGTCCACGCAAGGTACCAACCCGGCTGAACCTTCGCGACCTTCCTGGCCGTCTCTTGCGGGCCGTAAGCGTCGTTGACGGATGGAATTCCGGTCATCAGGGAAATCTGACTTCCACTCACACCAGAGATCAGCTGGTTTTGCTCCGGGTGGCTGCGAATGATTTTGCGGATGGAATTGGCCGCATCGTAAAACTGCCGCTCCGGATGAGCGACGAACTTCTCGATCATGACCCCATTGATCGTTGCGGAGGCAGCCATGGCGGACAGCAAGAGGACCGCTGGTACTGAACTCCGATTCCAGAACGGGTTCAGCCCTGCAAGACGCTCGTTCGAGTGCCGACTTTCCGATGGCAGGACCGGCTCGCACATGCCGGCTTCAGGATCGGGCGGAATGGGAATTGCTTTCGAATGTGCGAGCACCTCGTCCAGCATCAGCGCCACGATGCAGATCATTGGCGCAAGCATCACGAGGAAATAACGCGGTGCGTAATCGTCTTGCAGACGAAAGATATAAGACGCCTGGCCCCCAAGTGCGAGCCACGACGCGGCAAAGAGGGTATTGGACCACAGCTTCCGTCTCCAAACCAATGTGAGCACCAGAATCATGAGGGCCACCGGATACAGGACACGATCAATCCAGAGGCAGTTGCGCAACAGCTCAATGAGGGTGTCGAGGCTTTGGCGCCAATCAAAATGGTCCAACGCGTTTACGGAGAAGAAGTATTTGTAATCGGCGCCGTAACCCATGGCCGACGCCAGAGCGGCATACCCTTGGGTTAAAGCCGCAGGAACGATGGCAACGGCCAGCGCAACCCGAAGGGAGGCAGCAGCCTTGCGGCCCATGGCCGACCACGCCAACCAGAAGAGGGACGGAATGAGCACGGCCGAGGTTGTCTTGGTGAGGAGCATGAGGGAAACGAGGACGGAAAGAACGGCCAGAGGCCACATTCGCCGCGAGGTTGCAAAGGAGGCCACCCATAAGGAAAGACAGAACTCGAAGATCACCAAAGAATCGAGAATCGCGAGCCGGCTGAAGACAAAGGCAAACGGGCTGAGGGCGAGAAGCAGCACGGCAGCGAGGGACGGCACGTCGGAGCCAGAGCGCGTATGGCGTTGCAACAGCACAAAAACCAGGCCAAGCGTGGCCAGGGAGATGGCCACATTGAGCGCCCGCGCAGCAATCACGCTGACACCGGTGAAATGGAAGACGGCGCTCAGCAAAAGCGGCCAAACCGGCAACGCAACCGCAGGATTGTAGTCGCCGGGGACGTACCAGTGTCCCGTGAGAGCGTGCATTACAGCGGCGCCGGCCCACCAGCCTTCGTCAGTGAATTTCGCCTGATCGATCGCCCATATGGAATCGTTGGGGAAATCGGCTTCGAGATGGACGAACCTCAAGGCTGCAATGGCGCAAACCAACAACCAGATGGCGACGCGGAGCCAGCGGCGCACCTGGGGCTGGTTGTGTGCAAGGTGCGCGCCAAGAAGCGCCCAGGGTAATCGACTTGCGATTTTCGCTCTTAAGCTAACTTGCGTCGTCATGATCACAATGATCTCAACCGCGGGGAGGCTAGCCAGTTGCGGCGTGGATGGCGAGGAGCTTTTCGAGCAGGGGCTTGAGGAGCTTGAGGTCGAGGGCGTTGGCGGCGTCGGACTTGGCGTTGGTGGGCGAGTCGTGGACTTCGAGGAATAGGCCGTCGATGCCTGCGGCGACGGCGGCGCGCGCGAGCAGGGGAATGAACTCGGGCTGGCCGCCGCTGACGCCGTTGGCCGCCGAGGGCTGCTGCACGGAGTGGGTGGCGTCGAAGACGACGGGGGCGAGCGAGCGCATGATGGCGAGGGAGCGGAAATCGACGACGAGGTTGTTGTAGCCGAAGGTCGAGCCCCGCTCAGTGAGGAAGACGCGCTCATTGCCTGTGGAACGCACCTTTTCGACGCTGTGGCTCATGTCCCAGGGCGCGACGAACTGGCCTTTCTTGATGTTGACGGCGCGACCAGTGCGGCCGGCGGCCACCAGCAAGTCAGTCTGGCGGCAAAGGAAGGCGGGAATCTGGAGGACGTCGACGGCTTCAGCGGCGACCTCGCAGTGGGCGGGCTCGTGGACGTCAGTGAGGACGGGAAGGCCCGTGTCTTTGGCGAGGCGGCCGAGGATGCGCGTGCCCTCTTTGAGGCCGGGGCCGCGGAAGCTCTTTATGCTGGTGCGATTGGCCTTGTCATAGCTGGCTTTGAAGATGCAGGGGATGCCGAGATCAGCGGCGACGCGCTGGACGGCTTCGGCGATGGAGCGCGCATGAGCCTCGGACTCGATGACGCAGGGACCGGCGATCAAAAAGAGCCGGCCCGCGCCCACTTGCACAGGGCCGATTTCGAACGAATGACTCACGAGGGAGATTCTATCGTGCCGGAGCCCGCAGCTCGGTCGACAGTGGACAGTGGTTATAGGTCAGGGGTCAGTCAAGCGGAACTCCCACCCTTGGCGCTAGAGCAACTACGCGCCAAGGATGGGGCACCCACTTAGAGTGGGGACCGGCGATTACCCGGCGTGGCTGCGCGACCACTCCCAGAGTGCGCGGTCGAGCGTGCGCAGCGGGGTGGGTGCGGGGAGCTCGCTTTGCGGCCTGACGATATTGCTTTCGGCCAGGCGCTTGCAGAAGGCAAGATACTCCTCGTAGAAGCGCACGTCGTGACGGGCGTGGCCCAGCGCTTCGAGGGTGCGGTAGTCCAGCACTGTGTAGCGCTCAGGGAAGATTGCGGCCAGAATGGCCGAGGCCACGGGGATGTCGACGCCATGCAGCTCAAGCAGCGCCTTTACGGAGGCTTCAGTGGAAGACTCGGGCGAAGCGGCGACGGCCAGCACGCGCCGGATCTTCTCGTTGCTGTTCCCGATCAAAAACTGCACCGCGCGCTCGGACTTCCAGCGCACGATGGCTTCCAGATTGGCAAGCGAATAGTCTCCATTGCGAATCGCTTCGCCGGCTTCGAAAGCAGCCTTTTCAAGCTCGTGCTCTTTCTCGCCGGTCGTCTGCCAGTACTGCTCTGCTAACTGCTGCATCTCCATTTCATTGGGCTGTAGCTGGAAGTAGGCAACCATTTCGATTTCCTTCCTTTCCTGTCTTACCCCAAAACTTAGACACGATAGGCCCTGCGCGAAATCATTGTCAATAACCCGGAAGGGGCTCTTGGCAGGTGCGTACCGGACTGGTCCATGAGACGGCGGCGGGCAGGGAATTGGCTGCCCGTCATGCTGTGGAAGAAGCATTTATTCTTCGAATTTTGGCGCAAAATGAGACGCCCCGTCTGAAGTAGACGAGATTGCGTTTAGGTTCGCTTGAAGGCGGGTTGGATGGGGGAAGAATCTTTTGAGAAAAGGCGCTGGACGGGGGGCAGGTGGAGAAGAGTTTACGGGCGCGGAGGGCCGAGAACGCAATGAATCAACGGTTATTAACGCGGACATGGCATAAGTCCATAAATATGCTATTATTGATTTATGCGGACGACAGTGGACATTCCAGATGAGGTTTATCGCGAATTGAAGATCAAGGCCGCGCGCGAGGGCAAACCAGTGCGGCAGATCGTTCTGAGTGGAATTCAGCGGGAGTTGGAAGGGGCGGAGGAGAGGCCGGTTCGCAAGCTGCAGCTGCCACTGATTCGCTCCACGCGGCCGGGAACGCTAGAACTGACCAACGAGCAGATCGATGAGCTCACTGCTTTTTCCTGACGTAAATGTATGGGTCGCGTTGAACTTTGACCGGCACGTGCATCATGCCGCTGGAAAGCAATGGTATGAGGCACAGCCGGACAGCGCGAGGCTTGTCTTTTGCCGGCAAACACAGCTTGGGCTCTTCCGAATACTGACGACCCCAACAGTGATGGGCTCGGAGGTGCTGACCCAACTGGGGTGCTGGCAGATCTACGACCGTTGGATTTTAACCGGCCAAGTGGCGTGGGCAGACGAACCTCGTGACCTGGAGATTGTGTTGCGGGCATTGACGGCAGGGACCGCCGTTTCACCGAGGGTGTGGATGGACGCGTATCTCACGGCATTTGCGGAGGGCGCCGGATTGACGCTGATCACGCTTGACGGGGCGCTGGCGGCGAAGGTGAAGGGGGCGGTGCTGCTGGGGTAGTCCAGATATGCGCGACTGGCAGCTACGCGGCGCGAGCCGGGCCGCTCAGGACGACAGAGCGTTGGTGAGGTTCGATGTCTCGCCGACCGCTGATGCCAGCCGCTGCAAGCGGTTTTTGTAGCTAGCAGTGATGAATTCGCGGAAGAGCGGGTGGGGCTCGAGTGGCTTGGATTTGAACTCTGGGTGGAACTGGCAGCCGAGGAAGAAGGGGTGGCTGGGGATCTCGACGATCTCGACGTAGGTCTGGTCGGGAGTGGCGCCCGAGATGCGCAGGCCGGCGCCGGCGAGCAGTGCTTCGTACTCGCGGTTGAATTCGTAACGGTGACGGTGACGCTCACTGATCTCCTTTGCGCCGCCATAGGCGCGGCTGGCGAGCGAGTCTTCTTGCAAAATACATGTCCACGCGCCGAGGCGCATGGTGCCGCCCATCTCCTCGACGCCGAGCAGCTCGCGCAGCTTGTAGATGATGCGATGCTCGGTGGCGGGATCGAACTCGCTGGAATTCGCGTCCTTGAGGCCGCAGACGTTGCGGGCGAACTCAATGCATGCGGTTTGCATGCCGAGGCAGATGCCGAGGTACGGCACCTGCTTTTCGCGCGCGTAGCGGATGGCGTTCAACATGCCCTCGATGCCACGCTGGCCGAAGCCGCCGGGGACGAGGATGCCGTCGTAGCCTTCCAATTGCGATTCGTAGCTGCGGTCGTCGGGGCTTGCGGACTCGAGACCCTCCGGCTTCGATCCAGTGAATCTTGAGCTTGAGGTTCTGCGAGATGGCGCCGTGGGTGAGCGCTTCCTTCAGCGACTTGTAACTGTCTTCGTACTCGACGTATTTGCCGACGATGGCGATGGAGACTTCGTCTTTGGGGTGGTAGCAGCGCTCGACCAAGTCCTGCCACTTAGTGAGATCGGCTTCGGGCGCTTCCTTATGCAGGTACTTGAGGATGAGCGCGTCGACGCCTTCCTGCGCGAAGCCGAGCGGAACCTCGTAGATGAAGGGCACGGTCTTGGCGCCGATGACGGCCTTCTCTTCCACGTTGCAGAAGGCGGCGATCTTCTGCTTGATCTCGCGGCTGAGGGCGCGATCGGAGCGGCAAAGGAGCACGTCGGCCTGGATACCGATGGAGAGCAGCTCTTTGACGGAGTGCTGCGTGGGCTTTGTCTTGAGCTCCTGCGCGGCGGCGATCCAGGGAACGAGCGTGACATGGACAAAGACGGTGTTTTCGCGGCCCAGCTCCTGGCGCATCTGGCGAATGGCTTCGAGAAACGGGAGCGATTCGATGTCGCCGACTGTGCCGCCGATCTCAATGATGGTGACATCAGCGCCATTCGAGGCGACTTTGCGCATGGCGTTCTTGATCTCGTTGGTCACGTGGGGAATGACCTGAACGGTTTTGCCGAGGTAGTCGCCGCGGCGCTCCTTAAGGATGATCTGCTCGTAGATGCGGCCGGTGGTGTAGTTGTTGTCGCGCGAAAGGGGCGCGTGGGTGAAGCGCTCGTAGTGACCAAGGTCGAGGTCGGTTTCAGCGCCGTCGTCGGTGACGAAGACCTCGCCGTGCTGGAAGGGCGACATGGTGCCGGGATCGACGTTGAGGTAGGGGTCGAACTTCATCAGGTTGACGTGGAGGCCCCGGCTTTCGAGCAGACAGCCGATGGAGGCAGCCGCGAGGCCCTTGCCTAAACTGGACACAACTCCACCCGTCACAAAGACATACTTTGCCGACATCGATGCAACCTCATGGTTTGGTTTTTGCGATTGGCCGTACCTGGTGGGCACATACAAGTATGGCAGAGATTGAGGGTGCAGCGAAAGGGGAATTTTGGCGGGGCCGATGATAAGTTGGGTGATGCTCGTGGTAACGATCATGGAATGAGCGTCTTGCGGTTGGCGGTGGCGGGAAGGCGCAAGGGGAGCTACGATGCTCACGGGAACAGACTGCGATGATGAGGAAGATTGAGGTTCTTCGAATCGACATCACCACGCTGACGGTGGACGCGATTGTGAACGCGGCCAATGAGTCTTTGCTCGGCGGAGGCGGAGTGGACGGGGCGATTCATCGGGCGGCGGGACCGGAGCTGTTTGACGAGTGCTATCAGATCGGCGGTTGCCCCACGGGCGAGGCCAAGCTGACAAAAGGCTACCGGCTGCCGGCAAAGTTTGTGATTCATGCAGTGGGGCCGGTATGGAGCGGCGGCGAGCGGGGCGAGCCGGAGCTGCTGGCAAGCTGCTACCGGTCGGTGTTCAAGATTGCGCGCGAGAAGGGGATCAGGTCGCTGGCGTTTCCGGCGATCAGTTGCGGGGTGTATCGGTTCCCGGTGGAGCGGGCGGTGAAGATCGCGGTGGGCGAGACGGTGGCGGAGCTCGTCAGCAGCGACCTGATCCAGAAGGTGATCTTCGCGTGCTTTGGGGATGAGATCTATCAGGCGTACCGGCGAGCGGTGGACGATTTCAGCTAGACCGTTCGCACGGCTCCGCCTCTCATTCGTGCCGGGTCGAGCGCGGGAGATCGAGGTTCGTGGTATCCCACCCTTGGCGCAAAGACAACAGCGCGCCAAGGATAGGGCACCCCGCCATTCATTTCGGACCGGCGACTCGCTTAGAAATTCAGCGTCAACTTCGCCGTGAGGGCGCGCGGAGTGACGTAGTGCGTGCCGCTGAAGGTGGAGAGGAAGTTATAGAGCGCGTACTTGTTGGTGAGGTTGATCGCGGTCAGGTCGAGATTGAGCTTGTAGTGCTCCTTATTGAGGAGGTTGTTCTTGCCAAGGGTGACGTCAAACAGACTACGCGGCGCGATGCGCTGCGGATTCTTGTCGTTGTCTCCTGTATTCGGAGCAGGAATACTGATCAGATTCGAGCCGAACTGTGAAGCCAGACAGACGCTCGGAAGGGCAACCGTGGGGGTTGGCTTAGCGCCGTTGCAGGTGAAACCGGCCTGAAACTCCTCATCCGCAGTCAGAGGGGCGCCGGTCGCATCAACGAGTGCAATCGCCGGCTGCCCGTTGAGCGTCGTGGACGAGAGAAGGCAAGGACTGTTGGGATCCGTCAATCCGTAGCAG
This sequence comes from uncultured Acidobacteriaceae bacterium, assembly GCA_963799155.1. Lineage (GTDB taxonomy): Bacteria > Acidobacteriota > Terriglobia > Terriglobales > Acidobacteriaceae > Telmatobacter. The sequence goes on from CAWCWB010000001.1 coordinate 334,744, forward strand.
GGTGCGTTACCCGCGACAAGGCCTGAGTCGAATCGCCAGTTAAAGCCGCCCCAGAGCCCGTTCACCCATTTGCCATCGTGGGAGACCGTGTACTGAAGGTGCGTGGTTTCGTTGAACTTTTCGTCGTGATCGATGCGGAAGGGAAGGCCGGTCTGGCCCACGGTGGCGCCTGCTCCGGCCACCTGCGGCGGGAAGAAGCGGGCGGCAACCGAGGAGGTGACGAGATAGGCGCTGAAGTGATGGTAATTGGGAACTTCCGCATCGATCGCATAGCCCGGAATCTTGGAGTTATGCCAGTCGATGGGGAAGAAGATCGGCGTGTTGCCCAGGATGCTGAAGTCGAAGGCATTGTGGGTGTATTTCCAGATGTACTCACCGCTGACCACCACATTCTTGCCGACGGCCTGCTGGAATCCGGCGTGAAACTCGTTGCGGAAACCGGGCTGAAGCGTTCCCGAAACGCCTGGAGTGCACGCGAGGAGCGGTGACAGCACGACGTCGGAGCATCCGTTGCTGGAGAGCACGAGGTTTTCGTTGAAGGGTGTTTCCAGGGTGCGCGCATAGGAGACGCGCAGCACGGTGGCTGAGGGCTTGACGTTATAGGCGATGCCCACACGCGGCTCGGGTTGTTTCGTAGTGGCGAGGCCGTTGTATATGTCGCCGCGCATGCCCAGGTTGAAGTCCCATTTGCCGGCCTTGATCTCGTCTTCAATGTAGAGGGCGAGTTCCTTCACGTCGGTATGGCCGAAGAAAAGGTATTCGCTGCCGCCGCGGGTAAGGTCGTAGGGGGCCAAAACCGGAAGATAGTTGCCATTCGGGAACGATGTGACGCCGTCGCAGTCCGAAGGACTGGCGTACCCCGGCAAAGGATTGCCATCGGCATTCACACAGGGCGAGTTATAAGTGGGGCCGACGACGCCGAGGTTGTCGTGCTCGCGCAGGAATGTCTGTTCATAGACGGCGCCGGCCTTGATGTTGTGATGTCCGCGGACATAGGTGTAGTCGGAGTGGACTCCGGCGTTGGTCAGCGTGCGGTATTGGGAGATCGATGAGGTTTGAATTGGACCGAAGTCAGCCAGAGGGTTGCCGCTGGGATAGTAGTTGTAATCATCCTTGCGAACGTAGCCACCAAAGTTGAGAACCGAGTCGGTGCTGATGACGTGCGTGTAAGTGGGCGCAATGTTGTAAGTCCCGATCTTGGAACGTTGATCGGTGTTGCCGACGTTTCCAAAGGCAGGGCTGGCGCTGGTTCCTCCGTCTGACCACGTTCTGCACGTTCAGGTTGTCGTATGCGTTCGGGTTCTGAAACCAGGAGCGGCTGTAGTTGAAGTCCAGATGGACAGAGTCGGCAGACGTAAAGCTGTAGTCGACGCGATCAAAGAAATTCTCCTCGTTGCCCTTGTCGTGGAAGACGGAGAACTCGGGGGGATCGAGGAAACGGCCGGTATTGAGCCCGTCGCCCTCGATGAAGTTGCCCCAGCTTTTTCCACCATAGGAGAGATCGAAGCCTCCGTTCGCGGACCCGAAGGCCCCGTAGGAAGCGTAGATATCTCCCGTAGGCTTGGTGACGCCAAGGCCGGAGCGCGTGGTGGCCACGATGACGAGGCTGGTCTTGTCGCCGTATTCGGCCGGAGGCGCGCCGCTGATGACCTCGATGGATTGAATGGAGTTGGAGGGAAGCTGGTTGGAAAAGATCTTGCTCTGCTGGTCGGTGATGGGCTGGCCGTCAACGGAGAAGGAGTTGGAGGCGTGGTCGCCGAGGCCATGGAAGAGGCCGTTGGAGTCGGCTGCAACGCCGGGGGTGGTAAGCGTGACCAGAGAGCTAAGAGTTGAGGACGCGCTCTCCAGCGGCACCTTGTTGAACAGGTCGCGGTCCACATCGACGTGAAAGGTGGGGTCGTCCTCGATGAGGTCGCCGGAGGACTCGACCGTGACGGTTTGCGTGGCTCCGGCAATTTGAAGAACGAGATTCACGCTGATTCCCAACGACGAGCGAATCTCGACACCCTGGCTCAAATGCCCGAACCCCGTGGCAATGACGTCGATTCTGTAAGGGTTAAAGGGGACGTTGGCGAAGGTGAACTGACCGGCAGCATCGGTGGTTGTGGTGCGGTCGAATCCGCTGAGTTCGTTGGAAAGTTGGACCGTTGCGTTGGGAACGACGGCTCCGGTGGGATCAGTAACGGTGCCGCGCACTGCTCCGGCGTTGCCGCTTTGCGCAGGCGCGGAGAGCGCCGCGAAGACGAGGGCGAGGAAGGGAAGAATGCGCATTGCGCCTCGATGAAACTGCATGGAAAGCTCCTGAACACTGGCTGAAAAATGGGAAATGCAAGCCGCGGGACGTGTCCGTGCGGCGTCGTCAGCGCATTGAAGGAGCATCAGTCCGCTTGAAATCAGTTTTTGAATATGCATCAACGCATCGCCAATCTCATGGGCGATGAGGCGATGCGGAGGCCTCAAATGAAAGCGGATCGATGCCCTAGCACCTAGCAGGAGACCGGAGGAGGGCGAATGAAGAGACGGGATTGGCGCTTGTGGGCAATTGCGATGGGCTCAGCCTGGGGCGCGGAAGCTCCCAACTGCACAATCACAATGACGGCCGCCGCGGCTGCAACGGGCACCACCGTGTGCATGACAATGCACAACTGGCAGTGATCCGCGTCAGATTCGTTGGGGTGCAGATGGGTGACCTGGGCTACGACCAGCATCGCCAGCAGCGCCAGACAGACCACCGCTATCGCCGGCAAAAAGCCGGGCCAAGCGCCGCGTTTCCCGCGGAGGAATGTCTTAAGCCCAGTCAATTGATGGTTCCTTCCGCTTCTATTCTACAGAAAGAACGTATTGATTTGGACGCTTTGGGCTTGCAGAGGTTGCACTTAAGTTACGATTTCGATCCGGCACGGGAGCCAACGCCAGCCGGGCCGGCTCGTCTAAACTGTGTTGCCATGGTTGGTTTTGTGCAAGGACGGCGCTTTGCGGCAATTTCGCTGGCGGTTCTCCTGTTGGTGGTGACGGCCGCTATGGGGCAGAGCGGCCAAGGCTCCCAGCCTGTGCAGAGCGCGCCCGACCAGGGGTCGCAGAATCCGAATTCCAAGCCTTTGCCGCTGAAGCCCGCGATTCCCGGCATGGGGAAGAATCATCGGCTGATTCTTAAAGACGGTTCCTACCAGTTGGTGCGCGATTACCAGATCGTGGGCGACCGGGTGCGCTACCTGTCGCAGGAGCGCGGCGACTGGGAGGAACTGCCGGTGGACCTGGTGGACTGGGACGCCACGCGCAAATGGGAGAAGGAACATGCCGATCTGGTGGAGGAGGATACCTCGCCAGCCATGAAGGAGGCCGAGGAGATCGACAAGGAAGAGTCGGACGAGCGTAACGAACAGAGGGCGCGCATGCCGGAGGTGGCCGCGGGGCTGGAATTGCCGGATGAGGAAGGCGTGTTTGTGCTGGACACGTATCACGGCACGCCGGAGCTGGTGGAGTTGACGGCGACCGATCTCTCGCTGAACACGAAGAACCGGAAGGGGATCGCCGTGCTGAATCCGCTAGCGACACAGAGAGCGAGCCTGGAACTGGAGGGCGCGAATGCCAAGGTGCATCTGCACGTGAACGATCCGGCGATCTATCTCTCGCTGGGCGTGGAAGAGCAAACGGAGCCAGTGCTGTCGCACCCACTGACTGTAAATACGAGCGGCGCCAAGGCTGTGAATGGCGGCAAGCATGGCGCACATTCGGCGCAGTCAGGATTCGCGATTGTGCGAGTGGACGAGCGCCAGGCGGTGCGGATCGTGGGCGCCATCCACGTGAGCCCCAATGGGTCCGTGACGCAGGACGAGAACGTGATCCCAGCCAAGGCGGAAGTGCTGCCGGGCAAGCACTGGCTACGCATCGAGCCGCAGCAGACGCTGGCCATCGGCGAGTACGCGCTGGTGGAGATCCTGTCTCCATCGGACATCAGCGAATCGGTGTGGGATTTTCGCGTGGATCCAAGGCTGGGAGACAATCCGGGGCGATCGGGCCGATTCTGAAGCAGCCGCGTGACCAGTAAGGTTCTCTTACTACAGCGCCAAGCTCTCTAATCAGATATGGGCTTTTACCTCTTTGTGGCGGCTGAAGATGAAGTGCGCGAGCAGGAGGGAGACGGCGACGATAGTAACGACTGCATCGGTGGCGGGCATGCCGCGAGGGCCCCAATGGGCATAGCCCCATCCGTCGAGAGCGGTCATGTAGGCGAGGGGAAGATTGCCCAGGGAGTTGATGATGGCGTAACGCGAGCTGCCGCTCTTGCCCGAGCCGCCGAGAAACTCCAGAACGACTGCCGTAAACAAGGCGTAGCCGGCGCCGACGGTAAAGAGGAACAGAACGGTGCCGGCAAAGTAGACCGCGGGTCGCAATGGGCCGAGAACCAGGATGCCTAATGCGGCGGCATTGACCAGGCCGGCGAGAAGAAAGGCGATGGGGGCGCGCACGCGAGTGGGAATGAGCGATGCGGCGAGCGCGCCCGCTCCAGTCAACAGAGCGCCTGCCAGGCCGTTGACCCACGCCACTTGCCGGCCGGTGACGCCGTAATCGCGGGCCAATTCGCCGAGCAGTCCCATCATGGCTCCGCTGGCGCATGGGGAAGCGACAAGGAGCGTGTAAGGGAGGGCTTCCCAGCGCAGGAAGGTCGATCGGAATTCCCGCCAGATCTGTGCGACGGTTTCCCGTGGGGTGCGCCCGGCGATCATGGACTGCGCGGGCGCGGCCAGAGCGAGGAGAGACGGCAACGCGATCATGCCGGCGACGATCCAGCCGAGGGAGCCAAGCGGGAGGCGGCCAGAGAGCGTGACGAGCACAAAGACAGCCACGGCGCCGATGGCGAGCGAACCGCTTTGGTAAAAGCTGCCGGCGCGGCGGCGATTGGTTTCGCTGCGCAGAGTACCCATGATGCCGCCGCAGGCAGCGACGGCGAGCACGCCGAAGCAGGCACCCAAAAACAAAAGGCCAACGGCCCACGATGATCCAAGGCGAGGCTGGTGGAATGCAACCGATAGTGTGATCGCGGCGGTAACGGCCGCGATCATGAGCCAGGTGCGGCGGCGCATCAGAAAGTCGGTGATGGGACCCCAGAGGAAGTAGATGGCATGCGGGAGCGCAAGCAGGGCACCGATGCCGGCCGCGCGCGCGGGGTCGACTCCCTCATTGCGCAGGAGATAGGTGAGCGCACCGCTGACGAGGCCGAGGGAGATTACCGCGTCGGGCGCGATGAGGAAGGCGAAGAGCCAAGGGCGCTCGCGCGGCAGGGGCTGGGATTGGTCCTCGACCGCAAGGGGAACGGCTGATGGCATTAGGCTTAGCGTAGCATTATGCGGCGCTGGGCCAGACGATCAGGCTGGCGTTTCCCTCGCGGGTTACCGGGACGCGTTCAATTCAAGCATTGCCCCTGGCTAAGTCCTTTGAGTGCAATCCTTTGGGTCGTTGGTTCGCCTCTTATTCGCCATGAATCCCACTTTGCGGGCATTTACCAGCAAAAAGACGGTGGTGCCTACTAGAACAACATCGATTCGCGGTTGGTGCCCGGTAGCCACCAACGAACAGCGCGGAGTTACGACACAACCGGTTATCTGGAAAGCAGGGGCAGCTCGAAGACGCGAGAGCACTGCTCCGTGCCGCTCAAGGGCGGATGGCGATCGAAGCAAACGTGATGGGAGAATCATGGGGACAGCAGCGACTGATTACTACGAGTTTCTCCAAATAAGCCCCCACGCCGATGCCGACACGATCCATCGTGTTTATCGATTCCTGGCGGCGCGCCTGCATCCGGATAACCACGAATCCGGTCATGCCGAGAATTTTCGCCTGCTGAAGACGGCCTACGACGTGTTGTCGGATGCGAAGCGCCGCGCAGAATACGATGCGAGGCGGAGTCCGGTGGCAACCCAGCCGCTTGCCTCGACGATCGACTTCATGGATAGCCTGGAAGGCGAGTTAAACCGGCGGCTGGCAGTGCTGGCGGTTCTTTACTACCGGCGGCGCATCAACCCGAACTATCCAGAAGTTTCCCTGGCCGAGATTGAGGAGCGGATGGGGTTTCCCCGCGATTACCTGGACTTCACGCTGTGGTATCTGCAGAAGAAGGGATATGTCGCCAAGGCGGACAATGCGCAGTACACGCTGACTGTGGATGGCGTGGACTTTGTGGAGACCCAGCGCACACAGATCTCGACCCTGAACAAATTACTCACCAGCGGATCGGGATCGTCGGTTGCTGATGTGATGCGAGCGCAGAGCGACGAGGCTGCCGTCCCCTTGCCGGATGCGTCCGCGGCCACCGAGCAGCCGGTTCGCGTTTCTGCATCGAGAAGTCTGCACCCGGTCCCAGGCCGGACAGCGGATCGACGCGCCCGCAAGGCGGATCGGCGAGTGGGCGCTCCCGATCTCCGCGTGATCAAGGTGGAAAGGCGCTTCAACATGCGGGACCGGCGAGAGAAATCGGAAGGCCAGCGAGCGTCTGGGTAGCGGCTACTCCCGCGCAGCGATACCAAGCGCCTTCATCTTGCGATAAAGATGGCTGCGTTCGAGGCCGAGCAGCTCGGCAGCGTGGCTAATGTTGTTGCGTGCTTCTTCAATCTTTTTGAGGATGTATTCGCGCTCGTAGGCGTCGCGCGCCTGCTGCAAACTTGAGAACTCTTCAGTGGAACGCGAACCGGACTTGTGCGTGAGCGGCGGCAGATGTTTGCGCTCGAGGCGCATGACGCGTGGATTGAGGATGAGGATGCGCTCGATGACATTCTTGAGCTCGCGTACATTGCCGGGCCAGTGGTATTGGGCCAACGCCTCGAGGGCTTCTTCGCCGATCTCCACCCGCGGGCGGCCGTACTGACGGCCGAATTCGAGCAGGAATTCGCGCACCAGCAGCGGAATGTCCTGCTTACGCTCGCGCAAAGGCGGCACAAAGAACGGCACCACGTTGAGGCGGTAGAAGAGATCCTCGCGGAAGTTGCCTTTGGCGATCTCGTCCTCAAGATCCTTGTTGGTAGAAGCGATCAGGCGCACGTCGACGCGCAAAGGTTGCGTTCCACCCACCGGCGTGAACAACTGATCGTCGAGGGCGCTGAGGACTTTGGCCTGGGTCTTAAGGCTCATATCGCCCACTTCGTCGAGATAGAGCGTGCCGCCGTCGGCGCGTTCCAGAGTACCGGGCTGCTCGGGCGGGCCGCCGGGCTGCGCGCTGTGGCGATAGCCGAAGAGTTCGGCCTCGATGTGCGCTTCAGGGATGGCGGCGCAGTTGAGCTCGACAAAGACGCCGTCGCGGCGCAGGCTTTCCGCGTGAATGGAGCGCGCAATGAGCTCCTTACCAGTGCCCGACTCGCCATAGATGAGCACGCGGCCGTTGGTGGGGGCCATCAGCTTGATTTGCTGGCGCAGCGCCTTGAGGGGTACGCTCTCGCCGGTGAGCACCGCGGCGGCGCTGAATTGGCGCTTGAACTCCTCGTTCTCGGTTCGCATGCGGCGCGCCTCGACGGCGTTCTTGACGACAATCAGCGTGCGGTCGAGCGAGAGCGGCTTTTCAAGAAAGTCGTAGGCGCCGAGCTTGGTGGCCTTCACGGCTGCCTCGATGGTGCCATGGCCGCTGATGATGACGACTTCAGGCCGTGTCTCCGGGGTCAATTCGCGCATTTCCGCCAGCACGTCAAGGCCGTCGCGCCCGGGCAGCCAGATGTCGAGCAGCACCACGTCGTAGGGAACGTCGCGGAGCAAGGTCATTGCTTCGACGGCATCGGCCGCGCTGGCAACACCGTAGCCCTCTTCGCGCAGAATCTCCTCGAGCGACGCGCGGATTTCGGCTTCGTCGTCGACCACCAGGATGTGATTCATGAGGTGCGGCCCCTCACCGAATCCGCGCCCGCCACGGCGGATGCCGGCTGTGCCCCGGGTTCCATTAGCGGCAAGCGCAGCAGAAAGCGCGCGCCTTTGGGGCTGTTGGCCTCGGCGCTGATGGAGCCGCCGTGTTCCTGCACGATCTTGGCGGCGATGGACAAGCCCAGGCCCGTGCCGCGGCGCTTGGTGGAATAGTAGGGCAGGAACAGGCGCTCGCGAATCTCGTCGCTGAGTCCGGAGCCGGTATCGGACACGGTGACCTCGACGGCGGCGCCGTCTTCACTGAGCGCGGTATTCAGGCCCAGCACCCGCAGCAGGCTGCCCTGCATGGCTTCAGCGGCGTTGTCGATGAGGTTGGCCAGCGCCAGGCGGATCGCCTCAGGATCGGCCAGCACTGGCGGCAAGCCGGGCTCGAGGTTCCGCTGCACGGTGATGCCTTCGAGCCTGCCGCCAAACAACGCCAGCGCCTCTTCAACGATCTGATTCATGTCGCAGGGGCGGGGCTGAGGCGCCGGAAACTGCGCCAAGGCCGAAAACTGGTCGACAAGCGTGCGCAGGGTGCCGACACAGCCCAGAATCACCTCGCTGCACTTGCGGATGATGTTCGGCGAATCCGGGTGGCCGCGATCGAGATGCCTGCCGATGCGTTCGGCGCTGAGGGCGATTGGCGTGAGCGGATTCTTGATTTCGTGAGCCACCTGCTGCGCCACTTCCTTCCACGCCAGTTGCCGCTGCGCGCGCAGGAGCTCCGTGGTGTCTTCCACCACCAGCACCGATCCAACTTGCCCGTGACCGAGCTCAAGGCGCGCGCTGGTGATGGCCAAATGCAGAGTGCGCCCACGAGCGTGAAATTCCAGCTCAGTGGATGCCGCACCCATACGATTCGCGCGGCGGATCACTCCGGCCAGGTCTTCGGCGCACTCGGCAGGAAGCAACGTCTCGAAGCATTTCCCCGCCAGGGAAGCATCTTCCTTGAGTCCCATCAGCGCGGCAAAGGCACGGTTGGACTGAAGAACCACACCGGCTCCGTCGAGCGTGACGACGCCCGAGGGAATGGTATCGACGATCGTCTCGAGCTCGCGCCGCCGCTCCTCGACCGCCATGTTGGCCGCGGTCAATTGCGCTTGCGCGCTCTGGGCCAATTGCCGGCTCGTTTCCAGGTCCGCGGCCATATGGTTGAACGAGCGCACCAGGTCGCCCATCTCTCCGGTGGCGACGGCGGGTACGCGTTGCTCGTACTTGCCCGCAGCGATCTCATCCATGGCGTCGGCCAGCGCCTCGACCGGCCGCGTGATCTGTTTGGAGAGAAATACCGCCAGCCAGACGCTGGAAAAGAAGACAAAGACAGTGACAAGCAAGAGCGTGAGGGACAAGGTGGTGCGAATGGTTCTGCGGGAGCGGAAGAGCCGCCAATACTCGTCCGCTCCGGAGCGGATGCGCGCGGTGGCTTCGTTGAGTCCTTGCGGCATGGGCAGCACCGCGACCACGATCTGGCCCGATGTGGTGACCGCCATACCAAGCGCGCATTCCTGACCCGCGACATTCACAACCGGATTGTCATTTCTCTGCGCGGCGGAAAGAAGAACCGCCGAGATCGGTCCGCGGAGCGGAGTTCCCCCATGTTCGGTCTCATCCATCGAAGTGCGGAGGGTAACCGGACTCGATTCGGGAGGAGCCTGAAAGCCGGCGATCAGATGCTTGTTTTTGTCATAGACCAGCAGAAAGCCGCCTTCCAGGCTCAGGCGGCGCGAGCTCAGAACCTGCTGGAGCGCTTGCGAGTCGCGGTCCATCGCGCCACTTTCGGCTACCGACTCGGCCTCGCTCCTCGCGTTGCCAGCCACGTACTCCACGAGCTCGCGGACAACACTGGTCGAGTCGTCGCGCAGTTGCGAGGCGTCAGGCGAAAACCACCGCTCCAGAGAGCGGTTCAGCAGGAAATAGCTGAACAGGGACATGAGGGCCGCAGGCGTGACCGTGATCAAGATCGCGCCCAGCACCATGCGTGAGCGGAGCCGCGCACCCACGCCACTGCTGCCCTGCCCCACGTAGACTTTCAGGACGGTGCGGAAGAGCAGCACCAGCAGCAGAAGCAACAACAGGAAGAGCAAGACCTCCAGGGCCGTCAAGGCCATGGTCTGCCCATAGGTTTCAGGATTGAGGAAATCTACCCCGGAGGTGTTGAACCACTGAAGCGTTCCCAGCAAGACAAAGACCAAGAGAGCGCCGCCAGCAAGCAGGGCGATGGAGCGATGCCGCGAATCGGCCAGGAAACGCATGCGGCGATTATAGAAGGAACAGGGAGCGGGGAGTAGGGAGCAGCGGGGGGAATTGGCGGAGAATCAGAGACAACCGAGAGATCGACAAAGGCATCCCAGTCAGTAGATTCCGGTCCCCAACGCGCGAGAGAACTGCGGCAGAACCGCAACTTTTGCTGCGCGGGCGTGTTTTGACTGCCGGAAGCTCTGCGGGGCTTCAACGATTTTCGGCAACTCCCGCCGAAACCTGCGCCGCCGTTCCGAAAGGACGGCGGCATTTTTTGTATGCCGGGGCGAATCGAGGCCGGAAAAACCCGGCTGAATCTAACGGGCGATGAGGAACATGGCCCAACTGAGCACGATGGCGGAGCCGACGAAGAGGATGAAGCAGTAAACACCGTAGTGGAACATGCGGCGCGGGGTGTCGCGCATGGTGATGCCGAAGACGGTGGAGGCGAAGAGGGCGAAGAGCAGCACCGCGGTGAAGTGGGAGGGATGCATCAGGACTTCCTCCCGGTGCGCAGGTTGTGCGCGTCAACGGCGGCGATGATGTTGAGCAGGCCGGCGACAACGATGAACTTGGTGCCGTAGTCGGCGACGGTGGTTTGCACCGGCTGGCTGCCGAGGCCGAGCGTGCGGCACAAAAAGTAGAGCAAGCCGCTGCCCAGATCGCCGGCTACGCCGAGCAGATCGAGAATGTCCTGCGCGCTGGTGTAGAGCTTGCCCTGCATGGCAAGGCCGAGCACGAACATGGCGACGATGGAGACGGCAAGGAGCGTACCGCGGATCCATTTGCCGAGGAGGAAATGGCCAGCGCCGGGGATGAGCCATCCGGCGATGAGGGGAAGGTAGACGAATCCTTGAGGCGAGAGTTTTGCCGCGGCAGGTTTGTTCGGGGTGGTGGCCATTCCTTAATTGACTATACAAGACGGAGCGAGGGGTCAGGGGTCAGGGAACGGGGATCCCGAAAACGGGCCGCGGCCGAGCGAAAGACGCTTGAAAGGTTCGCTTTCACGGTGCTGATTGGGCACCAAATGTTCGCTTCAAAGGTTAGCTTTGGGCCCCAAATGTTCGCTTGAGAGGTTAGGTTTTTCGGGGACATATACCTAGAAAAGTTGCGTTTTAGAGGCAAAGCTAACCTAGAAAAGTCAGGAATAGAGAGGTAGTAACACCAAAAAAAGTTAGGGACGGATTCCTTGTACGTATCTGCGAGTGGTTTGCCAGGTTTCCAGGGCCGATGTTTCACCTTCAAATGCGCACCAGCTCATGCTGAATGCGGCCGGTTACCCAGGCTTTGCCAGGGGCAGTGAGCATATCGACTTCGCTGCGGACGCCGAACTCGGGCAGATAGATGCCGGGCTCGACGGAGAAGCAGGTGTGGGGCAGGATACGGCGCACGTCGTGGGTTTCGAGATTGTCGAGGTGGGCGCCGGGACCGTGAATCTCATGGGTGATGTTGTGGCCGGTGCGGTGGGTAAAGAATTCGGCGAAGCCGGCGGCGCGGATGACGGAGCGGGCGGCATCGTCGGCCTCGAAGCCGCGGATGGGGCGGTTCTCGGCGAAGGCCTGCTCGACGGCGGAGATGGCGGCATCGCGGGCGCGGCGGACGGTATCGAAGACAAGCTGTTCTTTCTTTGTAGGCTCGCGGCCTACGACGCCGGTCCAAGTGATGTCGTAGTAGATGCTCGAAGGCGAGTCGACACCCGAGCCGACACCCGATCCTTGGCGGCCCCAGATATCGATGAGGAGGAAGTCGCCCTCGCGAATGGGCGCGGCGTGATCGGCGGTGGGCTCGTAGTGCGAGTCGGAGGTGTTCGAGTTGACGCTGACGTCGGGACCGTTTTCCCAGACGAGGCCTTCGCGGCGCATGGCCTCGCTGAGCCAGAGGACCATGTCGTACTCTGTAAGGCTTTCAGCGCGATCGACGCCGGAGGGGGGACGCAGACAGCGGGCGATCTCGGCCCAGGCGGCGACGAGAATGAGGTCGATGGCGCGCTGAGCGGCGGCGTGGCTGGCAATCTGGTCGGCGGTGAGGACAGCTTCAAACTGGCTGACGAGATCGGCGGAGGTGACGATTTCCTTGCCGAGTGAGCGGAGGAATTCGACCGTGCCGGCATCGACCATGGAGACGTACATGATGTCGTTGTTGGGCGAGTACTGCATGGCGATCTTTTTCTGGTTTTGGAGGAGATTCTCAAGCCCCAAGTGCAATTCCTGCCAACTGGAGTATTGGGTTTTTGCGCCGGGCAGCGTGTCGAGGCGGCCCTGCTCGATGCGGTGGACGAGCTTGCGCGGCTCGCCTGAGGCGGGAATGAAGTAATACCAGCGGCGCGTGATGTGCGCCTTGGGGTCGAGCGAGAGAATGCTGGCGGCGATGGGATCGCGGTGATGGTGGTCGTAGAAGAGCCAGCCGTCGAGCGCGGATTCGCGGAGGGCTGTTTGGATGGCGTCGAGATTCATACGGGAATATGATACGCGGGCGACGCCATCAGGCGGTCGCCCGGCGCTTCGGGCCCCGCTGCTTATCCTGCAATTTGATGGAGACGTGGACGAGCGAGAGCGCGGCAGGGGTGACGCCGGGGATGCGGCTGGCCTGGCCGATGGTCATGGGGCGGATGCGCTCGAGCGTTTCGCGCATCTCGCGCGAGAGGCCGCTGATGGCGCCGTACTCGATCCAGCCGGGGATGGCGACGGCCTCGGCTGCCTTGAGGCGAGCGATGGACTTCTTCTGCTGCTCGAGGTAGCCGGCGAACTTGATTTCGGTTTCGACGGCGCGGGCTTCGTTGCGGCGCGTGGAGCGGGCAATGGCGGGGTCGACTTTGGAGTGGGCATCGCCGCTTGCCGTTGAAAGAGCAACCGCAGGTCCTTCGACTCCCCCTTGCTTTGCAAGGGGTCGCTCAGGATGACAACCGTTTAGTGAAGCAGAGCTCTGAACAAGGCCGGCGAAATCGGCAAGGAGCGGGTCGCAAGCGAGGTCGTCGCGCAGGGCGGCGAGCAGCGGCTCGATGGCGACTTCAGGGCGCTTGAGGAGCTGCGCCCAGGTGAGGCCGGCGGTTGCGGGCAGCGCTCCGAGTCCAGCGCGCTCGAGCTTTTCGGGATCGACTTTGCCGGTGGTAAGGAGGCGCTCGAGGGCCTTCATGCGGGCCTGCTTCTGCTCGTACTCGGCCCAGGCCTGATCGTTGATGAGGCCGAGGCGGCGGCCGTACGGGGTGAGGCGGCGGTCGGCGTTGTCGATGCGCAGATGGAGACGGAACTCGGCGCGCGAGGTGAACATACGGTAGGGCTCATTGGTTCCTTTTGAAATGAGGTCGTCGATGAGGATGCCCGTATATCCCTCTGTCCGGTCCATGGTGAACGGCGGCTGGCCCTTGAGCCAGAGCGCAGCGTTGATGCCAGCCATGATGCCCTGGCAGGCGGCCTCTTCATATCCACTTGTACCGTTGATCTGGCCGGCGAGGTAAAGGCCTTCCATGCACTTGACGCGGAGGGTGCGGTCGAGTTCGGTGGCGTCGACGGAGTCGTACTCGATGGCATAGCCGGGGCGCAGCATCTCGGCCTGATCAAGGCCGGGTATGGAGTGGACCATCTGCCACTGCACTTCCATGGGCAGCGACGTGGACATACCGTTGATGTAGACCTCGTGCGTGTTGAGGCCCTCGGGCTCGAGGAAGAACTGGTGCTGGGTCTTGTCGGGGAATTTGACAACTTTGTCTTCAATGGACGGGCAGTAGCGCGGGCCGATGCCCTGGATGCGGCCGGAGTACATGGCGGAGCGGTGAACGTTCTCGCGGATGAGGCGGAGGGTCTCAGGCGTGGTGAAGGCGATGTGGCAGGAGACCTGCGGCTGAACAATCTTTTTGGTGCGAAAGCTGAAGGGCGTGGGGTCAGTGTCGCCGCGCTGCTCCTCGAAGGCGTCCCAGCGGATGGTGCGGCCGTCGAGACGCGGCGGCGTGCCGGTCTTGAGGCGGCAGGTGCGCAGGCCAAGAGCGCGGAGGGCCTCGCCGAGGAGGACGCTGGCGGGCTCGCCGCTGCGGCCGGCGGGATAGCGCTCTTCGCCGCAGTGAATGAGGCCATTGAGGAAGGTTCCCGTGGTGATGATGGTGGCTCCGGCGAGCAGATGACGGCCGTCGCGGAGCTTGAGGCCGAGAACGCGGCGGTGGGGACGTATGGGGCGGGGAAGTTCGGTGGGCTGGCCGAGCGAATTCTCTTCCCCGGTCCGAGAGTCGGGATCCTTCGACAAGCTCAGGACAGGCTTTGGGGCACCCAATTCAGTGGGAGGGTCGGATTCGTCGATGACGAGATTAACGACTTCGGCCTGGCGAATGTGAAGGCCGGACTGGGACTCGAGGACCTCGCGCATCTTGACGCGATAGAGTTGCTTGTCGCACTGGGCGCGCGGGCTCCAGACGGCAGGACCACGCGAGGAGTTGAGGAGGCGAAACTGGATGCCCACCGCGTCGGCGACTTCGCCCATGATGCCGCCGAGCGCGTCGACCTCACGGACGAGATGGCCCTTGGCCACGCCGCCGACGGCCGGGTTGCAGCTCATCTGGGCGATGAGGTCGAGATTCATGGTGATGAGCGCGGTCTTGAGGCCCATGCGCGCGGCGGCCATGGCGGCCTCGCAACCGGCGTGACCGGCGCCAACCACAACGACATCGTATTGTTCGGTGAAAGCCATCCTTTTCTATTTTACGGATTCGGCGCTGCTGCGCGGCTGAGTACGACTGTCATGTCCAGCTCCAGAATCCGCCTGACTGTACCGCGCGCGTTCGCCGAAATGAGGCTTTCTTCTTCCAGCCGCAATCCACCCTGAAGGGTCACAGCCGATCGCCCGAAGAAAGTGAAAGCAAGGGGCAGTAAATGACGCCGATCGCGGAAGCTCTATGCCGCCTGCAGCTCGAGAATGATGGCGGCGCCACGCGGCGTGAGGTTCACGGCGGAGGCGCGGCCGTTCTGGTCGCGCAGAATCGTGGCGCACAGACTCAGGCCCGTTCCGGATGTCTCACCGCCGGGGCGCGCGGGGGCGAAGGGATCAAAGGCGCGCTCAGGATGCAGGAAGCCCGGGCCGGAGTGGCTGACGGAGATGTGCACCAGATTGCCTTCGCGGGCTGCCTCGAGGCGGATGGTTTTGGAGTCTTTTGGGGCGGCAACCGGACTTTCGCGCTCGACCGCGCCGATGGCATATTGGAGGCAATGCAGCAAGGCCTGGCGCAATTGCTGCGCGCCACAGACAATCCTGGGCAGTCCGGGCGCGACGTTGACCTGGAATTCGATGGAGCGCTGGAGGAATTCAGGACGATAGAGCTGTTCCATATCGGCCAGCAACTCGGAGACGGAGATGGCGGCAGGCTGATCGCCTTGCGCGTGTGAGACGCGGGAGAGGCTCTCCAGCGTGGAGCGGATGTGCCGCGCCTCGTTCACGATCGAATCGACTGCTTTGCGGTCCTGCGCGTCGAGTGAGTCCGAATCCTGGAGCAGGGAGGCATAGCCCAGGATCACCGTGAGGGGGCTGTTCAACTGCTGGGTGACGTTTCCGGCCAGCTGACCCAGTCCGGCGAACCGTTCCGAGTCAATGAGCTTTTCAAAGAGCATGGTCTGGCTGCGCGTGGCCTGCAAACGGGAGACGAGCATCTCGATCGGGAGCAGGTCGTCAAGGCGCGGCGGATCGGCCGTTGGACTGGAGGCGCGCCCGCCTTCAGCGCGCATTCCCCTGAGCAGGAGAGCCCCATCGACGCCGGAGCGGCCGGGCATGGGCACGGCGAGAACGGAGGTAAAGCGGAGGCGTTCGAGGTCGTCGCCAGGAAGCAGCCAGGGCGTGAGATCGAGTTGGAGCGTCTTGCTGTGCTCGACGGCGACAGGCGCCGAACCGGGGGCCAGGAAGTTCTCCACGGGAACTCGCTTCGCCAGTTCGCCGAGAGGCCTTGCGATGGCCATTTCCAGGCCAGAAGATCCAGCCAGACGGTACCGTCCCTCGTGCTCTAGCAGCAGGGCGGCCTGGGTGAAGTGGCTGTTTTTGACGACGGTTTCGCAGATATCGGCGCCCTGGCGATCGAAGTCTTCGACCCTGCGGCGGGTGAGCATCAAGTTAGCGTAGGCCTCGAGCTGACTCCGCACCCTGCGTTCGCGTTCCCGAGCGGCCCTGTTGCTGTTGAGCTCATCCTCGAGCGCAAGCACGATCATGCCCACCGCCGCAACCACTTTTCCCATCACGATCACACGGATCAGATTGAGGTCGAGCGCCGAGTTGAGGCTGATCCAAGGTGCGAACCGCATGAAAGAAAGCGACCAGGCCAGGAAGCCGAGCACGCTGAGGAAGACCCCGGGAGAGAAGCGCCGGAAGACGAAGACCAGCAAAACCGCGGTCATGAACAGGTTGGCGCACACGGCAAAGGTCAACGTTTTGTCCGGTCCGATGCGGATACAAATCAAGAGCGCCAAGCCACCCAGAACCGAGCAAAAGAAGACACCCAGCCAAGCGGGCAACACCTTGCTTGTGCCGCTCCAGAGCAGGCCGACGACGAGGACAACGGATGCGATGAGCGGGAAGATGAGATTCAGCGGTCCGCGAGGCGCAACGCCCTGAAAGACGCCATAGAAGAGGATGGAATAGACAACGAGAAGACAGGCGTATGGAATCGCATACAGGACCTGGAACCGGCCTATGCGAAAGCGCTGCGGCGAGAGCGAGCCCAGGAACAAGGCCGTGCCGACTTGCGTGCAGGTTTGTCCCGCGGCTGCCAGCCACGGGTAGATCTCTCCCCAGAAGCCATTTGCGCGCGAGGAGTAGAGCAAAACCATCGAGACGAGGGCAAGAAGAAAGCCCAAAAACCACAACAGCGTGCGTGTGTCGCGGAAGCGGAGATAGAGGTAGCCGAAGGCGGGCAGCAGCAGCGCCGTCAGGAGCAAGGCCGGAGCGTGATAAAAATCGGGCATGGAGGCCGCGAAACTCGTTCCCTATCAACGGAATGTACAGATCGCCCGCTGCTTGCGGATCCAAGCCCCGTTCTCGCCTTCAAAGACCGCGGTTAGCGTAACGGCACGTCCGCCCATCGCGCCATGACAGGGCGTTCCGAGGCTAGATTGAGGCCTTCCCAGAGCCATGTATATGCGTCTAAAGTTGCAGAGGGATACGCGTTTTGGAGAACGAACTCCCGGTCCCCAAGGACCCATCTGGGAATCGCGTGAGGAGGCGAACTTCGGTGGCAATTCGACATTGGATTGCGGTAATCGTCTGTCTAGGCTGCTCTCTCATGGTTGCGGCACAGGACAAGGACACGTTCACACCGATGCCGCTTGATTCCGGCTTTGGGCGCATGGATCTGACGCCGCCGCCGATTCCCGCGGAGCAGATCATCAAGGAGTTTACGGCGAAGGAAACGGAGTTTGAGGAAGCGTACCACCATTACACCTATCGCAGGGTGGCGCGCGTGCAGGAACTGGATGACGAAAACAAGGTGACCGGCGAGTGGTACGAGGTAGACGACGTGGTCTTCGATCCCTCGGGCCGGCGCACCGAGAAAGTGGTCTATGCGCCGGCAAACACTCTGCAACAGATCACGATCTCGCCTTCGGATCTTCAAGACCTCCAGCACGGCTACTCCTTTGTCCTGACTACTGAGAGCCTTCCCGAGTACGACATCAAGTACGTGGCCCGGCAAAACGTGGACGAGTTGGGGTGCTACGTCTTTGACGTGAGCCCCAAGACGATCGAGAAGAATAAGCGGTATTTCGATGGCCGCATTTGGGTGGACGCGACCGACCTACAGATCGTGGTGACCAATGGGCGGATGGTGCCGGACGACACACGCAAGAACCACGAGGACCTGCACCCGCCCTTTATGACGTGGCGGCAGCAGATCGACGGGCAATACTGGTTCCCGGTCTATAGCAAAGGCGAGGGCATTTTGCACTTTGCCGGCGGCTACGGGTACATGGCGCAGGACGTGCATATTCGCCAAACGATCAAATACACCGATTACAAGCGCTTCGGGTCAACCAGCACGGTGTTTTACAACGGGCAGGACATCACCAAAAACGGACAAGAGCCGAACCCTCAGCCAAATAACCCGCCGAAATAAAGGAAAACAGAAGGAACGCCTCAGGCTGCGCGTCGTGGGCCACATACGTGCCGAGTGCGGAGCTTGAGTGATGCGCAACACGACGGACGCGACTGCCGGATGATTTACTTAAGTGTGGTGACGGGAAGCCTTGAACAAGCGCCCGTTCGGGAAGACATGCGGCGCCTCCTCCAGCAACTCGCAGTGCAGGTTCTTTGCGGCTTGGTCTTCGCGGTGTGTTGGCGCGCGTTCCCGGCGGCCGCGCAGCCAGCGGGACCGGCGCAAACGAATGAAGGGCAAGCTGCTCAAGCGCCCGCGGAGAAGACGCAGGCGGGAGCGGCGCCAGCACCCGCAGCGGCGAGGGACGCGAGCGCGGGCCAGGCCGCGAACCAAGAATCGAGCGGGGAATCGAGCGCGGACGACACCAGTGGCGGCGACGTCGAGACACTGTTTCCGCACACCGAGACGGGACGGTACTGGATCTCAGGGCAAGCGAACATTATTCTGCAGGGTCATGGGGCGTTCCCGGCGAAGTACAGTGGGCCAAACAGCCTGACCAATTGGGCGCAGAGCGCAACGACGCATCTGCTGACGCTTTACACCGGGTATGAGCTCTCACAAACGACCGAGGTCTTCGCCGATTTTGAAGACGCAACAGGTAACGGCATCGGGAACTCAAGCGGATTGGCGGGATATGTGAACCTGGATGCGGTGCGGCTGAGAGAGGGCGTGCATTCAAAAGCCCCATACCTGGCGCAGTTGATGCTGCGTGAGATCATCCCGCTGACGAGCGAGCGAGTGAAGGCCGATCGCGACGAGCTGGATCTGGCTACCTCGCTTCCCGCACGTCGCCTGGAGTTACGCGCAGGCAAGATGGACCTGACGGATTTCTTCGATGTGAACACTTATGGTTCCGACAGCAACCTGCAGTTCCTGAACTGGACGATAGACGACAATGGCGCCTATGATGTGGCCTCAAACACACAGGGTTACACCGAAGGCGCCATGCTGGAGTACGACGATCGCTCGTGGTCGGCACGCTTTGCCGAAGCGCTGATGCCGAAGGTTGCGAACAGTGCATACCTGGATGCCGATCTGACGCGGTCGCGAGCGGAGAACCTGGAACTGGAAGCGCGGGGCAAACATATTCTTCATCGCGCGGGCGTGGTGCGGCTGCTTGGATATCTGAATCATGCCAACATGGGAAACTACCGCGAGGCCAATGTGGAATTCCTTGACGGCGAGACAGCGACACCGGACATCATTGCAACGCGCCGGGAGGGACGGCATCGCTACGGCTTCGGCTTGAACATGGAGCAGGAGGTTGCTGACAATGTGGGCGTGTTTGCGCGCCTGGGCTGGAGCGATGGGCATAACGAAACCTTTTGCTACACCGAAGTTGACCGGACGGTGCAGATTGGCGGGCTCGCCACGGGAAGCTCCTGGCGGCGTAGCAGCGATCGCGCCGGTGTGGCGTTTGTGGCGAACGGGATCGTCGCTTCCCATCAGCAGTATCTTGCCCTGGGCGGGATCGGTTTCCTGCTCGGCGACGGCGGCTTGACTTACGGCCGGGAGAAAATCGTCGAAGCCTTTTACACCGCGCACCTTTGGCGTGGTTTTTTCATTTCCTACGATTTTCAGCACATCAATGATCCCGGGTATAACCAGGCACGCGGGCCCGTTGCAGTTTCCGCATTCCGATTCCACACGGACTTTTGAGGAAGACAGGGAACAGGGAGAAGGGAATAGGAAGACGGCGCGGGCGGCCGGAGCGGCGCTCAAACGAATGCATTGCTAGCGAACGGTTAGTGCGTGGGTGCGGTGACTTCGCGATTGGCGCTGCCCGCGCCCATTAGGATGAGCGAGCGCTGGGCAAAGGGCGAGTAAACGAGCAACGTGGTGCAGGCGAGCGCCAGGCCGAAATTGATGTGATGCAGAAGCAGGAAAGGCGCGAGCGACCATAGCTCATCGAAAACAAGCAGGAACGGCCAGAGCTGGAGGAATTTCCGGCGGAAGCCCGGCGCGCGGAAGAGGACGGCGCAGAGGACGAAGGCGCGGGCGGGAATGAGGATTGCGGCCGTGACGATGATCATGTAGAACACTGTTGTTGCTCTTGGCAGCGGCGAAAGAAGATCGGCAATCTCCGCCAGATTGGCCAGCGCGCCAACATAAAATCCCAGATACATGAGCTGGAAGAGGATGAAGAGGGTTTGCACCACCCGGTGGGATGTCTTAGGAAGGTCCTGCGGAGTGGCCAGAATCCGGGTGCGATGCCTGAGTTCAGGCTCCTCGGGACTCACTGCGTTCGCGATGGAAGCAGGAGGCGAGGATTCGGAGAGTGTGGGTGGCAGATCCTCGCCGGCGGGAATCGATTCGACAGGCGCGAGGAAGCGATAGCCGCGACGGGCGAGGGTTTCGACGAATCGGGGACTGCCGGCCGTGTCGCCGAGAGCTTCGCGGATGCGGTTGATTGCCGAGTTGACGCCGTGCTCGTAGTCGACGAAGGTTCCGTCGGGCCAGAGCTCGCGTGAGATCTCCTCGCGTGTGAGCAACTGGCCGGGCCGCTCCAAGTATCGGCCAAGGAGCATGAGGAGCAACTGGAAGGGCTGAGCGTTCAGCTTGACGCGCAAACCCTGCCTGCGCAGCTCTCCCTTGACGGCGTCGGCTTCAAAGACTCCAAAGCGATAGCGCCGGGCTGGCCGAGGGTCGGTCGCGTCATCTGGCATGTCTGAGGACCAGTGTAGCCGATGGAGATTCGGGCCGAAATCCGGCAGATCGAGTGATAAGTTTCCGGAAGTTCAATGGATGGAAGACGCTACGCGGTGATGAACAATCACCCGCAGATGAGGCGCTGTGCATTGCGTTGCAAGCGAGGGCAGGGTATGGTTCGGTGCATGAAGCAAGATCGGCTTTCCAAATCGAAAAGGCTCCTGGTTACCGGCGCGCTGCTCCTTCTTCTGGGTGCGGCGGCACTGGTTGCGGAAGAGCCGACGCCGGCCGCGGTTGCGGGGTTCAACAATTATGCCGGGCGAGTGGAGGCGCGACTGGCGGGACAACACCGGACGGCTGATGCCTTTCTCGCGCCTGAGGATTCGGTGCGGCTGCGCAACGGTGAGTTGATCATCGAGGAGCTGACGGCTGCTACGGGAGCGAATCTGCCGGGCGCGCTGCTGCACGACTGGCGCGGGACGGCGTTTGTGCCCGGAGCCAGGGGCGAGGACTTCGACCGGCTGATGCGGGACTTCGCCGCGTATCCGAAACACTTTTCGCCGCAGGTGCTCGAAGCCAAGATCCTCGCGCAAGAGGGCGATCACTATCAGGTAACGATGCGGGTAAAGCAGAAGCACATTCTGACCGTGGTGATGGATACAGCGTATGACGTGACGTTTGGGCAGCTCGATGCAGGGCATGGGTACAGCGTATCGCGCAGCACGCAGATCTCTGAGATTGACTCGGCAGGGACGGCGAACGAGCACGCACTGAGCGGGAGCGAAGAGCACGGTTTTCTATGGCGGCTGAATACCTACTGGAGCTACGAGGAACGGGACGGCGGACTGTATATCCAAATCGAGTCGGTCTCGCTGACGCGCTCCATTCCCACGGGGCTGGGGTGGGCGATTGGACCGTTTGTGGAAAGCGTGCCGAAGGAATCGCTGGAGTTTACGCTGCAAGCGACGCGCGACGCGCTGCGGAAGTAGCGCTGCATTCATTGCGCCGGGAGGAAACGGCTGGGAAAGGAGAGGAAAATGGGCGCACGCGTGGTGACATCGAAGAGCGGAGTGGGTTTTGAGAACGCGCGGAGGGTCAACCAGGCGCTTACGGCGCGGATGGAGAAGCGCGCTTTGCAGTGGATGGCGGAGCGCGCACCGAGCTGGGTGAGCTCGGATCAGCTCACCGTGCTGGGCCTGAGCGCGCAGATTGGAGCAGGCGTCTGCTATGCTTTGTCACGCTTCGACCGGCGAGCTTTGCTGCTGGCGATCGTATGCCTAGCGCTGAATTGGCTGGGCGACAGCCTGGATGGGACGCTGGCGCGCGTGCGCCGGCAGGAGCGGCCGCGCTACGGGTTCTACGTCGATCACATGGTGGACATCGTGGGCGCGGTGGCGCTGATGTGCGGGCTGGGCGCCTCGGGGCTGCTGCACTGGCAGACGGCGATCGCGATGCTGATCGCGTTTCTGGTGTTATCGAGCGAGAGCTACCTGGCCACGTACACGCTGAAGTGCTTCGAGCTTTCGCAGGGAATCTTCGGGCCGACGGAGATTCGCATTTTGCTGGCGATGGGCAGCCTGGCCGCGCTGCGCAGCCCGTATTCGACGGTGCTTGGGCACAGAGTTCTGCTCTTCGATCTGGGCGGAGTGATTGCGACGCTGGGGATGGCCGCGATGGCGATCGCCGTGACGGTGCGGCACACTGCGCGGCTTTACCGGCAGGAGCCGCTGCCATGAACACGTTGATCCGGCCGGCGAAACCACAGAACCTGTATCCTGCGAGGCTCTCTACACGGTCGCCGCTTCTTGGGGTCGCGGCGACTTGGATGGATCGGCATCGAGACGCACCGTCAGTGGTTTCGCGTTGGGTCAGGTTCAACCTGGTGGGGGCCATCGGTATGGCGGTGCAGCTTGCCACTCTGGCGCTCATGAACCAGTTGACTGCGGGCCACTACATGGTGGCGACGGCTGTGGCCTTGGAGGTGACGCTGGTGCACAACTTTGTGTGGCACCTGCACTACACCTGGCGAGACCGGAGCGGCCGCGGCGCGCTGCCCGGCCAATTCGTGCGATTTCATCTTTCGAACGGACTGGTTTCGATGGTGGGGAACCTGGCGCTGATGCCGCTTCTGGTGCGTGAAGGCCGCATTCCCGTGGTTGCCTCGAACGCGATTGCAATCCTGTGCTGCTCGATTCTGAATTTCTGTCTGGGGCACAACTGGGCGTTTGCGGCGAGGGTAGAGGTGAGGCAGGGCTAAAGCATGGAAGCATGGCGCCGATGAGAGAGATCGGGGGGTGTCTTCAGGGATTCGGTGGGGTGCCGCAATGGAAGCAAATGCGGTATTCTGCTTCGTCCTGAGGAATCCCATCGTGGCAGGCACGATGTCGAATCACGCGACGTACAAGAATCCCGCGGTTCTGTCGCACCACGCGATGCGCAGGATGGTCGGGATGATCGCGCTGCTGCTTCCTTTCGTTCTTGCCGGGGGCACCATCGTGCTCTCGCTCATCGGGCCCGGCCATGCGCTACCCCATCCGATCCTGCAGCGCTCGATCAGCGACTACCGCTACACGGCCATGGGGGATTGCTATGTGGGAGGCCTGTGTGCGATCGCGGCGTTCCTGATGTGCTCGCGCGGCTACGACTGGACCGACGAGATCACCGGGTATCTCGCCGGATTTCTCGCTCTTGGTGTCGCGCTCTGCCCCTCGGTGAACCCGCGAGACCCTGTGCATTCACCGCTGCAGTTGGAGTTAAACACGGTCCACACCGTGTTTGCCGCGCAGATGTTTCTCGTCCTGGCCTATTTCTGCTTGTACCTGTTCCGCAAGACCGCCCAGGGAAAAGCCTCACTCGCCGTAAGCGGCACAGAAACGCCGTCTACGCGGCCTGCGGCGCGGTGATCCTGGTCTGCGACGCCGTGATGGTCAGCCTGAATCTAGAGGGCGCGGCGCGAATACTAAGACCTGTCAACCCGCTCCTGAGCTGTGAATCGCTGGCGCTGATCGCCTTCGGCGTGGCCTGGCTCACCAAGGGCAACGGCTTCCTGAGAGACAGGCCGCACAACCACGTCCAGGTCTCCTGACTGCGAAGAGCCAAGCGAGAGGGCCGGGGTTCCGAAATGACCTACGGCGAATCCTGCGTTCGTGGGCAGGATGCCGGGGATTGCGGCTTCCACAAGTTCCCGAGAAACAGCCGATTTTCTCAATGCCCCTTTCCGGTATGGGTCTGATCCGCAGTTGCCGGCCCAGGGAGAGGAGCCTGGCGATGAATGGGCACGCGAGCGTCGCGGGCGAAGTACCACCGCGCCGCAATCGAGAATGAATTCACCTTCAGGCTAGAGCTGCTCAACTGCGGCTGGTAGAAGAAGCCGGAGTAGGTGGGGGCGAAGGAGAGATTGCCGATGGATGGAAGAACCAGCGCTATGCTCAATGGGATGGCGTACTCCGATTGCGTGTACAACTCGGCGGAAGGGGAGCGGCCGAAGTAATAGTCGCCGGACGCATCGGTGACCAGGCTGATCTGCTTCCCTCGTCCGGCGCCACCCGCCTCTCCTCCTCGACCCTTATAAATAAGGTTCTGGAAGTGGAAAGTCCAGTAGAAGCCGGGGGTATGGAGAGTCCTGACGGTGGGCGAGCCGACAACCGTGGTGGTACTGTTAATTACGAATTTAGCTGCGGTGAAGCATTGCGCCAGCGTCATGTTGGCAAGGACCTGGCAGGTTTTCGGCGTACCTGTCCCGTCCTGGAGGGTGAGCGCCTCCAGGTTTCCGTTCTGCGTGCTGAACTCCATGCCGGTTTCAAGAAAGCTTCCGCCCCCCCAGAATGACTTCGGCTTGGCGCCGCCGAATTCGAGCCGGTAGCCGCCGCGGTCGGTCCAAGCCGAGATGCGCGGAAGCTTGACCGTAAGTTCGCCGGCCGAGGAAGAACCAGCCGCGAAGGGGAAGAACAGATACGGGTTGTCGATTTCAAGCTGATATTGACGCGGGGTAAAGACCAGCAGGCTGCGCGGCAGCGACCACACACTGGGAACGGTTCCCACCTGATTTTTTCCGTGGAGCCGAATCTGCACGAAGGCACCCTCGGTGATATTGTTCAGCACATACGAAGCGTTGACCGGCCTGCTGGTGAGATTGCCGATGACCGCGCGGTCGTAGGAAAAGGCGCTCTGTTCTCCGAGAGAAAAGGGCATGTACGATTTGCCGGGGGCGCTGGGGCCGATGAAGCTCCCCGTAACGCGGTTTGCCAGCTCCAAGTCCAAATCCTGCTGGGCAGGCGCGGTGGCGCGCGAATCAGAGACTCCCTGGAAGCTTTGGACGGTCGTATCTCCGCCCACCGGTTGCCGCGAAGAGAAGCTGGCGACGAGCTTGGCGAATTCCACCTGCCAGAGCGGCGCCTGTTGAAAGCGCTGGTTATCGGCGGTGATCGTTTCTTCCGGGGTTCCGGTGGGCGGACCGAGGGCCTGGACCTGCGTGGTGGAACCTTTGAGGGTCCTCAGAAAATATTCTGACAGGGGGCGAGTGACATAGGACTGCGTTAATTCGTGATTGGCGGATGGAAGGCTCTGCAACGTGCCGTACACAGCCTTATCCTCCGCAAGCTGATCGCTTGTGAGCAGCCAATAGTAGGAATCGTCAGAGACGGGCGTTCCACCGACGCAGTAGGTGCTCTGGCTTGTGGCATTTCCCGTACACGTTGGATCGACGGGGATCCACAACGGCTCGTCGTTCTCGCTGATCTCAGTCAGGTTGGATAGAGCCGACTGCACAATGCCGTAGGAAATCAGCCACTCTTTGGTGATGCCGGTGTCAGCCAATTGGGCCTGCTCGGCCATTTTTTGTTCTGACAACTGGAGGATCGTTTTCAGATCCTTGCCGGTCACGGCGACGTACTCGATGAAGTCGCCTTTCCAGAAGACGCGGTCGAGGGCAACGTGGAAGCGGCAGAGGAAGTCGGGGTGGTCGTCCGAATCGTTGCACCAGGCCGCATAGCCGGTGTACGCCGGGCCGATTTTATCCAGCTCCACGTCGCGGCTCTGCAACAGGACCACATCGGCCTTCGGGCGCTGCGCTTTTTGCAAGTCCTCGAGGAGCGCGAATTCGGCTCTCTGCTCGCTTTCCGGGTCTGTTCCAACGTTCGGCTGCGGCGTTGGAGCATTTTGAAACTGGGCCGCCAATTTAAAGAGCAGCGAGATGGTCGTGTCGGTGCTTTCGACTGGAGGCGGGTCAAAGACCTGATTCGGCTTGTTGGTCATCGAGAAGCTGTGATCGGCTGCGGTGTTAAGGGTGAGGCGTGAGACTTTTCCGGGGTAGCCGCCAGTCTGAGATGAGTAGCTGAGTTTAGGCGCCACGACGGGAGCGGAGTACGTGGGCTGTGTGGACGCGGGAAAACTGAGCGTAAGCTGGGGAGTTCCAAAACCGGACTCCGCTTCGCTGAACACGACGTCAACCGGGTGCTGCACCTTGGCGAGAAAAAGCCTTCTCGAAACACGCTCGGACAGAACCTCCGCTTCGGTGTGGGGCATCTGGGCCATCACCACGACCGTTTCGAAAGGGCCCTGGTTAAGGTCGGCGGCGCGAAGCTCAGCGCCGCGCACGATGGCCTCGGTGATCGCAACAGGATCGGCGGCAAAAGTCTGGGCGCCACTGGCGGAACTTAAATGCTTAGGCCGATCGCCACAAGCCCCGAAGGGATAAGTCTGGGTCCCGTGATCGCCCGCACACAGGGTGAGATTGGTTTGCGACACCGCTGTCATGGTGCTTTGACCGGTTACACCGACGATGAGAACCTTGCTGCGGTCTGCCTTGAGTGCCACCGTGTAACCGATGTCCTCTTCTTCAATGGCGATGGTGCGCAGCAACCCGTTCTGGGCGGCTACGATGGCTGGATCCGTGAGGATGAAGCAGGAGCCTATGCTGTCCTGCGCGCAAGCGCCAAGAATCTTCTGCAGGTCCTCCTTTTTGAGAGTGCCAGAGGTGCTGGGATTGGGAAGCTTGCTGTAATTCTCAAGGACGGTCTTCAATCTGTCTCTGTAGGTAAAGAGGTCGGCTCGATCGACGGGGTTGACAGGACACTTGGGGGAATCAACCAGATCTAATTGATCCAACGTGGCGGAAAGTTTCGTCAAGTCCGCTGGAACGAATTGACCTTTGCCGGCGAGCTCGGGGATCTCCTGACTGGCGCAAGCGTCTTTTCCGGATGAATCGTTCCCAGGCTGCGGAGACAGGCGAAGGCGCGTGCCCCACGCCGATTCCAGGATCGCGATTTCATCGCTGATGAGCTCATTCAGTTCCGATCGCCGATTAGCCGTACGGACGGCGCTTTCTGACGCCAGTTGCTGCAAGGCCGTGACCGTTGAGTTGCTCTCCTGGCCAGATTTGGGCCGGCCCAGCCGGTCGAGACGATCAAGCCAATCGAGCGGCTCGGGCACCGTGCCATCGCCGACGCAGCGGAAGCTGCTCTGGGGGGAAGGATCCTGGCTGAAGAGCAATGGGCAGCGCTTTCCACCTCCGCCGCCTTTCTCGGTGATGCGGAGGTTCGCGGCGAGGAGTTGGATTTTGTTGTCGGAATTGGCGATCTCCTTATTCTGGTCCGTGTCTTTGTCAGCCACCGAAAGACGGAGCGCCGCCTCGCGCAGCCAGAGCGCGGTGTACATAAAATCCTGGCTTCCTGGCACAACGGCGCGGAATCCAGCGTGCATGAGGAAATTGAGCACATTGTCGCAGTCGGCTTTGGGGGGGACGCGATCATCGTTTTTGTAGAGGCTTTCCGGGCGAGGGGGTTCGCCCGGGGATGTCTGGATTTGAGGCAAACGGCAGCCCTTGGGAGGGTCCGCGGTAGAAAGATTCTCAAGTTCAATCGCAGCGCCAAACTCGGGGCCGAAGTTATCGCCCATGCCGATCAGCAGTTGGCTCGGATTAGATTTGCGATAGTCGTCGAGAAAGCTCTTCACCGGCGGCAGATGATCCTGATCTGTCTCGCCGTATTCCATCCTGTAATAGCCGTACAAGCTGCCCGTGTAATCGATCTCGGTCGTGGTTGTTTGTCCGTGGGCGGAACCGGCAAACAGCAGCGGAAAGAGCAGATCGAGACGCTTGACAGGAAGAAGCAACGGACAAAATACAACGCTGTACGCATAAAGCCCTCCAGACATTGCGCAGGGGAGAAGCCCGGTGTTTGTGCATCCATCATCCAGAAAAGGGCGGGGATCGTCAATCGGTTTGAGTGGAATTCCCGGCGTTTCTATCCCTCTATCCCATGGCACCGGTGAGCGGGCCGATTTTTTGACGTTTCCCGGTTCGCATTTCCGGTTGGCTGGGTTATAGTGTGCCTAGCTGTTCATCTCAACCCAAAGCCTGGACCCGCGAACTATGACCACAGACGCAAATCCCGGCGCGCACGAGGAACTGGTTCATGTCTTCGTGAGCTATGCCCGTGAAGACAAACGATGGCTCGATCCGGATTACCGGTTCAACCTGGTTCCGTTTCTGCTGGAGTCGCTGCGGCGACACAACGTGGTGTTCTGGTTCGACACGGAGCTCAAGCCCGGAGACGAGTACAAGCGGAATATCGAAGCGGAGATCGAACAGGCCCAGATTGCATTACTGATCGTCAGCCAACACTTCCTGAACTCGGAGTTCATCGAGAGCCGTGAGATGCCTCGAATTGCGGAACGCGCGTCGCGGGGCCAGATGATCGTGATTCCGGTGCTGGTTGAGCCATGCGACTGGTCTGACTACCCCTTCCTTTCCGATCGCCAGATGGTTCCCAGCAGCCCGCTGATCGACTACACCGTGAGCGACCCAAGTTGGGCGAAGGTGAAGTACCAGATTCTGGACGGGCTTAAGGCTCAGTTGAAGAGACTTCGTGAGCCGGGGCCGGCGCCGGGGCCGAGGTTCGGAAGCCGGAGGGATCTGAGACTGTGGATCCCCTAAACCGGCCGCAGTTTCGAGCGCCAGTCAGCCCGGCGACGGTCGTCCCTGACCCGATCCAGTTCGGTAAGGTCCCGAGGGTGGAACAGCCAGAGCCCTTCGGCACTCGTCCTGGAAGCCAGTGGCCTGCGGGTGGTGCCACAGTGGCTCCTGCCCCTGCCACTACACCGAAGATTCCGCCGTGGGCATTGGGTTTGGGGATATCGGTAATCGTCGTGGTCGGAATCTATGCCGGCGTGTATTACCACTCGCATCATACGCCGACTGTTCCGGCCACCACGGAGCAGACCCCGCCGCCCCAGGGCGGGACTACCGGCCAAATCAATCCGCCCTCCACGACCAACTCCCAGTTGCAGCCATACACCTCGAGCGGGGGCCGCTTTTCGGCGCTGTTTCCGGGAACTCCCCAGGAGCAGACGCACGAGGTTAACCTGCCGGCCGGCCAAACAACGACCCTCTATCAGATCTGGGTTTCCCTCAGGAGAACGACAACATCGCCTACACGGTGATGTACAACGACTATCCTGACGAATACTCGAAGACCGACCCGCAAACGATTCTGGAAGGCGCTCGCGACGGAGCAACAAAGGGCAGGACCCTGATTGACGATGAGGTCATCAGCCTGAACGGAATCCCGGGGCGCGCGGTGACGGCCACGAGCACGGATGGATTCAACTACCAAGCGCACCTCTACCTGGACGGCGCGCGCCTTTACCAGGTGGTCGTCGTGTCCAACAAGGACCATCCCGCCACGTACACTGAGGAATTCATGAACTCCTTCAAGGTCTTCTGAAGACTGCCTGTTGGACTCCAAGGGAATTGGCGCCGCAGTGCGGAGGGAAGCGAGCCAGAATTGGCTTCGCGGTATAGTAACCCCGGAACCGCGACAGGCCAGCGATTCAGGCCTCTTTGGGGCCACTCACTCCTCGAGAGCCACCCGGTCGCGAAGCGACCAGCCGTTGGCACGCTGAATCAGCAGAGTACGTTCGGCGGGCTGAGTTTGCGGTTTGCGCAGCGAGAACTCGCGAGGCTCCTCGCGGGAGAAGAGCCAGAGGCCGAGCGAAGGCAAGGACAGCGCCCGCGCGGCGATGCGCACGGCTTGAGGCTCATCGAGATCGACGATCAGGCTGCAATGCGCGGAGGTCGGGGCGGCGAGCAACCCATCGAGTTCCGCGGGCACGCTTGCTAGCCACTTGCCGTAGAGGCGCACGGCGCGCACCGGATGGAGTTCGATGCCAAGCGCGGCCATGATCTTAGGCACGTGGGCCACCTCTTCCCGATTCCGATTCTTCTGATCGTCGCTGAGCTCGCTCCACTGCGCGATGCGCGCGCTCTGGCGCTTGGCCAATCCGAAGCGGCTTTCGACGAGGCGGCGCTCGATGGTGTAGCGGCGGTGTTCGAGCTCGGCGAGCAGTTCGACCTGTTCGCCTGTCAACGAAGCGACGACAGGCGACTGCACGTCGTGCGCCAGGTGCAGGCCAGCCAACTCCATGAGGAGGGGCGTGTGGTCCGCGCGCCAGCGATTCGACATCTTCATAAACTCGGGCAACTCGTGCCAGGGGACGTTGGCCTGGGGGTTGATCGTAGCCTGGGAGCGCTGCCGGTAATCTTCGTGGAGGGCTTGCGCGAAGGCGTCGAGCTTCAAGCCGAACAGCACATCGGTGCTGAGCGTTTCCTCGAGGGTTCCGAAGATCTGCAGCCGGTCAGCGAAGTTGGAGATCCTTTCGATCTCGCGCACCAGCTCGCCCAGGCGGCGATAGTGCTCGAGGCGCACGTAGATGGGCACGTGGAGATGGCCGTTGCGGTCAAGCAGCGAGCGCATTTCGAGGGCGGCGCCCAGGCTGACTTCGTCGTCGCCAAGGGCGAGCGCGATGCCGAGCAGACGTCCGGCGGATTCGAGCCTGCGCTCGACGACGTGCGTAAAATCGGGCGATCCGGGCGCGACAGAAGCCGTGACGAATTCGATGCTGGCAGCATCGGCGGCAGCGGGATTGGCGAAGGAGAATTTCTCCTTTGTGGCGTCGGCTTCCTGGTCGATGACGAGGATCTTGAGCGTGCGGCCCAATGCGACCGGGGACAGGCGGACGAGATGCAGGGCGATCTCGCGGCCGTAGGCGCCGAAGCCGACGAGGACGAAGGTGAGCGCTTCGAATTCGGGAATGGGCGGCAGGTGGAGACGCCGGATCAACATGCGGGCCGCGGCAGTGAAGGGGTTGAAGAGTCGGAGGTCGACATCGGCGGAGCCAAGCGACGCCTTGTCGCTGGCGATCAGGCGTTTGTGCATCCAGTCATTGCGGAGGCGGGCGAGCACGTCAATTCTGCCCGGCTTGAGATAGGCTGGGCGGGAATAGATCGCCTTGATCTGGAGCGCGATGTCGATGTTCTCGCTGTCGGAGCCGGTGGCGATGACCGCCGCCTGCGCGCGGCGGATGCCTGCGGCGAGCAGCACCTGGGGATTCTTGGCATCGCCCTGGAGGACCGGGACGCCGCTGTTCTCGCAGGTTGCGGCATTGGGCGAGTCGTCCAGCAGGTCGATGGCGACCACGCGATCGTGCGCGGCGCGCAGGTTCTGCACGATCTGCATGCCCACGTCGCCGAGACCGCAAACGATGGTGTGATTGGTTTTGCGGCGCGCCATTGCGGTGCGGAAGTTCTTCCGTACGCCGATGAGGAACAGTTGCGCGGCGGAGACCAGTGCAATTCCGGGCACCAGAACCTGCGCGACGACGAGCTGCCATGGATCCTGGACGGGCTGGAACAGGTCGTAGAGCCGGATGAGCCCGATGGACGCGATCAGGCAGCGCAGAGCCTCCAACCATGTAAACGGGCGAACTGGGTTAGGACAAGGGGTTAACGGGGGAACTGGATTAGCACAGGGGGTTAACGGGGGAGCTGGATTAGGACCGGAAGTTAACGGGGAAACTGGATGAAGACAAGCGCCGGCGGTGTAATCGCTGCCGACCCTGGCGTATCCCCAAAAGCCGAGTCCGAGCGCAATGACCGCGAAGGATATGAGAACGACCTTTTCGAAGCGCTTACCCATACTCCTCCCTGCAAACAGCGGCAAAGATCAGCCGGGAAGGTTCAACGTCCGGTAGCGGAAGACGAAGCTCCAATCCATGGTCTCGGCAATCATAACGCTGGCAACCTTTTCGGCGGTCTGGCGCAGAGCCGCGAAGCTCTCGTGCGGCGAAGCGAGCGCCTTGTCCAGCTCGGCCGACTGAATCGCCTCGAGTTCGAGCTTCATCGCCAACGAGCGGTCGGCGCTGCGCGAGAATTCCCCATGATTGGCGATCCCGTAAAACGCGGCGCCAAAGGCGGGCGGCACGGTCGCCAGCAAAAGCAGCCATGACGATTCCCCGAATCTAACGTGCCAGACGCAGCCAAGCAGCGTGACGACGAACAAAGCCGTGCCGATGAGATGGAGATGATGGCTCAGCTTGTGCATCGTCTCGTGGTTACCTTCGTGGTACTTCACCTGGCCCTCGAGGATATCCTTGATCAGTTTGGCGACTGAGGAGACATAGGCGTGGTTGACGACGGCGTTTACCAGGCCGAGGTCGCGCGCGATGTTGCGAAACATGGCGTCAACCCAGGAGCGATCAAGGCCAGAGCGGAAGTGAGCCGGCGGCGGCGGCGTGGCGAGCGCACAGCCCAGCGGGGCCAGGTAACAGTATTGGCGCAAAAGCTCGGCCAGTTGCCGCAAGTTGAGCCAGCGTTCATGCCAGCGCCTCCGGCGGCCGTGCCAAGTAATGGCGAGAATGATCACGATCAGAGAAAACTCGGTGAACGCGGGGAACTTGCCCAACTCGATCTCGTGTCTGGTGCAAACGTAATCCACCATGGGAACCAAGACAGCGAAGGCGGCCATCAGGCTCGTTGCCAGAGAACTCGAACGAAGCGCGCCGGCGTAGTAAGCAGACAATCTGTCGGCCCAGGCATAGTGAGGGCAGAGCCGGTCGAGCAGGTAGTGGCGCGTGTCCTCGGGCAGGCCGGGGGATTTGGCAATCATCTTTTCCCACTCGTCCCGCGACGACTTCTCAAAATTCGCGACGCGCCACGACCTCATGCGAAGGCGACCGTTGGCGACAAGATCGCGAAAGATGCGGAAGATCCAGCCGGGATTGAACTCTGGCTGCTTCTCGGCGAAATAGGCATGGCTTAAGTTGAAGCCCTTCTCGCTGTCGCCGCTTGGGGATAAACGTCCGCCAAAGATCGACTTGAGCTCATCAAAGGATCGCTGTTGGCGCTTGCCCGACTCATCGGCGAGGAGAATACACGGGGCCTTCGGTTCAGATGCATGCAGCCAAAGAACGGGCACATGCTGCGCCAGCGCCTCCTCCACGATTTGCGTGGTGCCGCCCCTGCCTGCGGCCGGCTCGCCATCCCAGATGGCAATCAGCAGATCGGAATGTTCCAGCACCATGCGCCCGGCGCGTTCGTAAGCGGTATCCTCCGCGGCGCGCGAGCCCTCGATCTGAAACACCGCGGACGCCTTAGCGAGCAAGTCGTGGAATTCATCATGGGATGCGGCGTCCTCAAAGTCATTGCAGTACTCAGCGGCATGGAACGGCAGCGGGCACTGCAGATCCGCGCCCAAGGCGAGGCCCGCGCGGGCGACGATGCGGTCGGCGCCCTCGGCAAGCGGAGACAGGATGCGCAGAAGAGGCGCTTCAGGCGAATACAACAGATGACGATCGTGCGCGGATGAAGAGAGATGCGCGACGGTCTTGAGAATCTGCTCGCATTGGCCCGGAAGACCGGCAGCAACCTGAGGCGAAAGCCGGTTGGGCCGATGGCCGGTCACGCCGATCTGAACCACCTGGCGGGGCCGCGGCGGCGAGCTTGACTCATGAAGGGCCATGGCGCGGTGATGAACGATGCTCCTTAAATCTGGGATGAGCATATCACGGCGCCGGACGCGCGCTGGCTGCGACTGAGCGCAGCTTCGGAAACTCCTTACGGTCAAAGCGTTCGTTAAGGTCTTCGCTCCCTGTGGGTTGCTCAGACTTGAGTTTTGTGAATCCCCCTACCTCATTTCCGAAACTGCTCTGAGAGCGGGAAAAAGGCCAGAAGCCGGCGAAGCAAATGATGGAAAGGGATGGTAGGCACGACTGGATTCGAACCAGCGACCTCTTCCGTGTCAAGGAAGCGCTCTAACCAACTGAGCTACGCGCCTAAGACGTGACACACGTTAGTCTACAGCAAAGCCAGAGTTACGGTGCCCTGTATCGCTGTCTTCAGGGTCGCCGCTCCCTGTTGCTCCCACCCCAACGACAGAGGCCCGTTGTTCCACCCGAGAAGCGAAAGACTGCTTCTCGGGGCCCGGTCGTTGGGGACCCCGAGGTTGGTCGTGTCGACTTTAGTTCTGTGGCTCCGGGAGACACGTACTCTGGTTTTGCGATCGCAGGATCGCAGTGGCGCGAAAAGACGCAAACCGCGCCGCCGCTCCCACCTCTGCGGCTCAGTAAGCCGCATGGATGGGGCGCGCGCGAGTTGCTGGCGGGCTTATGCGTGGCGGATGAACGATCCGTTGTGCAACTCGGCCATCGCCTGGCGCAGTTCTTCCTGCGTGTTCATCACGATGGGGCCGTACCACGCTACTGGCTCTTCGAGCGGCTTGCCCGACACGAGCAGGAAGCGGATGCCCTCGGGGCCGGCCTGGACCACGATTTCGTCGCCGCAGTCGAAGAGGACGAGCGAGTGGTTTTTCGCGTCGTAGATTGGACGGGCGTTGGGGGCAACATTCGATTCCAGGGCGGACTCGGTCAGGACAGCCTGTGGCTGCGACGCGTCGCGGAAGGTTCCCGAGCCGGCGAAGACGTAAGCGAAAGCGTTCCGCGTGGTCTCAACGTGGATGCGCTTGCGCTTGAGTGGAGGAACGGAGATGTCAACGTAGCGCGGGTCGGCAGCAACGCCTTCGACAGGGCCGGTTTTGCCCCAAAACTCGCCACAAATGATGCGCGCACGGGTGCCGTCATCCTCAGTGACCTCGGGGATGGCGCTGGAAGGGATGTCCTGGTAGCGCGGATCGGTCATCTTGAGCGATGCGGGCAGGTTGGCCCAGAGCTGAAAGCCGTGCATGCGGCCGCGCTCGTCGCCTTTGGGCATCTCCTGGTGGAGAATGCCGCTGCCGGCGGTCATCCACTGCACGTCTCCGGCGGTCATGCGGCCTTTGTTGCCGAGCGAGTCGCCGTGCTGCACCTCGCCCGCGAGCACGTAGGTGATGGTTTCGATGCCACGGTGCGGGTGCCAGGGGAAGCCGGCCAGGTAGTCGGCAGGATTCTCGTTGCGGAAGTCGTCGAGCAACAGAAACGGATCGAATTCGGCGGTTTTGCCGAAGCCGAAGGCGCGCTGCAGCTTGACGCCGGCTCCCTCGATGGTGGGCTTGGTTTGGTAGATCTCTTTTACGGGACGAAGCGACATGGTAGTTGACCTCCAGGTGCGGAATCAAAGCCAAGGTGAGGGCCGGCGGACAGCCGTGGCGGGCGATCTAAAGGTCTCCCGCTTGGGAAGCCGGGCTCTGACTCCACTTGTAACGTACAACCATAGGATGCGCAGCGGATTCATTCGCTGCAGCGAGCAACTCCCTGGCCAGAGGGGACCTGGTCAGCGACACTCGGTTATGCGGCCTTGATGAATTGGACGTCGAGGGTGATGGTCAGGTCTTCGCCGACGAGCACGCCGCCGCTTTCGAGCACCTGATTCCAAATCAGCCCGAAGTCCTTGCGATTGATTCTGGCGATGGCGGTAAGGCCAATGCGCAGGTTGCCCCAGGGATCCTTCGCGGGCTCACTCACTTCCTCGACATTCAAAACCACCGGCTTGGTAACGCCGTGGACTGTCAGGTCGCCCGTAACGGCGAAGCCGTCGCCCTTCTTCTCGATGTGCGTTGACTTGAAGGTTATGGCGGGGAATTTTTCCACGTCAAAGAAGTCGGCGCTTTTGAGATGGCCGTCGCGCTGTGCGTCTTGAGTGTTGACGGTGCTGGCGTCGATGGAGACTTCAAGGGTGGATCGAGTGTGGTCGGCTTCGAGTCGGTGCAATACGCCGCTGATTCCGCTGAATTTGCCTCGGACGTTCGAGATCATCATGTGCTTGACCTTGAACTCGGCGGCGGAGTGGGCGGGATCGATGTTCCAGGTGCTGATGGAGGCGGTTGGGCTCATGGGGTGGTGCTCCTTTCATTTGGTTGGATGCAGGAAAGAGATATTCGTTGCAACAAGTATTAGCTGAAGCCGGACATCGAAATTGGCAGGAGACGCAACTGTCGGATCGGATCGCCTCGTAAGCAGGTAGTCTGATGGCGGCTGGGCCCCCGGGTGCGCGTTCAATACCACTGAAGTCTGCTTAGAACCTGCTCATTGTAAAGTCTCGCAACGGAAATGAACCGATCGATTGATCCGTCGAAAAGCCCCGCAACCACGGGAGCCCATGCGGTGCCGTCTCTGTCAGCTTCGTTAAAGATATCCGCGTAGGGACTGCGGCCCGTTCCAAAGCGCCCTTTCCATCCGAATCGCCCAGGCGGACTCCAAACGTCATAACCCTTGCTATTCCGCAGATCCGCGTGGCTTAGAGCCAAGAGAACCTCAAAGCGATCGAATGCATCTTCGTAGCTATTCCCAAGAAACAAAAGATCCTCGAGCGCAGGTTGCAGAGTCTTGAAGAGATACTCGCTCAGCGGAACAAAGTGCCGCTCATGCCCAGGCAGCATTTTGAAGCCATCCACTGCCTCTTGAATCCCAGACACCGCCTGTGCCACAGCTTCTTGAGACTCTGTTCCCGTAGTGCGGAGGCCCAGTTTCGTATTGAACAATTGTGCAAGTGCTGCGTAGTTCTCTACGGACACAGCAGCGATGCCTGCTGCGTACATGAGGGTGATGATTGGATACCATCGTAGTCCTGACCAGACTTGGGAATAGGCACCACGGGGAAGCTCAATGCTTTCCGCCAACCTTCCGACAATCTTGCGCAGCAAGACAAGGTCGTCGCGCGCGCCCCAGCGGGCAATCAGGATCGTGATCGGTAATAGGCTGGAAATATCTGTTTCGTATCTTCTTAGTCGACCTGAGAATGTTTCAGGTGTCACTTGGTTAGCGCCGAGGGGAAAGTCCTCCGAGTGGATGTCGTGCACCGCATTTCTGATGGCATTTGACACTATGTCGTCGAGACGGATTCTGTGTTGAGGATCGGACAGGAAGTCCTTTACCCGCTCGATCAAAGGTTGTTCATCCAGCGAGTTTGGTAGGGTTGAAAACCCCGGTGGGTTCTGGACCAGGATGTCGGTCTCTTTCTCTTTCTCTTCGGTCAGCTTATCCAGTAGCGGCGCAGAGAATATGAAATCGCCATCCCCATCGAGAAACCCGAAATGTGGGCTTTGTTGAGAATAACCGTCCTTGGCTACATGCTCATAGACATAAGACATCACCTGGTTTGCCGTAATGATCCCATTTGGGTCTGCAGCCTTTCCGCCAAGCGCTTCCAGGAGATGACCGGTGAAAATGGAGTGATTTGGCAGCGGTCCTCCGAGGTCAGCAACGGGCTCATCCGGCTTCCCAGCGGTCAGAACTTGGCGAGAGTATCGCCGAAGCATGTCCTTGAGAAAACGCGTGCTTCCCGGAGGGAGGTTTCGCTTTATCGCTAGCCCCCCGTAACAAGCATCCATCAGGAAGAACACGTGCTTGGCTGGGATTAGGTCGGCGTTTCTTGTCAGCTCATCCCAGCGGATTAAGGTAGCGAGATCATCGGGACTCCCGTCAACTGGCACCAGATAGCCAATCTCGCCCCTCAGTCCAGTGCGCGTGTGGCCGTGCCCAGCAAAGAAAATGACAATCCGATCGTCACAGGATAGAGAATCACGTGTAAACGCTAGAAACGAAGAGGTGATGCGCTCTTTTGTCGCATCTCCGTCTGTCAACAACGTCACGTTTTCCGCCGTGAATTCAAACTGCGACTGCAGGATCGCTGCAAATGCCTCTGCATCCTGCTTCGCATACCCGAGTGGTGCGGTATGGAGATATCTATTGATCCCCACCACCAGTGCCCAGCTACGGTTGTATTTCGGCGAGTACATTTGGATCGCCTTGCAGACGAGGCTTGAACAGAATGATAGTCGCTTCAATCGAGATGGGCTTGCGCTTGTGCTGTCGCCTCTCGTGACAGAAGTCCCAAACAGGCCCGGCGAGGGTCCGATTGTGCATTCCGCGGGTTCATTTCGTGTATGTGGTTGCGCGACGTATCCTCATTGAAGGTCAGGCCCAATGTCCGACTTTGCCCAAACCGTGAAGCAGCAGGCCGACATCGTGAAGGTGATCGAGGGGTACATCCGCCTGCGCAAGGCGGGAGCACAGCGGTTTACCGGGCTGTGCCCGTTCCACAAGGAGAAGACACCGTCGTTCAGCGTGCACGCGGGGCAGCAGTTCTACTACTGCTTCGGATGCCGCGAGTCCGGCGACGTGTTCAAGTTCGTGGAAAAGATGGAGAACGTGAGCTTTCCCGAGGCGGTGCGGATTGTGGCGCAGAAGTGCGGGATTCCGCTGCCCAAGCGGGATTTTGCGTCGCCGGAGCAGGCGGCTGAGGCACGGCTGCGGACCAAGCTGCTGGAACTGCACGAGACGGCGGCGGCGTGGTTTGAGGAACAGTTGCGCGGGCCGGAGGGAGCGCTGGCGCGGGAGTATCTTGCAGGCCGCGGACTGACGGATGAAGGGATCAGGAAGTTCCGGATCGGGTTTGCGCCGGACAGCTATAACGCGCTGCGCGACCGGCTAAGCGGGATGGCGGACCAGGAGACGCTGCGAGCGAGCGGGCTATTCAGTTCGAAGGAGCAGGGGGACGGGAGCCAGGGGCCGATCTACGACCGATTCCGCAAGCGGGTGATGTTTCCCATTGCGAATGAAGGCGGGAGGGTGATTGCGTTTACGGCGCGAACGCTTGAGACGGGCGAGAAAGCAGGAGCAAAGTACATCAACTCGCCGGAAACGCCGCTCTACACGAAGGGGCAGGTGCTGTTCAACCTGGACAAGGCGAAGCTGGCGATTCGCGCGATGGAGTTTGCCCTGCTGGTGGAGGGCCAGATGGACTGCATCAGCGTGTACCTGACCGGGATTCAGAACGTGATTGCCACCAGCGGGACGGCGTTTACCGAACAGCAAGTGGCGATCCTGAAGCGGCACACGTCGAACGTGATTGTGAACTTCGATCCGGACGCGGCGGGCGCGAATGCGGCGGAGAAGTCGATCGCGCTGCTGACCGAGGAGGGGTTTGCGATCAAGATCGTGACGCTCGAAGGGGCGCTTGATCCCGACCGGTTCATCCGGGAGCGGGGCGTGGAGGCTTATAAAGAGGCGCTGCGCGGGGCGCGGCGGCAATCGGATTATCTGATTGAGCGTGCGCGGGTGCTTTTCCCGGGTGCGAGCGCCGAACAGAAGGTGAAGGCGATGAATTTTCTGCTGCCGCACATCCGGCGGATGCCGGAGACGCTGGCCCGAGACCAGTTTGCCGCGGATGCGGCGCAGAAGCTGGGGATTGGCTCGGCGGTTCTGCGCGAAGAGCTGCGTCAGGCGGCGCTGAGGCGGCGCGACAGGGTCGAGGAGCGGGCGCCGAAGTTGACGGAGGTGGAGCGGGTGCTGCTGCGGGCGCTGGCCGTCACTGATCCCGAGGGTGCAGAGGCGCGACGGCTTGCGGCTGAGGCTTTTGAGAAGCACCCGGCATGGTTTGAGCACCTTGGCGCATTCGGGGCTATGCAGGCGTTAGCGACCTGCGCGACCAGGGATCCGATAGACGCGGTGGAAGATCCGGCGCAGCGGGCGCTGCTAGCCGAGGCGCTGCTGGGCGAGAGCCGGCCGCCAGAGGCGAACGAAGCAGAGAGTGCGTTGCAGGAGGTTCAGGAGCGGGCGATCGAAGGCAGGCAGCACGAGCTGCGGGCGCAAATCGCCGAGGCCGAGCGCCAGGGCGACTATGCAGGGCTGGCGCTGCTGACCCAGCAGAAGCTGGATCTGGACCGGGCGCTGCGGCAGTTGCACAGGCAAAAGGCACCGGAGCGGTAAGTGATTTCGGAGGCTATTCGGAGGCTTCCGCAAGGGCAAATCATGCGTCGAAATGGCCTTTCCGGGCGTCTAATGAAGTGGATAGGGACCAGGAGCGGGCGGCCGGAAACGGGTCTCAGCCGTCCCGCAGCCGTTGTGACGGGCTGATCTTTTTGCCGATTTGTTGCTGGCGCCAGCAAGTGCAAGTGTGGTAATCTATTGATCTCAGTGAGGATGCGCGCCCCCTTTGCCCCACACATGAGCTGCGGCTCGCGGGCGACCCAGGAGAAACCTGAAGCGCCGCCATCCTGTTCCGAGAAAAACTATGACCGCTTATTGCGGGCTTGCGGGTGTGTATGCAAGCGAGGATTCCCTTGGGGAAGTCTTCATTTTGTGCGTCTGAAATCGGGCGCGGCGCGGGTTTGCGATGGGCGCGAATCGGTCTGCGCGGATGAGCGGGTTGAGACGGCCGGTTCGAAAGACGCGGGGGCCCAAGACGAAATCGGGCAAGAAGCTCCAAGAGGAGGCGTCTTGCTGAAGAGAGCAGGAATATTTTGGCGATTGACGACAAATTCGAAGAGGATGTGCACGGCCTGATCGAGACCGGCAAGGAAAAGGGCTATCTGACCTACGGCGAAGTGAACGACGCGCTGCCGGATGAGATTGGCTCGCCCGACGATCTGGATGATTTGATCACGACCATCGGCACGCAGGGCATCGATCTGCTGGACACTCCCAAGTTCCCCGGCGATAAGGAATTTGAGCTGGAGGAGGGGGAGGACGTCGAGCTGGACCTGACGCCGGGAACGCTGGAGAAGACCAACGACCCGGTGCGCATGTATCTGCGCGAGATGGGCACGGTGCCGTTGCTCACGCGCGAGGGCGAGGTGGAGATCGCCAAGCGCATCGAGCGCGGCCAGATGCGCGTCCTCAAGGCGATTTCGCGATCGCCCATCGTAATCCGCGAGGTTGCAGCTCTGGGCGAAGACCTGAAGCGCGGCGTGCGCAACGTAAAAGAGGTGGTGATCTTCGACGAGGAGGAACTGACCGAGGAAGTGGTGCAGGCTCGCGTGAAGGCCACCGTGGCGCGTACTGACGCGCTGGTGAAGCACCAGAAGAGGCTTGGGCAGCTTGAAGAGAAGCAGGCCGCGATCTCTGCGGGCAGCAAGGCCAAGGTGAAGGAGGCGCGGCGACTGCGCTGGGCGATCGGACGCGAGAAGGTGTACATCTCGCGCATCGTGCGCGAGCTGAAGTACACGGCGATGGAGCGCAAGCGCCTGCTGGACAAGGTCAACAAGACCGTGGACACCATGCGCACGCTGGAGCGCCAAATTCGCTCGCTGGAGCAGAAGTACGAAGCGTCGAAGAGCGAAGAGTTGAAGAAGGAGTACCGGCGCCAACAGAAGAATTGCCGGACGGATCTGGAAAAGATCGAGGGCGACGCGGACGTTTCGATCGTGGAGCTGAAGCGCACGCAGCGCGAGATGATCCAGGGTGACATGGACGCCGAGCAGGCCAAGCGCGAGCTGATCGAGGCCAACCTGCGGCTGGTTGTGTCGATCGCCAAGAAGTACACCAACCGCGGCCTGCAGTTCCTCGACCTGATTCAGGAGGGCAACATCGGCCTGATGAAGGCGGTAGACAAGTTCGAATACCGGCGCGGCTACAAGTTCTCGACCTATGCCACGTGGTGGATCCGGCAGGCGATCACACGCGCCATCGCGGATCAGGCGCGAACTATCCGCATCCCCGTACACATGATCGAAACCATCAATAAGCTCATCCGCACCAGCCGCCAGTTGGTGCAGGAGCTGGGCCGCGAGCCTTCGAGCGAGGAGATCGCGCGGCGCATGGATATTCCGGTAGCCAAGGTGCGCAAAGTGCTCAAGATCGCGCAGGAACCTATCTCGCTCGAGACGCCGATCGGCGAAGAGGAAGACTCGCACCTGGGCGACTTCATCGAGGATCGCCAGGCGGTGTCGCCGTCAGAGGCGGTCATCGGCGTCAACCTGAAGGAGTACACGGGACAGGTACTGCGCACGCTGACGCCGCGCGAGGAGCGGGTGATCAAGATGCGCTTCGGCCTCGAGGACGGCTCGGAGCACACGCTGGAGGAGGTCGGCCAGAGCTTCCAGGTGACGCGCGAGCGCATCCGGCAGATCGAAGCCAAGGCGCTGCGCAAATTGCGCCATCCCTCGCGGAGCCGCAAGCTGAAGGCGTTTGTAGAAGGCGTGAAGGAGATGTAACGGTTCGGCTGAAAGTGAACCGCAAGGCCGCAGCTTTCCGGCAAAACCAGAGTTACTGTGTCATGCTCCACTGTCTTCAGGGGTCGCCGCTTCCCGTTGCTCTCACCCCAACGACAAAGGGCCGTCGTTGGGGACCCCGGGTTGGTCGCGTCGACTTGAGTGTTGGTCGCGTCGACTTGAGTGTTGTGGCTTCGGAATAGACCTGCTCTGGTTTTGCGATGGAAGGGGCTGCGGCCTTTTTGTGCCTGCCCTGGAATGAGCGTGAGAGCTTGAGACACCGCGTGCATTTCGGCATCAGTTTCGGTCAGTTATAATCGCCCTTTGATTCCGCCGCAGTGGGCACCCGATCGGCATCGTACCATTCAATCGTTTGAGGTGACATTCTCTGCGGCCGAGAGGGCAATCCCGTCAATGAAAGCGATCTCCCGCCGTCAGTTCGGCAAGACTGTAGCCGCATCCGCCGCGCTTGCCGGCGTCAAGTTTCCCGAGTCGTCGTTTGGTCAGCAGCCGACGGAAGCCCGGCAATTTCCGCAGGGCTTTGTGTGGGGATGCGCGACGGCGGCGTACCAGATTGAGGGTGCGGTGAACGAGGGCGGTCGGAAGCCGTCGATTTGGGATGTCTTTTCGCATACGCCGGGCAAGACTCACAACGGCGATACCGGCGACGTGGCCGACGATTCCTACCATTTGTACAAGGAGGACGCGCGGCTGCTTAAGAACCTCGGCGCCGGCGGGTACAGGATGTCGATCGCCTGGCCGCGCATCTTTCCCAACGGCACGGGCCAACCGAATCCTACGGGGCTGGATTACTACAAACGCGTAGTGGACGAGCTGCTGGCGAATGGAATCACTCCTTACATGACGCTTTTCCAATGGGACCTTCCGGCTGGTCTCAAGGGAGATTGGCAGTCGCGCGATACGGCACAGGCTTTTGCGGAATACGCGGGTTATGTGGCGCGCCAGCTCTCTGACCGCGTGCAGCACTTCATGACCACCAATGAGTTCAGCTC
Source organism: uncultured Acidobacteriaceae bacterium (assembly GCA_963799155.1). Taxonomy (GTDB): domain Bacteria; phylum Acidobacteriota; class Terriglobia; order Terriglobales; family Acidobacteriaceae; genus Telmatobacter. The sequence goes on from CAWCWB010000001.1 coordinate 377,838, forward strand.
GTTTACCGACCTTGGCTATCGCACCGGCAAGTTCGCGCCCGGACTCCGGCTGCCTGCTGCGCAAGTGAACCAGGTGCGCCATCATGCGCTTCTCGCGCATGGCCTGGGGGTTCAGGCGATCCGCGCCAACGCACCCGCGGCGCAGGTGGGCCTGGCCGAAAATCCGACCGTGTTCGTGCCAGTGATTGAGGACGAGAAGAACATCGAAGCGGCGCGACTGGCGACGCGCGTGATGAATGCGCCGTTCCTGACCGCGGTGCTGGAAGGGAAGTACATTGACGAGTATCTGAAACACGAGGGGGCCAATGCCCCGCTGATCGCCGCGGGCGATATGAAGGCGATCGGCAGCCCGCTTGATTTTGTCGGCCTGAACGTGTACGCGCCCTACTATGTTCGCGCTGACGGCTCCGTTCGCGCCGACGGCTCGCCGAAAGGCTATGCGATTGAGCCGCGACCTGCATCGTTTCCGCACATGGCTTCAACGTGGATCGCTGTCGGCCCGGAGTGCATGTACTGGGCGGTGCGCAATGTTTGCGATCTCTGGCATCCGAAAGCCATCTACATTACGGAAAACGGGTGCTCCGCTGACGATGTGGTGACGGCCGACGGGCGCGTCGAAGACACCGATCGCGTGATGTATCTGCGCAACTACCTGACGAACCTGCATCGCGCCGCAGCGGAGGGCTTCCCCGTCAAGGGCTACTTCCTGTGGAGTTTGCTGGATAACTTCGAATGGAGCGACGGCTACAGCAAGCGCTTCGGGATACATTACGTGGATTTCAAGACGGAGAAGCGCACGCCGAAGTTGAGCGCGGAGTGGTACCGCGAAGCCATTGCGCGGAATGCTGTCGTCTGAAGCCAGAGAGCAGGGGTCAGGGATCAGGGGTTAGAAAGGCAGCGTTTGCGCCAGTGCTGACTGGAACTCTGCTCCCGATGCAAGTACTTTTTCAGGCGTCATGAACAGAACCGCGCAAGCTCCGTCTGGGCGCGGTCAAGATCCTCAGGGATGCCGATGTCGAGGAAATAGCCGTCTACTTCATAGGCTGCGGGCGCGAGGCGGCCGATTTCCGGAGCCAAGAAATCCTTCTCGATGGAGAACTTCTCTGCCAGCGAGCGCGGCCATTTGAGATTCCGGTTGAGAACATACCCGCCCGCGCTGATCCATCCGGGTCCGGACCGGCCTTTCTCTTCAAAGGCCACAATACGCCTGCCCTGGACGGTGACGCCGCCGTAGCGGACGATATCGGGTTGGTGGACGACGGCGATGGTCACTGCGGCTCGTTCCGCGGAGTGGAATCGCATCATATCGGCGTAGTTCGCGTCAAGAAACGTGTCGCCGTTGAGCGCAAGTACGGAACCTTCGTTCGCCTGCGCGAGCGCAAGACGAATCGCTCCACCCGTGCCGAGTGGATCCTTCTCGATCAGGTAGTCCACAGACATGCCATGGAAGGCCGCGCCGAAGTGCCCCTGGATCACCGTGTACAGATGGCCGACCGAGAGCAGGACGCGCGAGCAGCCGGCGCGATGCAACTGGGTGAGCAGAATCTCAAGGAAGGGCCGACCGGCCACAGGCGCCATTGGCTTGGGTACGCCCTCGAGACGCGAAGCCAGTCGCGTGCCGAACCCGCCGGCGAGAACGATGGCTTCCATGCGGGCTCAGTCCTTGGCTGCGGCGGCTGCAGCGGTTTGCGTGGCAGGCTCCGCGGCGAAGTACCGACGCTCCACGATCATGCAGAAGATGTGCTCGAGAGCCAGGTGCGCCTGCTGGATGTACATCGTGACATCGGAGGGAATGCGCAGGCAGTAGTCGCAGAGCGGCGGCATCTTCCCGCCTGTTCTTCCCGTTAGCCCGAAGGTAGCGATGCCCATCTTGCGGCTTAGCTCGAGCGCGCGCAAAACGTTCGGAGAGTTGCCCGAGGTCGAGATGCCCAGGAAGATGTCGCCTGGCTGCCCCAGCGCCTCAATCTGGCGCGCAAAGACGCGCTCAAAGCCATAGTCATTGCCAACTGCCGTGAGAATGGAGGAATCGGTAGTGAGCGCAACGGCGCGCATGGCCGGGCGATCTTCGACGAGGCGGCTGACAAACTCCGCCACCAGATGCTGCGCATCGGCCGCACTGCCGCCGTTGCCGGCCACCATCAGTTTGTGACCCGACTTCAACGCCTCCGCCGTGGCTTCAGCGGCTGCGATGAGGGTAGCGTGCAACGCGGTGTCCCGCGCGACTGCCTCAACGACGCTTATCCCCTCAAGCAACTTTTCCCGCACCAGATCGCTCATGGCACTCTCCACACTTGTACCCCGCCGGACGTGAAGCGGCGCGCAGTGGCTACGGCGGTTCCAGGGTGACCACACTCATTCTTCTTCTTGAATGTCTTCAAGGTCGCCGCTCCCTGCTGGTCGCGCCAACTTGAGTGCGTGGCTTCGGGTTAGAGTAACCCTGGAACCGCTTTGGGACGGCGGCTCAGCGCGACCCCGTCGCCGCAAGGTTCATCGTAAACCAGAATGCGGCAGTTCGAGCACCGAAGGCCCGCGGGAGGAATCACCAAAGTGCAGTCCGACTGCCGTGGGAACCGTGAAGGCGCGGTGGAGAGATTGCAGATCTGGGGCCGGCACAAGAGGACGCAGTGCCCTCTCCTGTGCCGGTTGTTTTTGAGCAGTTTCGGATATACGGTGCGGTCAAAGCGTTCGTTAAGGTCATCGCTCTCTCCACTCCACAGACAAAGACCTGTCCGTGGGGATCCCGTCCCTGCGGGTCGCTCAGACTTGAATCTTGTCAGTACCCTTACACCATTTCCGAAACTGTTGTGTGTTGGCCCGTATTAGTGCGGTAGTACGAGCAAATTGGCTTCCAGCAACTTCTCCGTAAGCCGGTCAAGGGCCAAGGGGAACCTGTAAGAAACCGTCCTTATACTCATGCCAAGCATCGCGGCAGCTTCGATCTGGGTGTAATCCTGAAGCACGACCCGGCTCAATAACTCGCGATCCAGCGAGCCGAGCTGGCTCAGGCAGTTTTCGATATCGAGGACGAAGATGACCGCGTCCTCGAAGGTGCGGACCGGGCGGCTGGATGCCCATCCCCGCGCGACCGGATCGCCCAGGATTGAAGGCGCCCTGCCCACTTGCATGGAAGCATACAAGTAGCGCCGCAACAGGCTCTCTGCGTGCCTCCTGTAGAACGCCAAGTTGGCCGGAGGCTTGGGCTCGCGCTTTCCCAGCTTTCCTTCCTGCGGCGCCGCGGGTTTTCGTTCCCATTTCCTCCGTTCAATTCGCCATACTGCCTGCGTAGTGCTGGCTTCCCATTCCATCGGCAACTGGAGTGCTGCGCTCATTGCGCACCTCCCGCTGCTTCAGCCACCGCCCAAACCCTGGCGAGTCTGCCTGCGACAAGGGCGTCCGCGCAGCTTGCGACTCTCCGGCGATGGAAAGTCCCTCAGTTTTGACTCACACTCCTTGCAATACACACTCCCTTGGGTCTGGGTGCGATACCAAAGACAACCACACCCCTCGCAAACTTTCAATTGCACGCGCACTTCCATGACTGATTCTCCGTATTTGTTTCATCTCCCGACGGAATTTTGTGGTGCCGGTTGTTCCACGGGGTGAAGAGAACCAGGCTAGACAACTCAGGTTTCTATTGTCCTGATGGGGGATTGCCGCCTGTACTCTCTTGTTTTCTGTCATGACCATAGGCGCGCAGATCCTGGAATACTCCCGGCTGGCTTGTCCGCGGCGTCCTTGCGGTGCGCCCGAGTACGAGAATGGAAAAGCCGGTTCGATCAAAGTTCGTCCGGCAATTGTTCAATCGCCGCCGCAAAGGGCAAAAATCCGCCCCATTCACACTGGCGGCGAAAGAACGTTTCCCAAAAAATTCCCACAAGTCAGTGCTTGATTGAGTAAACCCAATGTAGGGGTACGCTTCCTTTGCGTCAATGCTCACCTACCACTTTCCGGTCATTGTCTTTTCAATCCCGGCCAAGACGCTCAGAATTAAGGCCAACAAGCCCTGATAACTTTTCCAGAGGAAATGGGATTGGATTTAGTCCCATTGCTGGCGGCAAGTTTTCCACAGATGAACTTTACGCAGATGCACGAGCGCCTCCGCCTGGAACTGCTACGCAGAATACAGCGGGGTACGCTCAGCGTCTCGTTATTGGCCCGCCAGACCGGATTCGGACAAGCGCATCTCTCCAATTTCCTGCACAGCCGGCGCCAACTTTCGCTCGAGGCGATGGATCGCATCCTGGCCGCGCAACATTTGACAGTTGCCGATCTATTGCCTTCCATGCAACGGGCAGAGCTTGGCCTTGAAGGGGAGGATGGTAGCGGTGTTCCGGTCGTCTCGCACGCTGTGGCGCTCTTCGAGCCAGTAATCCGGCCCTCCGCCGTTCAGTCGATGCTGCACCTGCCTGCGGCAGCCATTCAGTCAGTCCGTGCGCGAGCATCAAGCGCTCGCCGCGCATGGGAGCGGTTTGTCGCTGTCCGCGTATCCGACGAGGATTCCCCGCCCATGGAACCGCTGGTGCTGCCCGAAGCGATCGCACTCATTGACCGGCACTACAACTCGCTGCTGCCCTATCGGCCTAACCGGCCCAATCTCTATGCCGTTCGTCAGGGCTCGCATTTGACGCTCCGCTACGTCGACTTTCTTGCCAGCCGTCTCGTCCTTCGCCCTCAGAACATCGCCTTTCCCGTGGCGCTGATCGAGGTGGATCCGGGAGAATCGCCCAACGATCTTCTGGTCGGGCGTATAGCACTTATTTTGAATGAGTTATGATTGATTTGCCGTTTGTGGCGTCCGAGCCGACGACGCGCCGATTCGGCTGCGGGGGTTGCATGTCAGGAGGGTTTGGCGCGGTGGGTCATGTTGCGCTCGAGCCGTTCTGGAGGTGGTGCGGCGTCAACTCGCGGGGTACGTTCCGTTCTTCATATCCCGCGCGGCTTCGGTGAGGTTCTCAGGCCGGCCGAGATCGCGCCAGTAGGACTCGTCGGCCCGAAAGGCGAGGATTCTAAGGCCCTGAGCGGCGAGACGCAGATAAGCCTGAATGATGGAGAAGGCACCCTCCTCACTCAGCATGGCGAAGATTTGTGGCGAGAGGACGTGGATGCCGGAAAAGGCAAGATCCTGGACTTGCCGCATGGGGCGGATGAGTTCGGTTTCCTGGCTGGCGCGGCGACCGCAGAGCTGGCCATGTTCGTCGAAAAGCAGAGAACGCGAAGTCACGCGCTGTTGCACGGCAAGTGTGGCGAGCGCGTTGTGTTCCGAGTGGAAACGCACCATGCGCGCGAGATCAATGGTGCTGAGGACATCGACGTTGTGCACGAGGAATGGCACTTGCGTGTTCTTGCCACCCTCCAAGAAGAACCAAGCGGCTTCTTTCAATCCGCCTCCGGTATCGAGCAGGGCGTCTTCGCGCGAAACTTCAATGCGCAGGCCGAAGTTGCGGTTGGCTTCAAGGTAATCGACGATCATCTCCGCGAGGTGATGGACATTGAGAATCACTTCGCGCACGCCAAAGGCCCGCAAGCGGCTGAGGGTGATCTCCAACAGTGTGCGGCCGCCGACCGTGACCAGCGCCTTGGGACGATCATCGGTGAGCGTGCGCAGACGCGTGCCCAGGCCGGCGGCGAGGATCATCGCCTTCATCTACTCGGCCTCTCCGGATTTGCCTAACTTCTCGAGCTCGGTGTGCCGGACAACGACTTCGACGCCATTGGCGTCGCGCAAATGCTTCGCCAGCTGATCCGCCAGATAGACCGAGCGGTGCTGGCCGCCGGTGCAGCCGAAGGACACCATCAGGTTCGAGAAGCCGCGCTGCCGATAGTTGGCGACGCTGGTATCGACAAGCGAAACAGCGTGAGCAAGAAACTGGCGCACGCTTTCCTGGCGGTCGAGATAGCCGATGACCGCCGCGTCCTGGCCGGTGAGAGAGCGGAATTGTTCTTCGCGGCCGGGATTGGGCAGACTGCGGGCGTCGAAGACGAATCCGCCGCCATTGCCGGCTTCATCGGCAGGCATGGGATGGTGGAAGGAAAAACTAAAGATGCGAACAGTCAAGCCTGTGGCGGGCGCGGCGAGGGTCCGCAGTTTCTCCGAGGATGAAATCGAATCGAGGGCCTCGAGAAGCGCCGGCAATGTGACAGGCAGCTTGACGTGTTCCGCGAGCCAGCGCAGATTCTTGAGCGCATAAGGAACGCTCTGCAGGAAATGAGCCTTGCGCTCGTAGAAGCCGCGGAAGCCATACGCGCCCAACGCCTGCAGGATGCGCACGTAGACGAATGCATAGTAGTACTCCATGAACTCGTCGCGCTTGAGATCGATGAAGCCGGCAAGGCAGTTGAGATAGTCGTCGAGCAGTTGCTGGCGCAGATCGGGCGGCAAATCGGCCTTGCCATCGTAGAGAAGGGACGCAATGTCGTACTGCAGCGCGCCTTTGCGGCCGCCCTGGTAGTCGAGAAAACACGGCCGCCCATCGCACAGCATGACGTTGCGGCTTTGAAAATCGCGATAGAGAAAATAGTCGTGATCGGCGCTGAGCAGGAGCTTGGTCAAGCGGGTGAAATCGACCTCGAGCGCCTGCTCGTTGAAGGGGATGCCGGCGAGGCGAAGAAAGTAGTACTTGAAATAGTTCAGATCCCAGGCGATGGACTGGCGATCGAAGCTCGCGCGCGGATAGCAGACCTTGTAGTTCAGATCGCGGCCCGCCTGGACTTGAAAGCGCGGCAAAACGGCTACAACTTTGCGATAGGCTTCAACGACTTGCGGTGCGATGGCGTCTCCGGAACGATTGGCGCTGAGAAACTCGAAGAGCGTGGTGTCGCCCAGGTCTTCTTCAAGGTAGGCGCCCTGGTTCAAATCTTCCGCATAAATCTCGGGAACCGGCAATCCGTGGCGGCGAAAATGGCGAGAGAATTCGAGAAAGGCGACATTCTCCTCGCGGACCGAATAGAGAATGCCGATGGCACTGAGCCTCGAGCCGATGAGGCGGACGATGACGCGTCCCGAGCCGCCGAGTTGACCCTGGAGGGGCAGCGCGAGCTCGGCCGGCACATGAAAATGCTGCTCGAAGAGCCGTTTGAGAACGTCCATGAACGTCTTCCCCGGAAATGCTCAAGGTGCTTGCACAAAGATAGTCACGCAGGGGAAGCAGGCGCAAGGAGAGGGAGTATACCTTTGTCCTGTGTTAGAACTCGTGGGTCGTGTCGGCGTTCACGAACAATGTGAATTTCTGAATGAAGTTGAGGTGGATGGTTCCTGTGGGTCCATTGCGCTGCTTGGCGATGATGATCTCCGAATCCGAGGCATCGGCATCGGTTTTGGTTTCGTCGCGGTTGTAGTAGGACTCGCGGTGGATGAAGGCCACGACATCGGCGTCCTGTTCAATGGAACCCGACTCGCGCAGATCGCTGAGCATGGGGCGTTTGTCGTCGCTGCGGCGTTCGCTGGCGCGGGAGAGCTGCGAGAGCGCGACCACCGGCACCTTGAGTTCCTTGGCCATAGCTTTTAGGCCGCGCGTAATGGCCGAAACCTCCTGGACGCGGTTTTCGTAACCTTTCCGTTCGGACCCCGGCAGCGTGGCCGACATCAGTTGCAGATAGTCAACCACAATGAGATCGAGGCCGCCGGCATTCTGCCTGAGGCGGCGGGCTTTGGCGCGCATCTCGGCAAGTGTGATATTAGCTGCGTCGTCAACGAAGATTCGCGATTCAACCAAGTGGCCCAATGCCCTGGTCAGCTTCTCATGATCCTCCCCGGAAATGAAGCCTTCCCGCATGTTGCGCTGGTCGACCCACGCATGAGAAGCAAGCATCCGCTTCAGGAGCGATTCTCTGCTCATTTCCAGGCTGAACACGGCTACAACAGCCTGATGATGAACCGCAGCGTTTTGCGCGATGTTGATGGCCAGCGCGGTTTTACCCATGGAAGGCCGCGCGGCGATGATGATCAATTCACCCCTTTGCAGGCCCCTTGTCTTCGAGTCGAAGGCTGTGAAGCCCGTGGCCAAGCCCGTAATCTCGCGGGTGTTCTTGTAGAGGTTATCGATGGTGCCAAAGGAGTCGCGAACGATGATCTCGATGGGCTGCAGGCCCTGGTTGAGGCCCGTTTGGCTCACCTCGAGCAGTTGCGACTCGGTTTCGTCGAGAACGCCGATGGCCTCCTGGCTCTGGTCGGCCGCCTTGGCAATGGCGGCCGAGCAGATGCCCATGAGCCGGCGCAACATGCTCTTGTCTTTGACGATGCGGATGTAATCTTCGATGACCGGACGGCGCGGTAAACCCTCAGTGAGCGAGGCCAGGTAGGCGACGCCGCCGACGGACTCGACTTCCTTGTAGCGCGCCAGCTCATTGGACAGCGTGACGATGTCCACAGCGCGGCCGGAGTCAATTAACTCACTCATGCGCAAGAAGATGCGGCGATGAGAGTCAAGCGATAAGTCCTCGGCCTTGAGGACTTCGGCAGCCTCGGCGTGGGCGGCATTATCGAGGAGGATGGCGCCCAGGATGGTCTTTTCCGCGTCAATGTTGGCGGGCAGGCCGGCTTCGAGGGTAAGGTCGGGGACGGTGGGCATAGGAAAGAGTGTAGGCCAGAATCGCCTGCGGCAAGCCTGTGCGAATCCGGCGCGTAACTGGAAATTGAGGAAATCTGATCGGGTACCGCGACAGCGCAAGAATCACCCGCATCGGGCTGGCTTTCGGCTGGCAAGGCGCCGCGGCGTCAGGGCACGACCACGGTGATCTGCGCGTTGTGCACGATGCTGTTGGCCGTGGCGGTGACGAGCACCGAGTAGGTGCCGGCAGGCGTGCCGTTGAACCCTCCGCCGCCACCGCTGCCGCCGCCTGAACTCCCACTGCCTCCGCAGCTGACGAAGAGCATCATGGCCAGCAGAATCGGGAGAAAAGCCAAGCTGATCCAACGGCGCCTGCGCAGCGGAAAGACGAGCACGATGCAAAACGCCAGAGAAGACGCGGCTGGCCATCCACGTAACGAGCCGCCGCGGCCGGGCGCCGGCGAGAGATTCGCAGATGTGCCGGAAACGGCGGCCTTCACAGTAAGCGTCGTGGACGCCTGGCCGTTGACGGTCACGGTGGCCGGGCTGAGGCTGCACGTGATTTGGCTCGACGAAGGCGCGCAGGTGAGTATCACTGTCCCGTTGTAGCCGTTGAGAGAAGCCAGGTTGAAGCCGACAGTTGCGGAGCTACCCGGCTGCAGGGTGAGCTGGCGGAGTTGCGGCGCAAGCAGGAAATCCGGCGACGCGTAGGGAATTGTGAATTGGTAGGTTTGAGAGCTGGCGGAGGATTGATATGCAGTGTCTCCGGAGTAGACGGCTCGGAACTGGCTCGATCCGAGGTCCATTTCGAGGCCAATCCCCGTTGCGGTCGCAGCGGAGCTATTGGGTCCGGAAGGCGTAAGGGCGCCCGCGGTGTTTATGTGGCCGTCGTCGAAGAAAACGACGGAGCCGGTGGGCGGGGTGGTGGATCCGCTCGGGCCGGTGACGGTGGCACTCATGCCGAAGTCTATCCAAAGAGTGTCATCGAAGGAGGGCGGGTTAACGGACACGGTTGTCGTGGTGGGCAGTAGCGGCGCGGGCGGTGCAGTGGCGACAATAGTGAAGGATGGAGCGAGACTCAATTCCCAATCTGGTGCTGCCGAAGTTGTGGGCAACGAATTTGCATCGCCGGCATAGGACGCTGAAAGCGGGTAGGTTCCGGCAGGGACGTTTTGAAACACGGCCTCACCCGACATCACCGGAGTTCCAATAAAGCTGAGCGACAGCGTAGTCAGGCCGCCCTGAACGAGCGTGACGTTCTGGGAGAGCGGCCCGAGGTTGACGGTGATGGCGCCGGTCGGCAGGTGGCAGTTCGCCTGGTAGATTTGCACTTCGACGCGCAGCGTATCTCCGGCGCTGACCGGGCAACTAACGGCGTCGGCCACGGGATCAAGATTCCAAAATGTTGGGCAGTTGGCGGCTGGCGTGGCGTAAAACGAGGGAGTGACCTGTGGAACGATGGCGGTGTACGGAGCGGCCGTAGAAGAAGAGTAGCTTGCATCGCCGGAGTAGGTGGCACCGATGATGTGGGTGCCCGCATTGAAGGTGGAGGGCGGAATCCAGGCGGCGTATCCCAGTGAATTCACGGCGACAGTCGATTGCGGCGTGCCGTCCACGCTGAAGGTGACGGTGCCGGTACCGGTTCCAAACGAGGTTCCAGACGAGGGCCAGGAGCTATTGACGATGGCGACCGGAGCAACCTGGTAATAAGAAAAGCTCGATCCGCTTGGCCAGGGTTCCCATTCTCCGTTTCCACCTGCTCCTGTTAATGTTGCCTGCTCGTACACCCCTTCGTTGGCGGGGATCGTACACGGGGCAGCCGGATTGAGGGTCTGTCCCGGAATTTTGAACCCGTAGAGATTCACAGTGCTGCCAAGAGGGGTAATCGTCACCGATTGCGGCGCTGACTGGCTGGGGGCGAATGTGCCGTCGCCCGCGTACTGCGCCCATACTTGATACGTGCCACCGGGCAGATCGGTGAGCGAAGCTGTGGCCAAACCGTTGCTCAGCGTGAAAACACCAAGAGGCGGGGCCGATGCTGAAGTTGGGTCGGCCAGAATCGTTACGTTTCCCTGGGGAGTGCCGCTGCCGGAGGAGGATTTGACGTCGATCGTGACGTTGATCGCGGCTCCAACCTGCGCAGTGGTGGGAGCGGTCTGCAGAGTGGTTGTGGTCGGCTTGAAGGTGATGGAATTCCAGTTGTTGACCAGCACGCTGGCGTCGACCGATCCCAGGCCGCTGGCAGGGTCGTACCCTGGTGTGGCGGAGTACTGCTGCAGGGAATTGAAGCCGTCGCCGTTGGTGTCGGGCGAGCAGCCGGGCGATCCCTGGACGCAGGTCATGTTGTTGCTGCCGAGCGTGATGTCATGAAAGGCCGAGGGCGCCTGGTGAGCCAGAGGATAAAGGGTAAAGTTGGCCTGGCCCTGGCGGCCATACTTCTGATTCACAATGGCCATGATGGCCGCCATGGCAGGAGTGGAAGCCGACGTTCCGCCCACCATTGTGATCTGAGAGTTGCCGCTCGCGTCGGTTGTGCAGTCGCCGGACAAGGCGCATATGGGATAGGCGCTGAAATTTGTTTCATCGGCTGCCGCAAAGAGCGAGACGTCGGGAATGTCGCGTGCGTCGTCACTGGGAACGCCGGAGCCGGTTTGCCAACCTGACTTTAAGTAGCCTTTCATGGACTGCCCCGAAACACGCCCCGAGACATTTGTGCAAATGAACGGCAGACCTGTGCCCGTATCGTTCTCGACAGAATTAATGCAATCGCTGGCTCCGCCTCCGCCTGCAGGAATGGATACGGACGATAGTTGCACGTAAGGGCCCGTGGCATTGAAGCCATAGGCGGTGTCCCACACCTGCTCGGGCAGCGGGGCTTTGAGCGAGCCGTTGTCCGCGTCGTTGGCCTGGTTCCACAGACCCGCCGCGCTGGCGCCGCCCTTTGCGTAATCGCTGTAGTAGAAATCGGTGCCACCGACGGCAACATTCCACGGCGTGGAGGCTAGCCCGTTCACTGCCAGCCCATATTCGGTCGTCCATTGATCGTTGGCGTTATCGCAGCCCGCCGAACCGCTGTCGCCACTGGAGACCAGCACGGTTTGCCCTTGCGCCGCGGCTTGCTGCCACAGTTCCGACCAGAGCGCATTGCCTGCCTGGAGCAGGAAGCCTTCGCACTCTCCGAAACTGACGCTCAGCACGCTCGCCTGATTGTCGTCGACGGCGCGCAAGGCTGCCATATAGAGCGGGTCGACGACGCTAGTGTTCTCTGTGGTACCGGTGAAAAGGCCGCTCGTATTGCCGATGTAGAGACTGACCTGGGCTCCGGGGGCGACGGCTCCGGCTTCTTCCACGTCGAGGTAGGCCTCGACATCGACGCCTTCCAGATCGCCAGGATCGGACCCGTCGATGACGAGCTGCGGAGTCCTGCTGCCGAGGCCAAAGAGCTTCTGGTATGCCTGCACCAAGCTGAGATCGATATTCGATTCGTTGATGATGCCAATGGTTTGGCCCGCACCGTTGAGGCCGGCGTTATAGAGCGGCCGGAGATCGTACTGGATGGCGAAATCCTCGGGAGCCAGGGCGTAGACCGTAGTTTTTCCGTTGGGAAGTGTCCATTGCGGAGTGGTGCGGTTCCTCGCGCGCGCATAACTTGCCGGCCCGAGGACGCGCAGCATGGGCTGGGCGCGGAAGTCGTTCATGGGCGAGACGCCCTTGATCAACGGCACGAGCGCGGTGGGAATTTTCACTTCGCCGGCGTTTGCATAATGCGTTTCGCCGTTGACGTTGTACTGGTGGATTTCTGTGTGGAAGGCATCGCGGACTGCACCCGCCGTACCGGAAAACTCGATGAACTGCCGGCTCTTCGAGGTCTTCGCGACGTTGAATCCATGCGACGCCAGCCATGAGGAGGCTGCTGCAAGATCGGCATCGGCAGGGCCGAACTGCTGACCGAACTGATCGGGAGTGAGCCACTTGTGAAAGCTGGACGATCCAGGCGTGTGGGCGGCCTGCAGGAATTGCTCGAGCGCGGCCTCCCGGTCCGGCGGACGGTTCAGCAAAAGAAGGATTCGCCCTGTGGGAAAGGAATCGGGGACAGCTCCGCGGTCATTTCCGGTTCGTGCCAGCGGGTGCACGGTGCCGTGCAGTGTGACCAGTTTGGTTTCGTCGATGGGCTGGGTGACCAGCGGCGTGGCTGGAATCTGGGCGGCAAGGGGAAGCGAGAAAACGCTCCCCAGCAGAAGGCACAGGACGTTCCGTTTCACATCGGCGCCTATAGTTCGTTCGGTAAGAAAATCGCTGAATACACCCCGCGTTACGGAACTCATTTCCGCGGCGGTGCGAAAACAGCTGGATTATATGTCTGCGCGACATAAGACGCTGTGACGGCAGAAACATCAGTGCGTTTCAGCCGGCGCGTTGAGCCGCGCGAAGATGGTGTCAAAATTGCCAGATTCGGCAGCAAAACGAAGGGTTTTCGCATTCTCGACGCAAATCTCTGGCGGCGTGGGCTGGGTCTTGAGGATTTTCATCGCCTCTGCGATGAACTTGTCGAGAGGCATGGCGCGGGGGTTGTTGAAGCCGTCCATGAGGTTCGTGGCGACGTAAGGCGGAATCAACTCGAGGACCTCGACGCTGGTGTTGCGAAGCTGCGCGCGGAGCGAGAGCGTGTAAGAGTGGATAGCGGCCTTGGTGGCGCAGTAGGTGGGCGTGCGCGCGAGGGGCAGGAACGCCAGCCCCGAGGAGACGTTGACGATGGTGGCGTGCGGCTGCTTTTGAAGATGCGGCAGCAAAGCCGCCGTGAGGCGGATGGGACCGAGCAGATTGGTGGCAACGATGGCCTCGGCGTCGAGCAGGCCGGGCTGCTGCGTAAGGAGGTCTTCACGGCGCATGATGCCGGCATTATTGATGAGGACGTTGAGCGAGGGAAATTCAGCCATCGCGTGCGCGGCAAGGTCGCGGAGCGAGGCAGGATCGCGCACGTCGACGGCGAGCGCCTTTATGCCGGGGTTGGCGGCAGTGGTTTCGTCGAGAGCCTGGCGCCGGCGACCGGCGATGATGAGCTGGTTGCCGAGAGCATGAAGGGATTGAGCAAGGCCGCGACCGATGCCGGAGCCGCCGCCAGTAATCAGGATGGTGTTGCCGCTGGGATTCATGGGACGATCTGCCTCTAACAGGCATGATAGCGGGCTTGCGTGAATCGTGCGTGAGGACGGCCGCAGGCGTTCGGCTCTGAGACCGAAGAGCTGACTGCGATCCACCGAACCTGCGGCAATCAGCGTGGTTGTAGGTTCCGCGAAGCTCGTGGAGCCGGCGATCTTTGTTGAGCGTGGGTGCAACCCTGGGCGAGCCAGCGGCGTCGAAGGAACCAAAGTGGGCCGGGATGGGCAAAGGAGTTACCACCTTGGAACCGATTGGATTTGGAGTGATTTAAATTACTCGCTGCTGCCGAGAACGGACGGCATAATGAAACATCGATCACGAAGGTCAGGTCTTTGGCGAGCATCTTTGTTGTCGAGTTCGACTCATCTCGTGCGGCATATCGCCGATAGGAGTCGAAGGAGGTTGCCAACGTGCCAAACCAACGATTCACCGACATTCCGCTGGCAGCAGCCTCGCAGTCCGTGTTCTCGCTTCATCCGCAAGTGAGCAGTTATGCCGTTCTGTTGACGCGGACCCGGGTTATGAGGGCCGGCACCATAAGCGCTCACACCACGTGGCCCTCCGAGGCGATCGTGAACCTCCGCAGCTTAGCGCGGGGTGTAAGCTGGGCGCTGACGATCGAAGGTGCAGCGGCATTGGGAATCTATGGCGTTTGGTATCTGTGCCGTCTTTGGCTTTAAGTTGCCCTGAGTGGTCAGACCTGGTTTGAAGGCTCGATCGAGAGCGCGGGCGCTTATCATAAGTGCGCAAGCCGGCCGATTGCAAACAGGTTGTCTCCTCTGTCACAACCTCCGCAGCAAAGATAGAGCAGAATCGATACACATTTTGTGTCATTCTTCTCATGCGTTCTGCACTTTTGCGATGAAATCTGCGATGATAGCAAGATGTGCCTGAGGGCACTTTGAACAGATAGGAACCACCGTCGAAGTGAAACCCACAATGCGCCGTGTGGCGCTGATCTACAATCCGGCTTCCGGCCAATACTCCGCGCGGAGGGATGCGGCCGTCGGCGAGATCAAGGCCGTGCTCCGCGACGCGGGTGTTGTGACGGAAGCGTTCGAAACCGGCGCGCCGGGCAGCGCGATGGCCCTTGCAAGGCAGGCAGTACGCGAGGGCTTCGATACGATTCTGGCCTGCGGCGGCGACGGCACAGTTCACGAGGTCGTGCAAAGCCTGGTGGGAACCGAGGTTGCTCTCGGCGTAGTTCCGCTGGGAACGGCTAACGCCCTGGCTTCGGATCTGCGATTGATTGCACCGCCGGGCAAGGTGGCACGCAAGCTGCTCGATTCCGCGCCGGCGCGGGTATCCGTAGGCCGCATCCACTACCAAGACAACATGGGTAATCCCGGCGCGCGCTACTTCATCGTGGCGGCGGGAATCGGGGCCGATGCCCTGCTGATGTCGCGGCTGGATACGCGGCTCAAACGGCGCCTAGGCTATGTGCTCTATCTGATCGAGGCGTTCCGGATTTGGGCTACTTCTTCGTTTCCGCTTTTTGAGGCGGTTCTGCCGTCGAATGGAGATGGCGGCGGGCGCGTAGTGGAGGTTTCACAATTGCTGGCCGTGCGCGTGCACTCGTTTGGCGGGGTCTTGCGCACGCTCGCACCCGGCGCCAGCCTGCGCAACGGCAGCCTGAGCCTGTTGGCTTTCAAGACGCGAAGCCGCTTGCGCTACCTTTCGTTTCTGCTCGCGGCAATCGCCGGGCGCCACACCTTCGACCGCGCGGTGGAACTGCTGGATACGCAGTCGATCGAGTGCCGCGCACGCAACGGCTCGCGCGATGCGCTCTTTGTTGAGGCCGACGGAGAGGTTTTGGGCTCACTGCCGGTGCGGCTCGAAGTCGTGCCCCACTCGCTTACGCTGCTGATCCCGCCGAACGCACAGCCGTAATGCGCGCAGGTTGAGGCGCGGCGTTCTTATCTTCTGCTCGCCTGATGCGGCGACAGCTTCCATGTAAACGAAAGCAGGACGATTCCCACTAGAGTAGCGACGACGATCGCATGCAGCGCCACGGTCCAGCCATAACGCTGGGCCAACACGCCGATGCCTTCGCCTTCGACCATGCGCCCCAGATAACCGAAAAGCCCCAGGAATCCGAGCTGCGGTGCCCACTGCTTTCTTCGACGTGAAGTCCAGCGCGCTTACCACTAAGAGCAGGATCGTGGGATAAACAAAGAAACCAATCACGCTGAACAGGCCAAAGCTGATCCATAATTTGCCTGCAGGGCCGTACATGATCCCGAGGTACGACAGGAGCACGGGGATCATGCATAGGACGCCAATCATGCCGCGCCGGCCGCCCATCTTGTCGGAGAGCCACCCCATGAGAATGGTGCTGAAGATGGCCGAAAACTCGAGCGCCGCCGTGCTTACGCCGCCTTCGCCAAGGCTGGCATGCTTCGCCTCCTTCAGATACGTGGGACCCCAGTCGAGCATGCTGTATCGCGCGATATAAACGAAAAAGTTCGCAAAGGCGAAAAGCCAAAGATAACCGTTCTTGAAGATAAAGTTCATCAGCAGGTCGGCAGTGCCTAACTCCTGCTCGGTTTCCTTGCGGACGCCGCTGGGATAGTCGCTGCGCCACTCCTCGATGGGGGGTAGACCCACCGATTGCGGAGTATCTCTGAGCCTGATGAGCAGATAGATGGCGCAAAGCATGGCCAGGATTCCGGGAACATAGAAGGCGGAGCGCCAGCCGAGCAAGACCGTGCTATATGCGACGAGAAGCCCGGTTATTCCACCGCCGACATTCTGCGCGACGTTCCAGAAGGCAAACTTCGTTCCCCGCTCGCTGACGCTAAACCAGTGACCCACGGAGCGTCCGCACGGAGCCCAGCCCATGCTCTGCGCCAGTCCGTTCAGCGCCCACAACGTCAGATGCATCGGATAACTGCTCACGGCGCCAAAAGCAAAGTTACACAGAGCGGTGAGCAGCAATCCCAGCGGCATAAAGTAACGCGGATTGCTGCGATCGGACCACGCACCCATGAAGAGCTTGCCGATGCCATAGGAGATTGCAGTGGCCGCCAGGATGTTTCCCACCTGTTCCTTGCTGTAATGCAGCGCGAAGCCCATCTCCCTGGAGATAACCGGAAGATTGTTTCTGACAAAATAGAACGCCGCGTAGCCGATAAAGGTCGATTCCAGAATCTGCCAGCGCATTTTGGGATAGAGGCTCTGCGCTTGCTCGATGGGAACTCTCTGAATGTGCGATGCAGGCCGAAGGATTCGCGGATTCCAATTCATGAAGTTCCCCATCTTGGCTCGTGCGGGGCGAACCGTCATCAAGAGAGGGCCGCCTACAACGGCCGCCCTCTTCTGCTTGATGTGCGCCGAAGACGTTGCGGTCAAGCGGCGCATTGGCGGGCAAAATGCCTACGTCTTACTCCTCGTAGAGATAGCCTTTCGCCGTTTCCTGAAAACTCCGCAGATCGTTTGCCGTCCAGGCTTCGCAGCGATGCAGCTCCCGCGCCAGCAAGTTGGCGACCGTGGGCGCGGCTTCGATGGCGGCGCGTGCATCGAGGAAGAGAGCGCGCGTGCGGCGGGCAAGCACATCCTCAACCGTCCGCGCCATTTCGTATTGCGCCGCCCAAACCACTTCGCTGAGCCGGAAGGGCAGGCGCGGGTGCAACAACCTGTTCAAGCTGGCATCCTCTGCAGACAGAGCACGAAGCGCGGGCAAGTCGGATCCGTAAACGCATTCCCACGCAGAGTTCGCGGTGGTGGCTTCCGGGGTCCAGCCATGCAGCTTCAGCTCCAGAGTCGGCGAGGATCGTTTGGGAAGCGCGGCAACCTGCGCGGCGCGATCCACGGCGTCCTGGCCCATGCGGCGGTAGGTGGTCCACTTTCCGCCAGTGACGGTGATCAGGCGGGAGGCGGAAACCAAGACTGTATGGTCGCGCGAGAGTTTTGCGGTTTTCATGCCGCCCTTGCGAACCAATGGGCGCAGACCCGACCACACGCTGAGAATCTCCTCCGGGCGCGGCGCGTGGCCCAGGTAGCGGGCAATATGGTCGCGAAGAAATGCCTTTTCTTCCGGGAGCGCGCGAGGCTCAGGCGATATTCCGTTGACGGGTACGTCGGTGGTTCCGACGATGAGTGCGCCCAGCCAGGGGATGGCGAAGAGGACGCGCCCATCGGCCGTCTTGGGAATCATGAGCGCGGTATCTCCCGGCAGGAAGGAACGCGGCAGGACAAAATGCGATCCCTGGCTGACGGCGAGCAACGAGCCGCGCGCGCGCCCGTTGAGCGCGAGCGTCTCCTCGGCGTGAACCCCACAGGCGTTGATCACCGCCTTGGCCTGCACATCGAAGACGGCGCCGTCTTCGCGGTCACGCGCCTGAATGCCGGCGATCTTGCCACTGCGCTCGATCAGGCCCGTCGCTTCAACATAGTTAATGGCGGTTCCGCCAAGATCCTCGAGTGTGCGCAGCAGCGTGATGGCATAGCGGGCGTCGTCAAACTGGCCGTCGTGATAGAGAATTCCGCCGCGAAGGCCCTCGCTCCTGACACCGGGAAGCTTTGCCAGCGTTGTCTCGCGGGAGAGCAACTCTGACCGTCCGAAGGACAATCTGCCCGAAAGCCTCTCATAGATCTTGAGACCCACGCCGTAGTAAGGAAGAGAAAAAAAGCTGTAAGCAGGGACGACAAAAGAGAGATCGTGGACCAGATGAGGCGCGTTGCGCAACATGTGACCGCGCTCGCGCAGGGCATCGAGGACGAGCGTCAGGTTCATCTGCTCGAGATAGCGCACCCCGCCGTGCACCAGCTTCGTACTGCGGCTTGAAGTTTCCTTGACGAAATCGGAGCGCTCCACCAGCAGGGTGCGGTAGCCGCGGGCTGCCGCTTCCACGGCCGCGCCGAGGCCGGTGGCTCCGCCGCCAATGACCAGTACCTCCCAAGGCTCGGATGCGGCGCCCAAGTCGCTGAGAATTTCTTGTCTCGTGATCACGCCTCAAACTTCCTTTCCTGATGACTGGATGACAGAGAACAACACGATCCGAGACAAGGCGGAACTTGACGCACACGGAACCGCTGCGCTGAACGTGCCGGCGAACCCGCGCGCGGCCTTCGATCAAGGGTGGATTGCTGTTTCTTTCGCCCAGACTCTGGTCTCTATGTGGGCGTGAAGCCACGGGCCGAATCGCCGCGGTTTCTGGTGCAACAGCACTGCAATTTGCTGCAGTTGTGCTGCTGATTCCAGCTTAGCATTGCGGGGTCCGGCACCGCGCCCTACCTGCTTTAAAGCCGCCACGCAGCAAACCAGCGACGCCGCAGGCGCGGCGGCTGCTTTGTGCGCGGCCGCCGCTCCTGCTTTGTGCGTTAGTAAGTGATTTTCAAGCCGAACTGAATGATGCGCGGCTCAAACGTGCCCGTAATCGTGCCGCCGCTGCCGCTGGTCACTGCGCCACCATATGTTCCGGTGACCACACCACCGCCGTTGCCGCCCGGCAGGTAGAGGTTGGTGTGGTTGAAGAGGTTGTAGAACTCGGAGCGGAACTCGATCTTCATCCGTTCCACCGGCGTGTTGAAGTGCTTGTTGAACGCCAGATCCGTCTCGTAGAAGGCCGGAGTGCGGCCGAAGTTCTTGGGCAGATTGCCAAATGGACTAAGCGGGCTTGAGGAAGTGCCGGTGGCCGGCAGCGTCAACGATGCCAGGTTCACGTACTGGATGAATCCGTTGGACGCCTTTACCTTGCCCTGAACGTACTTGGTCCCGGCAACGAGATTGGGGCGATCTTCACTCATCCCGCGCCAGTTCTGGGTCAACATCGGCGAAACCTGGTTGGCCGCGGCAGGCGTGTATTGCAAGTTGAACGGTGTGCCGGCGTCCATGGTGTTCACGCCGCTGATTTGCCACCCGCCCAGGACCGCGTTCTCAATGCCATTGGCATTGTCCAGGAACCTGCGGCCTTGCCCGAACGGGAGGTCATAGACCAGCGTAGTGACGTTGGCGATCGGCAGGTTGTAATCCGATTGGCCATAATCCGCGCGAAGGTCATAGCCATTCTGAGGGCACGGCGTGTTGGCTTCGAGCGTCGATGAAGCATTATCCAGAGCGTGCGACCAGGTGAATGAGTTCAGCAAAGTCAAGCCGCCAACCATGCGCTGCTCATAACGCGCCTGCAATGAGTGGTACGTGGAATAGAACTCATTGATTGCGTCGGTGATATCGCCACTGTTGAAGGTGGGATAAAGCGTCGGGTTATTGAGCAGGTAACCACCCCAATTGGGATAGGGACGAGCGAAGCCGTTGGCCGGGTTCTTCTGGTTGGCATTGATCAGCCCTTGCAGGTGGACGCCGTGGTTGCCGACATAGGCAACGTCAAAGAGGATGTTCTTGGCCAGCGTCTTTTGCACGTCGAGAAACCAGCTTTCGGCGTAGCCATCCTTGGTGTCCTTCGGTATGTAGTCGATGTTGTCGGTGCCGGGGCTGAAGCTGGTGGCCATACCCGCCGGGAAACCTTGAGAAATCCTCACGTACCCCGGTGTAGCGCCGAGTCCGGCAGCATTGGGTGAAGTTGTTTGAACCACCGAAGTGTAGAGGGCAAACGGCGCGTTGATCGCGATGTTGTTGCCCGAGCCCGCGCGCCAGTAGTGGACAAAGGCGGTACCGAAGCCGCCGCGGACGGCGATGGAGTTGGTGAGCGCATAGGCAAAACCGATTCGCGGCGCATAGTCACCCAGTGCGGGATTCACGAGGGTTCTGCCGTAAATGCCGCCGGGGCTGACCGTTTTCACGCACGGAGCGGAGCCGCAACTAGGCGGGGTCGGGTATTTGGAGCTGGGCTCGAGAGTCAACAGTGTGCCGGTGGTGGGGTCGAAATTGGAAAGATAGCCGCCGCGCGCCTCCCAGGATCCTCCATACTCCCAGCGCAGACCCAGGTTGAGAGTGAGATTCTTCAGGACCTTCCAATCGTCCTGGGCATATAGGTTGTCCATGGTTTGCGTAGTGTGAGCGATAAAGTAGGTTGCCAGCGAGTAGGTGCTGCTAGCGCCAAAGAGGAAATCGGCCCAGTATCCGTCAGACGATTTGGCGGTGTTCGGGCAATTCGATCCCGCCGAAGCCGGGCAGACGCTGTAACCAGTGCCGAAGGCGAATTGGCCGTAAAGCGGATTGGAGTCCTCGATCTCCTGCCACACATGCTCCCACTCATAGCCGAACTTGAGCGAGTGTTTGCCCTTGATCCAGGTGTAGTTCACTTTGGGATCGAGCAGCGACGGGTTCTGCCACTGCGGGTTGGTGCTTTGGCGCCCAAAGGAACTGAAGCCGCCGGAGATGGCGATCGAGGGCAGGCCGCCGGAAACATTGGCGATGGTGGGAAGGCCGGGAATCAATGAGGTAAAATCGTAGCCTGAACCGACCGATTTGGTCGTCTTCCCGGCGGTTGTACCGGAAAGTGCCAGGCGCGCGTCAAGGAACCTTGTGGCTCCCATGGAATGATTGAAGCCCAACGCGATCTGCTCGTCGTGGAGCTTGATGACGCCGTTGGTCTGGCCGTCGATCGGCTCGGGCAGCGTGTTGAAGTTGTCACCCGTCTCCTTGCGGTCGCTCACCTTCAGGAACCACGAAGTGTTCTGGCTCTGCTGGAAATCGAAGCGTAGATCGCCTTTGTCCGCCCTGTCGGTAAACGGCGCGTTGGTGGGGCAGTCGCTGGAAGCCAACCCCGCCGAACCTCCCGTGCCCGAGCCGGCCGCGACCGTGCAAGCAGCCGGAAGCTTGGCTAGAGCAGCCTGGTAATCGTTCACGATGGCCTTCGCGGTGGGATCGAGGTCAGCCTGCGCTTGAGAAGGCCAACTGCTGAAGGCTGTGCCGGCGGGAACATAGGTTCCCGGACTCCAGGGATCCTGGATGGCGACCGCCAGCTTACCCGTCAGTTCGTTGGTGGTGGGAACCGTCAACACCGTCAATGGCGTAAGCGTTTGGCGGAACCCCTCGTAATCGAGAAACCAGAAAAACCGGTTCTTGATAATCGGCCCGCCAAAGTTGGCCCCGAACTGGTTGCGGTTGAACGTCGGCTTCTTCACCGGCTTGAAGTATCCGGTCGCGTTCAGGTCCGTGTTGCGAAGGAATTCGTAGAGCGTGGTGTGGAATTGATTGGTGCCGCTCTTGGTGGCCACGTTGATCGTGGCTCCGGAGGAACGGCCGTACTCTGCGCTCTCGTTGTTGGTGACAACCTCAAAATTGGCGATGGAGTCTGGCGGGGGCTGAATGATCTGGTTGTCAAAGCCTTGATTGCTCTCGCCGTAGGAGTTATTATCCATGCCGTCGATCAGGTAGTCGTTGAACATGCTGCGCTGACCGTTGACGCTGTACGACCCTTGGCGCGTGAGAGACGTGACCACGGTGGTGGTCGCTTCATGCGTGTTGGCGCGCACGCCGGCGACGTAGTCGACAAGGTCGGAGTAATTCCGGCTGACCAGCGGCAGGGCCTCCGTCTGATAGCCGGTGATCGTTTGGTCGCGCTGGCTCGATTCGGTTTCTAATTGCAATGCGACGTCGCTGACCTCAACCGTGGTGGCCTGCGCCGCGCCGACTTTCAATGTGAGGTCGATGCGCACGCGCGCACCGACGGAAATGGTGATCTGCTTTGCCTCGGCGATGGCGTATCCCGCGGCACTTGCCGAGATGGTGTAAACTCCGACGCGCAGCGATGGGATTTCATAGTCGCCCAACTCGTTCGTCTTGACGACCGAGGCAACTCCCGTGGCGTCGTTGGTGACGGTCACGACGACGTTGGGAACCGCGGCGCCGCTGGAGTCGCGAATGGTCCCGACGAGGCTCCCATTGTCGTACTGGGCAAAGGCCGCGCGCGACGGGAGCATCAACAGAAGCGCCATTGCCAGAAAAACCAATCCGGAACCTCGAATCCCGCATCTCGTCCTGCAGCTAGTTCCGGCTCTTAGCCCCACAGATCGATTTCTCGAATTCATATTGCCTCCCAGTGCTTTTGTTGCAACAACGGTTGAGTGTCTTCCCTGTTCGCCAGGGCTATCGCCTTTTTCGAAAGCACCTTCATCGGAAAACCCGATCGTCCAGTTGAAAAGGATGACAAAGCCAGGCCCCAGAGACACGCGTTCGTCTCAGGGGTAGCGCGCGCAGTGGCCCTCCGCGGCGGACATAGGATCAGATTGGCGCGGGGCTTGAGACAGCGCCGTGAGTCATTATGTGCGCGACGATTCAATGCCATCCTTGGTCACGTCCGTTAAGATTCGAGGAACATGCCATGAAAAGTCTGCTAAAGACAAAAAATCCACCCCAAACTCAAGCAACCTGAACCGGCGCATACTTCCGCTTCATCGGTTCCGGAGAAGCTGTATTTGGCGGTGGATTTCTCTTCGTCTTTTTCCGCGCAAGGAAACTAACAAAAGCGCAACGAGCGTGTCAAGAAGAATTTGTCGCGGGTGGGCCGCGAACCGGCTGCTCCGGCCAGGTTCCTAAGTTGGATCAGGCAATGATGCTCGCCGCAGCTGTCCAAGGCCTGTGTTGGCTTTCGGCCACGCCGCGATGCGTAAGCGTGCCCAGCCATGTATTCAGCCCTTCAGCTAAACCCGCATCCCTCCGCAGCGCCTCGCGCGCGCCCAGATTGGCCAGCCGCAGCAGATAAGGGAAGGTTGAATTCGTGAGCGCCAGCGTGGAGGTGTGGGGCACGGCGCCGGGCATGTTGGTGACGCAATAGTGCACCACGCCATCGGCGACAAAGCTCGGGTTGGAATGCGAGGTGGGCCGCGCTGTCTCCACGCAGCCGCCTTGGTCGATGGCTACATCCACGATTACAGCGCCCTTCTTCATCTGGGACACCATCGAGCGCGTGACGAGTTTGGGAGCCGTGGCTCCGGGAATCAGTACCGCGCCAATCACCAAATCCGCCTCGCGCGCGGCCTGGGCAATGTTGTAGCTGTTCGAAGCCAGCGTGTAGAGTCGCCCGCCGAAGATGTCGTCCAGCTCGCGTAGCCGGTTCAGGTTCACGTCGATGAGAGTGACTTTGGCGCCGAAGCCGAGCGCCACGCGGGCAGCATTTGTGCCCACGATGCCCCCCCCGAGAATCGTGACATGCGCCGGAGGCACGCCGGGCACGCCGCCGAGCAGAATGCCTCGCCCGCCGCGTTCTTTTTCGAGATAGCTTGCGCCCACCTGCACGCTCATTCGCCCCGCGACCTCGCTCATGGGCATCAGCAGAGGCAGCATCCCCTGCCGATCACGCACCGTCTCGTATGCGATGCCGATGACCTTCGATTCGAGGAGCTTGTTGGTGAGCGCAGGCAGCGGCGCTAGGTGCAGATAGGTGAACAGGACTAACCCCTCGCGGAAGTGGACGTACTCCGGCTCGATGGGCTCCTTGACCTTGACGACCAACTCGGACTTGCCCCATACAAAGCCCGCGTCGCCGGCGATCTCCGCGCCAGCGCTCTGGTACTCCGAATCGGAAAAGCCGGATGGCGCGCCCGCCTGGGTCTCGACGAGCACAGTGTGACCGGCTTCAGCGAGCGCTTTCACGCCCGCCGGGGTCACACCAACGCGAGCTTCGTTGTCCTTGATCTCTTTGGGAACGCCGACGATCATGGCTGCTTCTCCTCGTGCGGGGCGGCCTCCACGTTTGTTTTGACGTTCCCTGGGGGAGGGCTGCTGCTCGGAAGTCGGCGCGCCGTGCCGTATGGGGAGGGCTTGATGGCGGCGTGCGGTCGCCAGACTTCCGACTGCAAGGCATTCTACGGCGCGAATGGCTTCCAATGTGTGCAAACTTTGTGATAGAACAACGAAATGGGAACAAAACGTGATATAGATGCCATTCTTGCGCAACAATCAACCGAAGAGGCTGCGGAAACGGCAATCTCCGGCGCCACAGCGACGGGATTGGACGAGCTTGATGCTGCCATCCTGAGCTATTTGGCGCGCCACGGTCGGGCCACGAACTACGAGGTGGGCGAAGCAGTGGGCCTGTCGGCCTCGGCGGCGTCACGGCGCATTCTGGCGCTCGAAGCGTCAGGAGCCATCCGCGGCTACCGTGCCGTGATCGACGACCGGCTGCTGGGAAAGCATATGACGGTCTACATCCGCGTCACGTTGGAGCGGCAATCCGCCGCGGTGCTTGGGGCGTTTGAGGCCGCCGTGCGCCACTGCCACGACATTGTGAGCTGCCATCTGCTGGCCGGCCAATACGACTACATCCTGGTGGCTCGCGTAGCCGGAATCGAGGATTACAACCGCTTGCACCAAAACGAACTCTCGCGCCTGCCGGGCGTGATCCGTCTTGAGACCAGCTTCGCGCTGCGCGATGTACTGGATGGCAAGAGCTAGCGTGCATCGCATGGAAGCGCCGGCAGTGTCGCCCGGTCAGGTCTTCGCCCAGTGCGCGGTCCAGCCATGGACGAGCGAATCGTCGAGCGTTGCCAGCGCTTTCTCCACGCCATTCTGCGCGTCAATGGCGGCCAGAAGCTGCTGCGCGTGTTCGCTCACATCGCTCGCCAACTTCGGGTTGCGCTGGCGTAGCGCGACAGCGAGGAATCCGGCCTGCACGGCGGCATGAACGCGGCGCACACCGAGCTCGGTGGGCGCGCCTTCACTAGGCAGGTCAGGATCGTCGGTAAAGCTGCCATGCACGGGAACCTGACGCGAGGCCGCGCCCGTAGAGAAGATGGCAAAGACGCCCTGCGTGCCAAGAGCGAACGCCAGGCGCGCGGTGATCCCGCCGGACCACATCGGTTTAAGTCCCAATTGTCGTGCGCGCTGCTCGATTGCGGCGATTTGTTCCAGCGTCAGAACGCCTTCCGGGTGCTGCGCATCGCGCACCAGATGCCGGCCAGCAAGCCGGTCGGGGCAGTCGAACAGTGCCAGCCTGGCGCCTGCAACGCGTACCTTTTCCATCCACACGACCGCTGCCTCCACGCAACGCGAGGCGTCGAAGACATCGTCCTCGGTCACGAGCGGCGTATCGACATAAAACGCCGGAACCGCGGTCCAACCCTGCGTCCAGCGGCTGACCAGCGCAATGACACTTTCCTGCTCGTCGAGAGTGAGCGGCACAAGCCCGTATTTCCCAGCCGTGAAGCCGTAGGAGCGCGTTGCCTGTAGGCCCGTCCAGATCGTCCGCGCCGCAGAGTCGATATCCACTTGATAGCGGTAGACGAGGCGGACACTGTGCTGCCGGGCCGCAGCGAAGAGAGTGCGGAGCGTGGCCGCGTCCACGATGTTGAGCAGCGAAGCGGCGCTTAAGCGCTCACGCGCCGCGGGGGTCAGGTCGCCATCGATCGAGACCTCGGGAACGCCGGCCTGCGCAGCGATGGAAAGCACGCGCTTGATCTCTTCGGTTTCGGCATCCTCGCGAATTGCGCTGGTCGCGATGGATAGAAGGGAGAGCTTGTGAAGTGCGGCGGGGCCAAGGAGCCCTCGACTGCGGGCAGCTTCCAGCTTTGCGACCAGCTTGGATACGGCTGCCGGCGCATCGGAGGGTTCGACAATGAGGCGGACTGTGAGCGGCCGCGGAACGCCGTCGGGAGTTTTCAGGAAAGGCGCAAACACCGCAAACACGCGCGCCAGCCATTCCTCTTCATTTTGCGCGGCATCGGCGATGAAAAACTCCGGCAGCAGCCGGTAGAGCCGCGCGTTCACTCGCACGCCAACATTGGTGGAGCAGAGCGTGCGTTCGAACGCCGCCGCAATCAACTTCGCGTACTCATCGGGTCCGATCGGACCTTCACCGGCGCTGACCATGCGCTCGCCGTCGATCATGACGCCTAGCGGCATGGGTGCTGCAGGGTGCAGGGCGCGCGCTTTGGCTGAGGCGTAGGCTGCTCGCGCAATGGTTTCGGCGTTCTCGCCTTCGTCGCTCACAGCCAGCAGCGGCCCGAACCGCTCTGAGTCGTACTCGTCGAGCCGCCCGGTCCATGGAGGGTATAGGACCGGCCACTCGGCCATCAGATCGCGCAGAGCGGCAGGGTCGTTGGCGCGGACGCCGGCCAGCGCCAGCGCTCTGTGCTCATACCACGCGCGGAGCGCCTCGTCCTGCTGCGCGAAATTGCCCGGCGCGGTTTGAGAAGGAAGGACCACGGGCGCCGCGAGCAGGGCAGACTCCCTGAAGAAACCTTCTTCGCGTTACGGCTGAATCTGGCGCGCGCAAGGCATTGCTCTCCAATCCCGACCTCGGCTAGTGGGAGAATGCGGAGATTCTACGGCATCTCCGGAACGCTGGCGTGGCTGAAGACCTGACGTCTGCATTTACTTCGCTCACGGAAGTTACTCCGCATTATCGATCTGCGCCCTTTGCAACTTATCCGAGTAGTCGACGTAGACGGCCTTCCACGTGGTGAAGAAATCGAGGGCGCCCAAGCCTTCGCGATGGCCGTTGCCCGTGTGCTTCACGCCGCCGAAGGGCAGATGCACCTCGGCGCCGATGGTGGGCGCATTGATGTATGTGATCCCGGCCTCGAGGTCACGGATCGCAGTGAAGGCGCGGTTCAAGTTCCGGGTGTAGAGCGCAGTCGAGAGACCGTAGTCGATGGAGTTCGAAATCTCGACCGCTTCCTCGAAGGTGGAGAATTCGATGAGCGCGACCACAGGGCCGAAGACTTCTTCGCGCGCGATGCGCATCCCGGGTGTCACACCGGCGAACACCGTGGGCTCGAAGAAGGTCCCGTGCGCGTAGCAGCCGCCGGTGAGCGCGTGGCCACCGCAGAGAAGTTTGGCGCCTTCACGCAGCGCAATCTCCACATACTTCTCCGATGCTTCGATCTGTGCCGCGTTCACCTGCGGACCAACTTCGACCGACTCATCGAGGCCATTGCCGACCTTGAGCTTCTTGGCGCGCTCGACAAACTTCGCGGTGAACTCCGCAGCAATACCCTTCTGCAGCAGGATGCGGCTGGTGGCAGTGCAGCGTTGTCCGGTGGTGCCGAAGGCGCCCCAGAGCGCGCCGTCGAGCGCAAGGTCGAGGTTGGCGTCGTCGAGGACGATCTGTGCGTTTTTGCCGCCCATCTCAAGCGAAACCTGCTTGAAGGTAACGGCCGCGCGTTGCGCGACCAGCGAGCCCACGGCGCTGGAGCCGGTAAAGCTGATGGCGCGCACATCGGGATGCTCCACCAGTGCCGCTCCCGCGGTCGAGCCGGTCCCGCAGACGATGTTGACCACGCCCGGCGGGAGACCGGCGTCGACGAGCGTCTGCACCAGGTTGTAGGCGGAGAGTGGGGTGTCGGTGGCCGGCTTGATGACGCAGGTGTTGCCAGCGACGAGCGCGGGAAAGAGCTTCCAGCTCGGGATGGCCATGGGGAAGTTCCACGGCGTGATGAGGCCGACGACGCCGACAGGCATGCGGACTGACATTGCAAATTTGTCGGGCAGCTCGGAGGGGGTGGTGATGCCGAACAGCCTTCTGCCCTCGCCTGCCACGTAAAATGCCTCGTCAATGGCCTCCTGCACGTCGCCGCGCGTCTCGGCCAGCACCTTGCCCATCTCGCGGGTCATCTCGCGGGCGTATTTTTCCTTGTTTTGGATGAGATTGTTGCCTGCACGGACGAGGATCTCGGCGCGCTTGGGCGCGGGAACCAGCCGCCACGCGGAGAATGCTTTTCTCGCCGACACGACAGCCATGGCCACATCCTCGGCATGCGAAGAGGGGAACGCGCCCACGATGTCAGAGTGGTCGGCGGGGTTGAGGTTAAGGATGGTTTTGCCGGTCGCCGCGGCGACCCACTGGCCGCCAATCAGGTTGTGGTATGTCGGATAGGTCATAAGAGCCTCGAAAGACAGTGAACGGAGGCCAGAAGCGGGTCTTGGCGCTGCCGGCCCCTTGCCCGACTGCAATTGAATCCGCCAAACAGCCTACGCCCGAAGAGAGGGTTCCGGCCAGCCGGGGAAACTCCGGCGGACTGTCGTGGACTCCCGTTTACTAAGGCGGCACGCCAGAAGCTGCAGCCGTTACTGTCGTGTGCGGGCTGCTGCTGCGGGCAACGGTAACTGGCCGTACAATAGGCTGTGAGGTAGATTCAATTTCTCCATGTCATTGAACGGTTACCATTCTCGTTCGTCGCGGTCCCATGGGATTCGCTCGCTCTTCAGCATGTTTTCCAGCGATCTGGCCATCGATCTGGGTACCGCAAACACTCTGGTTTACGCGGCCGGCAAGGGCATCGTTGTCAACGAGCCGTCGATTGTAGCCATCAACAAGAACACCGGTGAAGTGGAGGCCGTGGGCAACAAGGCCAAGGAAATGCTGGGGCGGACGCCCGGCAACATTGTGGCCATTAAGCCTATGAAGGACGGCGTGATCGCCGACTTCAAAATCACCGAGAAGATGCTCAACTACTTTATCCAGAAGGCGCACAACCGCAAGATGCTGGTGCATCCGCGCATCGTGATCGGCGTGCCGTCAGAGATCACGCAGGTTGAGAAGCGCGCGGTCGAGGATTCCGCCTACCGCGCCAAGGCGAGCGAAGTGTATCTGGTGGAGCAGGCCATGGTGGCGGCCATCGGCGCAGGACTGCCCATCACCGAACCCTCGGGGAACATGGTGGTGGATATCGGTGGCGGTACCACCGACATCGCGGTGATTTCGCTCTCGGGGATTGTTTACTCGCGCTCCGTACGCATGGCCGGCAACCAGATGGACGAGGCCATCACCAATTACCTGAAGCGGAAATACAACTTGCTCATTGGCGAACGCACCGCCGAGCAGGTCAAGATTGAGATCGGATCGGCCTTTCCGCTGGATAAGCCGCTGACCATGGAGATCAAGGGACGCAACCTGATCGAGGGCGTTCCCAAGACCATCGCCATCGACGACAGCGAGATTCGCGAGGCGCTGGGCGAGTGCATCGCCGTGATCATGAACGCCATTCGCGTGGCGCTGGAGCGCACGCCGCCCGAGCTTTCGGCCGACATCAGCGATCGCGGCATTGTGCTCACCGGCGGCGGCGCACTGCTCAAGAATCTTGACAAGCGCATTCGCGAGGAGACCGGGTTGCCTGTTTCCGTGGCCGACGATCCGCTGGCGAGCGTGGTTCTGGGCACGGGCAAAATGCTCTCGGACTTCCGCCTGTTGCGCAAAATCAAGATCGATTGAAGCAGTGGACAGTGAACAGTGGTCAGTGAACAGTGAAAACCGCTCCAACCTGCAACCGCTTACTGTTCACCGCTCACTGACTACTGACCGCTGGCTTTTATGGAATCGTTCATCGCACGCTATCGGAACCTCGTGGTGCTGCTGGCCCTCCTGATGGCGCAGCTCGCCGGTTTGGCGGTGCAGGTTCGCCGGACCAGCAGCGGCATGAGCACTCTCGATTCCACGGATCCAAGCGGCGTGCGCCTCATCCGCCTGTGGGCCAACGCCGTGATTTCGCCGCCGGAGCGGCTGATTCACGCCTGCAACACCGGAATTGCGAGCCTGTGGTCCAACTACATCGACCTGTTCCATGTCCGCCAGCAGAACCAGGACCTCCAGAAAACCGTTGACCGGCTCCGGCTCGAGGAGGCTGCGTTGCTTGAGGATGCTCGCCAGGGCCAGCGGCTGCAGGCGTTGCTTGGCTTCCAGCAAAGGTACATCTACACCACGGTGGCCGCACAGGTTTACGGCTCCAGCGGCAGTGACCGCTCGCATGTCTTCTATATCGATAAGGGCGGGCGCGACGGCCTGAAGTCGGATATGGCGGTGATTACTGCGGACGGTATCGTGGGCAAGGTGCGCGATGTCTTTCCCCACACCGCGCAGGTGCTGGCCGTCAACGATCCCTCCAGCGGCGCGGGCGTGATCCTGGAGACAACGCGCATTCGAGGCATTCTTCGCGGCGACGCTTTGGGCCGGCTGGAAGTGGTGGGGATCCTGGCCGATCAACGTATTCAGCCTGGCGAGCAGGTCCTTACTGCCGGGGGAGACCTGATCTTTCCGCGCGGGCTGCCTGTAGGTGTGGTCGAAAGAGTGGTGCGCGATCCTGACCGCGACGCCTTCATCGACATCCTCGTGAAGCCGGCCGCGCATCTTGACCGCCTCGACGAAGTGCTGGTGATTACTTCTACCGAGCCGCGCTTCTCGCCCCAGGAGCAGCAGGACATCACTGCCAGCGAGGCAGAACAGGGATCGGCTCCGGCCGCCATTAAGGACCAGGTGAAGGCTTCCGAGATCATGGCGGAGAAACTTCCCGGACTGATCGACCCCAATGCTCCTCCCGATCAGCAGCCCTTACACGACAGCAGCAACCCGAATCCCGCTGCGCGGCCGCCGCAACCGCTGCGTCCTGATGAGTTCTCACCCGGCGCTGCCGATTCGTCCGGCGCTGAGCCCGGCACGAACTCTACGCCCGAGCACCAGCCAGAGAGTTCCTCAGTCCCGCCCACTGCCTCGGATCACGGCGGCACGGTCCCGCCTGCATCGCATTCCAAGCCGCAAACGACACCGCAGAGGAATCCGTAGCCATGTCCGTGTTCGGTGCCGAATTCCGGCGCGAAATAGAGATCCGCCGCTATCCGCTGCTGGTTTACACGTTGGTTGTGCTCGGTGCTCTGGTGTTGCAGGCATGGCTGCCGCGCGTCGTCGGCCGCTACGCCTGGTTCGATCTGCCGCTCGTAATCACCATTTACTTTGCCCTGGGCCGCCGCAATCCCTTGCAGGGCGCCGTGATGGGAGCGGTCATGGGTCTGTTCGAAGATGCGCTCTCCCAATACGCCATTGGCATCAACGGCATCGCCAAGACGGCCGTCGGCTTTCTGGCGGGGTCTGTGGGCATTCGCGTCGACGTCGATAACCACACCATCCGCGTGTTGCTCACCTTCGTGCTCTCCCTGCTCTCCAGCGCCATTTATCTTTTCGTGACCCGCTTCCTGTTGGGCCTCGCGATCGATTGGAAGTCGCTGACTGAGCTCCTTCGCGCCGTGGGTAACGGGCTGATTGCGCTGGCGCTGTTTCCGTTGCTCGACCGTCTGCAAATCAAGGATTGAGAGACTGACGCGCTGAGCGCTCATAAGCGAATTCATAAACGGCAGGCGACGGGCACGAACCCATGAGACGCGAAGCCGGTAAGAAAAGGAACGTGGCTGTATCCTAGAAGCAAGCGCAGGATGATGGTTTCAAGCAGCACACGCGGCGAAAAGCTCTCCACAGTCAAGCTGACGGTGGTCCAATACGGCATCCTTCTGATGATGCTGGCCCTGGCCGCGGGCTTGTGGCGGCTGCAAGTGCTGAACGTGGAGAACTACCGCGTGCTAGCCGAGCAGAACCGCATTCGCAAAGAGCCGATCCTGGCGCCGCGCGGCAAGCTCTTCGACCGCGAGAACCGCCTTGTGGTCGACAACTACC
Source organism: uncultured Acidobacteriaceae bacterium (assembly GCA_963799155.1). GTDB lineage: Bacteria > Acidobacteriota > Terriglobia > Terriglobales > Acidobacteriaceae > Telmatobacter. Next base: position 409,825 of record CAWCWB010000001.1, read on the forward strand.
CGTCGGTTTCTTGTTTCCTGGTACGCGAGCAGAGCCGCAATGTGGACGCGGATCTGCCGTTGATTGCGCGCGGCCTGGATCTTGATCTGGATCAGCTGCGCGCCACGTTGCACCGCTATCGCTCCGAGCCCGGCTATCAGCCGATTCCGATCAAGCCGGACGTCACCGCCGACGAGCAAGCCTTCATCGCGGCGCACCGTAATGAGTTGCCGGAGCTCGAAACCATCGACGAGGAGCGCAGACTTTACCCGCGTGATGGTTTTGCCGCTCATCTGATCGGTTACGTGGGTGAGCTGAGCGAGGACGATTTGAACAATCCGCGCTTCGCCTACTACGAGCCGGGTGACGTGGTGGGCAAAGCAGGCGTAGAGGAGACCTACGATGCGCTGCTCCGCGGCCAGGACGGCTCGCGCGAGGTGGTCGTCGACAGCCGTGGGCGAGAAGTGGGTTATTTCGGCATCCAGCACGCAATACCCGGCCAGGATCTCAGGCTCACCATCGACAACGACCTGCAGCGCGCCGCCGAACTCGCCCTGGGCGACCGCAACGGCGCGATCGTGGCCATGGATCCGCGGAACGGCGAGATTCTCGCCATGGTCTCGCGTCCCAGCTTCGACCCCAACGATTTTGCCGTCAAAATCGATCGCGCCGACTGGAACAAGCTCGTCACTGACCCTGACCATCCATTGATGAACAAGGCCATCCAGGCGCAGGCTCGCGCCCGGTTCGACCTTCAAGGTCCTCATGTCCGTAGCGGGTCTTCAGGAAGGCATTGCGCAGAACATGCATATCGTCTGCACGGGCGGATGGGGACCATATGGGTACTACCATCATTGCGACGAGCATCACGGAGCGGTGGACATCTACAACGCGATTCCCTACTCCTGCGACACGTTTTTCTACATGCTCGGCGACAAGCTGGGCATCGACCGGATCGTGAAGTACGCGACCGAATTCGGCTTCGGCGAGAAGACGGGAATCGACCTGCCGGGAGAGCAGGCGGGACTGATGCCCTCGCCCGATTGGCTGATCAAGAACTTTCATCACCGCTGGTATCCCGACGAGACGCTCGACGTGGCCATTGGGCAGGGGGCGATTGAAGCAACGCCGATCCAACTGGCGCGCATCATCGGCGGCATCGCCTCGGGAGGCCACTTGGTGCGGCCGCATTCGGTCTTTCCCGACCAGCTTCCCGCCGATTTCCGCAAATCGCTGCTCGACAGCTTCCCCGGAACGGGCGACGCTTATGTTCCTATCGATCCGGCGAACTGGGACATTATTACCAACGGCATGGCGGAGGTGACGGAGCCCGGCTTGTATCACACGGCGGGCTCGGCGCACCTTGAAGGCATCGATATCGCGGGAAAGACGGGCACGGCGCAACAGATGAGCCACGAGGCGCTGGAGAAAACCAACAAAGGGCGGAGCACGTACCCCAATGTATGGTTTGTGGGCGTAGTGCCGCGGCGCAACCCCGAGCTGGTGGTGGCTGTCCTTTGGGAAAACGGGGAGTTCAGCTATTATCCCGCGCGCATTGGTGCCGAAGTGGTGGCGGCCTTCGTGAACAAGAAGCGCCGCGAGGCGCACAACCTGCCGCCCGAGAAGACTGCGGCGCCTGTTGAGGTCGGCGCTGTGTGGTCCGTGCCCGACTCTCGAACCGGCGACAACAAATCCACGAACGCGCCAGCCGCGACGCGGCTTCAGGGCGGGCGCTTTTTTGTCGATAGCCACGGCATTGTGGCGGCGAACGCACCGGGCGCGAAGCCAACACCGAAAAGCGCAACCAGCCGTGGATCTTCGCAGGCGGCGCCTCCGGGTCGGACTCCTTCGCAGGTGGCCGCAATACTGCCCGCGCGACGGAAGGAACCATAGCTGCCATGCCTTTGCGCCGCTTCCTCAGCTTTCGAGATTTCGATTGGGCTTTGCTGGGCCTTGTGCTTCTGCTCTGCGCTTTGTCGGTCCTCGAGGTGCACTCGGCAACGATGCACACAAAGTTTGCCGGCTTCGGAACCAGGCAAATCTTCTGGGTGACGGCCGGTGTGGCAGCCATGTTCGTCTTCGCCAAGATCGATTACCATCGCGTGATCGACTGGGCTCCCTGGGCTTACGGTATCGGCCTTCTGGCTCTGGCTGCGGTTCTGTCACCCCTTGGCCACAAAGCTTTGGGCGGACGGCGATGGATCAAACTCGGCCCCATGCTGGTGCAGCCATCCGAGTACGTCAAGCTGGTTCTGATTCTTGCCGTGGCGCGCTACTTCGCCAATCTGGGCGGACGCAGTGTGACGTGGAGGGAGATTTTCAAGGCCTTCGCGCTGGTAGGAATTCCCATGCTACTGGTGTTGAAGCAGCCCGATCTTGGAACCACTCTGACCTACACGCCGATTCTAGTCGCCGGCCTGTTTTTGGGCGGGATCAACCTCCGCCAAAGCCTGATCCTGCTCGCAGTAGGGGCGGTTCTTGTCGGCGGTGCCTGGTCCAGCGGCAGATTCCTAAAGCCGTACCAGAAGGCCCGGCTCACGGCCTTCGTCAATCCTCAAAACGACCCCCGGGGCTCGGGCTACCAAGTGCTGCAGTCGGAGATTGCCGTCGGATCAGGCGGCATTTGGGGCAAAGGCCTGGAAAAGGGCACCCAGACCCAAGGCTATTTCCTGCCCATTCCCTATACGGACTTTATCTTTGCCGCGTTTAGCGAGGAGCACGGTTTCGTGGGCGCGTTTTTTATCCTGCTGCTATACTTCCTAATATTGATGCGTTTGATTCAAAACGCTCAAACAGCCGCCGACCTGCCCGGTTCTCTCATTATCATGGGAATCGTGGCTGTGTTGACCTTTCAGATCGCGGTCAACGTAGGCATGGTCATCGGGTTGATGCCCGTCACCGGAATTCCTTTACCTTTAATGAGTTACGGCGGATCTTCGGTGCTGTTTACGTTCCTGGCGCTGGGCGTGGCAATGAATGTCCGCATGCGCCGGTTCGTCAACTGACGCATCTCGATCCATCCGGTTGAGGTGTCGTCCAAAAAGTTTGGCTCTTGCGTTGTTCTCAAGCGATCGGGGGATCGCGAGAAGCCGCAAGAGAGGAATTTCAAGCATTTCGCCGGCATGGTCCCGATGGATCGCGCCCGGCAGGATTGGGTTTATGAGTACGCAGAGACGGGAAGACCATTTCCGGCTCGCACATTGCAAGGAGCGCGTGGGCAGTTCGGGAGACAGATTCCCCGGTTCCCCGGCGCGGAACTTCCCTGCAATTGCCGCTGGTCGAACGGCCCCGCCGGCTAATTCCATTTTGCCGGCATTGGTGGCCACAAACTCTCTGCCTTCGGATCACCGCAAACAGCAGCCCGTTCGGCTCGTTTTCTTCGATGTCCGCATGGGTTCGCCGCCCTTGGGCAAAGCCCCCACATTGAGGCCCAAACTCGAGCGCCCTCCAGGTGATCCGCCCATACCTTCCTTTGCCGACCGTGCGCGTTTCCATCCGACCTTGCCGCGTGTACCGGCAGCTTTGAGCTGCCGGACGGAAAGGTACGATGGCAAAAGAAATTTGCATTTCCAGCACGCCGCATGAAACGCGGCTTGCGATCTTAGAAGACGATCAACTCGCGGAAATTTACTACGAACGCGAAAACGAGTACACTCTCGCGGGTTCCATTTACAACGGCCGCGTCACGCGCGTCTTACCCGGCATGCAGTCGGCATTTGTCGACCTGGGCCTGGAGCGCGATGCGTTCCTCTACGTAACCGACTTCATCGAGCTCGAAGATCAGGAAGAGACCGACGAGTTGGAAAGAGCCGCGGCGAGCGGAGCCGGCCAGGCTCCTCGCGAGGTCCGGCATCCCCATGAATTCGATCGCAGCGGAGCCGGAGCCCCCGGCGATGCCCCGACCCTGAAGGGTACCCCGGCGTCCACGTCGCCGACGGGGTGGAAAAGAGGCCGCCAGGAAGAACGCGGCCCGCGTCACGGCCAGAAGGCAGAACCCAGACACGAAGTAAGTCAGGAATTCCCCCCAGCGGAAGAAGCTGTAGAGGAAACCTCCGCTTCATCCGCTCCTGAATTCCCGGCTGATTCAGGGCAGACAGAAGGAGTTCAGGGAACTGGAGAGACTGGCGCACGCCGCTGGCGTGGCCGGCGCCGCCGCCGTGGCGGTCGAGGCCCGGACGTCTCAGTTGAAGGTCCACCAGAATCAGGTGTGGTTGCGGAGGCTGAGGCGGAGTCGCCTGCCAAAACCGAGCTTGCGCCGGCGATTCATGCGTCCGAGGCTCCCATTGCGCCACACGCGCCGCGCAGCCATCATGTTCCAGCGGCCATTGTGCTGCCGGGCGAATCACTTTCGAAGTATGGTGGCGCGCTCGCCGCTGGAACCGTAAGAACCACGGCGGAGCCGGCCGTCCCGTCGCGCCCGGGGAACACATCCAGGCCGTCGACGTTGGTTGAGGCGCCGCTCCGGTGGGACGGCAGCGGTCTTTTGCCCGGCGAATCGCTTTCGCGGCATCGCCGCCAGCCTGAGCCGCCAACCGAATCCAGGACGGAACCTCAACGCGAAGCCGCTCAAGAGCCGTCAAGCGGTTTCTCCGCTGCGCCCACGACTGACCTCGCGCACGAGAAAGCCATCGAGGAGATCGAGGAGCCTGCTCTGCCCGCGCTTTGCGAAGCCGAGGCTGCTGCGCCGAAAGAGTTCGCCCTCGAATTTGAGGAGGATGAACTCGCCCCGGACGCGGTCGAACCGCTCACGGACAAAGAACCGGCTACTGTGGAGACCGCCGAAGGCCCCATTGTGACCGATACCGATTCCGGGGAGTCAAATCCCTCCGCACCGGATGACTCCAAAATTGCCGGAACCGAGCCCGCAACCTCGGCCGAAAATTCTTCGGCGCCAGAGGAGGAAGGGGATGCGTCTGCATCCCACCGCATCGATCCGTCCTCACCTACGGGCTTCCGGCTCTTTGGCTTCGGCGGCAAGAAGAAGAAGGATGGCGAGGCGGCCGCCAGCAGCAAGACGCCCGCTCCCGCCGTTTCTGTTTCCACCTATGCTCCCGGCGATGGCGTGGTCGAGGAAGAACTGATCGAAGGCGAGGAGCTTGAAGCCGCGCCGCACCATCGCCGGCACAAGCCCGAGGTGCACGATCTCGACGACTACGAAGAGGAGACGCTTCCCAGCCATCTGCGCACGGGCGAACTGGGCGAGATGTTTCAGGAGGCTCATCTCGATCACCGCATCCAGATGAACCTGGACGAAAAGAATGGCGAAGAGGAAGAGTTCGAGACCGCAGAGGAGGAAGAGGAGTCCTCGACGGGTGCGCAGCCCGCGCCTGGCCGCGAGCGCCGCGATCGCGGCGGCCGCGGACAACGTGGCCGCGGCGTTCAGGGCCATCGCCGTGGACCGTCGCGCCGCTCGGCTCAGACATCAGACCTGCCCATCATCTCTGATCTCTTGAAGTCCGGCCAGGAGATCCTGGTGCAGATCGCCAAGGAGCCCATCGCCAAGAAGGGGGCGCGCATCACCAGCCACATTGCGCTGCCAGGCCGGTTCCTGGTCTTCATGCCGACCGTCACCCACGTCGGCGTCAGCCGCAAGATCGCTTCCGACGAGGAGCGCCATCGCCTCAAGCGGATTCTCACGCACGAGCGCGGCGAAGCGCCCGGCGGATTCATCGTGAGGACTGCAGCCGAAGGCGCTTCGGAAGAGGAGCTTCGCGCCGATCTGCGCTTCCTGATGAATCTCTGGAATGAAATCAAGCAACGCTCGGAATCCTCCAAGTCGCCGGCTCTCATCTACCACGACCTGTCGCTCATCGAGCGCATTCTTCGCGACCAGGTGAGCGCCAACTTCTCCTCCATCTGGGTCGATAGCCAGGAGGACTACGAGCGCATCGTCCGTTTCCTCAACCGCTTCTCGCCCTCGCTGGTGCGCCGCGTCAAGCTCTATACCAAGGAGACTCCGCTCTTCGAGCACTTCGGCATTCAAGAGGAGATTTCCAAGGCGCTGCGATCGAAGGTGTGGCTCAAATCGGGCGGGTCGATCGTGATCAACCAGACGGAAGCGCTGGTCGCAATCGATATCAACACCGGGAAGTATGTCGGAAAGTCGGCGCGGCTTGAGGACACCATCCTCAAGACCAACCTCGATGCCGTGCCGGAGATTGTGCGCCAGATTCGGTTGCGCGACTTGGGCGGCATCATCGTGATCGACTTCATCGACATGGACGAGCGCAAGAACCGCTTCAAGGTGATGGCGGCGCTCGAAGAGGCGCTCAAAAGCGACCGCGCGCCCACCAAGGTTCTGCAGTTCAACGACTTCGGATTGGTGGCGATCACGCGCAAGCGCGTGAAGCAGTCGCTGGAGCGGACTCTCAGCGTGCCCTGCCCCACTTGCCAGGCCACCGGCATGGTGAAGAGCCCGACCACGGTGTGCAATGAGATTTACATCGAGATGCGCAAGATGCGGAAGCACTTCGAAAACGCCGATGTGATGCTGCGCGTGAATCCTGAAACGGTGAAGGTCCTCAAGTCGAACGGCAACCGCTGGCTGAACGACTTCGAGGAACTGGTAGGCAAGAACGTACTGGTCAAGAGCGATCCCACTCTGCATCCGGAGCAGTTCGATATTCAGGGCTGAGGTGGGCAGGCAAGTTGGCAATCCAGGGAGTCGGCAAGCGAACCCACAGGCCGGAGTAGCCACTCCGGCCTTTGAGTGATAATCGGCTTGGGATCTATCAACGCTGTCAAATCGGGCGGATCGGAAAAGCATCATTCTGGCGCTGGTAAGTTCCTCCAGCAGAACATCAGGTATCCCACCCAAAGGGAAACAATCCGCTAATTCAGGCAACCTCTGGCAGCATTCCGTGTCTAATATGATTCAGAGGCGTTTTTCCCCCGGAAATTGAACAAAATTCAATGCTTGAGGTTAATGTGATGCCCTTCACGACTTTCATGCCGTTGATTCCTCGCGCCAGTTGGATTTGGCTTGCGGTTCTGCTTGCGGGCAGCGTTGCGATCGCTCAGTCCGCTCTCGCCCAGGATCAGCCCAGTGCTGCCGGGTACTCTTCCAGCCAGGCGGGACTGATCGCATCGGGTCTGCAGCTCAGCGAGTTTTCGCTGCCCGATAACCCTGCTCCCGGCGCCTCCGCGTCCGGCGGCGGGTCGGGCCAATACGGGAACGGTGGAGGCTACGGAGGCGGTGAAAAACGCGGTCTCTTCAACCACCTCACCTTTGAGGCCGGCGGCGGCGCCAACGCGCCTGCCGGCGACAAGACCTACATCACCTGGGGCGGTCAGTTTACCGTGGGCGGAGGGTTCAACTTCAACAAATATCTTGCGGCCCTCGTCGAATACCAGTTCATGGACGACAAGATTCCCGGCGCGATTATCGCCGAAGCCGGTGCAGAGGGCGGCCACGCGCACATCTGGTCCTTTACCATCGATCCGGTAGTCGACCTTTTTCCTAAGGCCGCCAACGATGTGTACATCACCGGCGGCGGCGGTTTTTATCGCAAGGTGACGAGCTTCACCGACGTTGAGCCGGAAACGTACTGCGAATTCTACTATTGCGGTGTCGGATACGCACCCCAGGTCGTAGGTCATTTTTCCTCGAACCAAGGCGGCTTCAACATCGGCGGAGGGTACCAGCACAGGTTGGGTGGCATGTATGGCGACAGCAAGACCAGGCTCTTCGCCGAGGTCCGCTATCTCGACGTCGATACGCCGGCGGTAACCACGCAGCCGAATGGACTGGGAACTACGAGTGTAGCCGCGGGCACGAAGGTGCTCCCGGTTAGCTTCGGTATTCGCTGGTAACGCAAGGCCAAACAGAACAGGATGCGTCCCGCTCCTTCATGTTGTGATCGCGGCGGAGTGGGATGCTTCGTCACCGGCCACGGGCATGGACAACAACCTACAACTTCCTCATGGCTCTGCATTTCAGCGCGACAGTCTCTTTCCTATGCATTCCACGCTGAGAACCCGCGAGAGCTGTCGTTCCCGGCATCCAGCGCCATGCGGCAGGTTTGCGACATACGCATTGCGCCGCCACGACAAGGGAGTCCGCGGCTTGATGATGCTTTGCCTCGCAATTGCTTTAGCCGGGTGCAACGCCAGTTTCCGCAACACGCAGGTGACGCCGCAGAGCCCGGTTCCCGATCCGCCCGGCGGCCCGCCTCCCGTTACCGGCCAGGGCGGGTCACTCACCATCTCGCCGCAATATGTGGCCCTGGCGGCTGGGCAGACAACCCAGTTCACGGTAATGGGCGCCGGCGGAGCGCCGACAGAGTGGCTGGTAAACGGTGTCGCGGGCGGAAATGCCTCGGTGGGTACAGTGGACGGAACGGGAAAATACACCACGCCAGCTACCGTGTCGCAAAGCGAAAACGTGACCGTGACGGTGGCACTGACGGCGTCGCCACAACAGAATTACGCCACGGCGGTGGTCTCGATCATAGCGCCCGCCCAGGTGACCTGTCCCTTTGAGCTTGGAAATCCGCAGGTCGCGCAGTATTCACTTTATTTACCCGCGCCGGGAAAGATGAGTGTGCAGTTTGGGACGACGACCAGTTACGGGCTGAACACATGGCAGGTGCCTACTCCATCTGCGAATGGGGGTGAGGTGCAGATCTATGTGGCCGGAATGCTGGGCCAGACCCTCTATCACATGCGGGCGCAGGTGACGCTGAACAATGGCGCCACCTATAATGACGCGGATCATACCTGCACGACGGATCTGCCCCCGCAGACCTCGCCTGCTCAGGTTTCCACACCCGCAGGAGCCGCACCGCAGCCGGGCATCGAGCTGTGGAACACGATTTCTCCGACCAGCGATGTCCAGGCTTTTGCCACTGACCTGAGCGGCAACGTGATCTGGACCTATTCCTATCCACACACATCGACTGACCTCGTTCAGGGCATACAGTTGCTCCCCAATGGCGATCTGCTGATGGTCATATCGTATCTCTCGTCGATGACCACCGCGCAGAGTTCCAGCGTGATCAACGAGGTGCGGGAGATCGATCTGGCGGGAAACACGGTGAACAGCCTCGACATGGATACTCTGAACCAGAAGCTCGCAGCAGGAAACTTCCGCGACGCGGAAGGCAATCTGTACCGGCTCGGAAGCTTCCATCATGCTGTGTTGCCGCTGCCCAACGGGCACATGGTGCTGCTGGCGACTTACACCAGAACCTTCAACAACCTGCAAGGAACAACGGGCGCCACCACTGTGATCGGCGACGCGCTTGTCGATGTGGACCAGAACTTCAATCCCGACTGGGTGTGGAATACCTTCGATCATCTGGATATCAACCGGCGTCCGATGAATTTTCCCGACTGGACACACTCCAACGGAATGCTCTATTCGAGCGACGATCACAATCTTCTGCTGTCGATGCGCCACCAGAATTGGGTGATCAAGATCAACTTCCTCGACGGCACGGGCTCGGGCGCGGTGATGTGGCACCTCGGCGAGGGCGGCGACTTCAAGCTGGTGAACGCCACCGATCCGACGGACTGGTTCTACGCGCAGCACGGAATGAGCTACTTTACGCCGAATACGACCGGCGTTTTTCGTATCGGGATGATGGACAACGGGAACGACCGGATGTTCCCGTCGGGACAGGTGCTCTGCCTGCCGTACAAGCCGACGACAGCGCAATGTTATTCAACGATGCCGTTGTTGGAGATCAATGAAACCAACATGACGGCGACCATGATTACGCATTACGTTCTGCCGGACACCTATTTCAGCTTCTTTGGCGGCAATGCCGAGCTGCTCGCGAACGGGGATATGGAAGTGAACTTCTGCGCAACGGTGCGTGGCGCGTTCGTGCAGGAGCTGAATCCGCAGGCTTTGCAGGTGGTGTGGCAGGGATACACACCCGACGCCGACCAGTTCCACGTTTACCGGCTGCCGAGCCTGTATCCGGGCGTGCAGTGGTAAGAGTGCTGTTGCTGGCATTGCCACTGATTTGTGCCATTGAGTTCGACGTTCGCGTCCGCAGCCTCCCGGTTGCGATCGCAAGCACGGTCACCGTGGCGTTTCCGGCGGCAGAAGCGAGAATGCGCGGGGAATTACCATGGCTTCCGCTCCTCTTCCGTGGGCGTTCCCACCTCGCCGCGTTCGATCCGCTCCAAGAACGCCCGCGCCAGCTTGCGCTCGCCGCGATGGCTTTCGCCGTGAATGGTGCACAGATCAAGGAATTCGTCGCAGAGCGCATTGCGCTCGTCGTACTGGGCAAGAACATCTTGCAGCGCAACCGCCAGCTCGCGCAGCCGCGCTGCCTCAGGCCAGATGCCTTCGTCGTCGCCTCGCTGACGTACTCTGTGAACAGCCCCCGGCGCCCGCGCGCGCACTCGTCAAGGCAGGCCAGCAATTGTTCGCTGAAGGCGCGGCTAAGCGCATCGAGTTGACTCGGATCTGCATGGCGTCAAGCGGGTCCATACTGTCTACTTATTTCGCCTGCATCGCTGCTTCGATCTCATCCGGCGGTGTGCGGCAGCCCGGCATCGAGATCGATCAGCTTTCCATCGGAGCCCACCAGGAAGTCGCACTCGATGCGCACGCCCAGCTTCTCCTCGGGAATGTAGATGCCCGGCTCGATGGTGAAGACCATTCCCGGTTTGAGCACCACCGGGTAAATGGCCGGATCGTGCACGTCGATGCCCATCAGGTGGCCCAGCCCGTGCAGCCAGTACTGGCCCAGCGGCTGGCCGTGCAGGTCCTTGCCGTGCGTATTGATGTAGTTGTAGGCCACCGTGTCGAGCGAGTTCGGGTCCTGGCGGTCGCGGTCGTTGATCGTCGATTTGCCGGCTACAAATGCGTTGATGGCCGCCTGCTGCGCGCCGAGCACGATGTAGTAAATCTCACGCTGCCGGGGAGTGAAATGGCCGTTCACCGGCAAGGTGCGCGTGATGTCGGCGGCATACATCGAGTACTCGCAGGCCGCGTCAACCAGAAGAATATCGCCGTCCTCCATCGTGCGGTCGTTGGCCGAGTAGTGCAGGATGGTCGAGTTGATCCCCGAGCCCACGATGGGCGAATAGCTCGGCCGCTCACAGCCGTTCTCCATCCACACAGCAGTCATGGCTCCAGCGATGGCGCGCTCCGTGATGCCCGGCTTCACCCACCATTGCATCATCACGCGCTGAGCCAGCACCGACGCCACCGACGCCTTCTTGATGAGCTCGATCTCTCCATCGTCCTTGACTTGGCGCAGCGGCATGATCGGGCTGGTTGCGTCGTGGGGCTGCGGAGCGGTCGCCGTTCCCAGCGTGACCGCTGTAAAGCTGAGCAGCGCGGTGGCCGCGGGTGAATCAGGCTGTGTCCACAAATTGTTGAAGAGCGAGTGGTCGGCGGCCAGCAGCCGGCTCAACTCCGCCGGCAGCTCGGTCATCGGTTCCACGTTGTCCACGCCCGCAGCCTCCTCGACTCCCGGCGTGGCAGCATCCATCTTCACGCCGGTGTACTTTTCCATACGCAGGTTGCGCGCAGGTAGAAACAGAATCTCCTTGTAAGTGCGCGGTGCGGCCGCCTGCGGCGCGTCGCCCACGATCAAGAGCGCCGCGCCAGGCTCGTTCCAGCCGGTCAGGTAATAGAAATTCGAATCCTGCCGGTAGGGCATGAAGCCCAGTTCTGACTCTTCCGCGGCTAGGAGCACGGCCACGCCTCCCTCCAGCTTAGCCGCCAGGGCCACGCGCCGCGCATGGTAGACGCCGGCGGGCTGCTTATCCAGCGCGCGGAGTGAGGGTAGTCCTGAGGAGATAACGATAAGAGCAAGGGCGGAAACGCGAAGCCACTTCATTCCGCTATTGTCGCGCCTTGCTGTGCGCCGCGCAAAGCAAATCGTGAGGCGAACGGAAGCATCGCCTGGCGGCAACGGCGGCCTGCGGGGCTTCGCTGTCGTGGTCAGAGGCGAGTACGGCACTCCCTTCGCTGGACGGAATCTTCATCAACAGGCCAGTTCATTTTTTGCCGTCCGCCAGGCTCTCAAACCTCCCGCCATGATCTCCGTTTCGCCACGGCGCACCTTCGCCCCTTCGCCAGCGCTAAAACAGCGTCCTCGATATCCACGAGCCGCGTGGGGCGAATTTGCAGGCCCCCGTCCTCGGCGCTGACCTCGACAAAGTCGCCCGCTCGAAGCTTGAGGCATCGAGGATGCGCTTGGGAATCACCACCCGGCGCCACTGTCAGATTCGGCTCACTACTGCCTATCTGACTGAAATTCCGCTGGACATACTTTCAGCCTGGCGTAAATGCGGAAACCGTCAAGCGCCCCCAATTCTCTCCGAAGACGTCCTGCGCCATCCCGTCCAGCCACGAGCGGCGCCAAACCCGCCGCAGGCGGTTGAATTTCCCCGCAATTCGCGGTATTCTGACCATGCAGACGCGTTTGTCCGCCAGGTTCTGACTATGTGCGCACCGGCTGGCGGAGAGATGAGTGGGCTTACGGCCCACTTTTTATTTGGGGCAAATTGCCCAGGTGCGCACACTGGGCTTTTGGCGCGCAACCCATTAAGAGTCAACCGCCTGTAGGTAGCGCAGGAATAGGGGCCCCAGCAAGAAATGATTGCTTGATGGGGTGTAGGAACGATGGCGGTCAGTTTGGACGCAATCCGGTCGGCGGCGGAGCGGGTCGCAGCTTCGCACGGGCTCGAAATGGTCGACATCGAGTTCACCGGCACGGCGAAAGACCGCACCCTGCGCGTGACCCTCGAAAAGAATGCCGAGGGCCGTGCGCAACTGAAAGCGGCGGCTGAGGCCGGTGTAGAGGGTTTGCCGGGGAGGCTTTTGGAAGGGTCGCTCACGGTGGAGCAGCTTTCCGGCTTGACGCACGAGGATTGCGCGGCGTTCAGCCGCGATTTTGGAGTTTTGCTCGACGTGGAGGACCTGGTTCCCGGCGCAGCATACACGCTGGAGGCCGAGCTCGCCCGGCCTGGATCGCAAGTTGAGCCGGCCGGAGGACTTCGAACGGTTTGTAGGCTGCCTCGTGAAGGTGCGGACCTTCGAGCCGATCCGCAACAACCTGCACTGGCAGGGAAGGCTCGTGGCGGGGCCGCAAGCTTCGTCGGAAACGGGAATGATCACGCTCGACCTGGCGGCTGTGAAGCCCGCCGCGGCGGGCAAGAGCCGCAAGGCAAGGGGCCCCAAAGACAGGTCTTCGTCGTTGGGTTGGAAGGCGGGCGTGAACACAATAGAGATCGCCCGCGGCAACATTGAGAGGGCGAATCTGGTGCCGGAGATCTAGCTGCTAGCTTCGAGCCACTCGCTCCTTGCTCTTTGGCGGTTGAAGCAACGATGTTGGTTCCTGCAGCCGAATGGCTAGGAGCAGGAAGCTGGAGGGTAGCTTTCAACGAGATTCAACAGCACCGGCTGGGGGCCGTAATCGCCTCCCCGCCGGGCACAGAAGAGAGTAGTCAGAGTATGGCCACCAGCGTTTTGTATCAGAGTATCGAGCTCCTGAGCCAGGAGAAGGGCATCGACCCCAGCATCGTTGTCGGCGCGGTCGAAGAGGCCATCGCCCTGGCCACGCGCAAATTCTACAAGACCCAGGAAAACATGCGCGGGGAACTGAACAAGGAGACCGGCGAAATTACGGCCTACATCTATAAGACGGTGGTCGCCGACGAGGACCAGATCGAGGATCCCGTGAATCAGATCACGCTCGCGGAGGCCAACGAGATGGCTCCAGGCGTGGAAGTTGGCAGCGAGATCCGCATCTATCGCGACACCAGCCCGCTGGGGCGCATTGCCGCGCAACTGGCCAAGCAGATCATCTTCCAGAAGGTGCGCGAGGCCGAGCGCGACACGGTTTTCCAGGAGTACGCGCACCGCGAAAAGGAAGTCCTGAATGCGACTGTCAAGCGCCTCGAAGGCCAGGACATCATTTTCGACCTGGGCAAGGCCGAGGCCCGCTGTCCCAAGCGCGAGCAATCGCGGCTGGAGCAGTTCAGTGTGGGCGAGCGCGTGCGCGTGGTGCTGCTGAAGGTGGATCGCGCGGCCAAGGGACCGCAGGTGATTGTGAGCCGCGCCGCACCGGAGCTGGTGCAGAACCTGTTCCAGTCCGAGGTTCCCGAGATCTACGACAACACGGTGGTTATCCGCGCCATTGCGCGCGAGGCCGGCGAGCGGACCAAGATCGCCGTGCAGAGCCGCGATAAGGACGTGGACCCCGTGGGCGCGTGCGTGGGCATGAAGGGCATGCGCGTGCAGTCGATCATTCGCGAGCTGCGCGGCGAGAAAATCGACATCATCGAATTCAGCGATGAGATCACCACCTTCGCGGAGAAAGCTCTTCAGCCGGCCAAGGTGAGCCGCGTTTCCATCACGGACCTGACCGAAAAGCAGCTCGAAGTGATCGTCGACGATACGCAGCTTTCGCTGGCCATCGGCAAGAAGGGCCAGAATGTGCGCCTGGCGGCCAAGCTGCTGGGTTGGAAGATCGACATCAAGAGCGAGGAGGAGAAGCGCCAGGAGGTCGAGCAGCAGATGCAGGCTTTGGCCGGTGCTCCCACCACGCCTATTGAGCAGGTCAGTGAGCTGGGCGAGGGCATCATTCAAAAGCTGATCACGGCTGGAATCACCACCGTTGAGGCCCTTGCCGACATGACTCCCGAGCAGCTCGAAGAGATCCCGGGCATCGGCGAGAAGACCCTGGAGAAGATCAGCGTTGCCGTCCGCAACTACTTCGGCCGCTTTGAAGAGGCTGAGGCGGCGCAGGCAGAACAGGCGGCTGAGGCCAGCGACGCTGCGGCGGAAGGCTCAGCGGCGGAGTCGGCTGCGGTAGATACGGCAGAGCCCGCGGAAGGCGAATCGGAAATTCCGACGCCAGAAGCAACGGCCGACACCTCCGACGCGGAGCTTGAAAACTCGGCTGATGTGCTTCAGGAGGCGGAGTCGGTGCGGGCGGCGCAAGCAGATCAAGAGCTGTCTGCTTCGAGCAGCCAGGCAGAAAGTGCGGTCGAGAGCGAGACGGAAGGTCAAAATCGGACGGCGGCTGAGTTGGCGGTGGAGAATGTTCCTCCCGCCGACGAAGCCGAAGCCGCCGCGGATGCGGCGGAAGAGAACGACGAAGGGATCGAAGAGCACAAGGGGTAGATGCGCTGCGCCCTCAGAAGCCGGACGGACGATAAGGGAACGCAAAAAGAGCGGCCAGTGCCATGAGGCAGCTATGAACGACTAAGGGCTTTTTGGCGGCACACATTGAAAAGAGGCGGATGAGCAAGGTTCGTATCAACGATCTCGCGAAAGAGCTGGAAGTCAAGTCTCGCGCGATTCTCGACATTCTTCCGGAACTCGGCATCGCTGGAGTCAAGACGCACTCCAGCTCGCTGGAGCTGGAGGAAGCGGAGAAGGTTCGTGCGCACTTTGTGCAGGAAGCGCGGCCTGCTCCGCATCCGAGCGCGGCACCCGCGCGGCACGGCGCCGAAACCATCGTTCCCAAGATCGATCTCTCGCACATCGAAAAGCCTGGTGACGTGCTAAAGGCCATCCAGGCTAAGAAGAAGCAGGAGGAAGATGAGGCGCGCCACGCTCGTTTGCCGGCGAAGCCGGTGGCGGCTCCGCCCGTCAAGCCGGCAGCGCCCGCCGCGCCACGCGCCGCCACAACTCCGGCTGCCGCAAAGCCCGCGGCCGCCGCTCCGGTCCGCCCGGAACCTCGCAAGATCGTTCCCCAGCCGCGCTCGGCGCCCCCGATCGTTGCCCTTCCGGCAGCCCCTCCAGCCATTGCGAGCCGGCCTCCCGCTGGTGCTGTCGTTGCCAAAGCTCCCGCGAGTGCAGTCGCCGCCACGCGGCCTGTTGTTGTGGTGGCGCCACCTCCAGCTGGAGTGATAAAGCCGCCTGCGGCTCCAGCCGCGCGCGAAGAGAAGATCGCCGCGAAGACGCCTGCGGCCGAGCCGGGTACACCCTCCGCTGTCCTAGAGCCTGCTGCAAGCGCCCCGCGCGCTGCTGAAGTTTCTGCTCTCACGGGCGAAGCGCCAGGAGCAGTCCCCACCATCGCTGCAGAATCTACAGCCACTCCCGGACAGCGCGGCCAGGAACGTGCGCGCGCCACCCCTGCTCCGCGCCGCATGGTGATGCCGCAAACCGGGCCGCGGCCGGTTTACAAGGCGTCCATCGTTGCTCCCACCGCTCCGGCTGCCGGCGCTGGCGCCGGACTACAGCGTGGTAAGCCGATCTTCGATCGCAGGCCTGCTGCGGGTCAGGCGGGCGTGGGGCAGCGCTTGCCCGGCGGCTCTGCTTTTCCCGGCCAATTGCCTGGCGGCCCTCGGCCCAAGCATCCCACACGCGCTTCGGCGAGCGGCTTCCCGGCGGCCGGCGGCGCTACTGCGCCCGGCGCACGCCCCGGATTTGGCGCGCGCCCCGGATTCGGAGCACGCCCCGGCTTTGGCGGCGCGCGTCCAGGCCCCGGCGGCGCTCCGCCGGCCGGTGAAGCCCCTCGCCCGCAGCGCGCTTCCTCACGCGGCCGCGGCAGAGGCCAACAACAGTACCCAAAGACCAAAGAAGGTCCGATGAAGGGCTTCGTGCCGCCGCCGCGCTATAGCGGCGTGCAATACAGCACCGAGCCCGTGCCCATCACGCGCACCATCACCGTGACCGAGGGCATCAGCGTGAAGGATCTGGCCGAGAAGCTCGACGTGCGCGCCAAGGATCTCATCGCCACTCTCCTCATGGGAGGCGTTTTCGTCACCGTGAACCAGTCTCTCGACGCCGAGATGGTGAAGGACGTAGCCGCCAAGTTCGGCGCCGCGGCTAACGTCATCAGCTACGAAGAGGAGATCGCCAACCAGGCCATTGAGGAAGTGCTGGAGGCCGAAAACGCCGACGAGCTCGAGGTTCCGCGCCCACCCGTGGTCACTGTGATGGGCCATGTGGATCACGGCAAGACCTCGCTGCTCGACGCCATCCGCGAGACTCACGTCGCCGCCGGCGAAGCGGGCGGAATCACGCAGCACATCGGCGCGTACAAGGTGAAGTTCGCCAAGGAAGGTTCGCCGGCTCATGGCCGCGAGATCGTCTTCCTCGACACCCCGGGCCACGAAGCCTTCACCCGAATGCGCGCCCGCGGCGCCAAGGTAACCGACATTGTCGTGATCGTTGTCGCCGCCGACGACGGCGTGATGCCACAGACCCTCGAGGCCATCGATCATGCCAAGGCCGCCGAAGTCCCCATGATTGTCGCCGTAAACAAGATCGACAAGCCTGAGGCCAACCCCGACCGCGTGAAGAAGCAGTTGGCCGATCGCGGCCTCATTCCCGAGGAATGGGCCGGTGCGGGCCAGGAGGGGACGGTTTTCGTTGAAGTCTCAGCCAAAAAGCGCCTCAACCTCGACCTGCTTCTTGAGATGATTTGCCTGGTAAGCGACATCAAGGCGCCCAAGGCCACGCCTGGGCGCAAGGCTGTGGGTAGCGTTCTCGAAGCCAAGCTTGATCGCGGCCGCGGCGCCGTGGCCACCGTCCTTGTGCAGGACGGAACCCTCCACTTGAACGAGAGCTTCATTGTCGGCAACACCTTCGGCAAAGTCCGCGCCATGTTCGATGATCGCGGCCGCCCCCTCGACGAAGCGGGCCCGTCGACGCCCGTTGAAGTTCTCGGCCTCGAATCCATGCCCGACGCCGGTGACACCTTCCTTGTGGTCACCGACCGCGACAAGGCCAAGTCCATCGCCGCGTATCGCAGGATGAAGGAGCGCGACGCGCAACTGGCGAAGAGTTCCCGCGTGTCGCTGGAAGGATTGGCGGAGCAGGTTCGCCAATCGGGCGTCAAGGATCTGCCGCTCATCATCAAGGGCGATGTGACGGGCTCCGTCGAAGTGCTCGCCGATTCTCTGGCGCGCATGTCCACGGAGAAGGTCCGCGTCAAGGTCCTGCACTCCGGTGTCGGCTCCATCACCGAGAGCGACGTGCTGCTGGCCACGGCCTCGAACGCGATCATTATCGGCTTCAACGTCCGCCCGGAGCGCAAGGCGTCCGAGCTGGCGCAACAGGAGAACGTGGAGATTCGCCTGCACACGATCATCTACGAGCTGCAGGACGAGATTCGCCTGGCCATGCTGGGCCTGCTCGAACCTGCTTTCAAGGAAAACTACCTGGGCCGCGCCGAGGTGCTGAACATCTTCAGGATTCCCAAGGTGGGCACGATCGCCGGCTGCCGCGTGCAGGATGGCGTCATCCGCCGCGACTCCGAGGTGCGGGTGGTCCGCGACGGCGTACAGGTCTTCAAGAGCAAGATCGGCTCGCTCAAGCGCTTCAAGGACGACGCCCGCGAAGTGACCAATGGCATGGAGTGCGGCATCGGCATCGCCAACTTTGGCGATGTGAAACAGGGCGACATCCTGGAGGCGTTCAGCACGGAAAAGCTGGCTGCCGACCTGGGCGCGCTGACGTCGGCGAAGGCGTAATTCGACTTCGCTGGTCCCGGGCACAAGAAACTTGCCTCATTCTTCCGAGGCGCGTTTGCGGAAGCGTGGGGACCCAAGCAATCCAGCCAGCCTTTTTGTGAGTGCAGCGGAGTCCTTCTTCTCCAATCCCGGCGGCAGCTTCTTCATCCCTCCGTCGCCCGACGGAGAGACAATACCCCTTGAGGGCGATGCCGATTAAGCCGAAGCCGAATCTTCAGCAGCAGATGTATGGACTCACCAATCCATCTATGTCCCAGCGCGTGACGCTGGCCGTTCTGTTAGGGGCGTGCGTCGCGTTGGCGTGGTGGCTGCTGTTCGGCGGGGGCATCGGCATCGTAGGCGCGTGGTTCGGCTGGAGGTGGGTGGTGGGCGATCAGGCGCGCCGCGCGTGTCTAGTTGCCGCATCTTCCATTTACTTCGTCCGCGTGCTCTTCACCGAGTTCGTCTTCCTCACGCGGGGCGTGAGTTGGACGGAAGTGTTTACTATCGCGCCCTGGGTCTTCTGCGTTTGCGTGCTGCCCGCCCTCGCCGGCGGAATGAACTCTGCGCCGTTCGGCGCAATCGGCCTAACGGGCGTGACGCTCTTCGTCGTGGGTTCCTGGATGAACTCCTACGCCGAGTACCGGCGCCACGCGTGGAAGCAGCGGCCCGCGAATCGCGGCAAGCTGTATACAGAGGGGCTCTTCCGATACACTCGCCATCCGAACTACCTCGGCGACTTGGTCTCGTTCTCAGGCTTCTGCCTACTCACGGGCCGCTGGTTTACGGCCGCAGTTCCGGTGCTCATGCTGGCCGGCTTTGTGTTCGTCAACATTCCTGTCCTCGACGCGCACCTGCATGAGCACTATGGAGCCGAATTCGACGCGTACGCCCGAAAGACGCGCCGGTTAGTCCCCTTTCTTTATTGACCCGAAACCGCCGCAGGCCCTCCCTTCTTGCCCACTCCGCCGGCCGGCGCATACACTGGTAGCTCTTTTCATCTCTGAGAGCAAACGATGGGCAATTTTTTTCGCCGCCGCCTCGACGAACTCGTGACTGGACTGTTTCTGCTTCTCGTGGCCGTGCTCACAGTCGTCGACCCTCCGGTCTTCGCCACGCGGGGCGGCCTGCTGCTGGCGCGCTGGATGCTCTCGTCATCCGCCATCCTGGTCGTGGCGCTCTTGGCTGCGGCGCGCTTCAGCGCCCGCTCCCGGAGCGCGCTTCATTTCGTCTTTCAATACGGAATCATTCTCGTCGCCGTGGTGGGCTATGTGAGTCTCAGGCTCCTGCACGCCTCCGCCGTCACCTCCTGGCTTGGGATTCCAACCTTTGACCGCTGGATGATGGCTGCCGACGTCGCCCTGTTCGGTGAGACCCCGTATCTCTGGTTTGCCCGTTGGGGACTGGATAACGATCTGTTTCTCCGGGTCATGTCCGGTTTTTATGCCCTGTATCCCCTTACCCCGCTCATCCTTCTCGCGTGGTTCTGGCTCAGGCGCGAATTTTCGCTATTCCACCTCGTCCGGCGCGCCCTTGTCATCTCTTTCTATTGCGGCTACATTTGCTACCTTCTCGTTCCCGTCGCAGGGCCACTGAGTTTCGCGCACTCGTCAACGCCAAGCTTCCTCGAATCCACACGTATCTACTCGTTCCTTGCGGATAATTTTCGCTACCCATATGACTGCTTTCCCAGCTTGCACACGGCCAATCCGTGGCTGATGGTATGGCTCAGCCGGGGCAAGCTGCCTCGTTGGCTGATGGCTGCGGTGATCGTTGCCGCCTTTGGCATCACTCTCTCTACCGTCGTGCTGGACGTGCACTACGGTATCGACGATCTCGCAGGGCTGGCGTGGGTTTTCCTGATTGCGCCGCTGGCCCGGGCCACGCTGCCGCGCGAAGAAGTCTCGTGAAGAACACGGCCGACGCTTGATGGCGGCCAGCTGATGCCGCTCAGGCCGTCGTCTCCCGTTGCCACACGGCCGCATCGAAGCTATGCATGCACTGGTAGCTTTCTTCCTTATACAAATCGATGGCCTCGGAGTTGGCCTCCGTCACTGTGAGAGAGATTTCGGTTGCGCCCAGGCGCATGAAGCTGAATGCGGCCTGCGCGAGAAGGAGTCGAGCCAGCCCTCGCCGCCGGAAGGCCGGGTGAACGCAAACCTGGGTCAGGTGCCCGCTCTGCCCGCTCACGCGCGAACCAAGCACAAGCGCTGCCAGTTCACGGCTTGCGCGTTCCGCCACCACATACGACGCCTGCGGCGAAAAACTGCCGCAGCCGGCATAATGCACGATGTTGTTCAAAAAGCGCATGGAGCCGTGAACGGAACGGTATTGGTCGTTGATCAGGCTGTCGGGATGGCCGCGATAGGCCTCGCAGATGAGCCGCGCCGCCGGCGCCAGGTCCGCCTCTCGCCACGGGCGCAATTCCAGGTTGGCAGGCAGATCCGCCTGGGGCGGGCTCCATTGCCCCTGCAATATTTGCACCAGAAAGAGCCTGCGGAAGATTTCGAATCCGGCTGCGCGAAAGATCCCAGCGTAGGTCCCGGATGGATGCAGCAGCAGTTGCGACTCGATACGCTCGACGTGCGGCGAGTTGAGCAGAAGCTCGAAAAGATGCCGCAGCAGCGTCTCTTCCGTGGCGTGAACCGCGCCGGACCCGCTTGTGCCCCCCGGCTCGCCGGGCAGAGCGAATACATCGCCGATGACGGCCTTGGTCTCCTCATAGACGCAGAACACGTAGCCCGTCACGCGGCCGGATGCAAGCGCTGCGTAGCCGGGCAGCATGTGGTTGTCGAGATACTGCATCAGCAGACGGGCTGAGGCGTGGTAGTCCCAGTGCAGCCGCTGCTCCCACATCTCACCCTCTGCCTCCAGCACGGGGCGGAGCACCGGGGCCGCGAAGTGCCGAAGGTCGAGAATCTCGACGGGAACGCCCGTTGTTTGCATTCTTCCTCTGTTTGGACCCAGGTTGCGGTGAATGGTGATCGGTACTTCAGCGAGCCGCTGCTTCACGTTCCGGCTCTTCACCCCAAGGACGAAGACCTGTCCGTGGGGCCCCGGCTTTCTGCTCAGGGTCGAAGCAGGCGAGGCGCCTTGGTCCTCTGACTTTGGCTCCCATCAAGAAAAGATCGTGCCAAAGTGCACTCAGGGGGCCCGGCTTTCGGAAAGACCCTTCCGGCCACTTTGCCACGAGTCCGCGTTCCATCGCAAGTCGAAGCTTGGCTAACGGCTGCCCACAAGGTAAACTTCCAGCCCCTGCTCCGGCCAGATGAAGAGGGGCTCATATGGACGGCCTTCAAGAAGCTCACTCAGCGCCATCTGGGTGTCGAGATCCGCGCCATGGGAGCCCTGTACGCGCGCAACGAGGACGTGTTGCTCATCGGGTACGCCGCCCTCGTCGTAATTCACCACTTCGCGGTTGCGATAGAATGCGAGCCCATACTCCACGTCGCGGCGAACGCGGAACACGGCGACGGTCTCGTCCGCCGGAATCATTCCTCCAAGCCGCTGGGCCAATGGCCGCGCGGAGTAGGTGCGGTCGAGCAAGTGAATGACGCGCTTAGTGGAGGCAATTTCAGCGATGCCGAAGAACGGACCCACGCCGTAGAGGAACAGAACCAGCACCGCCAGGATCCAGCACGTGGCCGCCCGCAGCCGGGCCACGCCAAAACCCTTGGTCACAACCAGAATCAGCAGTCCTGCCCCCGTTGCGGCCAGCGCGGCGGCGGTAAGCGCATGAGCGGGCGGCATTGCCGCGCCGTGGGCAACAAACCAGGGCAGAAGCAGAACGGCCATGGTCGTGGTGCCGCACACCACGGCATGACCGAGAAGTATCCACCGGTTCAAACCCGGCTGTCTACGGCGGAACAGGTAGTCTCCGGTCAGGATGGTAATCGGCGGCAGGGAGGGAAGAATGTATCCGGGTAGCTTGGACCGCGAGAACGAGAAGAAGACGACGGGAATGAGCGCCCACAGCACCAGGAACTCGGGAAAGGCGTCGCCGGGGCGCATGGGCAACGGCTTTCCCGCACGGGAGTGGCGCAGCCGCCACTCGGCCACCGAGGTGAGGATGCCGTCGATAAACGCGCGCACTGCGACCACGGTCCACGGCATGAGGGCCAGCACCACGACTACCAGGTAGTACCAGAAGGGTCGATCGTGCTCGTAGCGATCGGTGGCGAAGCGCTGCAGGTTGTGTTCGAGAAAGAATTCGCGGAAGAAGGTGGGATTTTGATGCTGCACGGCAATAAACCACGGCAGCACCATGGCAAGATAGAGAACCACCCCCGGCCACCACAGCGAACGGCGCAGGATGTGCCACTCGCGGCGCAGAAAGGCGAAGGCGGCGATGATAAGAATCGCAAGAAGAGGCGCCACCGGACCTTTGGCCAGCGTCGCCAGCCCCGTGAAAAAGTAGATGTCGTAGAGCCAGAACTTGGAGTCGGTTTCGTACCAGGCATACCAGCCGAGTAACCCGATGGCCAGCGGCGCGGCCATCTGCATGTCGGTGGAGGCGCCGCGCGCGAAGCCCATGACCCCGGCGCAGGCTACGGTGATGAGCGCCGCGTCAAGATGTCCTCCGGGACGGAATCGCCGCATGTGGAGGTAGATGAGCGCCACCATAATGAAGGCGAAGGTGGCCGAGGGCAGCCGCGCGGCCCAGTCGTGCACACCGAAGTCCTGGAAGATGAACATTGCGCGCCAGTAGTAGAGCGCGGGCTTCTCCAACCATGGGCGTCCGTAAAGGTACGGCGTCACGCAGGCGCTCAGCCGATCTTTCAGCGTGTGCGCCGCGTCGAACCGTACCAGCATCTCGTGCGCGATCTGGGCATAGCGCGGTTCGTCGGCTCCTACCAGTCCGAGGCCGTCGCCGCCCAGCATCGGCGTAACTCCGTAGACAAGAAAAAAGATGCTGAAGGACAGAAAGACCGACGCCTCGCAGATGGTGGCCCAGCGGGGTATGCGCCACCGACGGCGCTGGGCGATATCCGGGCCCGAAGGTTTCACGGGGTTTTCCATCTCCGGCAGTTCTCCTGGGAGAGTGCGGCAGCCTGCTTCGCGCAGGACGAGAATCTCAGTATCACGCAGGGCGGATGGGGGTCAGGCCGGCCCTGCTTGTCTTCCGCGCTCAAGAAGAGGCGCGGAGATCCTTCAGCGTTGCGACAGGGTCAAGGCTAACAGATTCGCGCGGAATCTCAAGGGCGCTCACGCGGGCGCCGCGGCCAGACCGGCCATCGCGCGACGCAGTTCGGCCAGAATCTCCTCGCGCGCTCGCGACAGCGGGCCATCGAGGGTGCAGCCGGCGGCGGTTTCGTGGCCGCCGTCGCCCAGCCGTGCGGCAATCGCGGCTACATTTACCACGCCCTTGCTGCGCAGGCTCAGCCTCACGCGCCCCTCAGGCAGCTCGCGCAGAAACAATGCGGTCTCTACGGAATCGCTCTCCGCGGAACCCGCGGCGCGGGCACAACTCACCTCTGGTGCATGCACCGCTTCGCCAACTCTGGACAGTTGGGAACTGTGATTCATGCGGTTAGTTCAGCGGCGCTTCCTGCTCCGGCGATGGATTGGCGTCCATGTGGCCCGGTTGATGAGCACTGGAACGAGCCGCGGTGGACCTGCCCGCTCCGGCGGATTTGCGCCCTCGGCTCATCAATTCTTCGATGCGCGCCTGAAAGCGGCCCGACCGGTCGGCGAGAAAACTCAGGTCAGGCACGTGGCGCACGCCCATGCGCTCCTTCAGCCCGTGGCGAATGTAGCCTTTGGCCGCTTCGAGGCCCGCAATCGTCTCTGCTTCTGACTTGGCAATATCCTTCGCCGTGCTGTCCACGGCCACATACACGCGTGCAGACTTTCCGCCGGGGTTCAGCGCCACTTCACTCACATAACAGAAATCGATGCGCGGATCGGAGAGCTCGCCCTCGATCATGGCGCCTATCTCTAACCGCAGCGTCTCCGCCACCCGGTCCTGATGATGTTTCCTGCCTCTGTGTTCCGGCATGGCTCCCTCCTCGCCCAGGTAAACCAATCAGGATATCAGAGGTTCAGCTCGCGCGAGCGGGTTGGCGGCCCAATTCGCAGTTGCCTCGTGAGGTACCACCGGCACTAATGGCTTGATGGGCGGCTAGACTGAGAAATCCACGGCAACCACCTCATGCAGTCCGATCGGCGGCGTCTCAAGGAAAATGGTGTCGCGTTCATGTCGGTACGGAACGTCGCGTGCCGCTACGAGCAGATGAACGCGGCTGACGCGCCGTCCTGCCGGGATGCGCAACGAAACCTTTTGCCCCGCGATCGGAATAATCTCCCGCACCGGGCCCTTCATCATCATCGGATTCGTGAGATTGACGAGATGCAGAGTCATCGAGTCCTTCTGCTCCCACACGGCAACATCAAGAACGCCTTTTCCCCCAATCGTAACGAGTGGCGCTTCGTTCGTTGCCCATTCCACCGCGTTGCGCAGCAGCTTGCCGTGATCGACGCTGAGCACCTGCCAGAAGGTGCGATCGATGTCGCCGGGGAAATAGGCCACGCGGCCGTTGCCCACGCGCTGCATGTAAACACCGGGACGATGCGCCCCTCCGGGTCGCGTGAATACCGACTCCATCGGCAAATCCGGGTACGACGGAACGATGCGCAGCGGCGTGAACCGGCTTTCCTCGCCCAGCGTAACATCCACCTGGTTCACCGCATTGATGATGCGCGCGGCGTCTCCGAATCCGCGCAGCAGCGGATGATCTGCGTCGGTCGAAGGATCTTTTTCTAGGCTCAGGTACGAGTTGCGCATGTTCTCTTCGACCTTGCCCGCATAAGACGCTCCAATGAGCGAGGCCAAACCGAAATCCTTGCGCCGCACACCCCACTCATCGTAGAGCGAAGTCTCGTAGGTGGCCACCAGGCCGCCGCCGCGCTCCACGAATGTGCGCAGGCTTGCACACTGTTCGTCAGACAATGCAGCGATGTTGGGCAGGATCAGCGTGCGGAACGGTGCAAGATGCTCCGCGTCGAGGCAGCGGTCGTGAACCATCTCGAAAGGAATGCGTGCCTCAACGAGCGCCTGATAGAACCCAAGCGCCGGTTCTTCGATCTTCTCGCGAGCCTCTTCTCCGCCATAAAACCACGCGCTCTGCTGCGAGTAAACCAGCCCCACCCGCGCCAGCGGCTTGACGTTCCTAAAGTATTTTTCGTTGGCAAAGTGCCACTGGTAGATCTCTTTCACCACCGGAAGCCAGCGCCTGTCGATCGGTTTGGCGTTGAATTTGACGAACCACGGCCGAAACCCCTGTGCTACGCCGTCGGCAACCCACATGCGAATCTCGTCGCCATTCTGTACTGAGTCCTTCCAGCGATGCTCATCATCGATGCCCACGCTGAACATGCCCGCGATGGCCTTTCCACCCATGGTCGCGCGATACTCCTTGGCGTTTTTGCCATTGGCCCAGGGAGCCATGAGCCCTCGCCGGCTCTGGCGGTCGGCAAATAGCGTAGGCGCAAGCTCGCCGATGGTTTTCATATCCAACTCGCTCAGAGCGCCCCCGCCGGCGTTGGCAATGTAGCTCGCGCCGGGATTGATGGCTCTGATCTTTTCGTTCCACAAGCGCCAAAGATCGAAGAGCCTCTGCTGGCGCCAAACGATGTATTGTTTGCGTGCCGCGTCCTGGGGGTTGTTGGTGCGTGGCAGGTCCAGCCCCGAAGCTTCGCGGAAACTCCGCTGGCAGTGCTCGCAGTAGCACATACCGCTGCCCGCCCAACGGTTGGTGAAGATGCCGTCCGGCTTGTACCTGCGCATAATCTCTTCATGCACGACGGTCATGAACTCGAAGTTGTAGGGACCGAGGGCGCACGTCTCCCAATAGCGGGGATCGGAGGGATGGCGCACCGGCTGTCCATTTTCATCCACCCGGATCCAGTCAGGATGCGCGTCGTAGACCTTCTGCCAGCACGCGTGCGCGTCGGTCCGCGCCACCACGTACATGCCCATCGCGCGGCAGCCGGCCAGCAGGTCACCAAAGGTGTCGCGATCGCCAAGCCATGCGCTTCGCTGCTGCAGCGGAATCTCTGTCGGGTAGAACGCCACCACGCCGCCCGCGCTCAGACAGGCCGCATCGGCATGAATGTTATGAAAGTAGTCGAGCCAGAACTGCTGGTCGTAGTTGCCGGGATCGTCCTCGACAAACGCAAGCTGCGCCCAGCGCATGGGCCGGTCGTACCAGCCGGCTGTTCCGCTTGATGCCTCTGTCGCTTCAGCCGTCCCAATCGCGGCGTACATATCCTTCGCCACGCCTGCAGGCAAAAGACATCCCGTTGCGGCAATTGACAATCCCTTCAAGAATTCCCGACGGCTGCTCATCCCGCGACCTCCCGTGACTCTGACATTTCATCACGAGAGACCCGCTGAGGGAAGCTCACGCCGCAGACTGCCGGCGCGTAACGCAAGTTAGAGTCACGCTTCGCGTGCGGCGCGCTCCAGCTCGGCGATGTCGAGCTTCTTCATCTTCAGCATCGCCTGCATGGCTTTTGGATGCTTGATCAGCTCGGGCAGGCGCGCCGGAACGACCTGCCAGGACAGGCCAAACTTATCGACAAGCCAGCCGCACTGGATCTCTTCGCCGCCGGCGGTGAGTTTCGACCAGTAATAGTCGACTTCCTCCTGCGTATCGCAGCGCACCACAAACGAGATCGCGTCAGTGAACTTGTGATCCGGGCCACCGTTAAGCGCGGTGAATCTCAGGCCGTCCAGCTCAAAGGAGACGGTCAACACACCTCCCTTCGGGCCGGGCGCGTCGCCGGTATTGCGCAATTCACTCAGACGGCGCGAGTTCTTGAAGACGCTCAGATAGAAATCGACGGCCTCTTCAGCGTTCGAGTCGAACCAGAGAAAGGGCGTGATGCGGGGAGAAGTTTCGAAGGTACTCATGGGGACCACCTGATTCGTAGTGTTGGGCCATTTTCGGGGCAAGCGGCCGATTTCCATTGCTATCATTTCTAGCTTGCAAAATGCAAGTGATTTTCGTAGGATGCTCTCGTGGCAGGCAAACCCAAGCCAAAACGCCGTTCCGGCTGTCCGGTGAGCATCTCTCTCGATCTGCTGGGCGACCGCTGGTCGCTGCTTCTGGTTCGCGACATGATGGTGCGCGGCTACCGCACCTTCCGGGAGTTCCAGCGCTCCGGTGAAGGGATTGCCACCAACATTCTTTCCGACCGGCTGCAGAGGCTTGAGGCGGGCGGCGTTGTCTCTCGCGAGGCGGCGAAAGAGGATGGCCGCAGCACTCATTACCGCCTCACGCCAAAGGGTATTGCGCTGGCGCCCGTTTTGTTGGAGTTGCTCATTTGGGGTGCGCATCACGAGGACACGTATGCGCCCTGCGTCGCGATCGCAGAGATGGAGCAGAACCGCGCCGCGACGCTCGCGGAAACCTATCGCCGCTGGGAGCAGCGCGATTCCACGCCGATCCTTCCCCCATTCACGACAAAGGCTATGCCGAATTCAAAACCCAATTCCCCGAAAGGATGGTCGAAACAATGAAGGTGAACACTTATCTGAACTTCCCCGGCAACTGTCAGGAAGCGATGAACTTCTACGTGAAGCATCTGGGCGCAAATATCCTGACGAAATCGACGTTCGCTGAGATGCACTCGCAGGGCGCGCCACAGAACCTGCCGCCTGGCCTTAACCGGGACGGCATTCTGCACGCGCGCTTCACGCTGGGCGACACCATTGTGATGGCGAGCGACGGCCCGAAAGCGGAGCCCATGCGCAGCGCCTATCTCACGCTTTCGGTCGACAGCGATGCCGAGGCCGAGCGCATCTACGCGGCGCTCACCGACGGCGGCGAGGTCTTCATGAAGATGGGTGAAACATTTTTCGCGCATCGGTTTGGCCAGTTCCGCGACAAGTTCGGCGTGAATTGGATGGTCATTCACGAAAAGCCAATGCACGGCCCCGCTTGATGCCCGATCCCGCCCCACATTGAAAAGAAGGCCATGGGCTGGTACTCTCATCTGTCCCGGTGAAGCGCCGAGACGGCAGGTACGACTATGGCCTTCAAATTCCAGGGTTTCGATTTTCTTCAGCTCGATGCGAGCTTGACGGAAGAGGAACTCCTCGTCCGCAAGACCGCGCGCGATTTCGTTGACTCGAACGTGACTCCGATCATCGAAGACTGCTTTCGCGAGGGGCAATTTCCGCGCGAACTCGTGCCGTTGATGGGCGAGCTGGGCTTCTACGGCGCCAACCTCGAAGGCTACGGCTGTGCCGGCATGTCGAATGTTGAGTACGGCTTGATGTTGCAGGAACTGGAGCGCGGCGATTCCGGCCTGCGCAGCTTTGTCAGCGTGCAGTCGGCGCTGGTGATGTATCCGATCTTCACCTTCGGGTCAGAGGAACAAAAGAACAAATGGTTGCCCGCGCTGGCCACGGGCAAAAGACTCGGCTGCTTTGGGCTCACCGAGTCCGGCTTCGGATCGAATCCTGCCGGTATGACCACCTGCGCGCGCAAATCGGGCGACGAGTACATCCTCAACGGCGAAAAGATGTGGATCACGTCAGGATCGATTGCCGATGTAGCCGTAGTGTGGGCGAAGCTGGAGGGCGTGGGCGGCGAAGACGAAGGCGGGGCTGGCAGTGTTCGCGGCTTTCTCGTGGAAGCCGATCGCCCGGGTTTTTCGGCCAGCGACATTCACGGCAAATGGTCTCTGCGCGCCTCGGTCACCAGCAGCCTCTCGCTTGAGGACGTGCACGTGCCTGCGGCCAATCTGCTGCCCGGCGCCGATGGCCTGAAAGCCGCCCTCATGTGCCTGAACCAGGCACGCTACGGCATTAGTTGGGGCGCGATTGGCGCGGCCATGGATTGTTACTCGACCGCGCTGAATTACGCGAAGACGAGAAAGCAATTCCATAATCAGCCCATCGCCAGCCATCAGCTCGTCCAGGAGAAGCTGGTGTGGATGGCGACCGAAATCTCCAAGGCGCAGTTACTCTCGCTGCACGTCGGCCGGCTCAAAGACGCCGGCAAGGCCGGCTATCAGCACATCTCGATGGCGAAGAGAAACAACGTGTGGATGGCGCTCGAATGTGCGCGGCTGGCGCGTGACATCCTCGGCGCCAATGGCGTCACCGAAGATTATCCGATCATGCGCCACATGATGAATCTGGAGTCAGTGAAGACCTACGAGGGCACCCACGACGTTCACGCCCTGATCCTGGGACAGAACCTGACCGGGATAGGGGCGTACTGAGCGATTCGAAGCGTGCCGATCCTGATGAAGTTCTTCATCGACAAGCCGGGGTCGATAGCGGCATAGTCGTATCCATGCGGAGATTTCTTGCGCTGTTTCGTTTATCCCTCACTTCGGCACTGACCCTCTTCGCTGCAGCCCTCGCCGCCGCGCAACCGCCGGCAACTCAGCCCATCGTCCTCCACGCCGCCCGCCTGCTCCAGGTCGATACCGGAAACATCCTTCAGCCCGGCGAGGTTCTGGTCGAAGGCGAACGCATCAAAGCAGTGGGCGTTTCGGTCGACCATCCCCAGGGCGCGAAGGTGATCGACCTCGGCGACACCACTCTGCTGCCCGGCCTCATCGACGCGCACGTTCATCTCTTTCTGCATCCCGGCGCGGAGGATCTGCAAACCGTCGAGGAGTCCGTGCCCTGGCGCACGATTCTCGCCGAACAGGCCGCCAGAGCGGACCTGATGGCCGGCTTCACTGCCGAGCGCGATTTGGGCACCGAGGGCGCCGGCTCGGCCGATACGGCGGTGCGCAACGCAATCAACCAGGGTTTCATTCCCGGCCCGCGCCTGCGCATTAGCGGCAACGCCATCGACATTCTGGGCGGCCACGAGGACGCCAACCACTTCAATCCGGCGCAGCACGTGCTCTCGAACGCCGACTACGCCAACGACGCCGAACAGCTGATCGTGGTGATCCGGGAGCAGCACAAAGAAGGCTCCGACTTTGTGAAAATCTACGAGACCGGGCCGGACCGCATGATCGATGGCGTGCTGCACACTCCGTATCAGTACACCGAGGCGCAACTTGCCGCCGCCGTGGAGGAGGCGCGCCGCCTAGGCACCGTAGTCGCGGTGCATGACATGGGTGAGCCGGGCACGCTGTATGCGGCTGAGGCCGGCGTGGCGTCCATCGAGCACGCCACGCAGCTCAGCGACGAGACCATGCGCCTGATGAAGGAAAAGGGTATCTTCGCCGTGCCGACCTTCACCATCTTCGACTACTTCGCGCATCATCGTGAATCGCAGGCCGGGGCCCCCGCGGACAGGTCTTCGTCCGTGGGATGGGAGGACCAGGCAGCGGCCGAATCGGCGATGCTTGACTACAAGATCGCGGAGTTCAAGAAGCAGATTGTGGCCGGCGTTCCCTTCGCCGTGGGCTCCGATGTCGGCCCGTTCCCGCACGGCACGCAGGCCCGCGAGCTCACCCTCATGGTCCGCTACGGCATGACGCCGCTGGCTGTTCTACAAGCCGACATGATCAATGGCGCAAAGCTGCTGCGCTGGGAAGGCCAAATCGGCGAGCTTAAGCCGGGGTACTACGCCGATATCGTCGCCGTCCCGGGCAATCCCCTCGACGACATCTCGGTTGTGGAGCGCGTCAGCCTTGTGATGAAGAACGGCGCAGTGGTGCGACAGTAGCCGCGATTGAGCGGCCCGGCACCGTTGCGATTTGCTAGCGGAAAAATCGTGCGGCAATCGCCCACGGCCCGCCCCAAAGACCGATGGCGATGAAGAGACTCGACCACTCGTTGGGATCCGTGATGGCGCCGGGAATGCCGTAGAAGCCGAGCGTGCGGGGCACGTGCAGCGCGATCACCCAGATCGCGAACATCAGGCCGATTGCAAACCAGCTCCAGCGCTCAAGAATCCCTAACCAGATTCCCATGCCGCCGGCAATGAACACCACGCCGAAAAACGCAACCCAGAAGACGTGCCATGGGATCCAGCCGGGCAGCAACGAGGCAATAAAGCCGAGCCCCAGAAAGTGATCGACGCCGAAGACGATGAGCGCGAGCGCGACCACCCAGCGGCTGAGGGGCGCAAGCCAGGCCGGAATAGCGTCGCGGCCGGGCAGCAGGAGCGCAATGCAGGCGAGCGACAGCGGCTCGAACACTACGGTGCGAAGACCCATGTCGCCGGGCAGAGCGATGTATTTCGGCAGGACGTAGGCGAGTGTCCAGACAATGTAGGTGGTGCCGAGCGTGTAAGCGGACGCGCGCAGCCAGCGTCCGGTGAGGAGGCCGATGGCGCACGCGACCCAGAGGATGCCAAAGAGAATGACGAGCCACGGAATCGACGGTAAAAAAGGAAGAACGGGCATGGAGTGAGAGTTCGGGCCGAGCGACGAAAACGAGCCGCGGGCGCACACGATGTTTTCGGCGCCGAGGGCGACGATGGCGAAGGAGAAGATCCAACGGCCGGAACGAAGCAAGGTGTTCATGGGTGATCCCATAGGCCTCCTGATTTGGCGCCGACGCGCGCGGCAGCAGCACTGCTCCTTGCAAATGAACGGTGATCGAGATGGGGATTCGAGGGTGCTTCCTAAACCATGTCCATGCTACACCGCGACGGTGAAGCTCTCTTCAGTGCGAGTGACCGGGCGGTATAGCGTGTCGCGCTCCACTGGCACGCGCCCGGCCTCGGTAATCAGCCGGCAAAGCTCCTTGCGTGTGAGGCCCTGCGGCGTGGTGGCCCCGGCGTCGTGGTAGATCTTCTCTTCGATCACGGTCCCGTCCAGATCGTCGGCGCCAAAGCGCAGCGCGATCTGTGCGATCTTCGGCGTCATCATCTGCCAATAGGCCTTGATGTGGGGGAAGTTGTCGAGTAGCAGCCGGCTCACCGCGATCTGCCGGATATCGGCCAGCCCCGTGGTCACCGGCAGGTGGTCGAGCGGCGTGTTTTCGGGATGAAAAGCCAGTGGAATGAAGGTCTGGAATCCGCCCGTCTCATCCTGCAACGCGCGCAGCTTCAGCAGGTGATCCACACGGTCGGCGTCGTTCTCAATGTGCCCATACAACATCGTCGCGTTCGACTTGAAGCCCAGCCTGTGCGCCGTCCGCGCCGTTTCGAGCCACTCCTCGCCATCGATCTTGTGATCGCAGATGATAGACCGCACGCGAGCCGCAAATATTTCCGCGCCGCCGCCGGGCATCGAGTCCACGCCTGCCTCGCGCAGCTTCACGAGTGTCTCTTCCACGGTGAGCTTCGCCCGCCGAGCGAGAAACGCAATCTCCACCATGGTGAAGGCCTTGATGTGTACCTTGGGAAAGCGCTCTTTGAGGCCGCGGATGAGGTCGAGGAAGAACTCGAGCGGCAGGTCGGGATGCAGTCCGCCGACAATATGAAACTCCGTCACTGCCTCCGAGTAGCCTGAAGCCGCCGTCTCCCACGCCTCTTCGAGAGCCATGGTGTAGCCGGCCGGGTCGCCCTTTTTGCGGCCAAATGCGCACAGCTTGCAGGCTGCCACGCAGACGTTGGTGGGGTTGATGTGGCGGTTCACGTTGAAGTACGTCACGTCGCCGTGCATCCGCTCGCGAACGTGGTTGGCCAGCCAGCCTACCGCAAGAACATCGGACGAGGCGTAAAGCGCCAGCCCTTCTTCAGCGCTCAGCCGCTCCTGGGCGAGCACTTTGGCGGCGATGGGGTTCAGGCGCGGATCATACGATCGAAAGGCATGGGCCGGGGCGGCTGATTGATGGCGGGTTTTCAGCGCCTGGACGGCCATGCATTGATGATACCGAAGTCCGGGTGAGTTGGCTCACGACCCGTTGGGGCCCAGGTCATTTTGAAGCCCGCGGCCTGCAGGACGTCGCGAAGACGGAGACAGCTTAACTCTGATTCGGCGCGGCAGAGCCGGCGCGGATGCTTCGGATTGCGCTTGACAGACGTGGAACGATTTCGCTTCATCGTACGTATTCCCTGCGTTGTGTCCCCCCAAAACATCCTGGAGGTTGAGTATGGAACGCCGTGTCTTTCTCCGCACCGCTTTGGCCGGTGCAGGGTTTATTGCCGCGTCGCGGACGCTGTTTGGGGCGAAGCAATGCAGTGCGCCAGCCCCTACGATGACTCCGATGGGAGTTCATCCCGTCGAGTTGTGCACTACCGGCATCTCCTCCATGACATTCAAGCAGGCATTCCAGCAGCAGAACGAATGGTGCTGGGCGGCATGCATCAGCATGGTCTTCGAATACTACAAGCACGCCGTCGATCAGCACCGCATCGTGAAGGAGACCTGGGGAACCATAGCGGACATGCCCGGCCAACCTGGCGACATCCTTCGTGACCTCAACAAGAAATGGACGGATGATGCCGGACACGACTTCCAGTGCCAAGGCGACATGCTTTCAGTGAACGTGAATACGGCCGTGCAGGACCTGATCGACGATCACCCGCTCATTATTGGCGCGTTCGGTCACGCTACCGTTCTGACAGCCATTACTTCTGAAGTGGACACGGTCACCTCGCAATATGAGATTCAACAAGTGATTGTCCGCGACCCGTGGCCCGGAAATGGAGGCCGGCGGCTGCTTTCGCCGATGGAGTGGGCGAGCATCAACTTCGCCGCTCGCATCCGAGTCGCCGAAGCGTAACGGCGCTCGACCTACCAATCCGTATGGCGCAACGATTCGAGCGTTGACCACCGGCCCCGCAGTCGATCATTCGCGATCGCCGGTCCCTGCACGTCGTGCCGGCATGCGCCATCCGCGCGTTCAACCGGCACGGCTCAATACCAACTACTGCGGCGGCGCGGGCGGAGCTGTTGGGGTCGCAGGCGGAGCCGGAGCGGCTTCTGCGGGTGCCCTTTTGGCGACGAAGTCCTGCGGAGGGCGATCGCCGTTGGCGCCGAATGTGCGCGTGAACTTGATGGTGTCTCCGTCGGCCGTGCCCTTGTAGCTGATGGTGAAGGAATTGCCGTTGAAGTTCAGCACCTGATCGAAGGAGATGTTGTCGCCATCGACTTTGCCGTTGGAGATGTCCACATCGCCGCGCGGCGTGGTGATCTTGCCGGTCAGCGTTGTGCCGTCGACATGAAAGTCGAAGGTCAGCGTCATGGTGTTGCCGTTGCGTCCTGGCACATCGCCGGTCCATCTGCCGTTGAAGTCGGCGGCCAGCGCGCTGACGGAACCGAGCGCGAAAAACAGAATGGTGATTCCGAGCTTCTTGATCATGTGAGCATCTCCGAGGGACGGGGTTATTTTTGGCGCTGAAGTCAAAGTCAGACGCCTGTTCATCAAGGACGTTCGGAAGTCGAGGCTAGTCTCACAACGCAGAGTTTCTTGAGAAAAACCTCGAACCTGGAGAGGGCTCCTCTCTAGTGCGGCTCGGCAACGGCTGAACCGCAATGAACCAGGACCGCTGCCACAGAGAGCGGGCGAGAGCGGCCTGTTAACTCCTAAGGTACGGGCCCCCGGGGGTTTCTGTAAATAAACGGAGTGGAATCAACAGGTTGACGAGCGCCTCTCGCGGCAAGCGATTGATTTTAAGGCACTTATTTGTAGATCCCTGGCAGCAAAGAAGTTACGAGCGAGAAAAACAGAGATCAGAGAACAGGGACCAAGGGACCGAGAGATCAGAGACCAGAATCAGATTGGCGCCCGTGGCCGCTCCAAATCGCTTCTGGTGATCCTGAGACAAGGTTAGCGATTTGCGCAAATTAATCTGCAAACCTCAAGGAAAGTTTTTGGGGACTGTTTTCAGTGGGTTAGGGTGGTTTGGCGCGGATAGGGCAGTTGACAGGGGAGTGGGGTGAAGGAGTGAAAGGAGTGAAGAACTGAGGGGGGTGAAGGGGGAGAAGTGAAGGAGTGAAGGGGGCGAGGGATGGTCACCCAGCTTCGACAAGGGGCTCTGCAGTGATCGCTACATTGATCGCGAAATTGCATTCGCGTTCAAGCAGAGCTTGTACAGTGACGGATGGTCGAAGATGGTGGTGTTGATGAGGGCAGAGAGAGCGGCGCCAGCGTCCAGGAGCTCCTGGGCGCGAGTCTCCGGCCCCCCGCTCCAGACGTGTTCGACGTCTTCCGCCAGGAGTTTTTCGACGTCCTTTGGGTGCATGGCGCCCAGTTCTTCTCTCAAATAGGCAGTAATGGCCTCGAATTCTCCCTTATCGAGCCAGATTCCGTGACATTGCGGGCACCAATCGACAATGACGGACGACTTGCCGAAGATGACGGAGACCATTTTGGTGGTTTTGCATTTGACGCAGGAGCGGTAGGTGACACGCGCGTTGGTCTTCTCCATGTCCTCGATTTCGTCGTTCAGCCAGCGCATGGAGCCCCCGTTGACCTTGTTCTTGAGTTTGCGCAGCTCGTCTTTGATCAGCCAGATTCCCTTGCACTTCGGGCAGCCTTCAAAGTCCATGGAGAAGATGGAATAGATGCGCAGATTTTGCCCGCACGCAGGACAAATATCGGTGGTTTGCGCCTTTTGGACCGCATCCTTGATCGGAGGCACGTCGACGGTGAAGTCCGTCTCAGAGCTTGGCTTTTTGATTCGCTTGTACCAGTACGGAACGTGGACGTTGTTGACGAAGTCGGAAAAGCCGTGGCCCTGGATCGGCCCATCTTCGGCGAGTTCTTTATCGATGAGATTCAGCTCGCCGCCGTCGAGCCAAAAGCCACCGCAGTTTCTGCAGAGGTGTAGATGAATGTCGTCGGACTCCAGGAACTTCACCTTGCTCAGATTGAAGTCGTCGCAGCGCGGACACTTCTTGGGCTTCTTTTCGGGCTCGTCGGTCCCGATCTCTTCGCAGTATTCGATGCTGCCGGTAGTTTTGAAGGCCATCTTGTCGAGGTCGCCGGCGTCGAGCCAGAGGCTGCCGCATTGATCGCACATGTCGTAAGAGATGCTGTCCTTTTTGGTGACGACCTGGTTGGTGGTCATCTCGGTACCGCAGTTCAGGCATTTCATTGGAGGACTCCGGTTACGTTTTTGAGGCAGACATCGGTTGCGTGGGACGGAACGACCGTTCGCGTTGTCGAGTCAAGGTGATGCCCTGTGGACAAGGTTGCTATGGCTTCCGATTCTAGCAGGCGGTGGGTGGTCTACCCTCGTCTTTCCCATGCTTCCCAAACACAAGAGCGGGTGATGGTAGAACAGCTTGGAAAAGACGGGTGGGATATTCCGACCTTGGATCAACGAATCCCCGCTGCATTGAATTTCGAGCGAATGGTCGCCCATCTGGAAGTTGCTTGTTGATTAACAGCTGCCGCGGTCCAAGCTGGTAACGGTTTCGCACAAGAGGGAGTGCCATCGGGACCGGCGGGCTACTTGACCAGGCCGGCGCGGTGGATGCGCTCGATAGGCTTCGAGTAGCGGCCGAGGAGAGCATTCCAGCGGACGATGGCGATGTCTTGCAACATCCTTGTTCCATCCCGGAGGTAGCTGATGCGGGTGCGCTCGTCGTGGGCCCAGCTTACAGGGACTTCGACGACGCGGTAGCCGCGCTTGAGGGCAATGAAGAGAATTTCGGGATCGAAGCCCCAGCGCTCGATGGTCTGGAGCTGGAAGACGGTTTGCGCTGCGGCGCGGGTAAAGGCTTTGAAACCGCACTGCGTGTCAGCATAGGGCAGGCCCATGACCACGCGGGTGACGCCGTTGAAGCAGCGGCCGAAGAACTGGCGGTAGAGTGGCTGGCGAATGGATTGGCGGGTGCGTTCGAGCCAGCGCGAGCCGATGGCGATGTCGGCGCCGCCAGCGATGGCGGCAAGAAGCCCGTCGGCCTCCTCAATGGGCGCCGAGAGATCGGCGTCTGTAAACATGACCACCTCGCCGAGGGAGTGGAGAATGCCATTGCGGACGCTGTAAGCCTTTTCCACGGTTGACCAGATTCTGGAGCATCCGGACCTCCGGGGCGTGGGCAGCGAAGTTGCGGACCAGCTCGGCGGTCTGGTCGCGCGAGCCGTCATCGACCACAACGACCTCGGCGGACCAGCCGCGCTGGCGGATGCAGCCGACGACCGCCTCAAGCGCACCGAGGATGCGCGCTTCCTCGTTGAGCGCGGGTATGACGATGCTGTATTGCGGATAGCTCATTACGGCGGTTCCAGAGTAGCTGAATCCGTTCTTGAGTGACTCCAGGGTCGCTGCTCCCTGGTGCTCCCACCCCAACGACAACCACCCGTCGTTGGGGACCCCGGGTTGGTCGCATCGACTGGAGTGAAGCGGCTTTCGGGGTCCAGTAACCCTGGAACCGCTATGGCTGCTGAGATTCAAGAATAACTGTATCCCAGGCCAGGCGCCCGGCCGCGAACTTTCGCTCCGCCCGGTCCGGATTTGCCGCTAGGGTCCCAGCCCAGACGCCCCGCCTTTCACCAGGCCGTTGCGCATGGGCCACCGGCCAACTTGCTGATGCGCAAAGGCTAATTTCCCACAAGGGGCTTGCATTTTTGTGCTTTCCTCGGCACAATTCGTTATGCTGGAAGCGGAGGTTTGAGGGAGATGACAAAGGCGGATCTGGTTGAAAAGGTGACTGGCTTGGGTGACTTGACCCGGCGCGACGGAGAAGTGATCGTTGAAACCATCTTCGGCTCCGTGATCGGCGCCCTGCAAAGCGGAGACAAGATTGAGATCCGCGGCTTCGGCTCGTTTCGCATCCGCCAACGCAAACCCCGCATTGGCCGCAACCCCAAGACCGGCGCACGTGTCGACGTTCCCGCCAAGAAGGTTCCCTACTTCAAGCCTTCAAAGGAACTGCGCGACCTGGTGAATCCGGGCGAGGCTGCCAAGGCTCTCGTAGCCACCAGCTCGCAAGATCAAGAAACCGGCATTCCGTTCATGACCGGCGAAGCGCTGTTTTTCCGCGCTCTTGCGCGAACCCGATAACTGCCATCATCCGTCCCGCGTGGCCCCGCGAAGCGCGATGGGAGAAGAACAGCTCGGTGTGGCATTGCGTGCAGCCCCCGACCACCTGAATCGATGCGGGCTTGAGCCCGGCTGCGAGCAACTGCCGGCGATTGGCTTCGATCAGATCGACATGCAGGCTGGGGCCCAGGGACGAGTGTCCCGGCGCGCGTTGGGTCAGGAAAAGCATGGGGTATTTCTTCCGCACCGGGTCGGCATCGCACACCTCACGAAACAGGTCATGAGCGTATAAAAACTGCGATTCGAAGGCCGAGAATACCTCTTCGCCGACGGCATAGCAGCATGCGCCGATTCCGGGACCGATAGCGGCGACGAGATCCTCAGGACGGGAGCCGAATGCCAGACGCATGCGGCCGATGCCCGATTCGACAATACGCTTAAGGGTTCCGCGCCAGCCGGCATGGAAGGCCGCCACCGCCCGGCGCTTGCGGTCGGCCACCAGCACCGGAATGCAGTCGGCGGTTTGGATGGCAAGGAGGAGGCCGGGCTCATCGGTCATTTGCCCGTCGGCTTTATGCGGGCGCTGGCGGGCCGCGTCGGCCGCAACGGCATGGACAACACAGTTGGAATGGAATTGGCGCAAGGTGAGGATCGGAGTGCCGGCGTCGCCGGAGATGGCCTCAGCGAGCATAAGCCGGTTGCGGAGGACGGCGTTCCGGTCGTCGGCAGCAGTAAAGCCGAGATTCAGCTCACCGGGTGCGTCGTCAGCGCAGTAGGCCCGGCTCAATCCTCCCTTGCGCGCGCTAAAGCCCGACCAAAGCCAGGAGAAATCCCACCCCGGAACTGGCAGCCACTCGACGCCGTTGGCGGCACGGCACGGAACAGGCGCCGGGAGAGTCAATTCCTCAGGCGCGGCACGCTCAAAATGGGCGTTGCGGGCGCGCCGGAGCTTCTTGTGGCGCTGGCTGCGCACGAGCCCCGCCTTGGAAGAACGGGCATCGATTGCTTTGAGAACCGTGGCAGGAGGTGGCTTTTTGCCGGAAGAGGACCGCATCGTACCCTTGATTCTAGAGCAGTTTCGAGAATACTTTACGGTCTAGGCATTCGTTAAGATCTTTGCTCACTGTAGGTCGCTCAGACTCAAATCATGTGAATGCTCTTACACCATTTCCGAAACTGCAGTACCGTCCGAGCCATTGGCAATGCGGGGTCCGCACAAGAGAGCATGTGGGCCTACCTTCCGGTAGGCCCGCTCGAGAGGCAGTTTAGGGAGGGTAACCAGGGGGGAATTTTGGGAAGAGGTTCCGAAGAACCCTCAAGAGAGAGTTGTGACCTTTCTTTGGTAGGACATTTGGGGAAGCCTCTGCTAATTACTTAATAGGATGCCTAATTTCGTAAAAGGTTGCAAGTTCCTTTTGAGCCGTATGCGCGGAAGGTGCAGCCATGGGCGGGATGGCGCCCGGCTCCTGGCAATCCTTACCCCTCTGGCACCCTTTGCTGCCTAAATAGGGCAATCTGCTTGAAACTACAGGCCGAATGTGGGCATGCTTGAAACTGTGAAAAGGCCGATTTCCGTCATTCTTGGCGTCCTTGTGATTGGAGCGATGGTCTATTTGGCCTATGAGTATCGTGCCGACCTCGGGCCGGGCAACCCGCGGAGCAACCGGGAAAGCTCGAACGAGGGGCAGACGAACCCCGGCCTGCGCTCCGCCCATATTGCCTGGCAGGCCGTCGATCGGGCTCAGGACGGCTTCAAAATAGAGATGCCCGCCGGCGCCAGCGAGACCCAGGTCCCGGCCTATACCGCGCAAGGGGTTGCGGAGCAGGTGGAGATGATCGAGGCGTCGCTCGATCCCGACACCACCTATGCGGTCGCCTGGGCCGACAATCCGCCGGTGGAGCGCGTGGCCAGCGAGGGAATTGAGAAGACGCTGGATATGGCTCGGGACGGCGCTCTTGGGCGCACCCAGACCACGATCTTCAGCGAATCTCGGGACAACCGCAATGGCTACCCCTCGCGTGATTTCTCGGCACGCAATGCTGGCGGCGGCATCCTGAATGCGCGCCTGATCCTGGCCGGAACCCGCCTCTACATGCTGATTGCGACGTTTCCCGACGCCAGCGCCCGGCGCGACGAGGATGTGAACCACTTCTTCGACTCGTTTACCTTGGCCGCGCCTCCGCGCAGCAACTAAGGCACCTTCGCCAGCTCTGACTCGTGACCCCGGGAAAGTGCATGAAAGCCAGCTCACAAGCTGCCTTCGCTTATCACTGTCCGCAGTTCACTGCTTCGGCCGTGCGTACTTTTCGACAAAGTGGGTGATGAGGCTGACGGGAAAGAAGCGCACGAGAAACGCCCTGAATTTGCCGCTCCACTTGGGAACGATGGAACGTTGCCCGCGCGACAGCGCGGCGATACCGAGCCGCGCGACAGCTTCCGCTGATTGCAGCTTGCGGTTTCGAAACGCACTGGAGCCGGAGACTTCAAAAAACTCGCTCTCGGTGGTTCCGGGGCAAAGCGCGGTCACCTTCACGCCAAACTGCGCCACCTCGGCGGCGAGTCCCAGTGCAAAGAAGCGGTCAAAGGCTTTGGTGGCCGCGTAAGTTGTGAGGTACGGAACCGGCTGAAAGCTGGCCGTGGAAGCGACCACGAGGACCCATCCCCGC
The DNA here is from genome assembly GCA_963799155.1 of uncultured Acidobacteriaceae bacterium. Taxonomy (GTDB): domain Bacteria; phylum Acidobacteriota; class Terriglobia; order Terriglobales; family Acidobacteriaceae; genus Telmatobacter. The sequence goes on from CAWCWB010000001.1 coordinate 450,657, forward strand.
CGACGCTCCACCATGCGCGGCACGAATAGGCGCGACATCCGCACCATGGCTTCGCAGTTCACGCGCACCTGACTCAGTTCCTGCTTAACGGAGTTGGTGTGGAATGCGCCGTACTGGCCCAGCCCGGCGTTGTTCACGAGGATGTCGACGGCGATTCCGGAGCCCTCGGTGGCGTCGTAGATCTCCTGTGGCACGGCTGGGTCGTTCAAGTCCGCCACGACGATGCGCGTCTCGGTCCCTTTGGCTCCGAGTTCCGCGGCAAGCGCCTGCAACCGCTCGCGCCGCCGCGCGGTCAGGATCAGTTTGGCGCCGTGACTCGCCAGCTCACGCGCCAGCGCGGCGCCTATCCCCGCGCTTGCTCCTGTGACTAGCGCCCATTTGCCCTGAAAATCGCTTGCGATTGGCATTGCGGAACCATCATAACGGGTTCAGCGTGACAGAACCGTGAGCCGCAGCGGCGTAGTACCATGAACCCGTCCCTTTCTGAAGGGCGTCATAAGTTCAGCCGCCCTTTTGGCCTCGCCGAATCCTCGGGCCGCTCGAAGCCGCGAGAGTCCGCTCAAGCAAGAGACACCATGCACGACCATGGAGACCAACACCGCATGGACGTTTCCTCCGATGCCCCGCAATTCCCGCTCAAGAAGATCATTTACGCCACCGACTTTTCCGCGTGCTCGCAGAATGCGGGCAACTATGCGTCGTTGCTCGCCGGGCGATTCGACGCCGAGCTTCTGGTAGCGCACGCCTTCGTGCTGACGCAGCCGGCTCTGGAGGTTGAAGCCGAAGCCGGTCCCGTCGTGAAGAGTACACAGCGCAAGGATTTGGAGATGGCATCGGCCGCGGCGGTCCAGCGCTTTGGCAAGGGACTCAAGCGCGCAGTCCCGATGCTGCTCGAGGGCGATCCGCGTGAAGTCATCCCCCGCCTCGCGCAGGAAAACGCGCCTTCACTCATCGTTCTGGGAACGCACGGCCGAGGCAGGATGGAACGCGGCATCGTGGGCTCAGTGGCTGAGAGAATCCTGCGCGCGAGCGAAGGGCCGTCATTGACTGTAGGCCCAGCAGTTCCCGCCTGCGACCCTGGGCGCGCGCCGTTCCGCCACGTGCTCTATGCCACCGGTCTCTCTCCCGCGGCTGCGCGGGGAGCAACCTACGCCGTCGCGATGGCGCAGGCGTTTGATGCGTCGCTGGACGTGCTCCACGTGGTGCAAGGGGAAGATGCCGAGCATCCGGAGCGGATGAATGAAATCCAGAAACGTTTTTCCGAAGTGCTCGAAACCCTGGTTCCGCGGCAGGCCGATGCCATCCGGAATCCGCGAGGGATCGTCGAGGTGGGCACAGCGCACGCGCGCATTCTTGAGCACCTGCGAGAGTTTCAGAATGATTTGCTTGTGCTTTCAATCCGCAGGAGCTCGCACCTATGGCTGCAATCGCGCCTCTCGGGTGCGTTTCACATCATCGCCAACGCGCCCTGTCCCGTGATGACGATTACCGGCTGAGACAGTGGACGCGACTCAAGTCGCTACGTCGTGCGCACCCTACGCCTCTTGATTGCGCGCTTACTTCGCGGGAGCGGCCGGCGCCAGCGGTTGAGGCTTCGAGAAGGACCGGATGTAGATGATGAGGTTCCAGACTTCCGTATCGGTTGCGCGCCCCTGGCCCTCGGGAGGCATCAGGCCCTTGCCGTTGCGGATCACGTTGAACAGCTCCCAGTCTTCCTTGTTGGCCAGCGTCTTGGGATCGGTCCAGTCGTCGAGGGTCAGGGTCATACTGGTGGCGAGATCAGTCTTGCCGTTTCCGTTATCTCCGTGGCACATGGCGCAGTCGATCCCGTAGAGACTCTTTGCTTTCGCCTGCGATTCGGCCGTCGGCTTGACGGGATTCTTGACCGCCGCGGCAGGTTGCGGCGCTGCGACGGTTGGAGTTGGAGCAAGAGCGGGCGCCGGGGCAGGCGCTGGGGCTTGGGCCCGCGGATTACGGCCTTGCAAAGGCAAGGACACCAAAACCAGCAGAGCCCCTGCAAAAAGGAGCAGAAACGACTTCGACATGAAAGCCTCCTCGGCAGATGTTAACAAGCGGGCATCTTTTGACTTGACCGAGATTCTGCGAGGAATTATAGGCCGTTTGGATGGAAAGGGCTATGCGAGCCTGCACAGCGACGGGAAGCAATGCGGCCATGGGACTACGGCGGTTCTCCAATTACTCTGTGGCGTTTCTGGCACCTGTCAAGGTGGCTTTTTCTTGATGAAAAAGCCACTTAGCGATTGTGCTTCGCGCTACACCAATTGGAGAACCGCTCTGGCGCGTGCAGAATTACCGGTTGGGGAACCACTCGCTTCGGCTGCGCACCGCGGAATCAGTGCACGCCTCCGCCGCCCGCCCCCTCGCCAGGCCGGTTCTTGCTCAGCATGAAGGCAAGCAGTATAAGAACGATCGAAGCCCACGAGAGCTCCATGTAGACATCCTGGTAGCCCTGCATACGCGCCTGGTCCTTCATTTGGTTGTAAACCTGGGCTAGCGCCATGGCGCTACCATTAGCCACGCCAAATGCATGGCTGAAGGCCGCGGTGAGCGCCTGCTTGTGCTGGTCGAAGGCGATGTTCCCCGGTTGCATGGCCTGCTGCAGGTGTTGCTCGTGCCATAAGGCTCGGCTGGTGACCTGGGCATTGGTAATGGCGATGAGGATGGAGCCGCCGATGTTGCGGACGAAGTTGATGAGGCCGGCAACCTGGTTGCTTTGCTCCTTGGGCATTCCCACGTACGCCGCGTTGGTAATGGAAATGAAGCAGAACGGCAGGGGAAGCATCTGCACGATGCGCAACCACGAGGCCTCGGCAAAGCTCATCTGCAGGTTGGTCACGGCTGCCGCGTAGCGGAAGCTAATCACCAGCATGGTGAAGCCGAAGGCGGCGAGCCAGCGGGCGGCGATCCTTCCGGTGGCGATGCCGGCCAGCGGCATCATGACCACCAGCGTGACCCCGCCCGCGGTGAGGGCGAGGCCGGCCGTTGTCGCGTTGTAACCCAGCAACTGCTGTGTGAATTGCGGTTGCAGAACGGTGTTGGCGTTCAGCACACCGCCCACCAGCATCATGAGAAAACAGCAGATGGCGAAATTCCTGTAGCCGAAAAGCCGCAGGTTGATGAGCGGATTCTTCTGACCCCACTCCCAGACGAAGAGGCCGATCATGCCAAAGATGAACAGTAAGCCGAAGAAGAGGATGAAGGGCGAGGAGAACCAGTCGTTCTCTTCGCCTTTATCGAGCATGATCTGCAGGCCGCCCATGGCCATGGCCAGAAAGGCGAGGCCGAGATAGTCCATATTGCGCAGGCGCGAGGGATCGGCCTTGATCCACGGTGGATCTTCGATGAGTCGCGTGACCAGGATGAAGGCGACGATCCCAACCGGAATGTTGATGAAGAAGATCCAGCGCCAGGAGATGTTGTCGGTGATCCATCCACCGAGCGTGGGGCCGATGGACGGCGCTAGCACGGCGACCAAGCCATAGAGAGCGAAGGCCTGGCCGCGCTTGTGCGGCGGGAACGAGTCGGCCATGATGGCCTGCGCCATGGGCTGCATGCCGCCTCCGCCGGCTCCCTGAAGGACGCGGCACAGCAACAGAATGGGCAACGAGGGCGCCGCTCCGCAAAGGAAACTGGCGATGGTGAAGACGGTGATACAGAAGACGAAGAAGTTGCGGCGGCCCATGAGCGAAGAGGCCCATCCGCCGAGCGGCAGCACGATGGCGTTGGAAACGAGGTAGCTGGTGAGGACCCAAGTGGCCTCGTCGGTGCTTGCACCCAAAGAGCCTCCGATATGCGGCAGGGCTACGTTGGCGATCGAAGTGTCGAGCACCTCCATGAAGGCGGCGAGCGCCACGGTCATCGCAATCAGCCACGGGTTTGCCCTCGGCTTCCAGTGCACAGGCAGAGCAAGACTGGGGTTCTCCATCTGAGCCGGCCGGGCCCCGGCATCGCTCCCGTTGCGCTTACCGGCAGCGGGCTCGGCAGGTGGAGCGGGAAATGTGGTGTCGATCGCGGACAACAGTTTTCACCTCTGTCGCTTGGAACTTTCTATTTGTGCAAGGGCCGGGGAAGTGCGGCGTTCAACGTGTCGAATGTACTTCTATCTAGATTCGCATAGGTGCCAAGAGGGTGCACGGAATTGTCCCTGTACATTGGGAAGAGGGACATCGCCATGCGCCGCCGAACATTCATTCAGACGCTTCCTCTGGCTGCCGCGGGATCAGCCGCTCGTGTGCAGGGCAAAGCAACAGGCCTGGGCCAGAGCGGCTCGGGCAAAACATCAGAGCTGCCAAGATTTCAACCCGCAGGCACGGAGCAATTCATTCGCACCGATGTTCATGGCGGTGACCGGCCCGCAGGCGCCAGCTTCGCCTCGCGCTCGCCTGCCTTGGGCTGCTCGGGAGCGGCATGCACGGCGCATCCGCTGGCGACGCAAACTGCGATCGAGATGCTCAAGCGCGGCGGCTCTGCCGTGGATGCAGCCGTGGCCGCCAACGCCGTGCTCGGATTCGTTGAGCCGGTCAGTTGCGGCCTGGGTGGCGATTGTTTTGCCTTCGTGTGGGATCCGACTTCGGGCAAGCTCGCCGGCATGGCCAGCTCCGGCCGGTCGCCCAAATCGCTTTCGCTGGCGACTGTGCGTGCACGCGCCGTCAACGGCCACATTCCCGCATTAGGCGCCATCGCAGTTTCCACGCCCGGCGCGCTCGACGGATGGTGGACGCTGCATCAGCGCTACGGCAAGCTCAAATGGGCCGAGCTCTTCGAGCCCGCGATTCGCGCCTGCGAGGCGGGCGATCCCGTGCCGCAGATCATCGGCTACTACATCAAGCGCAACATGGCGGTCTTTCTGCGTCCCGGCTCAGGAGTGGAGGAGACAGCCAATGCGGCGAAGACTTATATGCTGGGCGGCGTTGCTCCAAACGAATACGACGTGCGCCGCAATCCTGATCTGGCGCGCACCTACCAGATGATTGCCGCAGGCGGACGCGACGCGTTCTACGACGGCCCCATCGCCCAAACCATCGACGCCTACTTCAAACGCATCGGCGGGTGGCTTTCGGCGGAAGACCTGCGCGAGCATCATGCGGAGTGGGTTGAGCCGCTGGTAACAAACTATCGCGGCGTGGATGTCTATGGCATGCCCGCCAACACGCAGGGTCTTGCGACTTTGCAGATGCTCAACATCATCGAGAACTTCGATATGCGCGGCTTTGGATTCCAGTCGCCGCAATCCCTACATGTGCAGATCGAAGCCAAGCGGCTGGCTTACGAAGATCGCGCCCGCTATTACGCCGACCCGCACTTTGCGAAGATTCCGATTGAATGGCTCAACTCAAAGGAGTACGCGAAGGAGCGGGCGAAGTTGATCCGGGTGGATCAGATTCTGGAGCGGGTGTATCCGGGCGAGGCGCCGAGCCACGGCGACACGACCTACTTCACCACGGCCGACAAGGATGGCTTGATGGTGTCGATGATTCAATCGAATTTCCGCGGCATGGGGTCGGGGCTTGTCGCCGATGGGCTTGGCTTCATGTTCCAGGATCGCGGCGAATTGTTTTCGCTTGAGGACGGTCACCCCAACATCTACGCTCCGGGCAAGCGCCCGTTCCAGACGATCATTCCCGGGTTCGCGTCGAAGAATGGCGTGCCTTGGCTCTCGTTTGGCGTGATGGGCGGCGACATGCAGCCGCAGGGCCAGACGCAGATCATTCTGAACCGCGTGGACTACGGCCTGGATGTGCAAGGCGCGGCCGACAGCCCGCGTTGGCACCATGAAGGATCGTCGCAAACGATGGGCGAAGATCGCGCCAGGCCTGGGGCCGCGCGGGCTCCTCCGCCTCGAAGCCGGCGTTCCCGCCGCGACGCGCAAGGCGCTCATCGACATCGGCTGGCCCATGGGCGAGAGCGATGGCGGCTTTGGGCGCTACGAGTGCATCGAGCTCCGCAGGGAGGGCGCGGATCGCGTGTATGCGGCGGGCAGCGAGATGCGCGCCGACGCCGTGGCGCTGGCGTACTGAGCCCGCGCTGCGTGTTTTCGGTTATTCCGCAGCGGGATGGACGTAGACCTGCTGCGGCGCATCTACCTTCACCCGCACGCTCAACTTCAGCTTCAGGCCCGCCATCTGTGGCTTGCCGGCAAAAGGAACCATGAAGTCCAGCTCGTATTGGTTGTGAATGCGCTGGTCGATATCGTCCAAGTACGGCTCAAAGGTGACCGGGTTGCCGTATCCCTCCCAGTAACTGTTGCCGCCTGTCGCCTCGGTGAGTTCTGCCAACAGGCTCTGGCCCGAGTAGGCCGCGTAGCCGGTGCGGTCGAAGCGACCCTGGTCGCGCCAATAGATCGAGTAGACAATCAGATGCGCGCGCACCGAATCCTGGATGGCTGCCTGCACATACGGATCCTCGGGATCGTAGCGCATTTCGTAGTAGTCCACGCCGTCGGTGACCATGACGACTTCACGCCTGGCGTGAGTGTCAGTGGAAGGCCAATGCTTGGCCAGATCGGAGAGGCAGAAGTACGAACTGGCGGCCACGCCCGCCATTCCTGGCATGGGCATGTGCAGCTCGCGCACAGCAGCTGCGTGATCGGCGGCTAGCGGACCAGCCAATGCGGCGCGCCCATATTCCATGTAGGCAACCGCGACCTTCGCATCCGGCGGCAGCCCCTGGATGAACTTTGCAATGTCGTTCAGTTGCAGTGCGAGGCTTTCGCGCGCCCCCTCGTCCAGCAGCACTACCACCTCAATGGTGCTGGCAGGCCCGTGCAGAGGGGTCCAGCCCGTGATGGTTGAGTCCTTGCCGTCTACCTTTAGGTGGAGGGCATCCTGAGGAATACCCCCGGGGGCCTCCTTGCCGGGAAGGACTGTGACCACGGCGCTTCCCTGCCCCTGCTGATTGCTGCTGTCGGCCGCCAGTGTGGGAACGGTCGCTAGCAACGATCCGGCTACCACCAGGACTGCAAGTTGAAGCTTGTGGATATGCATTGCCATTGCTCCTTCCAAATTGCCATTGCTCCTTCCAATTTGCTTCAGGCAGGATCGTCCGCCCGATTCGTTGAACCCGGCGCTTATTTGTTAGACGTGCTGCGGGGGTGGCGAGGTTCAACGGCCGTGCGTCGGCGGCGGGAAGAACGCAGAGGCAAGGATCGCGGATTCAGCGGGTTGCGGGAATTCGGCTGTCTGCGCGATGCAACATGCGATTTTGCTGCCATGAAATTCCGTTTGTTTGCGGGCCTCGACCGACAGAAGGACGACCTCGCATGTCGTTCTCTGGACTCTCTTCGTGCTTAACGCTCGACAAAGGACTTGAGGCGCGCCAGCGCCTCGTCCCACTGGCGCGAGACGCGATCGAGGTAATCCCGCATCTCTTCGATCGCCCATGGATCGAGCGTGAACCGGTGCTCCCTGCCCGCGCGCACGCCGCGCACAATGCCCGCGTGCTGCAGGACACGCAAATGTTTCGTGACCGCCTGGCGTGTGATCCGCGAGCTTGCAGTAAGTTGGGCGATGGACGCAGGCTGGCCAGAGCAAAGTCTGGCCACGAGGGCGAGCCGCGTCTTGTCGCCCAGTGCAGCGAAGAGCAGCACCGGCGCGGGCCGTATGGGCACGCTTGGTTTAGGCCTTTGGCGCGACATACTTCTCGATGTTCTTCATCTGCTGCGTCCAACCGCCATCGTTTCCGCGCAATGCATCGCCGCGCCAGTCGGCAGGAACTTTCTCGAAGCCCGACTCGGTGAGCACAAGCAGAGTGCCGGTGGCCGTCTTCTCAAGGCGAAACTCAACCAGTGTGCGCGGCGCCTGCGAGTAGTCGGGCGAGTAGCGTTCCTTGTCATGGTGGCGGATTTGCGGCCAGGTAAAGGAGAAGAGCCGCTCCGTTTCCATTTTCTCGATCAAAGCCTCCCACGCGATGTGCTCGTAGCCGGGATGGAGGATGCGGCCGCGCGAGACCTGCCCGGGAACAAACGCCCCCTCCAATGCGACGCGGAACCACTCGCCAAACTCGCGGAAATCGGTGAGAGCGCGCCAGACGCGGGCAACGGGCGCGTTAAGTTCGATGCGTTTCTCGATTTTGTCCTGCATGTTATGCAACCTCTTGGTTGCATATTAGCCCGGTCGGGGCTGTGAATGCAACTGTTTGGTTGCATATTCAGGCAGATTGTTCGTCAGTGGACGTTGCCAGCCGCCAGGGAAACGGCCTGTTGATACTCGCGTTGCGCTCTAATAAAAGAGGTACTTGCGCCAGCGGTCGTCGCTGCGGCCCAGCATGCGCATGATCTGGCGGCTGGTGTGCAGCGAGAAGGGGCGCGGCTCGCGCAGCAGGATCATGTCGTCGATCTCGCTGAGCATGCGGTTGCCCTTGTGGCGGTTGCAGTCGTGGCAGCAGGCCACCAGATTCTCCCAGGTGGAGCTGCCGCCGCGCGAGCGCGGCACCACGTGGTCCAGCGTCAGCTCGCTGGGCGGGTAAGCCTCGCCGCAGTACTGGCAGGTGTTGCGGTCGCGCAGCAGGATGTTCTTGCGCGACAGAGCGCGCGTCTGGTGGGGAATGCGGCGGTACTCGAGCAGCCGGATGACCGAAGGCATGGCGATGATGGTGCGCTGTGCGTGCAGCGTGAGGCCGTGCTCTTCCTCGGTGCGCGCAATACCCTTGAGCACCAGCACCAGCGCGCGCCGCGCGCCGCAGATGTTGATCGGCTCGTAGGAGGCATTCAGCACCAGAACCGGCATCTGCAGAATGTGCGCGTGAGCGTGCTGCACCAAGCCGTGGTCCGCGGCCAGCACGACCGCCTTCGCAATGGCCTTCTGCTTGCGCGCGTGAATCATGGCTTTTCCCAACGACATCTCTTTCCCCCCGGTCAAAAAGATGCTTGTTCCCGCAAGCTCGATGAATCCCGATTCAAATCTGCCTCGTACGCGGCCGCGCCGATCGCGGCTTCGTTGTCCTCCGGTTCGCCTTCTTCCAAGCCGGCGAAGTCGAAGCGGGGCTCAAATCCCGCCGAGCGCTGCGCACGCGCCAGCGTCGCCACCCAGACTGAAGCGGCCCCGGCCCTAAGCAACGTCTGCGCGGCGGCGCGCGCCGTGGCTCCAGTGGTCAAAATGTCATCCACCAGCAAAATGTTCCGACCCGTCACCGAGGACGGGTCGGAAACCGAGAATGCGCCTTTCAGATTCAGGCGCCGCTGACGGGAAGTGAGGCCGGCCTGGCTTTCAGTGGCGCGCAGACGCATCAGAGTGCTTGGAGCCATGGTAAGCCGCCATTGCGGATGGCTTTTGCGCAGGAATCCTAGCGCCTGAGCGGCCAGCGAACGCGACTGATTGAACCCGCGCTGCGCGTACTTCGAACGGTGCAGCGGGACCGGAACCACCAGCATGCCGGCCGGAGCCTCAGCGGCCAACTGCGCCATCGCCTCAGCCAGCATCCGGCCCAGCCCGCGCGCGGCGGGGTGCATGCGGTCATACTTGAGCGCGTGAATGGCTTGCCGCATCCGGCCCTGGTAAATGCCGTAAGAAACGGCCTTCACAAACGGCGGTGGCGCCAGCCGGCAGGCCCGGCACAGCGTTGAAAACTTGGGCCCTGCCGGCGCATGCAGCGCGTCGCCGCAGCGCTCGCACGCGGGACCACCCTGGACAGGAAACTCCGTCCAGCAAACAGGGCAAATTGGAACGGAAGAGAGCTGCGGCAAGGGGGAGCCGCAAAGCGCGCAGGAGGAGGGGAACAGGGCGCAACTTAAACTATCGATTGGACTTCGGAGCACGCGAACCACGGCGCGCCACCGCGTCGTCTGCGATAGCGGAACGTCGGTGATGCGAATGCTTGAGTCAGTGTGGAAGACGCACCTCGCTGATGGGCACGAACAATGCGCGCTGCCCTGTGCGCCAAGTATACCGCACAATCAAACGAGCATTCCACGGCGGGTTGCGGCAGCCTGGATTGAGTTCACAGCGCTACGGGCGCAACGAACCCATGAATATGAATACCCCCAGTGAGGATGCGCGTGGGCCTGTGCATTCGGCCAAAGTTAGAAAACGCCGGCCATGTAGGCTTCCGCCGGACGCAGGTTCTCCGCTTTCGACCCGCACTCGGCCAGCACCACCGGCGACAGCGTGATGACCGGGCAGTGCGTGTGGGCCAGAGTCTTGTAAACCACGCCGTGCCGGGTGATGGCGGCAAAGGCCGAAGCACCCTGCGCGCCGAGCACGATGAGGTCCGCCTGTTGTGCGCGGCTCTGGTAGAGCAGTTCTTCCGTCGGGTCGCCGGGCACCACAATGGTCTGGATCGCAATCTGGCCCTGCAGCCTCGCGGGAATGAGCGCCAGCATGCCTGCTTCAACCTCGTCCAGCGATCGTCCGGCCAGAAACTCGGCGCGTTCCTGGGGCCGGATGACATGCTGCAGAATCAAACGCGCCCCGTGCTGCAAGGCCAGTTCCGCGGCAAACGCGGCCACCACCGTGCTGGCTAGGTGCAGGCTGGCGGCGCAGAGAATGGTGCGTGTGGCGAAGTTGCGGTAACTGCCGTCAACCACCTCGGGGCCAATGATATAGACCGGCGACGTAGCGGTGCGCAACACTGCCTCGGCCACCGAGCCCACCAGCAGCTTGCCAATGGGGCCAGGAGAGTGCGTGCCCATCACGATCCGGTCGATCTCGCGCTCATGCGTGTAGGCCAGAATCTCGTCGGCTGCCAGCCCGGGCCGCACCACGACCTCGCAGCTAAGGCCCGCTTCGCGGACGCGCGCGGCGAACGGCTCCAGATGCTGTTTCTCTGTCCGCGCGGCGGCAGCGTAGTCGTAATAGCGGATGCCCGAGGCCTCCGACGCAGCCACCACGAGCGTGTCATAGGCGTGAAAGAGGATCAGATCGGAACCGAATTCCCTGGCTTGCGCAAGCGCGAACGAGAAGGCTTTTTCGTTAGGCGGTATCTCGGAGGCGAAGAGGATGGTGGAGGGTTTGCTCCAGCCCGGCTTCAATAGGGCTGCCATGGGAACCTCCTTCAGGTGCGTTCAAATAGTCTCAGTTTCGTTGTCTCGTTTTCGGTGCCATGCCGCACATAAGAAGGTGATCCGACTCACCTTATCTCGACTTGCCAGCTCGGTTCTCTGGTCGCGACCTTCCGCTACAATGACTTTAGATGATGGGCCTGGCCGCGTCCTCAATCCGTGACAAGATTGTGTTCCCGATTCCCGATTTTGTCTAGTGCGGGAGTCTCGCCACCCGATTTGGGCCCATAAAGTGATCTCAATCACAGCCCTACCCACCCAAAAGCTGTTCTTCTAATACCGGAATCGTGGCCCTCGGGAACGCTTTTCCTGCACTTGGCGCTGCCGGTTAGATCAGCCGCTGCCATGGATTTGTCAGCAGGAATCCGTTCCGTCCCCAGGCGCCAGACCCGTTGGCGTGTGAGGCCGCCGCGATCCATTCGGGAGGCCTCATGAAGCCGATGCATAACATTCCCGCCCGTGGCGGGATCAACTACGACGAATCGCCTTTTCTCGCAATTTGGGAGGTCACACAAGCTTGTGACTTGGCCTGCAAGCACTGCCGCGCCGCGGCGCAGCCGATCTCGCATCCCGATGAGTTGACGCACACCGAAGGCAAGGCGCTCATTGACCAGATCGCCGAGATGCACGTCCCCATCTTCGTTTTCACCGGAGGCGACCCGCTCAAGCGCAAGGATCTTTTCGAGTTGATCCGCTATGCTGCCGGCAAAGGGGTGCAGGTCGCGGTCACTCCCAGCGCCACGCCGTTGCTCACCCGCGAAGCGATTTTCAAGATGAAAGAGGCCGGCCTGGTGCGGCTTGGCATCTCGCTGGACGGCTCGACCGCTGAGATTCACGACGCCTTCCGCGGCCTGCCGGGCGCATGGGCGCGGACCATCCAGGCCATCGAGTGGGCCAATGAGGCCGGCATTCCCATCCAAGTGCACACCACCGTCAGCCGCCACAACGTTCACGACCTCGACAACCTCTGCAACTTGTTCGAAAAACTCGCCATCGTCATGTGGAATGTCTTTTTCCTGGTTCCCGTGGGCCGCGGCCAGTTGGACGACCTTCTCAGCGGGGATGAATTCGAGCAGGTCTTCGGCAAAATCTACGAGCTCTCGAGACGGGCGAACTTCCAGATCAAGACCACTGAGGCGATGCACTACCGCCGCTACCTGCTGCAGCACAACCTGGAAGAGCGCCGCATGGGACACGGGGCTGGACACGGGGCTGGACACGGGGCGGGCCATGCGCTTGGAGCCGCGTATGAGCCCGGTGCGCCCACGGCCGACGCCAAAACGCGCAACATGGGCTGGGCCACGCGCCGCATCAACGACGGCAAGGGATTCGTGTTCATCTCTCACGTGGGCAACGTCTACCCCAGCGGCTTTCTGCCCATCCACGCCGGCAACATCCGCGAAACGCCGCTTGGCGATATCTACCGCAACGCTCCCATCTTCAAGGCGCTTCGCGACACCAGCCGGCTTGAAGGAAAGTGCGGCGCCTGCGAGTACAAGGAGATCTGCGGCGGCTCCCGCGCCCGCGCCTACGCGGTGACCGGCGATCCGCTGGCCCAGGAACCCTGCTGCATCTACCAGCCAAAGAACTGGGATCCGCTCCTCGAGAACGAGGCCGAAGCCTACCGCCAAGCGGTGCCGATGGGAAGGCTGGTCTCGCTCTAAGGTTCGTACAATTCCCATCACGCACGCAGCGCGAACGCAAAACGTGTACGGCTGGACGCAATATCCCAAGCAAAAGAGCATGCCGATGCGCCCCCGTTTGTTTCTTTGCTCAGCGGAGCGAGCTGGCGGTTGGTCTTGCTGCGCCTGCGCGTCGTCCGGCCAATGTTGTAAAGATGGAGTGGGGTCAACGAATGCGAATTGCGATCGTCGGCGGCGGCATTGCGGGCATGGCGGCCGCTTATGAGCTCGAAAAGGCGCGCGCAGCGGGCGCGACCGTCGAGTACACGCTTTACGAGGAGCGGCCTCGGTTGGGCGGATCGCTGGCCTCGGAGATTGTGAATGGCGCCGTCCTCGAGCGCGGGCCCGATTCCTTCCTCACCGAGAAGCCTGCCGCGGCCGAGCTCTGCCGCGAGCTGGGCCTTGGCGGTGAGTTGCTGTTTTCGAACGATTCCTCGCGCAAGACCTATATTGTCGTCCGCAATCGCCTGGTAGCGCTGCCCGATGGGCTCATGTTCCTGGTGCCGACGAGACTGGTTCCCACCGCGTTGACGCGACTCTTCAGCTTCCCCACAAAAGTACACATGGCGCTCGAGCTGCTGCACCCTCCAAGCCCCAGCGGCGGCGACGAGTCTGTGGCGGCTCTTGTCGAGCGGCACTTCGGCCAGGAGGCCGTCGACCGGCTCGCCGATCCATTGTTGAGCGGCATTTACGGAGGCGACGCGGCGCAGCTCAGCGCACAAACGGTGCTGCCGCGCCTGGTCGAGATGGAAACGAAGTACGGCTCGCTCACGCGAGGCATGCTGGCCGCGCATCGGCAGATGAGAACGCGAGCGAAGGCCACCGGCCCAAAAGTGGGCGCCAGCGCACCGAGGCCGTTGTTCACCGCCTTGCGTGGCGGCATGAGCCAGTTGGTGGATGCGATTGTCGCGCGGCTCGATCCGGCGAGTTTGCGCACGGCCACGCCGGTGAGCGGGATCCGGAGAACGTCTGGCGGTTGGAGTGTTGAGGCCGGCGGCGCGAAACAAGAGTATGACGCGCTCGTTATGGCCGCGCCCGCCTGGGTCGCAGGCTCTCTGCTGGCGCCGGTTGATGGCGTGCTCGGCAGCGAGCTCGGCGCCATCCCCTACTCCTCGTCGATCACCGTCAACCTCATCTTCGACGAGGCGAGGATCCGGCGGCTGCCGGAGGGCTTCGGCTTTCTGGTTCCGGCGGTCGAGGGACGCGCGCTGCTGGCGTGCACCTTTGTGCATCGCAAGTTCCTGGGCCGCACGCCGCCGGGCATGGCCGTCTTTCGCGCCTTCCTGGGCGGCATGAAGCACGAGGCGCTGCTGGCTGAAAGCGACGACGCCCTCATTGCCACCGTTCGGCGCGAAATGAGCGAGATTCTGGGCGCGAAGACGATCGACCCCGCCGTCGAACCCGAACACGCGCAGGTTTCGCGGTGGCGGTGGGCCATGGCGCAGTACGCCGTTGGGCACCGCGAGCGCATGGATCGCATTTCCGCGTGCGTCGCCGCTCTGCCCGGACTGCACCTCGCCGGCAACGCCTATGATGGCATTGGTGTTCCCGACTGCATCCGGCTGGGGCGGCAGGCGGCGCGGGAGCTGGTTGCGGCTGGCGCAAAAGCGCCCGCTTCAACGCTCTGATTCGCCTTTCGCTGCGCCGCGCGGCAGGATGAGCCACCCGTATACTCGACTCAGAGCATGTCCACCCGCGCTGACACATTCCTTGCGACGATTTTGGGCTCGACGCGCGCCACCTTGGCCGCGGCCAAGGCCGATGTGCCCGTCGCCGAGTTGGAGCGCCGCGCCGCCGGGCATCGCCCGCGCGGATGGGCCGCCGCACTGCGCCGCCAAGCCGCAACCGGCCCCGCGATCATCGCCGAGATCAAGAAGGCCTCGCCGTCGAAGGGCCTGATTCGCGCTGATTTCGACCCCGCCTGGCTCGCACGGCGCTATCGTGCCGGCGGGGCGACTGCCTTGTCTGTGCTCACTGACGAGCCTTACTTCCAGGGCAGCCTGCGCAATCTGGAGCTCGCCTCGGCTGCCGCGCCGCTTCCCTGCCTGCGCAAGGATTTCACAATCGATGAGTACCAGATCGTCGAAGCACGCGCCCACCGCGCCGACGCTATTCTGCTCATCGCCGCCGCACTCAGCAACTCCGACTTGAAGCGCTTCACCCAGGCCGCGCACTCGCTCGCGCTCGACGTGCTGGTCGAGGTGCATACTGCCGAGGAGCTGGCCCGCGTACTCGACGCGTTGGGCGAATCCGGCGCTGACGCCATCGGCGTGAACAACCGCGACCTGAAAAACTTCGAAGTGGCGCAGGAGACGTCGCTCGCGCTCGCCGATCACATTCCCGCAGGTGTTGTACGCGTGACCGAAAGCGGAATCTCGACGCGTGAAGACATCGCACGCCTCCGCAAAGCCGGCTTCGATGCATTCCTTATCGGCGAGAGCCTGATGCGCCAGCCCGATCCCGGCGCGGCGCTGGCTGCGCTGTTGAAAGGCGCAGTGAGCAAACGATGAGCTTGTGGATCAAAATCTGCTCCAACACCTCGCTTGAGGACGCCCTGCTCGCCGCGGAAGCGGGTGCTGATGCCGTCGGCTTCGTCTTTGCGCCCAGCCCGCGCCGTGTGACGCTCGCGCAGGTTGCTGCTATTGTGCCTCAGTTGCCGCCGGCGCTCGAAAAGATCGGCGTCTTTGTCGACGCGACGGTTGACGAGATTGCTGCGACCGTCGGAGCTGCCGGTCTCACTGGTGTTCAATTGCACTGGAACGCTCCGGCTGAGTTGCCGACCGCACTACGTGCGCGGTTTGGGCCGAGGCTGCGCATCCTGCGGGTGGTGCACTTTGATGCGGAAGTTCCAGAACACTCGGCCACCTTGGCTGAGGACGAGAATATCGATTCAATCGTGGTCGACTCGCGCACGCCCGCGGCCACAGGCGGCACCGGCCAGAGTTACGATTGGGCCGCAGCGCGCAAGTCCCTCTTTCATAACGCTGAAGTGCGCAAGCCGCTTATTGTAGCCGGCGGCCTGACACCCGGCAACGTCGCCGAAGCGATCGCCACGCTGCGCCCCTGGGGCGTGGATGTAGTGAGCGGCGTGGAAGCCGCGCCGGGGCGAAAAGATCCGGCCAAGGTGCGGGCGTTCATCGAGAACGCGCGGGCGGCGAAGAGGTAACTTTTCTTGAAGTAACCTTTCTTTCTGATCAGACGTAAATCTTAGATGGATGCGGATGCACCGAATTTCTGTGCGCAAACATCAAAACCCACAAACAAAGAGAATCCCCGGAGGTTTGTCCATGGCCACTTATCTTCCCCCCATTGAGAATCCGTCAAGCCCGATGATGAAGTTCGTCTACAGCATGTCGCGCCGCCAGTTCGGCAAGGTAATGACACCGCTCAAGGTGTTTGGCGCGCGGATGCCGCTTGCCTTCGGCATGTTCACCGCGAAGATCGCCAAGCTCGACAAGAAGCTGGAACTGCCCCGCGAGACGCAGATGCTCGTCCGCGAACGCGTGGCGAGGCTCAACGTCTGCCTCTTCTGCATCGACATCGGCCGGTACTTCGCGATCAAGTCGGGAATGAACGAAGCCAAGTTCGACGCGATCAACGACTACGCTACGAACCCATTGTTCTCCGAGGCCGAGCGCGCGTTGCTGGACTACGTGACCGAGCTGACACGCGACAAGAACGTGAAGCCGGAGACCTTTGCGCGGCTCAGGAAGCACTATTCGGAGCGCGCCATCTGCGAGATTGTGTGGCTGGTGGCGAGCGAGCACGTCTACAACATGACCAACATCGGGCTGAACATTCACTCCGATATGCTGTGCGACATCAGCCGGAAGCGGAAGTCGGCGTGAAGATGATGCTCCTGCTTGTACACTGAAGAGTTCCCATCTTTCGCAGGCAAGCGAGCAGGAGTTTCAAATGGCGTCCATCATTCTTCCGGCAAATCCGAGCGAGTCGCGACCGGGGCGCTTCGGCGTCTATGGGGGGCGGTACGTGCCGGAGACGCTGGTGGCGGCGCTCGACGAGCTGGAGCACGCGTACGAAGAAGCCAAATCCGACGCGGCGTTTCAGGCCGAGTTGGCCGATTTGCTCAAGGACTATGCCGGACGGCCGACGCCGCTCTACTTCGCCAAGCACCTGACCGAATCGCTGGGCGGGGCGAAGATTTACCTCAAGCGCGAAGACCTGCTGCACACAGGCGCGCACAAAATCAACAACGCGCTGGGGCAAGGGCTGCTGGCGAAGCGCATGGGCAAGAAGCGCGTGATTGCCGAAACCGGCGCAGGCCAGCACGGCGTGGCCACGGCAACGGTGTGCGCGCTGCTCGGCCTGGAGTGCGTGGTCTACATGGGCGACGTGGACATGGAGCGCCAGGAGCTGAACGTGCTGCGCATGCGGCTGCTGGGCGCCGAAGTCCGCGGCGTCTCGTCGGGCTCGAAGACGCTGAAGGACGCGATCAGCGAGGCCATGCGCGACTGGGTCACAAATGTGCGCACGACGTATTACCTGCTCGGGAGCGCGCTCGGCGCGCATCCGTACCCGACCATGGTGCGCGACTTCCAGCGCGTCATCGGCAAGGAGTTGAAGCAGCAAATCCTCGAGAAGGAAGGCCGGCTGCCTACCGCCGTCATTGCCTGCGTTGGCGGCGGGTCGAACGCCATCGGCGCATTCTACGAATTCATTCCTGACAGCCAAGTGCGGCTGATCGGAGTGGAAGCCGGCGGCCGCGGAGCCGCGCTTGGCGAACACGCGATGCGGTTCCAGGGCGGCTTGCCGGGCGTGCTGCAGGGCACGTATTCTTGGGTGCTGCAGGATGAGGACGGGCAGATTGCGTTGACGCACTCGATTTCCGCGGGACTCGATTACGCTTCGGTCGGGCCGGAGCACGCGGCGCTGCACGACTCGCTGCGCGCGGAGTATCGGTCGCAGGACGACGCGGCGGCGCTGGATGCGGTGGTGAAGCTGGCGCGGACGGAGGGGATTCTGGCGGCTCTGGAGAGCGCGCACGCCGTGGCCGAGACGCTGTACCTCGCGCCGAAGATGACGCCGCGTGAAATACTGGTAGTGAATCTCTCTGGACGTGGCGACAAGGATATGGGCATCCTTGCCCGCGAGCTGAAACTGTATAGCGGCCGGCAGTAGAAACTTGTTGGGATGTGGAAGGGAAGCATACCTCAGGGGCTAAAGTGTCTGCGTGAGAACTATTTTTGGTGGCCATATCTTGGGCTTGCAGATTCAAGAAGGCCCAAGATCTTGCGGTTACTCGACCCGAAAACTGCGTTCTCACACAGACACTAAAGCCCACATTCTTTTGTTGAGGCACTTTCGGCACGACTGAAGTCGTGCCCTGATACAAGACTCGATCTTTTTTTGCAGACTTTGGGGCCTTGACTTTTCACCCGGAGGATCGCGTCTTCAGCCAAGTGGTCTTATTCCGATGCCGATCCGTTTCGATCACAAGCCGGGGCTTGTCGTCTATTTGACGGCCGGCGATCCTTCATTGGACGCCACGCGCGAGATTGCGCTCGCGGCCATCGATGCGGGCGCGGACGTGATCGAGCTGGGCGTGCCCTTCAGCGATCCGCTGGCCGATGGGCCGATTATCCAACGCGCCAGCGAGCGCGCAGTGGCCCGCGGCACCCGCCTGAAGGATGTGCTGGCGCTGACGGGCGAGATTCGCGCCGCGCGCCCTACCGCCGGCCTGGTCATCTTCAGCTATTACAATCCTATTCTGCGCTACGGCCTGGCGCGCTTTTGCGAGGGTATAGCATGGATGGGTGGTCCGCCCCCAGTTCGCACGCCGGGCGGCAGGGGGGGATGGGCGCCGGACCAATGGGGCTTGGCGCGCTTTGCCGGCGAGGTCGCCGATGCCGGCGCCGACGGCGTTCTGGTCACCGACCTGATCGTCGAGGAAGCTGCCCTCTACCTGGTCGAAATGGAGCGCTCGGGCCTTGCGCCGATCTTTCTGGCCGCGCCCACCAGTCCCGATGTGCGCCTCGAAGCCATCGCCACGCACTCCAAGGGTTTTGTTTACGCCATCTCGCGCGTGGGCGTTACCGGCACGCAGCAGAGCGTTGCCGCTGATGCCGCCGCGCTGGTCGCCCGCATTCGGCGATGGACGCGATTGCCGGTGGCCGTAGGATTCGGCATCAGTAACGCGGAGCACGTCGCCCAGGTGGCGGAGTTCGCAGATGCCGCGGTCGTCGGCAGCGCAATCGTCGAGTTGATAGAGCACTCGACACCCGAGATGGCGCCCGGCGCAGTGGCTCGATTTATCAAGGGCCTGCGCCTGCCGCAGGCGGCGCCGGCCCGGTGAACAAGACAGCCATTAGCTCTTAGCCATTAGCCATTAGCTCCGGCCTTGGCAGATTCAGCCGTTGAGGCTTGCCTTGGCAGAATGGGGCTAAAGGCGAACCGCTAATGGCTACGAGCTTCTTGCCAACTCGAGGATGCAATGACCATCGAAGAATTGCGAATCCGAATCGATGCCCTGGACCGGCAGCTCGTCGAACTGCTGAGCGAGCGGGCCCGTGCCGCGCAGATGATCGGCTACCTGAAGGCCGCCACCTCGCTTCCGGTCTATGAGCCGGAGCGCGAAAAGATCATCTACGCCAACGTGCGCGCGGCCAACAAGGGGCCGTTGCCCGACATCGAGCTGACGCATGTCTACGAGCGCATCATCGACGTGATGCGGGCGTTGCAGAGGAACGAGCTGGCTAGCCAGAGGAACGTCCGGGCCACCCAATCCGAGGGCAAGCTGCCTGGCCACGCCACGGGCGCACACGCGCCCGAGACAGGGAATAAACCATGATTGTCGCCATGCAGGAGAAAGCTACAGAAGAACAGATCGATGCCGTCATCAGCGCCATGGAAGAGGCCGGCGTGGACGTGCATCGCACCACGGGAGAGTTCCAGACCATATTGGCGGGCGTCGGTCCCACAGCCGGCCTCGACCTGACGAAGTTTGAAATGCTGCCTGGCGTGCTTCATGTACACCGTATCAGCGCGCCCTACAAGCTGGCCGGACGCGCTTTTCGCCCTAAAGGCACGGTGGTCGAATTTCGCAACGGCGCCACCATCGGCGGACAACAGGTCGCGGTCATCGCCGGGCCCTGCGCGATAGAAAACCGCGAGCAGATCTTCGCCATCGCGGCCTGCGTCAAAGCTGCCGGCGGGGGCTTTCTGCGCGGTGGCGCTTACAAGCCGCGCAGTTCGCCGTATTCGTTCCAGGGGCTTGGCATTCCCGGCCTCGAACTGATGCGCGAAGCCGCAACCACCAACGGTCTGGCGGTCGTGAGCGAAGTCATGGAGATTGCGCAGATCGAGCCCATGCTGCCTTACGTGGACTGCTTCCAGGTGGGCGCGCGCAACATGCAGAACTTCAACCTGCTGCGCGAACTGGGCCAGGTCCGCAAGCCCATCCTGCTCAAGCGCGGCATCGCCGCCACCCTCGAGGAGCTGCTGCTTTCGAGCGAATACATTCTCTCCGGCGGCAACTACGAAGTGCTGCTGTGCGAGCGCGGCATCCGGACCTATGAAACTTCTACGCGCAACACCATGGACATCGCGGCCATTCCGGTGCTCAAGAAGCTCTCGCACCTGCCCGTAGTGGCCGACCCGTCGCACGGCACCGGCCGCCGCGACATGGTTCCCGCCATGGCCAAGGCTGCCGTGGCCGCGGGCGCCGATGCGCTGCTCATTGAGATCCACCCCAACGCCGATAAAGCAGTGTCCGACGCGGTGCAGACCCTCTACCTCGACCAGTTTGAAGAGCTGGTGAGCGAGCTGCGCGGGCTTGCGACGGCTGTCGGGCGGACGTTGTGAAGAGATGCGGAGCTAGCGGTGTTAGCGTAGTGAGCGGAGCTAATAAGAACCGACCTCGGCAGCGCACAGGTCGAAGGTAGGTCCGCTAGCGTCGCCAGCCTAGCTAACTACGCTTTCGAAAGGCTTTCATGATCGAGCGCATCGCCATTCTGGGCACGGGGTTGCTGGGCACGTCAATTGGATTGGCGTTGCGCACCGCGGGTTTCAAAGGCGGGATTGCCGGCTGGAACCGCAGTTCCGAGCATGGGCAGCTTGCGCTCACCATGGGAGCCATCGATTCGCTTGCGGCGGACCCGATCGAGGCGGCGCGCGCGAGCCAGGTTACCGTTCTTGCCGTGCCCATCTACGCCACCCTCGACCTGATGGAAAAGCTGGCCGGCGTACTCGGCTCCGAGCATATGGTCACCGATGTGGGCAGCACCAAACGGATCATTTCAGAAGCTGCGGCGCGCCTCTACAACACGCCCCAGCGCGCGGCGTTTCTTCCCGGCCATCCCATGGCCGGCAAGGAGCGTGGCGGCGCGGCACTGGCTGACGCAAATCTCTTCCGCGGCGCGGTGTGGCTCTTTACCGACGACCCGGATGCGCAGCGTTCACCGCACTCGGCCGCACTGGTGAAGGGATGGCGCGAATGGGCCGCCGCCATGGGCGCGAAGACTCTCGATCTCGACCCCGTCCGCCACGACGAGCTGGTGGCGTGGGTCAGTCATTTGCCACAGTTCACGGCCACGGCGCTGAGCGCCCTACTCGAGGAGGAGGTGGGCGGCGCACCCGAGCTGAAAGACGTGGGCGGCCGCGCCCTGCGTGAGATGACGCGCCTGGGCGCCAGCCCTTACTCCATGTGGCGCGACATCGCGCATACCAACACGGAGGCCCTCGAGAGCGCGCTGCTGGCCCTCGAACAGCGCCTCGCCCTGCTGCGCGAAAATCTCCGCACCCCCGAGCTGCGCAAGCAGTTTGAACAGGCAAACAAATTCCGGCGCGACCAGTAGCGTTGCGGCAGAGACTCAGTATACGAGCACTTTCGCGACTTTTCCGTTGATGAATCTGACTACCCAGCGATGGTCATCGCGGAGGTAGTACCAGGTCTCGTGCAGGCTGTCGTCCGTGGTGTCTTCCACCTTTTTCTGATCGGGGTCGCCGGCGCTCATCAGCACCATCTGGTAGGTCATGCCCTCAATAATGTCTTTGGCACGAATTGCCTCCTGGAATTCCGGCGCCAGCCCTTCCACTTCCACGTTGTTGCGAATCTTGCTTGTATCCAGCACGCGCGCCATCATCGGCAGGAACGCATCAAGCTGGAGGTCGGTATCCGTAAGATCTCTGCCATAACGGAAGTTGATGCGGGACCCGCCGGCACGCATCAAGCCCGCGCCCTTCTTTTCGGCATTCTTGCTGGCACCTCGGCCTTCGCCGCCGCCGCCCAGGTCAACCTCCACGCGGTCGCTGTCCACCTTCACACCGGTGATCGTCACCCACTCATCGCGCGCCACGCCGACACCTTTGTCTTTCAGGTATTTAGCCAGCTCCTTCATGTCGATCCCTCGATCGTCCAGCCGCTTGTCGGTCTTGGGATAGGCATACAGGTCAATCCCGTCCTTGTATGCGGGCATGTCCAAAAGCGCCTTCACATCCTTGCCCAGCAGGACCTTGCTCAGCGCCGCCTTCGCCTGCTCGCCGGTTTCGGCTGTCAGACGTATTTGGCAAGCGGGAACCAAGAGAACCAGGAGAACAGCAAGGCGATGCTTCGATAGGCAACTCATTTGAGGAGTACTCGCTTTCCGACCCGGTGTATCCAGTGCGAATCGCGCAGCTCGAATTGCGCGGCCATGGCGCGGTCATCTCCATGACGGGCAATCGTTGCAAAGAGGGGAGGCGCAAATTGTCGCGCTCAGGGCAGTCCTATGTCAACCGCACGCCAGACGAGGGGCGCAGAAGCTGAGTGTGCGCTGACGTCGCGAGCAATGGAGCAAAGGCTGGCCCATCTGATCGAAAACCTGCGCACACCCGGGCTGCGCAGCGAGTTTGAGCAGGCCAACAGATTCCGACGGGAGTAACTCGGATTCCATTCGGCCCGCGGGCTCGCGTGGAAGGAGCATTTTCGAACTGGCAAACCGGCCTTCCGAAGTAGGTATTGAACGCCTAACTCACGGTGAATCAGCCGGTTTACGACGATTCGCCGCTGCGTATCCCACATTTGTTCCATATCCGTAGGACCTCGACTGCCGATAGACTTCTCGCAGTCATGGTGTCGCACGGCCATAGCCCGATCTGGCGCGTTGTGAAACTGGCCATGGCATCCCTGGTCATTTCAGGCGCTGTGCGCGCGGTGGCGCTCGATCCTCAGAAGGCTATTTCCCAATACATCCAGACCGTCTGGACCACCGAGGCCGGACTTCCGCAAACTTCGATCTACTCGATCGCCCAGACCGCCGACGGCTACCTTTGGGTAGGAACCGAATTGGGGCTGGCGCGCTTTGATGGCGTGCGTTTTACGGTTTACAACCAGCGCAACACCACGGCATTGCCGGCCAACTACATCGCCTGTCTGCTCGGCGCTCGCGACGGCAGCCTGTGGATCGGGACCAACAGCGGCCTTGTACACCTGAAGGGCGGAGTCTGGACGACGTACACAGACCGCGACGGCCTCTCCAGCGATGACATTCGCGCGCTCTTTGAAGGCAGCGATGGAAGCCTGTGGGTGGGCACGGCGCACGGTCTTGACCGTTTGCAGAATGGCAGGATCCACGTCTATGGCAGCCGGGACGGTCTGCCGGGAACCGTTGTGAGCGGCCTGAAAGCCGACCCCAGCGGAACGCTGTGGTTCGCAACCGATGCCGGGCTGGGGAGCTTTGACGGAGTGCATTTTGCCGCATACACCGCGTTGGACGGCTTGACGAACAACGCGCTCTCGGCGCTAGCCATCGCTCCCGACGGATCGGTATGGATGGCAGCGGCACATGGACAACTTGCCCGCCTCACTCGTGGACACGTGGTCAACGAGTCGAAGGCCTTGATCAACGACGATATCGACGCGCTCATCTTCGACCACGACGGCAATCTCTGGATCGGATTCGAGAGCCACGGCCTTGCGCGCCTTCACAATGGCGTCATAAGCCTCTACGGGGCGCCGAACGGCCTGCCGGGCCAGATCGTCGAGTCCTTCTTTGAAGACAGCGAGCACAACCTGTGGGTCGGTCTGTTCGACAACGGTCTGGTGCAACTGCGCGACGGGAAGTTCACGACCTACGGAAAGCCGGAGGGGCTCTCGTCGAATATCGGCTGGTGTGGTCTGCAGGCGCTGGACGGAAGCATCTGGATGGCCACCAGCACGGGCGGATTGGACCGGATTCTGCCGGATGGCCCGATCCGCTCCTATACAAAACAGGAGCGGCAATCGGCCGAAACCATTCATTCGATCTTGCAGACCAGGGACGGCGCCATCTGGTTCGGCCAGCGCCACGGCGTGCTCACCCGCTTTCAGAACGGCAGGTTCGCGAGCTTCAAATACGCGCTCTCGCCCAAAGACGCCATCAATGCGCTGCTCGAGGACCGCGATGGAAGCCTGATTATCGGCACATATGGCGCCGGCGCGGCGCGGTTCAGGAATGGCCGTTTCGAAGTCATCACGGGCAACGGCGAGATTGCAGCGTTGGCGGAGTCTCCAGATGGGACTTTGTGGCTGGGCACGGATGGCCAGGGTCTTTTCCGGATCAAGAATGGGATTGCCACCACCTTCACCAAAGCAAACGGTCTGCTCAGCGAGCACATTCCGGCGCTCTACCTTGACCGTGAGGGAGTGCTCTGGATTGGCTCGCTGTCCGGCGGATTGAACAGGATGCAGGACGGAGCGATCACCTCTTATACGCCGGAGCAGGGGCTCTTCGACTCCACGGTCGGAAACATTCTCGAGGACAACTTCGGGAACCTTTGGATGGGCTCCGACAACGGCATCTTCCGCGTTTCAAAACGCGAACTGAATGACTTTGCCAATCGGCGAATCTCCCGCATTCTCGGCGTTGTGTATGGCACCGCGAACGGCCTGCGTTCCCGCGAAACCATGCAGGGCGGGACTGGAACTGTGTCAAAGGGACCGGACGGCCGGCTTTGGTTCTCCACCATGCGCGGCCTGTCCGTCGTTGATCCTGGCCGCGCCCTCGACGGAGATCCGCCGCTTCACGTCCTCGTCGAGGAGGTGGCGATCGATGGCACAGTGGCCGATATGACGCAGACCATCGAGGTTCCTCCCCGAGCGAGCCGGCTTGAAATCCAGTTCACCGCCCCCAGCTTTGTCGCGCCGGGAGAGATTCGCTTCCGCTACCGATTGGATGGCTTCGACCGTGACTGGAGCGCGCTTTCCGTGCGCCGCACCGCCGACTACACCAATCTTCCGCCCGGCCGTTATCGCTTTCAGGTCGAGGCCACTCGAAACGGCAACGAATTGAGCGCCGCAGCCCGGTCACTGAGCTTCGACGTCGTGCCGCCGTGGTACAGAACGGTTCTTGCTTACATGCTCTACGCGCTCTTCGCAATCTTTTTCACCACGGCCATTGTCGAAGTGCGCACGAGCAGTCTCAAACGGCGCCGCGACGAACTCGAGCAACTTGTCACCGAGAGAACCGGGCAGTTGGAAATCGAGAAACAGGGCCTGATGAAGGCGCGTGAAGCGTTGCAGTTCCAGGCGGCGCACGATTCTCTCACTGGTCTCTGGAGCCGCGGCGCAATTCTCGAGCAACTCACCGGGAAACCGAACGCGCCATCCGCGAGCACGCCGTTCTCAGCGTCATCCTCGGCGATCTTGACCACTTCAAGATGATCAACGACACCCACGGGCATCTTTACGGTGACTTCGTGCTGCGCGAAACCGCGCATCGCCTGACTAAAATGATGCGGGGATACGATGCGGTCGGCCGCTATGGCGGTGAAGAATTCCTCATCCTGCTGCCGGGTTACGATGCCGCGGAGAATCCATCTCGCGCGCAGGAACTGGTGGAAGCGATTGCGTCCCGGCCAATCGACTGCGATGGAATCGTGATCAATCTCACCTGCAGTTTCGGCGCAACCGTTTTGCGGTCCGGGCCCGATCGAACGGTGGTCGATGAGTTGATTCGCCGCGCCGACAAGGCTCTCTACCGCGCGAAGCGTTACGGCCGTAATCGCATTGAATTCGATCAATCAGGGACTCCCGCCAAAGTGCGCCGCTGATCCGCGGGCTCCGCGATCTCGATTGAGGAAACTGGAATTGCCCAGGCGCTTCGCGCTGTTGGGTTCCGACCCGATCCTGCGTCGCCCGCGCCCTGCGCGGATTGAAATACAGACTTGAGCGGGAACCTCGTCTGATTCCGCGCTGCGTCACCGCACCCAACTCAGCCACGCCCAGCCCACGGCCAGCGTCAGCAGCGTCACCGGAATTCCCACGCGCGAGTAGTCCCAGAATCCGATTTTGACCTCATCGCGCGCCCGCTCCACCACGATCAGGTTCGCGACCGATCCGGTAATCGTCAGGTTGCCGGCCAGCGTGCTGGCCATGGCCAACACCAGCCAACCTGTTTGCGGATCGTGGAACGACGGCACGAGCGACTTGAGCACCATCACAGCGGGCACATTGCTGACGATGTTCGACAGCAGCGCGGTGACCGTAGTAAACACGCCCGCGTTCTGCAGGTTGAAGCGATCAGCGATGGCGAACAGGTCGCGGGTCAAGCCCGCGTTCTCCGCACCGCCCACAATCACGAACAGGCCCACAAAAAACACCAGCAGGCCCCAATCCACCTGGTCGTAGACCAGGCGCGGGTTGCGTGTGCGCGTAATGAGCATCAACGCCGCACCGATAGCGGCCATCATCGCCGGCGGCACGCCGCCAAGGAAGCCGGCGAGCACCAGCGCGACCACAATGGCCGGCTTGCGCAGGGAGCGAAGCTCGATGTGCGCGGTTGCAGCCGAGATGCTCGCAGCTTCTTCCGGCACATGTTCGCCGCCGAAGATCTGGCGGATCAGCATCCAGTCCACCAGCAGCCCAATCAAGGCAACCGGCCCGAGCCGCCATAGAAAATAGCAGTAGCTAAGCCCCGAGAACGAGCCGATGAGCATGTTCTGGGGATTGCCCGTGATGGTGGCCACGCTGCCGATATTCGATGCGGTAGCCACGGCGAGCAGGTAGGGCAGTGGCTTCAATCCCATACGCCGCGTGGCAGCGAGCGCAAAGGGAACCATCACCAGACAGATGATGTCGTTCACGAAGAACGCCGACAGTACGCCGGTGATGAAGATGACCGTGGGCAGCAGGTGATGGGGCTTCAGGCGCATGACGATCTGCTCGGTGATCCACTCGAAAAAGCCGGCAAGGTGTAGGCAACCGACAACCATCATCATTGAGAACAGCAGCACCAGCGTGCCAAAGTCGATGAAGCGCAGCGCCTGGCTCGCGCGCACAATGCCGAAGGCCACCATCAACACGGCGCCAATGATCGCCATGCCGGGCCGGTCGATCTTCATACCCGGCAGCTTGCCCAGCGCGAACACGAGATAGCTGACCGCGAAGATGATGTAGGCCGCAGCCACTTGCGAGTCGGCGAGCAGGTGCGTGGGAATCGGCAGAGGCGCGAAGAGGAAGAGTGCCAGGCTCATGTGAACTCAATGCAAGCAGGTATGGTCAGTGAATTGGATGCGCTTCAGGGTTCGTCCTGTTGCGTACGCGCCACGATAGCCGCTCGGCCAGTACGGCTGCCGTCTGCTATCTTCGAGGCTGCGGACCTCACGCCGCATGGATTCGAGGCTCCGCCGGCTTCGAGGAGCCTCGCCTTCATGTCCGATCCGTCACGCCGCCCATCCGCCTCCGAAGCTGCAACTCCGGAACCGATGGGATTCTTTCATCCAGCCAGGCGTCCCTACCGCTTCACCATCCTGATGTTCATCAGCCTGCTGGTCCTGGGAAGTTATTTCGCCTACGACAGCATCGGCGCTCTCGCACCAACGCTCATCGAGGTTCTCCATATCGACCGCAGCACCATCGGCAATCTCTACACGGCCTACTCCGTGGCCGCCATCGTCATCGTCTTTTTCGGGGGCATGCTCTATGACAAGCTGGGCCCCCGCCGGGCGAGCCTCTTGTTCTGCACGCTCGTCCTAGTTGGCGCCATCATCGTAGCCCTCGCCCTCTCCCGGTGGGAGCTCTTCGCCGGGCGGTTGATCTTCGGCGCCGGCTCGGAATCGCTGATCGTGGTCCAGAGCGCTATCATCAGCCGCTGGTTCAAGGGCAAGGAGATGGCTCTTGCCTTCGGCATCGCCCTTACCATCAGCCGCATCGGGACACTCTTCAGTTTCAACACCGAAGAACTCATCGCCCGCTACTTCGGCAGCTACCGCACGGCGCTTTGGGCAGCGGCGGGCTTCTGCCTGTTCTCCGTGCTCTGCAACCTGGTCTACAACGCCATGGACCTGCATGGTGAGAAGGTGCTCGCGCTCCCGAAGCCGGAAGGCGGCGAGAAGATCGTCCTCTCCGATATCCGGAAGTTTAACTCTTCCTACTGGTTCGTCGTCTTGCTCTGCGTCACCTTCTATAGCGCCATCTTCCCCTTCACAGCCCTTGCGACCGACATGTTCCACGACAAATGGGGCATCCCGCTGGTCAGCGAGTCCACAGGCGGCTTCCTGGCGCAGATCTTTAACAACTTTCTGCACATGTTTTCGACGGCACCGGGAATGACGAGCATCATCATCTTCGCGTCCATGGTCTTCGCGCCCTTCGCCGGCGACCTGGTGGACCGCATCGGCAAGCGGGCGACGCTGATGGTGGTGGGCTCCCTGATGCTGATTCCCGCCCACCTCGTCATGGGCATCACCCACTGGAATCCACTCCCCAGCATGGTCGTGCTCGGCGCAGCCTTCGTCCTGGTTCCCGCGGCCATGTGGCCATCAGTTCCGCTCGTGGTGGAGGAGAAGCGTGTGGGCACGGCTTTCGGCCTGATGACGGCCATCCAGAACCTGGGCCTCGGGCTGTTCCCGCTTCTGAATGGCAAACTCCGCGACGTCACCGGAACCTACACGGCGACCCAGATCATGTTCGCGTGCCTCGGCGTGGCCGGGCTCATCTTCGCCCTCCTCCTGTTGCAGTCGGATCGGCGTCATGGCGGCAAGCTGGAGCAGGGAAAGATCAAAGACACGGAGTTGCCCAAAATCGAATTGGCCTCGGAAAAACGCTAGCGAGCGAGGAGCGCGCTCTGGTGAACCACCGGAGCGACGAGCAGCTATGCGTGTTCGATGGCATTGCGCCCCTCGGCCCGTGCCGCTTCAAGCAGTGGCAGCCGATAGCTGCTTCACTCCGCCCGCAGCCAATGCTCGGTGCGGCCCAGCAGGGGGATGCCGATGTAGCCGTGCAACCGGAGTTTTCGGCCCTCATCCTCAAGTGCCAGCGACGCGCGATAGACTTTGCCGCTCTCGGGATCGAGGACCTGGCCGCCGGACCATTCGCTGCCATCCTGCTCGAATCCCCAAAGGACCTGCAGGCCAACGAGAGGACGGCCTTTCATCTGGCCTTTGCAGAGGTAACAGGTGGGATGGGGAACCGGCGGGTCGAAGAGCGCCTCGATCGTCCCGTAGAGCTTTCCGTTCTCCTCGTGGATGACGACGATCGATTTCACTTTGCCGGTTGCGTCGTCAATGGTCTTCCATCGCCCAACCGGTGAAGCGGACGAAGCGTTCGGCGCGTAGACAGCCTGCGCCGGTAATGGATCGGGTTGCCCGAGCCAAACGGCCAGGAGGAGCAACAAAACCGGGACACAGAAAACACGGAGGCGGGGGAAGAGCATTATCTTCGAGTAGCGTGCAGGGAATTAGACTGATGGCTCGTGCAGAAGTCTCACATGCTTGATTCCGGCCCGCGCGTGCGGGGCCGGCCTACTCCGCTGCTTTCACGGGTTCCGCTTCTGTTGGCGTCTCCGTCTCGGGCGGCGGCAAGTTTATCGGGTCGACCGCCTCCAGCCCTTCCGCCTTGGCCGCTTCCAGCAGGGGCGCCGAAGCGGTGACGAAGGTGACCTCGGTGCCGGGAAACATGTCGCGGGCCGTGAGCGCGGCGCCCAGTTGCAGCGCGTCGGGCCAGCGCAACGTCGTGCGGTCCAGAAGCTGCCGCGCCGCTTCGAGTACCCCGGGGTTCAACGGCTGCTGAACCATCCGCGCAGCTTCGATGCGCAGAAGCTCGAGCGCGGTTACGGCGGCTTCCGGCGCGATCTGCCCTGCGCGCTCGCGCCGCCGGATGGCGGCGTAAACTTCGAGCGGAGTGGCGGCCGAGATCAGCTTGCGGTTGTCCTCCACGGTCTCCATCAGCCGGATTAGCGCATCGGTGCCCGGCTCGCGCACAAACAGCTTGGCGAATGCCGTGGCTTCGAGAAAATAGAAGTTCACTCGCTCCCCCGTTCCTCATCGATGGCTACAGCCACGGGCTCTCCCTGCACTTCAACGGGATGAAAGCGCTGCGCCTCCTCGGGAATGCCTGCTTCGGCGCGGTTGAGGCGAATGGTCGTGGTGGGATATGCCGGGGTTTTGGGGTTCGCAATCTTGTTGGTGAGCACGGCGCCGCGCTGGAT
This sequence comes from uncultured Acidobacteriaceae bacterium, assembly GCA_963799155.1. Classification (GTDB taxonomy): domain Bacteria; phylum Acidobacteriota; class Terriglobia; order Terriglobales; family Acidobacteriaceae; genus Telmatobacter. The sequence continues at coordinate 480,755 of CAWCWB010000001.1, forward strand.
GGCTTCGGCCAGCACGGCCTGCCGCGTATCCGGATGCTGGTTCCAGCGGAAGGCTTTGCGCGGCAGGAAGGAATCGCGGAACCACTTGAGCGCAATAAAGGCATGTCCGCCGCGCTCGGCCTCGGCCAAGGCCGCGCACAGCTCCTTCACACGCGCGTCCATGTCGGCGGGCAGCGCCGGCTCTCCCTCTTCGTCGTCCTGTCCCACGGTGTGAGCGGCAGTGACGCGTGGCGCGCGGCTCGGGCGCGGAGCCGGTTCCTCGCCGTCGATGCGCTCAAAATAGATGCGCACTTCGTCTTCCTCCGGCGACCAGGTGTCTGCCGAGGCGGTGCGGCGCTTGCTGCGGCCGTTTTCGCTGCACAGCTCCACAATGGCTTGATATCCCGGAGGCGCCAGAAATCGCAGCGCCCGCGTCAATCCGGGATCTTGCGAATAGGCTAGCTCGTTCAATGCTTCTTCGATAATCTCTTCCGCCGCGGGGATGGTCAGGCTGCCGTTTTCTACGCTGTTATGCGCAGCTCTCGCCGATTTCATCTCTTTTTCTCCCTATACTGCCACCCGCGGCCGCGGAGCCAGCGACTTCACCGGCCGGTCTGTTTTCCCGGCTCGGAGCTGCGCCGCCTGCATCAGGCAGCAGACCTTGATTTAAGATTCCCCAAAAACGCTCTTCGGAATGAGGAAGACCGGCTTCAATTCCTCTTTTCTGAGCAATAAGAATGCGATATCAGCGTTGTGCCGGCTGGTTCTGTATACAACGGCTTCTATCCAGCCAGCAAATAAAAAAGGCCCACGCAACTACTCGAAGCTACAGTTAATGATCCATCATATGCACGATTCCCCAGCCTGACAACAGCTATTTCCCGCCGATTCCGTGAAGGGAATTTAGCCGCGAACAGGTCGCTCCGGCGCCTATTGGTCGTGAGTTTTTGAGCCTGAAGCGCGGCTTCCCCGGCACATGCCGCGCCATGCTCACTTTAGACGCTGAGATTCGTAAAATAGAGTATATGCGCCGTTGTTGGCAGTTGCTGTTGTCCTGTTGCTTTGCATCTTCCCTGCTGCACGCCGATGGCCAGCCCTTCGATCTCTCTGGTCCAAAAGTAGATGTGCATGTCAAGCGCGGAGACGTCACCCTGCCCATCTCAGAGGTGCCCAACCTGATGCCCGGAGACCGGCTGTGGGTTCATCCTGACCTGCCGGAAAGCCAGGCCACTCACTTTGTCCTGGTGGTCGCCTTCCTGCGGGGATCCACCAATCCTCCGCCGCCGGAGTGGTTTACGCGTATGGAAACCTGGACCCGCGAGGCCCACGACGAGGGCGTCTTTGTCACCGTTCCCCCTGAAGCGCAGCAGGCGCTGCTTTTTCTGGCGCCGGAGACGGGCGGCGACTTCAACACCTTGCGCGGCGCGGTACGCGGGCGACCCGGTTCGTTTGTGCGCGCCGCCCAGGATCTGCAGGCCGCCAGTTGGGAGCGGATGCGGCTCGAAGCTTATCTGGCCGACGTCAAGGTCACCTCGCAGTTCGATCCCGCCGCGCTGAAAATGCGCGCCGAGATGGCGGCGCGCAGCCTGGGAATCAAAATCAACGAGAGTTGCTTCGACAAACCCGCTGATCAGCAGGCCTCGTGCCTGTCGCAGAACTCCGAGGGCATGGTGCTGGATGACGCCAATGCGCAATCGCTGGTGGAACAACTGGCCAACGGGGGCACTCTGGATCTGGTGAACGCAATCAGCTCAACGGCCATGGCCGGCGGAGGAGCCTATAGCCCCTATGTCGGCGCCATCGTCGACACCGCCAAGATTCTTTCCTCGCTGCACACCGCGCATTTTCAATACATTCCGGCGCTGGCTTTGCCCATAGCCGACAGCCTCAATCTGCGGCTGAACATGCCGCCCTCGTTTCGCAATCCCAAGTCCGTTGTCGTGATCGCGCTGCCTCCGATCGGCCCCGCACCGCCGGAGCCTCTCCACCCCGTGAACTCCGCGGAGAACTTCTGCGCGCTGAAGCCGGGTCTGGTGCTGCCAGCGGTGGGAGCGCCGCTGGTCTTCGCCACGCAGATGGCTCACGACCTTGTCCTGCATGTGGAGACCGGGGGTAATGCAAAGCCCAAGGCAATCGACCTGCCCGTCGTCGCCGACGCAGCCCGCGGCGGCCTGGTTCCCACGCAACCGATCCCTCAGCTGCCCGCAGGCGAGTTGAAAGGCGTGGTGCGCGGCAAGTGGGGCTTTGACGATTGGGAAGGACCACAATACGAACTGGTCTCGGCGCAGTCCGGAAAGTGGACGCTGGCCCCCTCCGATCAGTCTGCGTTGGTCGTCGGCCGCGACGATATTCTCCATATCGACGGCCAAAGCCCAGTCTGCGTCGACAAGGTCGAAGCGCAGATCGGTGCGGACGGTCCCATTTCTCTTGCCTGGAAGGCGCCCAAACCCGATGCCCTGGAGGTCACTGTACCTCTCAAGGACGTGGATCCGGGGCCGGCCAGCATCGACATCTACCAGATTGGGCTGGCGAAACCGAATCGGATCGCGACGGTGGCCTACGCGGCGGAAGCATCGCTGGACGGCTTGACCCTCAGATCGGGCGACTCGACCGCGCTGCTCCGGGGTACACGGCTCGATGAGGTGGCGAAGGCTCAAATCGACAGCGTAACCTTCACTCCTGCGGCCATGAACCGCGTGGGAAACCTCGATCAGTTGGTGATGAACGCCGCCGGTTCCACCGCCGTCCTGGAGCCCGGCAAGTTGTATTCGTCGTGGGTGCAACTGAAGGACGGCCGTATGATCAAGGCGCCCGTTACCGTCGATCCGCCGCGCCCGCAGGCTCACCCTGCTCAGCAAGGGCGTTCAGCAGGATGCCGCCGCGCCGCTTTCGCCCGTGCAATTGGGGAGTCCCGATGACCTGCCTGTCGACGGCCGCCTGGTCTTTTTTCTCCAGTCCAAAGTGCCAGAGAGTTTCCCGCGCAGCGAGAAGGTGGAAGTGGCTGGAAAAGACACAAGCTTCGATACCGTGCTGTCGTTGAACGACGGCAGCCTGATGCTGGAGGATGCCCATACAGTTGTGGCCAGCCTTGAGCCACTCGCCCGTTTCGGTTCTTCGGCCTTCGGACCCGTGCGCGTTCGAGCCATTTCCGCCAACGGCGCCGACGGCGACTGGATTCCGCTAGGAACGCTGGTGCGCATTCCCGCCTTCAAGGATCTGCGCTGCCCGCGCTTAGCGGCCAAATCGTGCATGTTGGGCGGAAGTGATCTTTTCCTGGCCACATCTTTCGCCGCCACGCCGTCGTTCGACAATCCCACGGACGTGCCGCCGCAGTTTACCGGAACGCAGCTCATCGTTCCCCATCCCGTGGACGGCGTTCTCTATCTCAAGCTGCGCGACGACCCGGCTACCGTGCAGACGCTTGCGCTGCCGGTAACGCCCATCTCTCTCACCGCGCTGAAGACAACCGCGGCGGCATCCCAGCTGGGAGCCGTGATCCCTGCAAAGCACCCCGCACCGCAGCCAACACCCGCCCCACCGCAGGCCACGCCGCCGGGGAAGACAAGCCCAACCATCGGATCGCTGACAACTCCGGTCGCGCCGCCTGCAAAGGGTTCTGCCGCCCAGGACGCGCAGATCCAAACGCCTGCGCCGAAAACAAACTAGCCGTTCAGTTCAGAAGTCACGAGGAGCCCCACCTGGCCGGGGGTGCAGTCCGGCTCAGTTGAAGTACGCCTTGTTCTTTTCGGCAAACTCGGCCTTATCGGGCGGCAACTCTTCCAGTGCGAAGATTGAATTCTGCGCGCAGATCGAGGAACAGTTGCCGCAGTCGATGCACTCATCGGGATTGATGAACACCTGAGAAACGGTTGCGGCCACCGAATCGCCTTCCGCGGGCGCGATCGCGGAGGTGGCGCACTCCTCTACGCAGACAAAATCCTTGATGCAGGCATCGGTCACGACATAGGCCATGGGAGAATTGCTCCTCGATCGAGGGCGCGCTCGATGCCGCGCCCAACCCTTGAGGCTAGCCGTTCCGCGGGGCCGGTGGCCGTGATCCGAATCACGATCCAATTGCCATTGGGACCCGGATTTACCTGATTACGGTATGGCCCTTGCAACCGCGGGCATCTGCCTGCTGCCACAATCGGCGGCTACGGCAGTTTCGGAAATGGTGTAGCCGCATTCACCAGATTTAAGTCGGTGGGACCACCCCGGGATCGCCACGGACAGGTCTTCGTCTGTGGGGTGGAGCGAGCGACGACTTTGGTGAACGCCCTGACCGGACTCGGTTTTTCCGAAACTGCTCTAGGTCTCTGACCGTGTGATCTCGAACCTAGCGATTGCCAATCCCAGGTTCCAAAATCGGGACCTGGGTCACCCCATTTGGTATAAAACTTGGCGGTCAGAGACCTAGAAGGTGCGCACACGAAAGCCCGCGCTCACGCCGACCGACGTCATGTTGCCGTAGGTGAACTGAGGCCAGTCCTGAACCTCGATATCGGCGGCGCGGACGTAGATCCTGCGCGTCCATTGGAAGTCCAGCCCGCCGCCTGCCGTCACCACCAGGTATCGTCCCTGGGCGAAGTTGTAAGGGAAGTTGAAATCCCCGAATCCTACCAGTCCCTTGGCGTAAGGCTGAAACCGGCCGAGATCGAAGTGATAACGGGCGCCAATCGAATAGGTCTCAGCGTGTACATTCGTCGTCTGGTTGTATTCGAGCCATCGCCCTTCGGCCTCGACCCCGAGGCGGCGTTTTGTATCGGCGTCAACAAATGCCGAGATGCCGGGCATGTCCCGCTGACCGTACTGCAGGTAGTAACCGGAGCCCATCGCGCCGGCCGATAATTTGAGCCCGCCCTGGTCGCCCGCCGGCGCCACTTGCGCGCGAGCCTCGCCCGGCGCCAAGCAAAACATTGCGATCATCAGCGCAAAAACCGCGACAACCCAAACCCGCAAACCCGGCCTTCCCCTCCGCCGGAAACCTCGATCACGCACGACTTCCATCTCTCTCCCGCGCCCGCGCAGCGGTTCGCGCTTCCGGATCTACTTGGTAATGTCCAGCGAAAGGTTCTGGTACTGCTCTATATTGCTGCTCGCGCCCGTACCGGTAACCTGAATCACATAGGCGCCAGGGGCGGCCGTGTTCACGCTGAAACTGCTGCAGCCGGTAGTCAATAGCGAAGCCGCCGAGAGAACCAGAGCCAGCGCCATGGCCAGAACCCCGGCGTTCCGCCGGCGCAGCCGCCAGAAGATCCATCCGAAGCACAAGCTCAGGGGCAGAAACAGGCCGGCCAACGCAACCTTGGCGCTTCCCGCACCACGGTTCATGGCGGAGGCTCCTCCGCTGAGCGGATTGTTGGTGTCAATGGTGAGCTGCACGCTGGCGGCGCCGCCCGCCGAAAGCTTGACGCTGGCGCTTGAGAAATTGCAGGTCACTCCGGTGGGCAGTGATGCGCAGCCCAATCCAATGGTATCGGCAAAATTCCCATTCGAGCCCAGATTCACGGTGACTGTGGCGTTCTGCGCCGTTGCCATGGTCACACTTGACGGCGTCACTCCCAGAGTGAACGGGGTCGGCGTGCCCGAGATCGTGGCCGGCGGCGAAGTGGAGGTGCTGTGATCCGCGTCTCCGCTATACACGGCGACGATCGAGTAATTCACGCCACCGGTCAGGTTCGGATTCAGCGTCGCCGCGCCGCTCGAGTTCAGCGTCGCCGATCCGAGCTCACTGTTGCCGCTATTGAAGCTGACGGTACCGGTGGGCATGGGTCCGGAGCCGCTGTTTAGCACGGTCGCTACCAGAATGACTTGCGGACTTGCTCCTGTCGTCGCCGACCAAGCCAAACTGGTCGTGGTCGGAATCAGGCCGACCGTTTCGCCCACTGCAGTCGAGGCGCTGGGCGAGTCGGCGGCATCGCCCGCATAGCTCGCCGTGATCGCATAGGTTCCCGGCGCCAGCGTTGAGGTGGTGAAGGTCGCTGTCCCGCTGCTCAGAGCCGCGGCGGCGATGGTGTTTCCATTGGCCAGGAGATTCACGCTTCCGGTTGGAGTTCCGCCATTGCCGGTCACCTTCGCCATGATGGTGATTGCCGCTCCCACCAGCGCCGGATCGGGTGTGACCGCAACCGCGGTGCTCGTGGTCGCCAATGAGACGGTGAGCGGCACTGCCGCCGAGACGCTGCTGCCGTCGTTCGCATCCCCCGTGTAGGCGACGGTGATCGAGTAGGTGCCCGCAGCCAGAGTCGACGTCGTGAAGATTGCTGTTCCCGACGCGTTCACGCTCCCTGCGCCGATCACATTGCCATTGGCCAGGAAGTTGACGCTGCCCGTCGGCGTTCCGCCATTCCCGGTTACGTTGGCGGTAAACGTGATGGGAACCTGCACCAGAGCCGGGTTCGGTGAGACCGTGAGCGCGGTCTGCGTGACGGCTTGCGCCACGGTGAGCGGTTGAGCCGCCGATGCGCTGCCCAAATCATTGGCGTCACCGCTGTAGGTGGCCACGATCTGGTAGGCGCCCGGCGCCAGCGCCGGCGAGATCGTTGCTGTTCCGCCGTTCAGCGGCGCGCTGCCCAGTTGCGTGGCCCCCGACGTAAATGTGACCGTGCCCGTGGGTGTTGCCGCGCCCGAAGTCACTTTCACTGTTGCTGTGATCGTCTCCGGCACGCCGGCGATCCCCGGGCTCGGCGCGGCCGTCACGGATGTGGACGTTTGTGCCTGGTTCACCACCTGGCTGACAGGCGGCGAACTGCTGGGCCCGTTGTATGAGTCGCCCGGATACGACGCCGTGATGCTGTGCGTGCCTACAACGAGCGTCGAGATGGTGAGCGTGGCCACGCCGGGATTGCCCGTGAGCGTCCCGGCGCCAATCTGTGCGCCGTTATCGAGAAAACTTACGGTCCCGGTGGGCGCCGCGGTGGCGCTGGACGGAATGGTCGCGGTAAACGTTACGGGATTGCCGTAATTGGACGGGTTCAGGCTTGAGGTCACCGTGGTGGTCGTTGGCGCCTCCACATCCTGGCTCAGAACCGCCGAGGTGCTGCCCTGAATCTCTTTGGCTGAATCGCCGTTGTAAACCGCGGTAATCCGGTGCACGCCATTGGCCAGCGCCGCGGTCGCGTAGGTTTCCACGCCACCTGCGCCGATCACCTGCGTGCTCAGGGCCGTGGTTCCATCGATGAAGGTCACGGTGCCGTCCGGCGTCACACCTCCGCCGCCCGAGATCGCAACGGTCGCCGTGAACGTGACGCTCTGGCCCACGGCAGACGGGTTCGCGCTCGAGGCCACGCTGGTTGCCGTGCCTTCCAGAACCGTCTGGATGAGCGCAGGGGCCGACGCGCTGGCGAAGTGCATCGTGTCGCCGCCATACGACGCGACGATCGAGTGCTGGCCAACCGCGAGCGTCGAAATCGAAAACGTGGCTACGCCCGACGCATTCAGCGCCAGGCCCGAAGCCAGTGTCGTCGTATTTCCGCCAAAGGTGTCGGCGAGGCTGACGGTCCCGGTCAGATTTCCTGTTCCCGGACCCGTGGTCACGGTCACCGTGAAGGTGACGTTCTGTCCTAATCCGGCCGGATCGGGATTCGAGGCCAGCGTGGTGGTGGTCGAATTCACCGGTTCGGCGGTCCCCACCAATTCGATATTCAACGGCGAATTCGCTGCCGCCACGCTGGGCTGCGATTCCTCACCCACATCGATGCTCGGCGTTTCCGTCTGATTGCCCGTCAGCGTGGGAGTCGCTGCAGGGGCAAAGACAGCGCCGATCGTACACTCCGCATTCACGGCCAGCGATGCACCGCTGGTGCAGGAGTTCGCGGCCGTGGCATCGATCGCGGCATTGGTTCCCGCTGTAATCGTGGTCAGGTCGAGTGCGGCGTTGCCGTCGTTTTCCACCGTCTGGTCCTCGGTCACGGAGGTATCGCCCTGGCGAATCGGCGTGGTGTACTGGAGCGCAACAAAGTTACTTTGAATCTCGCGTACCACCATGTCAAGCGTGTCGGCAACGTAAAGATCGCCGCTTCCATCCAGAAAGAGGCCGACTGGCCCGTAAAGCTGCGTCTCTAGAAACTGGCCTCCGGCATAGAAGTCGCCGCAAACGTTCTCGGCCAGCGTGGAGATGAGTCCGGTGGCTGCGCTCACCTTGCGGATGGCGGCGTTCTGCGTCTCCGCAATGTAGACATTCCCCGCCGCATCTACCGCGACACCCGAGGGCGACCAGACGTCCGCCTGGTTGGCCGCCACCGGCGTCGCCGTGCAGGCCGTGGCGCCCGCGTTCCCCGTTCCGGCAAAGGTGGCGATCGTGCTGCTCGACGTAATGGACCCGCTGACCGCCATCACCACGCGGATGCGGTGGTTCGCCGAGTCCGGAATATACATATTTCCGGCCGCGTCAAAGGCCACCGCGTAGGGAAAGTTCAGTTTCGCGCTCGTGGCCGCGATGCCGTCGCCGTTGTACCCGCCGGTGCCGTTGGCGTTGGTGAAGCCGTTGCCCGCGATGGTCGCAATCACTCCTGTCGCGGCGTTCACCTCACGGATGCGATGGTTGCTGGTGTCGGCGATATAAAGATTCGCGCTCGCGTCCAGGGTCACGCCTTCCGGCTGATTAAGCGTCGCCTGCGGAGCCGCGCAACCGTCGCCGACCGCGTCGCTGCTGGCGCCGCAAACCGTGGCTGCACTGTTTCCGGCGATGGTGTCGATCACGCCTGTGGCCGCCGTGATCACGCGGATTACGTTGTTGCCGCTGTCGGCGATGTACAAATTGCCCGCGCCGTCTAGCGCCACAGCGCCGGGATCGTTTAGAGTTGCGCTCGCGGCGGCGCCCCCGTCGCCCGTGTAGGAGGGATTGCCGTTGCCGGCGATGGTTGAGATGATGCCCGCGCCCGTGCAACTCGTTCCCTGAATGGTGGCGCTGGCCGCGCTGGCGCATACCATGCGGATCCGGTTGTGCAGGCGGTCGGCGATGTACAGGTTGCCCGCCCCATCCACGGCGATACTGCTGGGCATGTAGAGCTCGGCTTGCGTGGCCGGTTGACCATCGCCCACCGCCGTGTAGAGGCCATACTGCCCGGCCACCGGCAACATGTTGCCCGTGACCAGCACGCCCAACCCTCCGGTTCCCGTGCCTGATAGATAGGCCGTGCCTAATGCCGCCTCGCCCGATCCGCCGGAGGGCGTGCCCACCAGCACCACCGCGCCCAGCCGCAGCCCTGGCGCCGCCGCCGTGAACCTCACCGACACGGTGCATTGATTCCCCACCGCCAGGGTCGCTGATGCACAATTCGACGCGCCTGTGCCCGCGGCAAAGTCTCCGGCGGGCGAACCCAGCGTGAGAACCTCCACGCTGCTCACCGTGCCCGCAACCGATGCCGTTACCGTGACGCCTTGGTTGCCCGATGTTGTGCCCACCGGCTGCGCGCCGAACTGCGCCTGCACTGTGGCGGTTGCCAGTAGCAGCGCCGCGCCGGCCACCAAGCCGCAGCCTCGCAGCTTTATGGGACGACGCTCTGACGGGCTTGCTGGTTGGGAACGATGGCTCTTTCGACCTCTAGGGGCGGATGGCCAATCAAGAATGCGGCGAATCGTTTGATCGATCAGGCGAAACATTTACGGCTCCGTTCACGGCCTCATTGCGCGTCTTTCCCACCCGGTTTTCTTCACCCGGCGCACCAACAACGGTCGGAACGGACATGACCGGCAGTGTGGCGCTGCCGACTTATGGCGCTTAGGGACTCGATTGCCGTTGCAATCCCTGGGCCCACTTCGAAGGTGGCGACTTATCCTCTCAAGATTACTTTTGTGCAGAAATCACAATCGATGGTAACCCTACAGTAGTCACCATTGTATCGATAGTTCTGTGATCTGGATTACCTTTGTACCATTTCAGCACGACCTGTGTTGGGAGACCGGCTCTTCCCTGCAAATAGGCGCTGTCTGATGCGCTTGCCCCTGTGCGGTTGAATTGGGCGTTTAAACTAGACGAGTTATGGCCACCCTGAAAGCCGTGCGCGGGACGCGCGATCTGCTGCCGCCGGAGACGGAGCTTTGGAACCGCATCGAGGCGACCGCGCGCCAGGTTTTTGCCCGCTACAACTTCGGCGAGATTCGTACCCCCATCTTCGAAGACACGGTCCTCTTTGCGCGCAGCGTGGGCGAGGAGACCGACATTGTCTCCAAAGAGATGTTCACCTGGGAGGATCGTGGCCGCGTGCAGTCGGAGAAATCGCAATCGCTTACCCTTCGCCCCGAGAATACCGCCGGCGTGGTGCGTGCCTACATTGAACATGGGCTCGGCGAGAGCGGGCAGTTGCAGAAGCTCTTCTACATCGGCCCGCAGTTCCGCAGAGAGCGCCCGCAGAAGGGCCGCTACCGGCAGTTCTGGCAGATCGGCGCAGAGGTGATCGGCCCTCCCTCTGCGGGCAGCGAATCGTCCCTGCGCGACGCCGAAGTCCTCGAGATGCTGGCCACACTGCTTGACGAGCTGGGCATCACCGGCTGGACGCTCGAACTCAACTCCGTTGGGTCCGTCGCCGACCGCTCCCGCTATGACGAGATTCTTCGCGCCGCGCTCGTTCCCGTGGCGCCGAAGATGTGCCAAGACTGCCAGCGCCGCGCCGTCACCAATCCGTTGCGCGTGTTCGATTGCAAAGTGCCCGAAGACCAGTCCATCATCGCTACCCTGCCGGTGATCGCCGACTCGCTCGACGAGGCCTCACGTGCCCACTTCGCCGCCGTGACAGCGGCTCTCGATGCAGCCGGCGTGCCTTACAGGCTGAATCATCGCCTCGTGCGCGGCCTCGACTACTACACACGGACCACCTTCGAATTCACGCACGGAGGTTTAGGCGCTCAGAATGCGCTGCTCGGCGGCGGGCGCTATGACGGATTGAGCGAGGCCATTGGCGGACCGAAGGCACCGGGCATCGGCTTTGCTATCGGCCTGGACCGGCTGGTGCTGACCCTGCAGGCCCAGGAACTCAACCAGAAGTCCGTTTCACCGCAGGCGGCAAAGGCTGACGCTTATGTTGCCCCGCTCGGCGAAAACCTCAACGCCGCTGCGCTCATTCTCGCCCGTGAGTTGCGCCGCGCCAGTCTTCGTGTCGAGCTCGGCGACGGCAGCTTCCGGCTTAAGAAGTCCCTCGAATCCGCCGACAAGACTGCCCGCCGCATCGTGATCCTCGGCGAAGACGAGCACCGATCCGGTATCCTGACGGTGAAGGACTTCGCCACAGGCACACAAACAAAGGTTCCTCGCGCGGAGCTGGTGGGGGTTCTTTCAAAACCCAGTGGACAGTGAACTGTGGTCAGTGGTCATTTCTTTTGCATCAGTTCGCTGCGACCGAATTGAAGGACGCCCGCGTTCTGAGAGAACAATGGCGAAAGGTTAGGGTTGTGCTCGACTTTCTAGGGGATCTCGAACGAACCCACATGTGCGGCGAGCTGCGCGCCGCGCACGCCGGCCAGCAAGTGGTCCTAATGGGCTGGGTGAACCGGCGCCGCGACCACGGCAACCTGATCTTCCTCGATCTCCGTGACCGCACGGGAATTGCGCAGGTGGTGCTTGACCACGACCTGACGCCAGAGGGCCACGCCAAGGGCGAACAGGTGCGCCCCGAGTATGTTGTGGCCGCCGTGGGCAAGGTGCGTCTGCGCGACCCGGACGCGATCAACCCTAAAATGCCAACCGGCGAGAGCGAGATCGAGGCCACCGAGCTGCGCGTGCTCAACGACACGCACTTGGCGCCCTTTTCGCCCGCCGAAGAGGCCATCCAGAACGAGGAAGTCCGGCTCAAATACCGGTACATCGATTTGCGCCGGCCCGAGATGCAGCGCAACTTCCGCCTGCGCCACGAGATCACGCTGGCCATCCGCGAGAGCCTGAGCGAGCAGGGCTTTCTCGAGATCGAAACACCGATCCTGACCAAGTCGACGCCCGAAGGCGCGCGCGATTTTCTCGTCCCCAGCCGCGTCCATCCCGGCGAATTCTACGCGCTGCCGCAGTCACCGCAGATCTTCAAGCAGATCCTCATGATCTCGGGCTTCGACCGCTACTTCCAGATCGCGCGCTGCTTCCGCGACGAGGATCTTCGCGCTGACCGCCAACTTGAGTTCACGCAGGTCGATCTCGAAATGAGCTTTCCCCAGCAGGAGACGGTCTTCAGCGTGGTGGAGCAATTCATGAAGGCGGCCTTTGCCGCTGCGGGCATCGATTTGCCGATTCCGTTCCCGCGCATCTCTTACGACGAGTCGATGCGCCAATACGGCACTGACAAGCCCGACCTGCGCTTGCCCGGCCTCACCGATGTGCGGCCGGCGTTCACGGATGCCGCGCTGGCCACGCTGCAAATCGATCCCGCGCTGCCCGTGGTGGCGCTGCGCATTCCCAACGTGGGCGAGCTCAGCCGCAAGGAGCGCGAGGACAATCATCCCCTCTTCGACCTGAAGAAGGGCGCCAAGTTCATCGACGATTTCAAGCGCCTGGCCAAGAGCTTTCCTGACGCCGCGGTGAAGGTGCGCGAGCTCGCGGGCGCGGCGGAGGCGGACTTTGTCGTCATCGTCGCCGGCGACCCGGCGCACCACATCAAAGCAAGTGACACCAAATTCCCCGGCCGCCTTTCCGAGCGCGAGATCAACGTCTACGCTGTGGCCGGCAACTTCCGCGCCGAGCTGGCGAAAAAGTACGCCGACCGCCATAGCGCCTTTCGCATCACCGATGAGGCCGTCCAGAACGCGGCAGCGCGCAGCGCGCCGGCCGATCTGATCGACGGCAGCCAGGCCTTCCATCCCATGTGGCTCACCGACTTCCCGATGTTCGAGTACGACCTAGCCACGGCGGCGTGGATGCCCGCGCACCATCCCTTTACCGCACCTATCGAGGCCGACATGGCCAACCTGGTCAGCGATCCAGCCAGCGTGCGCGCCAACTGCTACGACCTGGCCATGAACGGACTCGAACTCGGCTCGGGCTCGATCCGCGTCCACCGCAAGGACGTGCAGCAGCAGATCTTCGCCTCGTTGGGCATCAGTGATGAGGAGGCCCGCGCTCGCTTCGGCTTCTTTCTCGATGCGCTCGAATACGGCACGCCTCCACACGGGGGCATCGCGCTGGGCCTCGATCGCATCGTGATGTTGTTGGCCGGCGCAGCCAATTTGCGTGAAGTCATCGCGTTCCCGAAGACGGCGAAGGCCGTCGACCTGATGGCCGACGCGCCCACCGCCGTCACTGAAAAACAACTGAAGGAACTGCACATTCGCGTGGCCAGATAGGGCGCATTTCATCAAAGCGGCTGGGAGCCCACGCTATGGTTTGCTCCCTTGACGGCGCGAGACGGACCGCTTCCAGTTCAGGGGCAGCGCTCACATTGCTCGCGGCGGTCGAGCAAGAGGCGGCTGAAGCTTAGCGCCTGTGCAACCTGCGCTGTCGCTTGGGAACAGCGCTGCGCCTGTGGTATATTTTTCAAGGTGCGAGGGGCATTTTCTCCTTCGCTCGAGGCCGCGCAAGATCGTCAATGGCGCGGCTCTCCAACCCCGAGGACGCGTAGCTCAACTGGCAGAGCATTCGGCTCTTAACCGACAGGTTGAAGGTTCGATTCCTTCCGCGTCCACCAATCCTTTTGACAAACGAATTAGAATCGAGGTTCTTCCCTTTCCCTTCGCTCAAGGTCAGGATTTCGCCTGGCGGGCTCGGACGCCCGCATTGCGGCTCAAGTTCGATTCCTACCGCGTCCACCATGCACCCGCCAGCCTGAAATTCTTCCGCCCTCCGTGCTGCTCGTCACTGCAAAGCCTTGCTCAATGCGTTAGGCATGAGGAATGGCGGTGTGTCCCTGGTCGACGAGGATCCACCCTGGGGCTAACTAACGTAGTTTGAGCAGTTTCATCCAAACCGCCCAAGCCGCTCCACCCTCCGGGCCAATCCTCGCGCCTGATCTTCACGCCGGATGGAGGTGCGCTGGATCCTGGGGCGCCGGAGCATCCATATGACCGACATTCGCGGCCCGAGCCGGCGGAACTTTCTCACGCAGTGCCTCACGGGCGCTGTAGCCTTGGGGGCCAGCTCTGCTCTGCCCGCGCCGGCGCGGCAGCCCGCGCCCGCGGCGAAATCCCGCGTCGATTCCCGCGTGGTCATCGCCCGCGATCCCATGCTCCGTGGCACGGGCACCGCCATTGATCCGCACCGCCTTGAAACCCTGCTCGACCGCGCCATACTAGCGCTTTTCGGGAGCGGTCACGCCGAGACAGCATCGCTCGAAAACACCATTGCTTCGTGGCGCCACGTCGCCGGTCCCAATGACACCGTCAGCCTGAAGGTGAATACCCTCGGCGGCCGCGGCATCTCCACGAATGTCGAGCTTGTTGCCGCCATCTGCGAGCGCCTGCAGCGGGCCGGGGTCAAACCCGCCAACATCGTCGTCTGGGACCGCAACAGCGCAGAATTGGAGCGCGCCGGATTTCGCGTCGCTGTCGGCGGAGATCGCGTGCAATGCTACGGCACCGACCTCGTCGACTACGAGGACGATCTCTCCGCATGGGGCAGCGTGGGCAGCCGCCTCTCCAAAATTCTCACTCGCTCCTCCAGCGTGCTCATCAATCTCCCCGTTCTCAAGGACCACGACGGCGCCGGCGTGACCATCGCTCTCAAGAACATGTACGGCGCCGTTCACAACCCCAACAAGTACCACCCCAACGGCTGCGATCCCTACGTCGCCGACCTGAACATGCTGCCGGAGATTCGCTCGCGCATGCGGCTCGTGATCTGTGACGCCACCACCGCCATGTACGAAGGCGGCCCGGGATTCAAGCCCGAACACAGTTGGAAGTGCAACAGCCTTCTCGTTTCTCAGGATCCGGTCGCGCTCGACTACACAGGCTGGCAGATCATCGAGCGCAAGCGCGCGGAGATGGGCCTGAAGACCCTCGAGGCCGAGCAGCGCGCGCCGCGCTACATTGCCACGGCGGCCGATAACGACCATCGCCTGGGCCGCTGCGACCCCAGCCGCATCGCGATTGTCGAGGTGTAACCGGCGCAGCCGGGAGGTGCGTGATGAAATACGAATCGGTTTCCGCAAGGCACATGGTGAGCGCACCCATCGATCGCCGTTCGTTCGATCGCCGCTCGTTTGTGATGTGCGCGCTGGCCTCGGGAGCGGTACTCGGCGCCGGCGAACTAGCCGCACCCGCCGCTGCAATCCCCGTGGCATCCGGCGCGGAGTTGCAGAGTGATACGCAATTCACCTTCGAGGCGCGCTTCTACGAGAAGCTGCCCAACCGCAAAATCAAGTGCAAACTCTGCCCGCGCGAGTGCATTGTGGGCGACAAGGAACGCGGCTACTGCGGCGTGCGCGAAAATCGCGGCGGCATCTACTACACGCTCGTCCACTCCCGCGTCTGCGCCGCGCACGTCGATCCCGTTGAGAAGAAGCCGCTGTTCCACTACCTGCCCGGCACCACGGCCTTTTCCATCGCCACCGCCGGCTGCAACGTGAACTGCAAGTTCTGCCAGAACTGGGACATCTCGCAGTCGCGGCCCGAGGAGATTCCCGCCGAGTATCTCTCACCGCATCAGGCAGCAGCGGCCGCCCAGCAATACAACTGCCCCACCATCGCCTACACCTACAGCGAGCCGGTGGTCTTCGCCGAGTATCTGATGGATACCGCCGATGCTGGGCACGCGGCCGGCGTGCGCAGCATCGTGGTCTCGAACGGCTACATGCAGCACGACTCACTTGAGCAGGCATATGGCAAGATGGATGCGGTCAAGATCGACCTGAAAGCCTTTACCGAGTCCTACTACTCGAAGGTCGTCATCGGCCAGTTGAAGCCCGTCCTCGAAACGCTCGTGACCCTGCGCAAGATGGGCAAATGGACCGAGATCGTCTACCTGGTTGTGCCCACGCTCAACGATGATGACGCCGAGTTTCGCGGTCTTGCGCAATGGATAAAAGCGAATCTTGGCCCCGATGTCCCCCTGCACTTTACGCAGTTTCATCCCGAGTATCTGCTCAAGAACTTGCCCATCACGCCAGTGCCCACGCTGGAGCGGGCAAAAGCGATTGCGGACGCCGAGGGCCTGCATTACGTCTACATCGGCAACGTCCCTGGCCATCCCGCGCAGAACACTTACTGCCCGCAGTGCCGCAAAATGCTGGTTGAGCGCGTCGGCTTCACGGCCAGCCAGATGCGCATCCGCAAGGACTCGACTTGCCCGTTCTGCAGGCACAAAATCCCCGGCATCTGGCACGTTTGACCGCGCCAATGAGGTCTTGACCTATGAAGATCGCAAGGAGTTCCACCATGGCTTGGATGATGACGCAATGCATCGCACTCCTGGTCACCGCGCCCATCCTGCACGTTCGTGCGGCAGGGGGTGCAGCGGTTCAAGAAAAGGTCCGGCCGGCCGCAGTCGCCGGTGGATTCTATCCCGCCGATCCCAAAGAGCTCTCGCAGATGATCGACGATATGCTGGCCAACGCCACGCCTCCGCCCGTCGATGGCGAGATCCTCGCCGCGGTCGCGCCCCACGCTGGCTATCCCTACTCGGGCCCTGTGGCTGCTTGGACCTACGCCGAGCTCAAGGGTCACAAGTACTCGCGTGTCGTCGTCATCGCGCCCTCGCATTACGTGGCCTTCGACTTCACCTCGGTCTACGATGGCGACGCGTATACCACGCCTCTCGGCACCATCCCCGTCGACAAGGAGTTTGCTCGCCGGCTTGCAAAGATGAGCCCCACCATCGAGCTCTCCGACAAAGGCCACCAGGCAACTCCTGACGCCCCTGAGCACTCGGTCGAAGTCGAGCTGCCCTGGCTGCAGAAGGTGCTGGGGAACTTCGAGCTGGTTCCCATCGTGATGGGCGACCAAAGCTACGAGAGCAGCCGCGCGCTGGGCGTGGCGCTGGCCAAGATGCTCCGCAACGATCACGACACGCTGGTTCTGGCCAGTTCCGATCTCTCTCACTACCACCCTTACGACGAAGCCGAGACCATCGACCATAAGACGCTGCACGCGCTCGAGGCCTGGGACTACCTAAGCATGTCGCGCAACTTTGAAACGCGCGTATGGGAGGCCTGCGGCGGCGCGCCCATTGTGGCAGCCATGATCTACGCCGAGCGCATGGGCGCCAACAAGGCTGAGGTGCTCAGATACGCGAACTCCGGCGACACCTCAGGCGACCATTCGCGCGTGGTGGGCTACAGCGCCGATCTCTTCGTCAAATCGGCGCACGCGGCCGACGCGGTCCCGCCGTTCTCGCTCACCGATGCGGAAAAGGCCGAGCTGCTCGCCGACGCCCGCAAGTCCGTCGAGTACATGATCCAGAAGAATGAACCGTACGCGCCCCAGCCGAGCGCGAGCGAAACCCTCAACCGCGAGTATGGCGCCTTCGTCACGCTCACTGAGGGCGGAGCGCTGCGGGGCTGCATCGGCTACACCTCGCCCGTGAAGCCGCTCTACATGACGGTGCGCGATACGGCCACGCTGGCCGCACTCCGCGATCCGCGCTTCCCGCCTGTCACGGCCGCCGAGCTGCCGCAACTCGCCTACGAGATCTCCGTGCTCTCGCCGCTGCGCCGCGTCACCGACATCGAGCAGATCAAGGTCGGCCGCGACGGCCTGCTGATGAAGAACAGCGACTCCGAGGGCCTTCTGCTGCCGCAGGTTCCTGTTGAGCAGAAGTGGGACCGGCTAACCTTCCTTGAGCAGACCTGCGCCAAGGCCGGCATGGACAGGAACTGCTGGAAGGACGAGAACACCGACATCTTCAGCTTTACGGCAGTGGTATTCAACGGGCACAAGCCATAGAAGGATCAGGGATCAGGTAAACGTCGCGATCCGTCTTGCGGTCTCGTCGAGGCGAAATCGGGAAGTAGCTATGACTGGACTGCCTTTGTCGCCACACTCACCCGCACCGCCAGCAGCACCGCCGCCGCATTGATCGCTACGGCCAGCCACGCTGTCTTCCAGAACCCGAATACCGGAATCAGGAAAGTGCTCAGCGCGAGCGCGCCTACGCATCCGCCAAGCAGGTCGATGGCGTAGAGCACGCCCAATCCTGAGCGCTCGCCGCGGCTGCGCAGAAAAATCCCTGCCGCAACCACAAATTGATACCCTCCCAACATTCCCGCTAATGCCGCCAGCGCAGGAAAGACGACCTGCGCCGCAATCCACGTTGCCGCTGTCGAAGCGAAATATGCGATCAGGCTCACGATCACGAGCAGCACCGGACCAGCGAGCGCGATTAGAACCTGCGCTTCGGCGAGTCGCCAGCCGCTCGACGCACCGCCATCGCTCGAATTGTTGGTTCGCATGGCGAGCCAGCTCCCCAGTGCAATCCCCGCCATAAACAGCCCGATCAGAACGGCGAGCTCTGTGTACACGTAGCCGTACACCGCTTGAAAGCCGAGCAGCAGAAAAATCTGCAAGGCCATGAGCGTGAATCCCGTCGCCGCCACGCAGGAGCCGGCGGCCGCGCGCTGGCGCCGATCGCGCCCGGGCACAATCGCCATCAACCCCGCGCACAAAAGCAGCGTAATCACCAACGCGCCTGCGACCCGGCCAAAATCGACGTGCTCCGCGGTGCGAAACCACGCGGCATAGCCGGACTTGAACTGAGCGCTCCACAGCACCACGTGAAATGCGTAGGCGATGGGCGCGAAGTCGCGGTTCACAGGCGTCGTGTCCGCCGGCGCCAGCTCGACCTTCACCTGCTCCATGCGGTCCGGCATCATCCGATAGGGAATGAAGTACTCGCGCACATACTGCGTGGCCAGCCGCCGTTCACGCAGCCGCGCGACAAGCACCTTCGGATCGCCGGTGAGCACGCCGGGCTGCAAGGCGCCGAAAAAGTGAATCGTCTCGCCAGGAATCGCCGCCTGGTACGGAAACACTTCGCCGAGGGTGCGCCGGATGGAGCGCAGGAACTCCGCGAGATCCGGACTGATCGTCTCCTCCGACGAGCGCAGCTCGATGGCCAGCAATCCGTCCGGTTCGAGATGCACGCGCGCCAGGCGGAAAAACTCGACGGTGTAGAAGCGGTTCAACTGCGCCGTCTGCGGGTCCGGCACGTCGACGATGATGACGTCGAACTTTTCTCCGGTTTCGGACAGGAACCGCCGACCATCCTGGAAATGCAAATGCACGCGCGGATCGGAGGCGAAATCGGCGGTCTCGGCGGGGAAAAACTGTCGAGCCATGCCGATCAGCGCGGGGTCGAGCTCCACATAGTCAAGCCGCGCGACGGTCGGGTGCTTCAATGCCTCGGCCACGCCGCCGTTCACGCCGCCGCCGATGAGCAGCACGCGCCGGGGCGCTGCGTGCTCGAGCAGCGCGTAATCGACAGCCTCTTCGGCCGCCGCCGGATCGGGCGCATTGGCGAGGATCGCGCCGTTCTCGTAGATGCTGCGAATCACGCCGGTTTCTGTTACCGTCAAATTGCCGTAGATCGTTTCGCGTGAGGCGATCACGTTGAAGCCGCGCCACAGCCGAGCGCGCGCCGCTGCGTCCCAATGCGGCGCAACCCAAACCAGCAGCGGAAGCGCAGCCAGCGCTGCCGTAACCGCCAGCAGCGCGACCTGCATGCGGCGCATTCGCAACACAAGCGCCGACGCCACGCAAAGATTCAGCAAACTGACGATCACCGCGATCTGGAAGGCGTCGCAGAAGCGTACGAGCAGCACGCTGGCCAGGATTCCGCCGAAAGCCGAACCGGCAGCCTCGAGCAGATAGGCGGAGCTAGCGGCCGCGCGCGGTGAAAGCCCGCTCTCCACCTCGGCCATGCGCGCCGACGCCACAAACAGCGCGCCCGACGCCGCGCAAAACACGCTCAAGCACACGAGCGAGGTGAGCAGCATGGGCACCGGGCCGACCAACTCGCCAGGCACGGTTTGGAAAAACGCTTTCGCGCTGCGCAGCGCCCAGATCGTCGCGGGCAGGCTTGAGGCGAGTACACATTCGAGGGCGGCGACGGCGAGGCACGGGCTGCGGCGCCCAAGTCCGGCGGCGGAGCTCAGGCCGCTTCCGGCGGCCGTCCAGAGAAGCCAAGTTGCGAGCAGGATTCCCAAGGCGATCTCGTTGCCGTTGAAGACCTGGATCAGCTCGCGCATGAGCACAATCTGCCCCACCACCGCGCTGAAGCCGGTGAGCGCGAGCGCTGCCCGTGCGCCTACCGCGGACCGGTCCGCAGCGCCAGGCCCAGTTCTTTGTGTTGTCCTCTGGTTTGCCGCTTTCACTGATACGGAATTAAAGGAGCGCAGCGAAGGAATTGCAAGGATGACCAGCACGAAAGCAGTTCACAGTTCACAGTTCGCAGTGGAACTAACTAGCGAGGCAGCAGGTCAGCAATTCAGCGCAGACGGACAAAATCGGCTGATTTGCCATGGGCCGATTTGCCGACAAAAAGGCCTGTTTTGCTGACGTTTGGCGACACGTTTTTTGGCGTTTTGGGACGGGCCGTTGTTGATTCTGAATGACTTAGTCTTAGAAATAAGCCGTTTTGATACCCCGCCGGGCTATATGGGGGGTGGGGGGAGCAGGGAACAAGGGACCGAGGGACCAAGGGAACGGAAAAGCGGTTGGGAGGCGGCTGTGATCTGGACGGCGATCATGGAACCATTGTGCGCCAAGCGGGGCTAATTCTCTGCAAAGTTTCCGAGAGATATTTGGGGGCATTTTGGGGCCGGCGGCGATGGCGGGTTGGGTTCTTATGTGCTTCAAAGGATTGGAGAGGTTGGGCACTGGGGAGCGAAGTTTGGGCGAGAGAAGAAAGGAACGGTGTGGCCGGCAGGGCTTGACAAAGACAGGGATCGAGCCAACCCAGCGGGCACAAATCGCCCTCCGGGACCCAGGCACGGACCGAGGTGGGCAAGCCGGCCGGCGGGGGACATGGCCTCAGCCCTGAGCATGGGTGCGAGAGTGACCGGTCAACCTCCATTTGGCGATGGCGCCAAAGTGTCAGCGAATAGTACCAAGGTGTGATTGAACGGGCGAATGGTAACGGGTTTCAATGTTACCAATAGGGCATTGAAGCGGGGGCAAGGTTCGGACGTAAACCAAGACTCATCTTTGACCCCTACGTCATTCGCCGAACCGCAGACTTCAACTACGAGGGAGAACAGAAATGAATAGCCTGCTTCTGAATCTGTACGCGAAATTCCAGGGCCTGAAGAACGGCGAAGAGGGCCAGGATCTGGTCGAGTATGCATTGCTCGTCGCCTTGATCGCGCTCGTGTGCATCACCGGCGTCAACAACGTGGCCACGGCCGTTAACAGCGTGTTCAACCAAATCAGCAGCTCGCTGGCGTAAACCCGGCAGGGTGCTGCCAGCAAGCGCGGATCGAATACCATCGACCTGCAAGGCGCCACTTCCCTGTGATTTGACATGAAGCCTCTCGGAAGCGAGGGGCTTTTGTGTGTTTGGCCTATTGAGGGCGAAGTTTAAACTGCACCACTACCCGGCGGCGGAGAATAAGGAATGGTGCGCCCGGAGAGATTCGAACTCCCGACCTAATGCTCCGGAGGCATTCGCTCTATCCAGCTCGAGCTACGGGCGCGCTTCCTCAGGATACCGCATTTGCGGATTCACCGCGCTCGTCTCAGCGCGCGGGCGGATCTGAAGGGCGCACCATAAACATTTTTCCCCTTATGAGTGACTCAAGCTGCTTGAAAAGGCAAAGCGGTCTTCCCGAGGCCTCTACGTGAGCCACTGTTTCACAGGATCACGGTTCCAGCGTTTTGGTCAGCAGGAAGCGGTGACGACCTCTAAAACCCAGGTTCGATGTGAAACGGGATGTGCCCGTGGTTCTGCTCGCCAGTCGGTCTCCATTGTGCGCTAACGAATGGAAATCCTCTGCAAAGGGTAGACATTGCGCGAGTGGCTGCAGAATCGCGGACAGCTGGCTCGTCGTCCTACCCCTTAACGGTCAGCGGAACCGGGTAGCACAGCTGAGGCGTAGTAGCCTCTACGCGCAAATACCTGGAGCTTGCGGCCGTCTCTTTGAGCCTCGATATCGATGGTTCGGTACCGTCCGTCGCGTTGGAAAGAAGCAGGCTTGTACGAAACGAGATAGCGGCCACGAATGACCTGCTGAAGATCGGCGAGGCTTGCGTCAAGATGACGGGCGGAACCGGGCACAAAAGCGGCGCCGCCGGTGAGATCCGAGAGGGTTCGCAACGCATGGTCGCCAAGCAAAACGCCAGGATCCTGGGAATAGCCATCATTGGTGCTGACGGTATAAATGGCGACTTCACCGTTTTGGGCGGTCGCGATGGCTTGTTTGAGAGTGATGCTGCTGGAGTTGTCTTCGCCATCGCTGAGGACGACTAGAATCCGGGCGACAGGCTGGACTTCAGGATCGGTGGCCAGCTTGCCGGCGGCGAAGGCAACCGCATCCCACAGAGCGGTTCCACCACCGGGCGCCAGCTGGTTGAGGGCGTGAGCGCTCAGCGTCTGGTCAGCACTGAAATCCTGGACGAGGAGGACCGAGTTGTTGACGCCAACGACGAAGGCGAGATCGTTCTTATCGACGACCACATCTTCGAGAAACTTAGTGGCCACCGCAAGTTCAAAGGAGAGACGGTCAGCAACGGATTGGCTGGTATCGACAACGAGACCGATGCGCAAGGGAAGCTGGGATTCATTGCGGAATCTGAGAATCGCGTCAGGAGGTTGACTGTCGTCGCGAATCTCGACGTCAGAGGGGGCCAGATCGGTCACGGGTTTCCCGTGATCGGTGGCGGCGAAAAATATCGCCACCTCGTCTACTGAAATTCGGAAAGTGGGGCCAGGAAGTTTGCCGGCGGATGGATCGAAGGATGAGTCGAAGCCGGACGTCCCAGGTGATGCGACGGCGCCCGTCGTGCTGCAATCCTCGCAGGTGGGATCGGGCGCCGCTTCGGCTTCGACGATCTGGGTTTCTTCCCTCTTCTCCTGCGCCAAGAGTTGGGCATGGCGCGCGACTTCTTCCGGGGTTGGCCCTGGCGGACCATTGGAAGCGATTGTCATCATATGAGGCGGATTCCGTCTGGCTTCCGCCTGGTGCGCTCTTTCTGCCTTGATCTGGTCCAGGACGTGACGGAACTCGCCGGCAGAAGGAGACTTTGGGTCTTCCTGCAGCAACGTTTCCATCTCACGCTGCGCTTCGCTGAGATTGCCCAGCGCCTCCCATGCCCCGGCGGCAAAGAAATGAACAACAGCAGCCCCTTCGTGCTTGCGCTCATGTACTTGGCGGGCGGTTGCAATCACGCTGGAATAATCGTGGTTCGCGAATTCCGCGTAGGACAATGCCAGTTGCAACTGCACATCGAGCGGAGCGAGCGCGGAGGCCTTGCGCATCGATTCTTCCGCGGCGGGGAACTGCTTGAGCGCCAGATCGGCGCAACCGAGGTTGAGGTAGGAGTTGGGTATGTGGCCATCAAGCGCGATGGCTTTGGTGAACTCCCCTAGCGCCAATTCGTTCTGACCCAGATTCAGGTAGGCGGAGCCCAGCGCATTATGGGCGGCAACAAACTGCGGATAGATGGCGAGGGATTTGGTCAAGTGGCCGACGGCGCCTTGCGGATTTTTGCGCATGAGCTGCAGATAGCCCTGCTCATATTCGTGCCGCGCCTTGCCGGGCGCCTTGAGATCCAACATGGAGACGGAATCGTCGGGAGTTTGGACATTGGTGAGGTGCGGGTTGTGGCTATTGACGAGGAAGATATCGAAATTCAGCTCCGTGAGCGGAGCTTGATCAAGGACCGCATCGTTGCCGAAACGGTCGGTGGCCCCGGGGAGACTGATCACCTGGGCAGCCGCCGCGCAGGAAAAAAGGAAGACGAAGAGCGGTGCCCGACGGAGTGGCAGGTTGAACATGAACTCAGCCCCAGGAAAACAATACTGGAGAACATCGGCGATGGCCGGATTCTTGATCCCGGGAGAAGAATAGCACGGTTCCGAGCCCCTCCGGTGCTGGCCGACACGCGATTCCCTCCTGCCGGTCTTAGTATTAGTAATTGAGAATTGAACGGCATTCCGCGTACAATGCGCTTGCCCGACACAGGATTTCGGTCGGTGAGTTCGACCTAGCGGCACCTGGGCGCAACATTCTTTGACCTTGCAGATGTTCGGTCGGGAGTTCCCCGCCACGGCGGGTCTGAAGGGCGCACCGTTTTCCCCATCCATCCACAGGGTCGGCGGGCGGGTTCTTTCGTTGACTTGGGGCCTAAATTCCAGTATTCTAGAGGTCTTGCGCGGTGTTGCGCCTGCGGTCTGAGTGTGCTCACCCGGATCGGTCTGGTGGGGGCCTTCGATGACCTCTGCCGGAGCAGGCGACCGGCTGTGGGACGCGGAGAACGTGGTCCAGCGCAGCCAGGGTTCCGATGAGAACGAACCCAGCAGCTTCTCACCCGAACAGATTTGTTTGGCAGTGGGTGGAATTTGAGGCCCGTGCGTTTTACACGGGCGATAGCGGTTTGCGCGGGTTGGTGCTTTCCCGGATCTCATCCGCCGCGGCGGACGAGACCTGGGGCACCCATAAAGAAGGAGCTACCCCACCCTAGCCGGAAAGGCAGAAGCCCGGCGAGGGTTGGGCACCCAGCGTTTAGGATGGGGCACCCGCAGTTTTTCGAGGGCAGGAGAGAGATGTCGACCTTTGTTCCGAGCGGCAAGGATATCAGCCGCAAATGGTTTGTGATGGACGCGAGCGGGCAGACCTTGGGGCGCTTCGCGACCAAGGCCGCCAGTGTGCTGAGCGGCAAGCTGAATCCCCAGTATGTGCCGTACATCGACATGGGCGACCACGTGATCGTGATCAACGCCGAAAAAGTGCGGCTGACCGGCCTGAAGAGCCAGAAGAAGGTTTACCGGCGCTACACCGGCTTTCCTGGCGGCCTGCGCGAGGAGTCGTTCACGCGGCTTGTGAACCGCAAGCCGGAGAAGGTTCTCGAAGAGGCGATCAAGGGCATGTTGCCCAAGACCAAGCTGGGCCGCGCCATGGGATCGAAGTTGAAGGTGTATCGCGGCGACAAGCATCCTCACACGGCGCAAAAGCCGGTTGTTTTGTGATGCAGGGACGTAGGGACTAGAGACGTAGGGACTAGGGAAGAAAAGCCTGAGGGCTGAGAACTAAGAGGAAACGAATGGCAGAGGATCTGGTTCAGTACTACGGGACGGGGCGGCGCAAGTCGGCGATCGCGCGCGTTTTTCTGCGTCCCGGCACGGGCGAGTGGAAGGTGAACGGCAAGAAGTTCGAAGAGCACTTCGTGACCGAGCAGCAGAGGGTCTCGGCTAAGCGCACGCTGGTGGTAGCCGAGCTGGCGGCGAGCTTCGACATCGTGACCACGGTGAGCGGCGGCGGAGTTTCCGCGCAGGCCGACGCGGTGAAGATGGGCGTGGCCCGCGCCTTGATCGAGTTCAACCCTGAGCTGCGAAAGACGCTCAAGGCGGAAGGATTGCTGACCCGCGATGCACGCATCAAGGAGCGCAAGAAGTACGGCCAGAAGGGCGCGAGGAAGCGGTTCCAGTTCAGCAAGCGCTAACGCGCTTGCGAGCTTCTAGCTCCTAGCTTTGTTGCTTCAGCCGAAACAACGGGGTATTTCCCAAAGAAGCCGGTAGAGCCAAGGACGAGCTAAGAGCTAGAGGCTAGCGGCTAGAAGCTGTTTCACAAATCTCCCCGCAAGGGGATAAATCCGGGCAACGGAATGACAAGCCCGGATGCAGTCCACGAAGGAGGACCATTGGCCACCATCACCATGAAGGAACTGCTCGAAGCGGGTGTTCACTTCGGGCATCAGACCAAGCGCTGGAATCCCAAGATGAAGGAATACATCTTCGGCGAGCGCAACGGTATCTACATCATCGACCTGCAAAAAACGCTCAAGCTGTTCAAGGAAGCGTCGAAATTCGTGACCGAGCTGTGCGCCAGCGGCAAGACGATTCTGTTCGTCGGCACCAAGCGCCAGGCCCAGGATGCGATTGCCGAAGAGGCCACGCGAGCGGGCATGCCGTACATCAACCAGCGCTGGCTGGGCGGCCTGCTGACCAACTGGGTGACGGTGCAGAAGTCGGTGAAGCGCCTTCAGGAACTGGATGAGATGGCCGTGGACGGCCGCTACGACCTGCTGACCAAGAAGGAAGTGATTCACCTGGAGCGCGAGCGCAAGCATCTGCAGGCGAATCTGGCCGGTATCAAGAGCATGAAGCGGCTGCCCGACGCGCTCTTCGTGGTGGACTCGAACAACGAGACGATTGCCGTGAAGGAAGCGCGCAAGCTGGGTATCCCGGTGGTTGCGGTGGTGGATACCAACTGCGATCCCACCATGGTGGATTACGTGATTCCGGGCAACGACGATGCGCTGCGCGCCATTCGCCTCTTCACCTCGAAGGTTGCCGACTCGGCTGCCGAGGGCGTGAACCTGCTGGCCGACAAGGCGCTTCAGGAGGAGACGCCGGAGCCGGCCGCCGCGGAAGAGAGCGAAGCAGGCGTGGAGGGCGTGGAGATTTCGGCGGAATCGGCGCCGAGCGAGGAAGTGGACCTGGAAGCGGCGTTGGGCGGAGGCATTCGCAAGGCGCCCGCCGCGGTGGCGGCCCTGCTGGAAGAGGCGGAGATGGCGGAGGGCGCCAAGTAAGCTTAATGGCGGTTCTCCAATTTCTGTGGAGTATCCAGCCTTAATCAAGGTGGCGTTTTCTTAAGGGAAAACGCCACTTAGCGAATGTGGCTTCGCTTTGCACCAATTGGAGAACCGCTATAACGGCGCGGAACCATGCGCATGTTCAGAACGGCGTGGCCGCTTGGGTGAAGGGCCACGCTTTTCTTATGCCGGAAATTCTTCGGCGTGCAACACGATTGTGAATTCCTAATTGTTATGGAAGAAGATGGCCGGTCAAGACCAGGGAAAGTGGCCAGGGAAAAGAGAGATGACTACAGTGAGCGACAAGATTGATGCCAAGCAGGTGAAAGAGCTCCGCGAGAAATCGGGCGCGCCGATGGGCGACTGCCTGAAAGCTCTGCAGGAGACCAAGGGAAACATCGAGGAAGCGTTTGTGGTGTTGCGCAAGCGGGGTATGGCCTCGGCGCAAAAGAAGGCTGCGCGCGTGACCAACGAGGGCGCAGTGGGCGCGTACATCCACGCCGGCGGCAAGATCGGCGTGCTGGTGGAACTGAACTGCGAGAGCGACTTCGTGGCGCGCACCGACGATTTCCAGGAGCTGCTGAAGGACATCGCCATGCACATCGCCGCCAGCGATCCGCGTTACGTGAAGCCCGAGGACGTGACCGCGGAGGATCTGGAGCGCGAGAAGGAGATCTATCGCGCGCAGGCCGCCGCCACCGGAAGGCCGGAGAAGATCATCCCGCAGATCGTGCAAGGCAAGATGGCCAAGTTCTACGAGGAGGTCTGCCTGCTGGAGCAGCCCTTCATCAAGGATCAGGCCATCACGGTGAAAGAGCTGATCGCGCAGAAGGTGGGCAAGCTGGGCGAGAACATCACAGTGCGCCGCTTTGCGCGCTTCAAGGTGGGCGCTGCCGACTGGACGGTGGCGCAGACCAAGCCGGTGGAAGCGCAGGCCGAGTAACCGCGCATCAAACCGCGCAAAGTCGAAGGGGCAGTCCATTGCGGCCTGCCCCTTTTTGTCTTGGCCGAAGCCGTCTGCGGCTTACGGCAGGTAGTAGCGGAAAGAGGTGAAGATCATGTTGTCGTCGCCATGGGCGCCGTTGGTGGGATTCAGCGTGCCGCCAGCGCCGGACCATAGATCGCGGCGGATCAGGCTGTATTGGATGCCCTGGCGCAGCCGTCCCTTGGGACCGGCGATGACATTCCACCAGTAACCGGCCGTGAACTCCTGCACGTCCTTGTTGTTGCCTTTGCAACCGTTGGCAGAGGTGCCCGGAGTAATTGGGTCGGTGGTCGGGTTAGAGGAGGTGGAAGCCGGCTCGATCTCGCAGCCGGACATATCGGCAGAAAGGTTGCCGTAGCCGACTTGCGTGGTCCCGCTCAGCGTGTAGTCGCGGGCGATATAGTCGCCGCCGTAGTTGAAGTACATCATGAAACTCTTTGTGGGGTTGAGTTCCACCGTGCTCAGAGCGGAGAACCCATGGATTGGCGAGATGGTTCCGTTCGGCCGCAGCGTTACATCGGTGATTGTCGAAGATCCGTAGCGGCCAACGCCCTGGCCCCACAATCCCTTCAGGCCGATGGTGATTGCTTTGGTCCCGAGCGGGGCGCGGAAGCCGCCGCCGAGTCCGGCGCCCGTCGCCGTGCTGTTAAAGGGAGCGGTCCCCGTCGGCACCGTGCAGGTCGCCGATATGGTCGCGCAGGCATAAATGCGGTCACGGAAATTGCGCTCGATCCCGAACACCTCCCAGTGGCCCCAGCCGGGCTCCAACGCCAACTTCACTACGAAGTCCGGAGTGTAGTTGAACGAGTAGTTCGCCAGGTTGGATCCGCTCGAGCTTTCGCCGCCATTGAAGAGGCCGCCGCCGGTTCCGGCTGAGCCGATGAGGACGTTCGAGGGCAGGTTGTTGCCGCCCGGGTTCAGAGTCTCGGCATTTTCAACCGAAGCGCCAAGGAAGAGAGACTTGCCGATGTCTTTCGACACGCGGAAGCCGTATTGGCGTGTCCAGATAAAGCCGGCTTCGTACTGTGCGTCGATGGTGGCCGGCAAAATCTCGGATCCACGGGTCAGGCCCTGGGTGGTTTCCGTCACCAGCGACCATCCCTGGCCGCCTGAGATGTCCCAGCCGCTGGTTGTCTTGGCGTCAGCCCACAATTGGCGCTGGCGCAGCACGTAGCTGTTCGACTGGTTGCTGTTCGACGTGACACCCGCTCCCAGCCAGTCCATCTCGTAGTAGCCGTTGAGGACCACGCTGGGGAGCTTGCCGGTCGCCTTGAACGCCAGGCGCGACTGACGACCCGTACCGAAAAACTCGCTCACGTTGTAGGCTTCGGAGTTCTGCAGCGGGACGCCGGTGAACGGCGTGTTGACGTCGCCGCCGGTGGCAGCAGTGCGGTCCGACGTTTCAGCCGCGATGAAGCTGCCCGTGAACGAGAGGTTCACTCCCTTGAAATGAATGGCGTCAGGGTTGTTGATCGCCTTCTTGATGTTCGTGGTCTCGTCGGAGACCGTGGTCGTGAGAGAAAGCTGGTTGGCCTTCAGGTCGCTTACCGTGCTTTGCAGGGTGGATACGGCCGCCGAGTTCTCAGTGAACGTCTGCTGTTGCGCCGTGGCGTCCGCTTCCGCCTTGGCCGCCGCCGCCTGCGCGTCGGCCGCTTCCTGCCGCGCCTGCTTCACCTCTGCATCCTTTGTGGCTAAATCCGCCTTCAGGCCGTCGATCTGGCCCTGAAATTCGGTGCGCAGTTCCTGAATCTGCTCCTGCACCGTGGGACCCGGCGGCGCGGCAGGTTTCTTGCTTGTAACGTGCTTCTTCGCCGGCGGCGCTGAGCCGCTGGTTTGTGCGTAGGAAACAACGAGACTGGCTGCCAAAATGGCCGCGGCAACCGCATTCAGTGTGAGTTTCATTTGGGCCTCTCTATCCCCCTTGGATTGAAGTTGAAATCGTGGCCGCGCCCGCGTGCGCAACGAACGCAGTTCACTCCTGCATTCCGGGCGCTTGGATGAAAAGGAAAATCTGCGATATTCCCATCGGCGCGAAAATCCACGGGAGTGGCGAGAGAGGGAGTTTCGCGCCGACGAAAACTCCTCCTCTCGTTCCGCATCCAAGACTCGCAGAGCAAGATTAAGATTTGACGAATTCACACAGAATTCAAAGATGCGGGTAGGCGCAGATTCTCAGTGAGGGGAAAAGGATCAGAAATTTAATTTCTATTTACAAACGCTTCGCCTTTTTGCCGCGATTTTGTGCGAGATTGCAGCGCGGTGCAGCCGGGCCGCGCCGTATTGGACGGGCCTGACAGGAACTTCGATGAATATTCTCCACCGCGCGATTGGGGTCCCATTAGGATCCCTTAACGCGCAGCAGCAACCCGCTCCCGCCATAAAGGACGAGCTTACCTTTGGCGGCAGAGAGCACGATCATCCCGGACGGATCGGTTCGTCCCGCGTGCTTGATACGGAGATTCGGGTAACCGTAGAGTCCGCAAGCATCGGCAGAGAATAACCACAGCGCCTGCGGGCGGCTGGCGCCCGCGACAACTCCCCGGCAGCGGTTGCCGGGCTGGACGAGTGGAACGGCGAGAATTCCGTACGGAGCCGGCTCGCCGACGGTCGTAAGGCCGACTGCGACAGGACCGCCGCCGCGATAGACCTGGTCGCCTCCGATCTGCTCCGTGGTCCAGGTCTCCTCGTTCAGGCCTCGCGACGACATATCTTCGGGTACTTGCGCCTGCTCAACCTCAAGACGCGAGGCCAGCGCCCGCAGATTCGCCTTGATGGGGATGGTCTGGCCGTGCATGACCACGGAATCGAAGGAGAATTCCAGCGTCGCCGGTCCGCTCCCCGACGAATGGACTTCCACGACGTGACCCAGCACTTTGGCGCCCCGGCGGATGGGTGTACCGGGAATTTCCTGCATCAATTCGGCCCGAATCTGCTGGCCGGGATGGACCCTGTTCGCATTGAGGCCCCACCCCAGGCTGATGGGAAGAATGGTTCCCGGCGGCAGCGCGCTTTGCGCCGTCGCCGCTGCCGGCAGAATCAGGTTTGCCGCCAACATCCATATCCATTTCATGGGAGGCTCCTCTCTCGCCGCCTGGAAAATGCCGGCCAGCGCAGTGCGACGGCCGCAAATCGTGAGAGTCGCAGTACCACTAGTTTTTGACGCTGCCGGCGCTCAGCAAGTTGGCCAGCAGCCGAAAAGCTCCGGGCACTAACTCAGGGAACTGCCTGTAGAGGGCGTAGGCAACATAGATATAGGTTCCCTTTCCGCGATGCATGACAAGCAGCCCGCCGCGTTGCGGATCCTGCCCAGGGTCGGCGGTCTCGGTGAGCGCCGTGTAACCCGGGTCCCAGTGCTCGAGAAAGCCGTGGCCACGCTCCTCGAACCATCCGTCAAAATCTGGGGAAGTAATTTGATTGGGCCAGGCGAGCAGCGGGTTCAAGGGATCGAGCAGCTTGACCGGCGCCTGCTCATCCACCACGCGCTCGGGAAAGCGGCCTATGGAAAGCGGTAGCGGAGCGGGAAATGTGCCGCTCTGGTACTGCACGATCAGCGCTCCGCCGCGCTCGACAAATTCCTCGAGGCGCGGCTCGGCTGCCGCGAGCTCCGGGCGCACCGAGTAAGCTCGAATGCCGATCACAACAACATTCCACTGCGACAGATCAGCGGTGGCAAGCTCGTCGCCGGTGAGGAGATGCGGCGTGATCCCTAGCGCCTCAATGGCCTGGGGAACTAGGTCGCCGGTTCCCATCACGTAGCCTATGCGCAGCCCCGGCGTCAGCTTCACATCCACCTTGCGCGTGCGCAGTTCCGCCGGCTTGTATTGGTTATAGGGCCGCAGTCCCGGGTAGCCGATGCTGACCCAGCCGGTCGAGTAGTCTTCTGCGCCCACATGCGCCACAGCCTGGATCGCGTAGGCACGGGCCGCGACGCCGCCGGAAGGAGAAACCGAGAACACGAGCGGCTCCGAGTCGCCCGCGCCTTTTAAATGGAATTCGCGCTGCGCGGGATCGGCGCGCCAACCCTCGGGCAACTTCAGGTCGACGAACCCGTCGGCGGCGTGCTCGGCGTGAACGGTGACATTCACCGGCAGCGGCGAGCCATCGAGGGGCAGGATGCGCGCCTCCGGCTCCACGCGCACGCCAATGGCCGGCGTGACTACCAAAGGCTCATACACGCCGCCCACCCCGGTGACGCGCGCCAGCGTCTGCGCCACTTGCCCCATCCGGATGGGAACGCCGTCGAAGGTGAACTCCGCCCACGCGGCCAGCGGATAGGGCGCGAAGGAGCGCTCGCGCCACGCTTCATTCGAGATCTCGTAGATGGGCTGCTCGGTGGTGGGCCGCGTAAAGTAGGGTTCCGTCGGCGCGGCATCGTCGGGAACGTGCACATGAAAGATCCTGTCGCTCGCCAGCGCCGCGGCTTGCTGCGCATCGATCGGTCCGCTGGCGTCGTCGATCTTCCACGGCGCGCCGTCACTGCTCACGAGCCAAACCCGGCTGCAGCTCTGCCGCGTCCAGCCCCTGAGCGAGATGAACGCGAACACTGACGTCCTCTCCAGGCCACACGCTGCGCGGCATTTCGTCGGCTGCTCCGCCCCGCTGCGGACCTCCGCCCTCATTGCTCATGCCGCGGGCCGTGAACGCAACCAGGTCGAGGCCGAGCAAATCCTTGAGCGCCGTTTGAAACTGCTCGACCTTTTCGCCCAGCTCGAGTTCCAGTCCCGCCTTCGCCTCCGCGTCCAAATCGCTGGCCTTCACGCGCACGTAGAGATCCAGCGTCTCGCGGTAGACGGGCACCAGATTGTGCGCGGCAGAGACGCCGCTCTGGTTTTTGCAGTCGCTTGTGAATGCATTCAGGCCGCTCTCGATTTGGCCGAGGCCGTCCGTGAGCCACTGGGGTGGCGCGCTCCCGGCCAGCCGCGCCAGACCCGTGATGCCGGTGTCAATGTGAACCTTCGCATTCCAAGAGAGGCTCGTGTCATCCTCATCGTCGCCCGCTGCGGCGGTCGGCTTATCCTTGCCCGATACTGCGGCCGACGGCGCAACGGCCCACAAGTGGTAGCGGGAAGAATCCGGGACGATGAGCGCGGGATCGGATCCGCCATACTGCGACTTCTGTTCGCCCCAGCCTTCGCGTGCAATCTGCACATAGGTGCGTCCGAGCGCCGCGTCCCATGTGCCAACCGGGATCGTCACATCGGCGGGCAACGCGCCTTCGATCCACTCGCCAGTCACGTAGTTGTGAAACCTTGCCGGCGCCCACTTCCCCGTCGCGTAGTCGAACATCTTTCCGTTGGTGATGGGCGCAAAAGGCGCGCGCGAATAGACCGCCAGCGGCTGCCACGGCTGCAAACCATTCTTCAATTGTTCGGGAAAGACGCTGGGATCGGCCGCGGCTTTGAAGGCTTCCTGCGCAATCTCGCCGGCCACCTGATGCTGGCCGTGGCCGTCGGTGACGCCGCCAACAAAGGTGGACACGATGACCTGCGGGCGCACCATGCGAATCGCCAGAACCGCGTCATAGAGCACGCGGTCGTGGCCCCACTTTTCGAAGGATTCTTCCTGCGTCTTGGAGAAGCCGAAGTCGACTTCAGTGCCCCAAAGTTGCCGCGCACCATAATATTGATCGGCCTTGAGCAGCTCGTTGGTGCGGATGAGGCCGAGCGCATCGTAAGTCTCGGCGGACATGGCGTTCTGGCCGCCCTCGCCGCGCGTGAACGTGAGCAGCGTGGCGCGGACGCCAAGGCCGCGCGTGAGGTAGGTGAGCAGGGCGCCGTCTTCGTCGTCTGGGTGGGGCACGATCATCAGAACGCTGGCCGTGGTGCCGAGGCGCTTGAGCGTCTGCTCAAGATCGGCAGCGCCGCGGTCTTCGGGCAACGGCAAAGCGTTGGCCGAGGGCTCGGGCAAGGGAACCTGCGCCAACTCGGCCTCCGGCGAGAGCTGTGGCGCCTCTTGCGCGCGGAGCAGCACGCGGACGGCGATCGACAGCAGCGCAGCCAGCGCCGCGCCGAGCGCGATGCGATGCAGTTTTCGGGGAAAGAAGCTCATCACGGTCAGTGTACAAGGTGGCAAACGGGAAAGGCTCCCCGCACGCAACGCTCCGATGATTCATGCGCAAGCCGGCTAGAGCAGTTTCGGATATTCTATGTCCGGTCAAAGCGTTTGCGAAGGTCGTCGCTCGCTCCACTCCACGGACCAAGACCTGTCCGTGGGGACCTCGGTCCTGCTGGTCGCGCCGACTTAGCTTTCGTGAATGCGGATACACCATTTCCGAAACTGCTGTCGCGCCCGCCGTGGCCTTACCGCCAATCGTCGCGCGCGTTCGCTAGTCCCTGATTCATCGCCGCCTCGAAGCCGGTGTGCTTCTTGATGAAGATTTCGCTGAAGTGCCGGTCCTGGCGGAGCAGAATCGCCTGCAAGCGCACCAGCTCCAGCAGGGCGAGAAACAGGGCGATCAGCGCCCGCTCGGAGCGCGTGTGGCTGAGCATGCGGCGCAGCGCCACCGGCTTGTCTTCCATGGTCAGGCGCCGGGCAAGGAATTGCATCATCTGGCTCACCGTCACCGCGTCCTCTTCCACGTCGAGGATGGGACGGTTGCGCGCGCGCTCCAGAATGTCGCGGAAGAGGCGCACCAGGTCCGTGGTGTCGGCGGCAATCTCCGGCTCCGCGCTCTCGTCTTCGCGAAACTCGCGCGCGCCCGGATTGGTCCAGGTAGCCGCCTCGAGCATCTGCTTCTCGTGCAGCATCTGCGCGGCGTTGCGGAAGCGCTCATGCTCGAGGAGGCGATCCACGAGCTCGCGGCGCGGATCTTCCGCCGATTCTTCCGGCCCCACTGGCGCGCGCGGCAGCAGCATCTTGCTCTTGATGTGGATCAACAGCGCCGCGGTGTAGATGAACTCGCCCGCCACATCCATATCGCTCGCCCTCAGCCGGTCCACGTAGGCCAGAAACTGCGCCGTGATCTGAGCGATGGGAATGTCGTAGATGTCGATGTCCTGCCTGCGGATCAGGTCGAGCAGCAGGTCGAGCGGACCGTCGTATACCTGGCTCACGATGACGGAGAAGGGCGACTGCTCGGCGTCCTCGCCCCGCGCCTTCAGCGCAGCGGCCACTTTCTCGGCAGTCGTTGGCTCTGGTGCAGGCTTTGCGGCGAACGGCAGCGTCGGGGCTGTCTGAGCGTCGCGGGCTGGATCAGGTAAGGGTGCGGGAGGGGGCGCGGAGTCAGGCGCGCGCGTGGGCTCGATCTTCGGTTCGGCCGCTGCCGCGGATTCGGCTTTCGCCGTTAGAGATGACACTGGCTCTTCCGGCGATCCGGCTTTGGCCGCAGCCGCGAGACTGGCCGCAGGCGTCTCGTCGGCAATCGGAACGGACGCTGCCTGTTTCACCTCAACCGCAGCCTCTTCGGATTGTGGGGAAGTTTTCGTCAACGCAATCTCTTCTTCAGGTGCTCCCAACTCTGCCGGTTCATCCTCTGCGGGTTCCTTGGGCCCGCTCAGCGCAATCTCAGGCTTGGCGTGTTCGTTGTCGGCGATAGATTCCGCGCCCGATTCAACCGCTCCATTTTTGGGCTCAGGGCTGTTCTCCGGTTCAGCGCTAGCAGCCTCAGCGCCGTTCTGCGCGCTGATTTCGATCCTTTCGTTGCGCCGCAACCGTCCAAATCCCGAGCGGATTCCGCCCATCGCAAACGCGAGCGCCCAACGCCACCACGGGACTTTGTCTTTCATCTTGCGCGCTTTCCCAGCCCTTCAAACCGCGTTCTTTCCCGCGGTTCGTTCCCGCGGCCCGCACCCATCTATCCGTTTTCGTTTTCTCGTGCGTCCTGCTCAAGCCCCGGCGACGGTGGTGAGCGTCATCTGCATCGCCTCGCGCACTTCCACCATGGTTTGCTCGGCCCGGGCCTGGGCTCGCCGCGATCCCTCGTTCAGAATCTCGATCGCCTGCGCCTCCGTCACTTGCGCCCGGCGCTCCTGGATCGGCGCGAGCACCTTCACCAGCGCATCCGCTACCCAGCCCTTGCATTCGATGCATCCGATCCCCGCAGAGCGGCAGCCCTCATACACTTTGGCCATCGTTTCGGGCGTCGAAAACACCTTGTGCAGGTCGCCCACCGGGCACTTGTCGGGATCGCCCTTGTCGGCCCTCCGGATGCGCGCCGGGTCGGTGACCATGGTCTTCAGCTTTTTTCGGACCACCGGCTCGGGATCGCTCATCAGGATGGTGTTGCCATAGCTCTTCGACATCTTGCGGCCGTCGGTTCCGGGCAGTTTGGGCGAAAACGTCAGCAGCACCTTCGGCTCGGGCAGCACTTCGCGCCCGCCTAGCTTATAGAACTGGTTGAACCTCCGGGCGATCTCGCGTGTCAGCTCCACATGCGCCTGCTGATCCTGGCCCACGGGCACAAAGTCGGGCTGATAGATGAGAATGTCCGCGGCCATCAGCACGGGGTAGCCCAGGAATCCGTAGGTCGCCAGATCCTTGTTGGCGAGGTTTTCCTGCATCTCCTTGTAGCTGGGAACGCGCTCAAGCCAGCCCAGCGGAGTGCTCATGCCCAGCAGGAGCGCCAGCTCTGCGTGTTGCAGCACTCGGCTCTGCAAAAACAGCACGCTTCGGTTGGGATCGAGCCCGGCTGCGAGATAGTCCAGCATCACTTCGACAGTGTTGGGCGCAATCTGGCTGGGGTCGGCGTAGTCGGTGGTGAGGGCGTGCCAGTCGGCGATGAAGAAGTAGGACTCGTACTCGTCTTGCAGCTTGACCCAGTTGGCCAGCGCGCCCAGGTAGTTGCCCAGATGCAGTTTCCCCGTGGGACGCATGCCGCTGAGCACGCGCGGGCGGGACGATCGAATTGCGGGTTCAGGCATGATGCGGTCGATTCCTTGCGGCGGCCCAAAAAGACCGCGCCTTCGCTCAGGAGAGAACGTTCAAAAACCTCATTCCATTGTAGCGGGAGAACCGTCAGCCAATCCCGCGCTTCATAGGTGCAGAAGAAAGGAAAAAACGAGCACCAGGGCGGGTGTGAGCAGCAGGCGCAGAACGAAGCCACCGACAAAGATCATCAGCAGGTAGCTGATCCAGCCGCCGATGCGGTCGTATTGCTGGACCGCATTGTACGGAAGCATGTTGCGCACCACGCGGCTCCCGTCCAGCGGCGGGATGGGCAGCAGGTTGAAGAAGAAGAGCGACAGGTTGATGAGGATGGCCAAGCTGAGAAGCAGCGCGACCGGTTGCGCCGCGCTCGCCTCCGGAAAACCCAATGCGACAGCGAACGACAGCCTCACCATCTGCCCGCCGTTGGGCATAGCCATGGCCATCACGGTAAGACCCACCAGAGCCAGCGCCACCAGAATCAGATT
The DNA here is from genome assembly GCA_963799155.1 of uncultured Acidobacteriaceae bacterium. Classification (GTDB taxonomy): domain Bacteria; phylum Acidobacteriota; class Terriglobia; order Terriglobales; family Acidobacteriaceae; genus Telmatobacter. The sequence continues at coordinate 517,667 of CAWCWB010000001.1, forward strand.
CGAGACCGGCCCGGCCAGAGTGGTCAGGTTGTCATCGCGCACAATCTTGCGGAAGTTGCGCGTGATGACCGGCGTGGGCTTGGCCCAGCCCACCAGCATGAAGGGAATCCTGAATCCGATGAGCGGTCCAAAGATCACCAAGGCGGGAAACAGAAGGGTCCCGATCGGATCGATGTGGTACATCGGGTTGAGTGTGATTCGCCCCTGCAGCCGCGCCGTATGGTCGCCGAGGCGCGAGGCCATCCAAGCATGCGCACACTCGTGAAAACTGAGAGAGAAAAGCAGCAAAACAAACTCAAAGACGGCAATGGCGAGGGCGGTAGATTGCAAACGATTTCTCCGGGACTCAAAGATTCAGCGTAGCACGATGCGCGCGCTCAGAACCTCGCACTGCGGCCGCAAGCCCGCCATCCGGCGCTCAGCTTTCGATGTACTCCCAGAACGAATCGGCCAGGTCGGCGCCGAGTTCGGTGGTCATGCGCCGGGCGGCGCGCTCCACCTCTTCCATGAGGCCGTGCAGGTAGTCGCGCGAGCGGGAGATGGCCGCCACACCCAGCGTGGCCGACTGCCAGCCGACCGCTTCGTCCAGCTCCGCCACCGAAACGTTGAATCCCTGCTTCAACTGGTCCTTAAGCGAACGAACCACCTGACGCCTGTCCTTTAGCGACTGGGCGTGCTCGATGCGAATCTCGAGGGTCAGTTGCGCCACCGGCATACGGGTAAGGAATTGACACGGACAGTGTAAGACCGTCTTGGGCGGGCTGAGCAACTATTTTCTTGGCCGGGCGTGCGATTAGGGCGATGGGAACGGGAAAGTTACTGACGGGAGGCGACCAACCGACCGAAACGCAAAACATGGCGACGTTCTGTTCAATGAGCACGTTGGCCTGTTATCACTCGGCCTTTCTTTTCGTGCTGAACAGGCACCTTCATGGTTCGGCCATCGATACAGATCTTTGCCACAGCACGGCGCGGCGGACTACGTAGTTGCAGCCGAAACGAGCGGCTGCTCCTTCGCCCCCATGATCAGCAGCCAGAGCATGGCCGCAAGCTCGGCCAGAAACACCGGCTGGAAGTAGCGGAAGAGAGCGTCAGAGTAATCCGGAGCGAGAAACCAGGTGATGCCGACGACAACCCAGGCGATACCGTCAAGCAGGAGCCAGTACCCCAGCCAGCGCGGTAAGAAGTGCGAACTCACGACCAACGATCCAAAAGGCAACAGCCACAATCCCCAAAACGTCTGGTTGATGCCGATCGCCTGCCCGTGTATCCGGATTAGGAGCATGCCGATAGCCTCGCGCGTGTGACCGTCGAAGGCGGCGAAGGCAGTGTCGCCGCGAAAGACGAGGAGCGCGGCCGCATTGAAGAGCACGGTGACCAGGCTAAGGGCAGACGAAACCAGCACCAGAGCCACCAGTTGTCGCGCGCGGTGGCGGTGCACGTCTTTAAAGAGGCGATAGAGCGCCAGGCTCAGGCCGATGAAGATAACCACGCCCAGCGTCTCGGCAAGCATTCCCCAACGGAAGAGCGTCTCGTGGCTGAGGACACGGGCCGCAGTGGCAGCAGCGTCGTTGGGCACGACCGTCTGCGACGGGACATAGAGCAGGTAGAACGGCCCCAGGGAGAAGCCCAGATACCACACGCCAGCGATGCGGGCCGTCCTCTTCAGCGACGTCATACGGACCTCCACGGTTGGGGGAGAATACGCGATATGGGCTCAAGAAGTTCGGGGAGAATTATAGCCACCTGCTCCTCCGTCAGTCCGCCACCCGCGCGAGTTGCTCGGCTGTCGGCCGGGGCGTAAACGCGCTGACGACTACCAGCGCAATGACCGCGGCAAACAGTGCGGGAAAGATGGCGTCGCGATCGGCCAGGGGGTGCGGCAGGTGCAGGGATGCTTTCAGCGCCGCATGGTCCCAGGCCAGCGTGACCACCGTTCCGGTCGCAATCGCGGCTACCGCGCCCCAGGCTGTGGCGCGCTTCGAGTAGAACGCCGCCAGCACCACCGGCGTGAGCGCCGCAGAATAAATGGTGTAGGCGTAGAGCATCTTCTCGAGAATGCTCTCGGCGTAGACCGCCTGGTAGAGCGCCCAGCAGCCCAGCACGGCCACGGCCAGCCGCGAGATGAGCAGCACGCGCCGGTTGGAGGCGCCCGGCGCGATGTAGCGCACGAAAACATCCTCCACTAGGTTTGTAGCCGGCGAGAACAGGTAGTTCGAGGCCGTCGAAATCACCTTGGCAAAGACCGCGCCCAGCAGCAGCGCGCCCATCACCGCGGGCAGCCCGTGCCGCGCCGTGTAGGGGATAATCTCGCGCGGGTGCAGCGCCGCCTCGCCCGTGGGATACAGCGCGCGCCCAAAGACCGCGATAGCGACGATCAACGTCTCCAGCACCAGCGTGCCAAGCGTCCATCCCACCACGGAGATGCGCGCGTCGCGCTCCGTCCGCGCCGAAAAAAACTTCTGGTACATCACCTGGTTGCCCAGCATCAGCAGCAGCGTGGGCACCAGGAACTCGAGCGCGCGCACCAGCCCCATGCTTGCCGGCCCACGCACCCCGGAGCTCATCCGGTAATTGCCCAGCACCTGAAAGTATTGCGGCGGCAGCGCCGCGTGCAGCCCGGACCAGCCGCCGGCCTTCGCAAGAAGCATGGGCGCGGCTATGATGCAGATGACCGTGACCATCGAGCCGATGGCGACGTCCATATACGCGACAGACGACATGCCTGCCAGGGCGGTCGTGACCACCACGAACGCGGCGATGATAAACGTGCCTTGCTCCGCCGTCACCGCATCGGGAAAGATGAGGTGCAGCACGTCGCCGCCACCCTTGAACTGGTAGCTGGCGATACCCACATAGGCAAACAGGATCGCGATTGTCCCCAGCACGCGCGCTGTCTGGTTGTAGCGCGCTTCCAGCAGATCGGGCAGCGTGAACTGCGCAAACTTCCGCGCGCGCGGCGCAATAAAGTAGATGAGCAGCAGGCCCAGCCATCCGCCCGCCGGTTGCCATAGCGCGGCGAATCCGTTCTTGTAGGCGTTTTCAGCGCCGGCAAAGAGGGAACCCGCGCCGATCCACGAGGTGAGCAGCGTGAGCACCAGCACCAAGGCCGGGAGCGAGCGGCCGGCGACAAGGTAGTCGGCCTTGGTCTTCACCCCTATCGCGCGGTAAACCGCCACCGCCAGCAGCGCAACGGCGATCGCGACCAGAACAACGATATAGAGTCCAGACATGCGCGGGCTTCCTTAGAGCAGTTTCGGAAATACTGGGGAGTCAGTGCGCTGGCCAAGGTCTTCGCTCCCTCTTGGTCCCACCCCAAGAAGTAAAAGCGCTTCTTGGGGACCCGGGTTGGTCGCTCAGACTTGAATCTCGAGAATGCCCCTATACGATTTCCGAAACTGCTGTGGCGGCTTTTCGGGAGTCTCCAGCAGTGTATCGGATGGTGAGCCGGCCACCCCTCCGCCGCTGCCCCTACCGTTCGCCGCGCCGGGCCAGTTTATTCCGGCCGGTTCGTCGCGCTGGCCACCCCACAGGTGTCTCGCAAGACAACCCATGCATCAAAAGTCATGGTGCGCCGGTTGACGCCGAGGTCGGCCCGCGCTACTCTCGCAATACTGGATTTGGTACTCGACCCCAACCCGCGGTCCCGTAAGGCAGCCTGGAAGATGGACTTAGGTTCGCCCTGCGCTCTTCCAATCCCTTCAAAACAAGCCATTTGCCTCAAAGCACCGCGAGATCGCGTGCGCCCGCGCATCTCGGAGCCAGGCCGTCCGCCGCTCACGACTGCCGCGCCGGCAGCCGATTTCATCCTCATAAACCCTCCGGCAGCCAGCCATGGGAGCCGCTGCCGAACAACCTCAACCTCGAACTACCGTCCCGGAGGACGTTGAACCCTTTGAAGATCGCTCTGGAGATTACACCCAACCTTGAGCCCCTCTTTGGGACCCGCGATGAAAACCTAAGGCTGATGGAAGACTCGCTCGGCGTGCGCATCGACCTCCGTTCCGACGCCGTGCACGTGGAAGGCCCCGAAGAAAGCTTGGCCCGCGTGCAACGCATCTTTCAGGACTTCGAGACCCTGCGCCGCCAGGGAATCCATCCCCACAATGGCGAGCTGAACGGCATGCTGCGCCTGGTGGTGGCCGACCCCTCCGCCGCCTTGCGCTCCGTGGCCGAGGCCGGCAAGCAGCGGTCAGTCGGGATTAAGCGCACCGTGCAGCCCCGCTCGCTGAACCAGCGCCGCTATATCGAGGCCATCGAGCAGAACGACATGGTGTTCAGCGTGGGCCCGGCCGGCACCGGCAAAACCTATCTCGCCGTGGCCATGGCCGTGGCCGCCATCAATGCCAAGCGCGTCAGCCGCATCGTGCTGGTGCGTCCGGCGGTCGAGGCCGGCGAGCGCCTCGGCTTTTTGCCCGGTACCCTGCAGGAAAAGATCGATCCCTACCTGCGCCCGCTCTACGACGCGCTCTTCGACATGCTCGATATCGAGAGGGTCGACAAAATGATCGAGCGTAACGTCATCGAGGTGGCCCCTCTGGCCTTCATGCGCGGCCGCACCCTCAATGACGCCTTCATCATCCTCGACGAGGCCCAGAACACCACCGTCGAGCAGATGAAGATGTTCCTCACGCGCATGGGCAACAACTCCAAGTCCGTCATCACCGGCGACATCACCCAGATCGACCTGCCCAATCCGCGCAAGTCGGGCCTGCTCGACGCTATCAATATCCTGAACGGCGTCGAAGGCATCGCTTTCTGCCACTTCGACGAGTCCGACGTGGTGCGCCATCCGGTCGTGCAGCGCATCGTGCGCGCCTATGAGTCCGCCAAGCCGCAGCAGCAGGAGCTACGGCTGGCCGGCGCCATCGAGGTCGACGTTCCGCGGATCGAGGAACGCGCTGAGGGACAAGCGAAGCATCCGGCGAAGCCGCAGTAACTCTAGGTCTCTGACCGTGTGATCTCGAACCTAGCGATTGCCAATCCCAGGTCCCAAAATCGGGACCTGGGGCACCCCATTTGGTACAAAACTTAGCGGTCAGAGACCTAGAAGCCGCGCCGGGCGGTTACGCGAGCCAACGGAACGCCCGCTCCACGAATGGCTTCGCATCTTTCTCGATGCACGGGCCGTGCGCGATGATCAGTTTCTCGAAATCCCACGAAAGCAGCCTTTCGAGCGAACGCCGCGCCAGGGTCCGATGAATGAAGGACAGCCGGATTTCGAGCCCGACGCCACCATTAGGAGACGCAACGCCTTCCAGTTTCATGAGAGCATTGCGAATGAAATTGCGCTCCACTTTGGGATGAATCTGGATGAGGTCGTCGAGGATGACTGTGCGCGAGCGTTTATGAAAGAAGAGAACCTCTTCGATGAGAGGGTTGCCTTTGAACGCAAGCTGGTCGAAGTCATCCGCCCAGGCTTTCGGCGGCTCGTCACCCAAGACGCCAGTGAAGGGCAGATCTCCTTTTTTCAAAGTGAATGGGGTCGGCCGCGGCGCCCATAGCTCCGCATCGGGAAAGAGCGAGTGCCACGCTGCGAGCCGCCAGACATGCCTCGGAGTGGCTGCAAGAAGGTATCTGACAGACCCCCGCTCGGTGATGCTTTTGAGCGTGTCGGACGGCAACGCCACGGGAGAATCCACCCATAATGAACCGGTGGAGAGCTTCACGACGGCCATGCGGGTGGTAAACATGACGCCCATGTCGCGGACGCGCGGACCGTCAACGATCCATACGTTCTGAGCGAATGCCTGAAGACTGGACATGGATGAACCCTTTCGCGAACGTAAAGCGGACGGCAAATACGGGCTTGATTCGCTCCGATCGTAGAAAAAGCAAGCCAGCGTTGCGACGACCTCCGGCATCCCCGGAGAGCGCAGGCGCCACGGTTATCGGGCACCGGACATTGAAGGCTCGGAGACGAGCGGTATCTCACCGCCGTACCGCTCCAACAGCACCTCGGCCGCGCGCTCGGGCCCGTTCCATTGCGCGACAACCTTGGCGAACTTTGCTGCTTTGGCCTTGGCCTGCTTGTCGTGCAGCAGTCTTCGGATTGCCGCCTGGATCTGCCGCGACGGGTTCCTTGATTTTGCGACGCGTATCGCGAAGCCAAGGCGTTCGAGACAAGCCAGATTCGCCACCTGCTCCATCTGCATGCCCACGCCCACAACCGGCTTGCCCGCCAGCGCAGCGGCCATCACCGTTCCCACGCCTCCATGGATCACGGCGAGATCGGCCATCTTGTTCACCCAAACCGCAGGAACCCAATCGGTGACGAGGACATTGGCCGGAACGCGCACGCTGGAGACCTGCTCAAGCTGAAACCTGACTGGGGCGATCACGCGGTAGGGCATGCCCTCGAAGCTTTCGACAATCTTCGCCACGATCTCCGGTTTGCCGGAACTGCCCATGGCGAAATAGATGAGCGGCTTGTCTCTCGGGATCGCCGCGATCTCAGCGGAGAGCGGGAATTCGTCCTGGGGAACGAGCGGGCCGATGAAGGTGTGATTGGGCGGCAGCTTGACTCCGGAGAATTGGGGCGGCTCTGCCACCAACGCGAAGTCGCCGCGCCAGAACTCGAAGATGGAGTCATAGCCGGGAACGCCGAAATGCCGGGCGGTGCGGCTGATGCCGTTGAGGAATCCGTACCTGATCCAGAAATTGATGAATCGCAGGATTAGCCAGTCGACCGCCGCTTTCACGACAGCGGGCCTCACGTTGTCCGTCATGCCCGCGCCATGACAGAAGAAGTCCGGAAGCCAGGTGGTTTGCACGACCCAGACGAGCGGAACCCCCAGAACCCGGCACGTCACCGGGATGGTCACATAGGAGCCGGTGACGACTGCGGTGGGCTGAAGCTGGCTGAGGCAGGCAAGTTCGCTGTCGACGCGCGTGATGAGCTCGGCATCGGTGAAGGCGGGGACAAATTTCTCGCCCCGGTCGACCTTGGCGATGAGCTCGATTTTCTCTTTGGTGAGGCGAGGCTCCATCCGCGTCAGTGCAAAGCCGTGCTTTTCAATCAACTGCTCGAAGTCCCCGCCGTCGGAGATGAAATGAATCTTGAAGGCCCGGCTCGCCACGGGATGGCGCGCGACGGCCTTGGCGATCTCGACCATGCGGCTGGTCTCTGCCAGATTGAATGCGCAGGGCGCAAAGAGCAGGGTTCGTTTGGGCATCATGTGTCTCCCGCACAGCAGGATCGCAGACGTCGAGGCGTTAACGGGTCCGGAAGCGGGATTTTGCATGGCCAGTGTATCAGCGGATTGTTGCAAACGGTAGAATCGAAGATGACCCGGAGCCGTTCCTGTCGCGGCCCCGCCTACGATGATTCTCCTTGACCCAGAATTGGAGCCTGGTTCGCGGCAGCACTCCAAGGCGGCCTCGCTGGGCGCTGTCTGGGGCCGCGGCTCGCTTCCCTGGGCCGAGCGCCTGCCGACTCCGCGCACTCTCGCCCGCTTCCTCGCCCAGGCTCAGGATGCGGTTGGCCTGAGCGGCCAGGTGACGGTGCTGCTCACCACCGACGCGGCCCTCCGCGACCTCAACTGCCGCTTCCGCGGCAAGGCCAAATCCACCGACGTGCTCTCGTTCCCCGCCAGCGCGCCCGCTTCCGGGCCCGAGCGCATCGTCGGCGACATCGCCATCAGCGTGGAGACCGCCCGCCGCCAGGCCGCCGAGCAGGGCCACTCCCTCGGCACCGAGATCAAAGTACTCATCCTCCATGGCCTCCTGCATCTGGCCGGCTACGACCACGAGTCCGATGCGGGCCAGATGCGCCGCCGCGAACGCGACTTGCGCGCGCAGCTTGGCCTGCCGCAAGGGCTGATCGAGCGAACTGGCGAACACGCCCGTCCAAAGGCCCGCCGCATCGCAGGTGCCCGCCCGGCGCCCCAGGTCTCGATTCTGGGACCTGGGAAAGCGCGAACTCAAGCCCGCACACGCTCAACGCGGAGGCGCAAGCGATGACTCCGCTCGAGATCACGTCTCTTGCCGCGCTCATCGTCGTGGCCACGCTGGCCTCCTACATCCAGCGCGTCTACTCCGAGTTCGGCAAGATCCTCAGCCGTGAGGTGCAGGAAAACCTCGACGCGTGGGAGGAGCGCATCGAGCCCCACCTTGGCCTGAGCCGCGAACATGCTGCGCTTTGCGCATCGGTCCTGAAGCAGCTCGCGCTCGGCATCATCGCTCTTGGCTTCGGCGCGCTTCTCTTCATCCGCCCCACGCACCCTGGCCCGCCAACTTCTCTTGAGATCGCGCAGGCCATCCTCGGCGTGGTGCTGGTCGTCGTCTTCGCGTACCAGCTCATTCCCTCGCTGCTTTTCAACCGCACGCGCGGCCTGTGGGCGGCGTACCTCCTCTGGCCCATCCGCCTGCTGCTTTGGCTGGTCACGCCCGTCACCGTCTTTATACGATTCTTTTTTTCCATCGCGGCGCTGGCCGAGGCTCCGGCCGGCCCCGTGGAAGAGCCCGACCCCGGCGTCGAAGCCCTCATCGAGGCCGGCGAGGAAGAAGGCATCCTCGAGCAGAGCGACCGCGAGCTGGTTCGTTCGGCCGTGGAGTTTGGCGACCTGCTGGTGCGCGAAGTGATGACGCCGCGGCCTGAGGTTTTCGCCGTTGACGAGTCGATCACGCTCGAGGGCTTTCTCGAACTACTGCGCAGGCACAACTACTCGCGCGTCCCCGTCTACTCCGGCTCGCTCGACAACATCAAGGGCCTCGCCTTCGCCCACGACCTTCTGCAAATCACCGACGAGGAAGCCCGCACGCGCACCGTCGCCACGATTATGCGCCCCGCCGCCTTTGTTCCTGAAACCAAGCGCGGCTACGAGCTGCTGCGCGAAATGCAGCGCGAGAAGCAGCACATGCGCGTCGTGATCGATGAGTACGGCGCCGTCGCCGGCCTCGTTACAATCGAAGATCTTCTGGAGCAGATCGTCGGCAACATTCGCGACGAGCACGAAACCGACACGCAGATTGAGGAGCCGCAGCGCGAGGCCTCCGGCTCATGGCTCGTGCCGGGGAGCTTTCCCGCCGATCAGCTCAGCGACCTCGTTGGCGAGCCGGTGGAGCTTGGTGAAAGTTACGAAGCCACGACGCTCGGCGGCCTGGTGAGCGAGATCGTGGGCCGCATCCCCAAGGCCGGCGAGGTGGTCTCGCTCGATCCGCTAGGCCTGCGTGTCGAGATTGTTGCGTCCACGGGCCGCCGCATCGAACGCCTGCGCCTCTTTCCGCCCACGGCGCGGCTGCCGTTTCCGCCGGATACGGACGCTCAATCTTCTGTATCCTGAGCGGAAGTCTCTGCGCTCGCGCGTCCGCCTCTTCCCGCGGGCCAACAGCGAGCGGGCTAGCGGATCAGGCCATCGATGATCGCGGCCCTTCCGCTTATGCGCACGTCGCTGTGGGGCAGCAGTCGCCCTCGTTCCAACACGACCATGCTGTCATAGAAGTGCATCGATAACGTAGACCGGGTGAACTCGGTCGGCGGCAGCGCATCCCTGGTCCACTCGGCGTTCAATTCATCGATGAGCCCCTTGCAGAGTTCGATGAATGTGCCCTCACGTTTCAGGCCGCCTCCGTACTCATCCCAGTAAGCAGTGTGCAAATCTTCCACAAGGTACACGCCGTTGGGCGAGGTGCGCGGGTAAAGAAACCGAAAGGTTGCAACCACGTCGCCCATCTGGTGGCTGCCGTCGTCGAGGACGACATCCGGCATCCCGAATTCCGCGATGACATCGTTTAGAAATCCCGTGTCGGACTGACTGCCTATCCTTATTTTGATCTGGTCTTCCTCAAAGGTTTTGCACTCCGGGTTTACGTCAATTCCAACGATCAGCGCATGCGGGCCCAGGTACCGCTTCCACATCTGCGCCGACCCGCCGCGGCCGCATCCGATCTCCAGGAAGACCGTGGGACGGTTGACAAACCTGCTGAAGTGCGCCTCATAGACAGGAAAGTAGTGCTTCCACTTATGAATTGTCCGCTGCTTGTTATTGACAAATTCGGACCATAGACTCACTCGATCCTCGCTTTTGTCCACGCAGCTCACACAGTGAGTGACGTGACCGCATCTTGGTCATGCGTGCCGGTTTTTCTTTACTGCTAAAAGAAATTACACCAAGCCGCCCCCAAGCGCAATCGTCGGGCTTCGAATTGTGAATCCTTCATCGAAGATCCTGGTTGAGCGATGCGCCGGCCTTCCACGCGCGCCACTCCTCCGCCGTCATCTCCCAAATCTCCGCGGGCAGGCGGCCGCAGACGTAGTCTTTTTCGATCACGCCCACGAGGCGCATGCCGTGCTTCTCTGAGATGCGGCGTGAGGCCGTGTTGGCTTGGGCCTTGGCCACGCGAAGCACCGAGAATCCCAGCCTCTCAAACCAGAAATCGTTTGCCCACGCGCACGCTTCGCTCATTAGTCCCCGCTCCTGCCACTTGAGCCCCAGCCAAAATCCGCGGCTGTCCTCTTCGCCCTTGCGCAAATCGAGGCATCCGATGATCTCGTCCGGCGCGGACTTCAGGCGCAGCGTCCAGTGCCACGCGTCGCCGCGCTCCATCGCAGGCAGCGCGAAGTCCCGAATGAAATGGAGCGCCCCGTCTGCCGGATAGGGCCATGGCACAACGTTGCGGAGGTAGCGCACGATCTCCCAATGCGGAAACAACTCCTGAATCTGTGGCGCGTCGCATAACTCCGGCGGCCGCAGAATCAGCCGCTCCGTCTCGCCCGCAGGAATCATGCGCCGATCATACCAGTCATCGATTCACGGGAACGATTCACGAGGAGCGTTCACGGGGAGCACGCCGCATTCTCTCCGCGGCCCCGGCGTCCAAACGAGCCCATCTTGCATTGCGGTGCGGAGCCTTGCCCAAAAAAGGGGCGGAGTACCACGATCCCCGCCCCTCCGTTGCGGACGCACGGCCCGCGCCGCCGATTGACTCGCGGCCTCAGAACCCCTTGCGGCTCTGCTCGCGAATGCTTTTGATTTCCGCCGCCGGTATGTGCAGGAACTTGAGAAACTCCTCGTGTTCCTCCGGCGCCGAACGTTCGAACTCCGCGTGCCAGCGATGCATCTGCTCGTCGCTGAGTCCGCAGGCCTTCATGATGGAAACCCACTTCTGCTTCGTGATCATTTGTTCTCTCCTTAGACTCCTGTGGCTCAGCAATTTGAGAATCGCCGCCTGATGCTCGCGCAGGGTCCTGATCTCGCCGTCCAGTTCCATCAGCCGCCGCTGCAGCACTCCCGCCGCATCGCCGGCCGAGCGACCCAGAATGGCGCGAATGTCGGCCAGCCTGAGGCCCGCGTCGCGATAGGCGCGGATCTCGAGCAGGTGCGTCAGATCGCGCTCTCCGTAGTAGCGGTAGTTCCCCTGGCTGCGCTCCGGCGGGCGCATCAGCCCGATGGATTCGTAGTACAAGAGCGCGGTCCGGCTAAGGCCGGCACGCCTAGCGAGATTAGTTACCGTCCACATCGTCTACTCCAAGGGTCAACCCTATAGTTATAGACAGGTCAAGCGATTTTTCAAAAGAAATCGAAAAAAGATTGCGCGGTGACGATTGGGCATCGCGGCGTCCGCGCGAGGGTGCGTACACGGCGGCGCAGAGTATTCATGAGTTCATGACGGGTTGGAGTAACTGGCGGCTGGTCTCCCAGAGCCACTGCCGAAACCCGCGAGTGCGCAGCAGGCTTTAGAATTCATTTCTATCGTCTTTGCGATTTGCCAGGGGAGTTACGGTTTTGCCTTCGAAGGATGGAGGATTGTCGAAAAGCGGATCTCTGCGGTTGAGGCGCGAGACCTTCGGCTTGTCGCCGGAACATTTGCGCACATTGCGCGCGCTGAAGACGCCGGCGCGAATCCAGCGGTTTATTGACGCGCTCGAGTACCAGTACGCGTACACGGCGTGGTCTCCCGAGCGCGTGCTGCGGGAGCGCAAAGGGCACTGCCTGGAGGGAGCGCTGCTGGCCGCTGCCGCGCTGCGTGTCAACGGCTATCCGCCGCTGCTGATGGATCTGGAGGCCGTGCGTGACGACGACCACGTGGTGGCCATCTACTGCGAACGCGGCCTGTGGGGAGGAATTGCCAAGTCGAACTTCGCGGGACTGCGCTTTCGCGCGCCCATCTACCGCACGCTGCGCGAGCTGGCGCTCAGCTACTTTGAGCAGTATTACAACCTGCGCGGCGAACGCACGCTGCGCGCCTACTCGAGGCCGGTGAATTTGGCGCGTTTGGACAGCCAACACTGGATGACCTCAGAGGAAGACGTTTGGTGCGTCCCTGAGCTCCTCATCGCGGCGAGGCACTATCCGCTTCTTCCCGACAAGGTCGCACGCTCGCTGCCCCGGGTCGACCGCCGGAGCTTTGAAGCAGGAAAGCATGGCTGGGTGAGGCACTGACGATAGCCGCATGCGGCCTGATGCTTGGCTCCGCAACGCTTAAAGTGGCGCGCCTCAGATCGCCCGCTCGATCAAGGGACGCTATCTCCCATCACCTTCCTCTTTTAACGTCTTTCTTTCGACGTCAACCAAGCGAGCAGACCCTCCCGAGGTGGAATATCTGAACTCCCAGACCATGTAGCTACGGGTCCATCTGTCTCCAAACTTCTCTCGGTGGGTGAAATCGATAAAGCCGTCATTGTGCTCGACTGAACCTTCGAGGTCGCTCTTTGACAATGCATTCTTCAACGTCTCGGGCGGACGAGGATTGGGCATAACTTCCATTCCGACGACAAACTGGTAAAGGTCTGAGACCTCGAACAGATTGTCGTCAGTGACCTTGAGGCGTGCAGCCCGCAGCAGGTCATTGAATGCGGCAAGATGATTGGGATCACCGGGGGTCCCCGGATAGCCAACCATCCCATGCTCGATGGGAATAAGCCATAGGCGAGATTCATGCGACGCGCGGAGCAAAGTTATCTCGCGAATGTCGTCAACTTCGGCGCTGACAGCTTTTAGGCGGACAATTTGTGCTGAATGAAGCCACGGTGCATCCACGGCCTTGCATTCCCCCGGAACAAAGCCATCGAAGTCGTAATCGGACAGCAAGCCGCTGGCTTCGGGGGCTTCGAGAAGGCTCCAGTCCTCTTGTTTACAGTCACGAGCGACAGGAGATTCTCCATTGACGGTCGTCGAAGCGGGACCGATTTGCGACGGAAGTTTTTTGTTCTGTCCCGGAAGTAGGGAACTAATCAGAAGAATCGATCCGCCAATAAGGAGATTGAATGACATATCGCGCATCATAAGTGCCCCCTCGAATCCGCTGTTGAACGCAATGGTCCTGGGTGCACCAAGTATAGCTCCGGTTGGAATACCGCCAATACGGCTAATTCCCGTTGGCGGCAGGCGCTTGTCGTGGCGCGAGGTGCCGTACACTCAGTCAGGAGCCGCATCGCGTGAAATCGGGATTCGTCGCTATCCTCGGCCGCCCCAACGTGGGCAAAAGCACCCTGCTCAACGCCCTCGCGGGTGAGAAGGTAGCGATTGTTACGGCCAAGCCGCAGACCACGCGCAATCGCATCGTCGGCGTGGTCGAAGTACCTGCGCGAAAGGGCGTGAATGCAGCAGCGCAGATCGTCTTTGTCGATACACCCGGCGTGCACAAGCCCGGCTCGCAGCTCGATCGCCGCATGTTGCAGGAGGTCCACGAAGCTATGGAGTCCCGCGACCTTGTGCTCGTGCTAGCCGACGCGACGCGCAGGGTACAGGTTGGTTCAGATCCCTCCCAGGTCTCAAAAGCGAGACCTGGGGCACCCAGTTGGGCGAGCGAGGACGAATTCCTCTTCTCACTTGTCCGCAAGCTCGATTGCCCGGTCTTCCTCGTCCTCACGAAAATCGACTTGGTGCGAAAGGACCAGCTCCTGCCGCTTATCGAATCCCTCACGAGCCAGTACAACTTCGCGCAGGTGATCCCGGTGAGCGCGCGCAAACGCGACGGCCTCGATGTTCTGGTGCGCAAAATCGTCGAAGTCCTTCCCACCGGAGAGCGCTACTACCCCAAAGATCAGTACACCGATCAGCCGCTGCGCTTCATGGTCGCCGAGCTCATCCGCGAAAGCATCCTGATCGAGACCGGCGAAGAGGTGCCGTACGCATCGGCGGTCGTCATCGAGCAATTCGAGGAGCCGGAGGCGCAGCCAAGGCCTGGCAAAAGACCGCTGACGCGGATTGCGGCGGCGATTTACTGCGAGCGCGACGGGCAGAAGGCGATTCTGATCGGCAAGGGCGGGACAAAACTGAAGGCGATCGGCACCGGCGCGCGCAGGAAGATCGAGTCCCTGCTCGGCACGCAGGTGTATCTCGAGCTGCGCGTCATCGTCGAGCCTGGCTGGCGCGAATCGCGGGCCTTCGTCGACTCGCTCGACTGGCGCAGGCAGTTGCAGGAATTGGCCGCAAATCAAGACAATGAGGAGTTTGCCGAGGAAGATGATTCGCGGGAAGATGACCGCTGATGCGTAAGAAAGAATTTGATCGGCGCCACTGACGTGTTCCGCACAATCTGAATCGGCCGCCGGGGACGCCAGTAGACGGGCGGTCAGCGCAGAATCCGGAACGCTCCGGGACTCGGCGGCGCTGCTCCGTAATCGGAATCGAAGCCGAGCTGCAGCTTGGCGCCTTCCGACATCATGCCCGGATTCCAGGGTGGGTCGAAGACGATATCGACGCGCACCTCGCGCACCTCAGGCAGCGTGTTCAGCTTGCGCTCCACCTCGGCCTTGATCACGTCAGACATGGTGCAGCCCGGCGCGGTGAGCGACATGCGGACCTCGACGCGCTTGCCGCCGTCCTCGAGCGGGACGGCCGCGGCCGCATAGACGAGGCCCAGGTTGACAATGTCAACCGGAATCTCCGGGTCGCGCACCGTCTTCAACTGTTGCCAGATCATCTCCTCGCGGAATGGTCCGGCAGCAGGCGTGGCGTTCTGGCTGGATTTGATGGGAGCCGTCATCTCAGTAGCTTTAGCAGACCCTCATTCCCTCGCGTCACTCGGTGGAGACGGTTTCCTGCTTGTCTTCGAGCGCCGATTGCAGCGTGTGCCAGGCCAGCGTGGCGCACTTGACGCGCGCGGGGAATTTGGATACACCGGCAAAGACGGCCAGCTTGCCCAGATCCTGCGCGTTCGTCACGGCATCTGCGTCGCCCGTCACCAGGCGATGGAACTGCTCGAAGAGCCGCGCCGCCTCTTTCTTGCTCTTGCCTTTCACGCTCTGCGTCATCATCGAGGCCGAGGCGCGCGAAATCGCGCAACCCGAGCCCTGGAAGCCGATATCGCGAATGGCGTCACCTTCGACGTCGAGAAACACCGAGCAGCGGTCGCCGCAAAGCGGGTTGTATCCCTCGGCGTGATGATTGGCCGACGCCGGCTTGCGATAGTTCCGCGGCGCCTTGCTGTGCTCCAGGATCACTTCCTGATACAGTTCGCCGAGTTCGCCGATGTCCGTGGTCACGCGAACACCTCACGAGCCGTGCGGATTCCCTCCACCAGCGCATCCACTTCTTCGCGCGTGTTGTAGACGGCGAAGGACGCCCGCGCGGTGGCGGGAATGTTGAAGCGCTCCATCACCGGCTGCGCGCAGTGGTGGCCGGTGCGGATGGCGATGCCCTCGCGGTCGAGAATCGTTCCCAGGTCGTGCGGATGCACGCCGTCGAGCACAAACGAAACCACGCCGGCGCGCTCGCTCGCCGTGCCGATCAACCGCACGCCGGGAATGGCGCCGACAGCTTCCGTCGCGTAAGCCAGCAGCTCGTGCTCGTGTGCGGCAATCTTCTCCATGCCGAGGCCGCTGATGTAGTCGAGCGCCACGCCCAGGGCGATGGCTCCGGCGATATCGGGCGTGCCCGCTTCGAATTTGAAGGGCAGGATATTGTAGGTGGTCTTCTCGAAGGTCACGGAGCTGATCATGTCGCCTCCGCCCTGATACGGAGGCATGGCGTCAAGCAGCGCCACCTTGCCATAGAGCACGCCGATTCCGGTCGGCCCATACACTTTGTGGCCGCTGAACGCGTAGAAGTCGCAATCGAGCGCCTGCACGTCGACGGCAAAGTGCGGAACAGCCTGCGCTCCATCCACCAGCACGGGCACGCCGCGCCGGTGCGCCATCGCGATCATCTCGCGCAACGGATTCACCGTTCCGAGTGCGTTGGACACGTGGGTGACGGCGACGATTCTGGTGCGCGGCCCGATGAGCTTTTCAAATTGGTCCAGGAGGAGCTCGCCACGGTCGTCGATGGGCGCAACCTTCAAATGGGCCTGCTTTTCTTCGCACAGAATTTGCCAGGGCACGATGTTCGAATGGTGCTCCATGGCCGTGATCAACACTTCGTCGCCCGCGGTGACATGCTTGCGCCCGTAGGTTTGCGCCACGAGATTGATGGCTTCGGTGGCGCCGCGCACAAAAATGATCTCGCGGGTGTCGGCTGCGTTCAGGAACTGCCGCACCGTTTGCCGTGCGGCATCGTGGGCCTCGGTAGCGCGCACGCTGAGCGTGTGCACGCCGCGATGAATGTTGGCGTTCAAGTGCTCGTAGTAACGTGTGAGGGCCTCAAGCACCACGCGCGGCTTTTGCGAGGTGGCGGCATTGTCGAGATAGACGAGGCGCTTGCCGTGAATGCGCTCGGCGAGGATGGGGAAGTCGGCGCGAATCTTCGCGACATCGAGGCCCGACGAGGTTGTTGGGGGGCTTTGCGCGGAAACTCCTCGCGGCCGCGGCTCGCGGACGACGGGCTGGGCGACTGCCGTCATCGCACTTCCTCCCAGTTCTGCACTTCTTCTTCCGCCGCAACGGGCGAAGCAACGGTCTCACGGTTGCGCGCCATTTCCGTGAGCCTTTCGCGAATCAATCCTTCGGCAAACTCGCGCGCCGCGGGCTCCTTCATCCGGTCAAGGCACTCCGCGGCAAAGGCATACAGCAACAGGTTCCGCGCCGAGACCTCGTTGATTCCACGCGAGCGCAGGTAGAAGAGCTGCTCCTCCTCGATCTGGCCGATGGTGGCGCCGTGCGTGCACTTGACGTCATCGGCGTGAATCTCCAATTGCGGCTTGGTGTCGATGCGCGCATTGTCCGAGAGCAGCAGGTTGCGGTTGGTCTGCTTGGCGTCGGTCTTCTGCGCGTCCTTGTGCACCACGATGCGGCCGTGAAACACGCCGCGCGCCGAGCCATCCAGAATGCCGATGTAGAACTGGCGGCTGCTGCACTGCGGCTGCGCGTGCTCCACGAGCATGTAATTGTCCAGATGCTGGCGTCCCGCGCCCACGAACAGCCCGTTGATCAGGCACTCGGCGCCGTCGCCGGCGAGCAGCGGGTGAACGTTGTTGCGCACCAGCCCACCGCCCAGCAAAATGGAGTGCGACGAGACGTTCGTGCCGCGCGCCTGCTCCAGGCGCAAAGTGGAAACGTTGAAGGCAGCAAGATTCTCGCGCTCCACAAGGAAATGCGAGACCACTGCATCCTGCCCCGCCACCAGCTCCGTCACGGCGTTGGAAAATGCGGTCTCGCCGCCAATGGAGACATAATCCTCGACCACGGCAACCTGGCTCGCCGGCTCCGCGATGATCAGGGTGCGCGGATGGGTCATGATCTCGGCGCCAGCGCCGGCCGAAACATACAAGAGATGAATTGGTTTCTCAATCGTGGCCCCGCGCCGGATGCGCAAATACGCGCCATCCTCCCACAGCGCCGTGTTCAGCGCCACAAACACATCGCGGCGCACGTCGGCATAGCGACCCAGATGCTGCTCGATGCCCTCGGGTGCGCAGCCCTCGGGCGCGGCGCCTATCATGCCGCAGTCAATGGCCCGCTCCAGCGAACAAATCTCGAGACCCTTGGGCAGAATCCCCACCTGGGAAAGCTCCGGCGCAAAGTGTCCGTTCATGAAGACGAGCTGGCAGGCTGCGCCCGGCACGCGAAACTTTTCGATTTCCTGCGTGGTAACGGCGACGCTGCCCTTTTCCAAACGCTGGAACGGCGTCTTCGCCAGCGCCGCGAGATTCGCGAACCGCCAGTCCTCGTCGTGCGTGGTGGGGAATCCTTTGGCGTGGAAGCGCGTCCATGCGTCCTCGCGTAGTTGTCCCAGCCACACCGGGTCGCGCTCACGCCGCTCGGCGAGCAGTTCGCCATACGCTTCAAGATACGTTTCCAACTTTCCCGTCGCTGCCGCCATTGCTTTCTCGCTTCCGCTTTCTTCCCACGTACTTCTCATGCAGGCAAAGCCGCGGGCGCATCCGCCTCCGCCCATCCGTATCCCTTTTCTTCCAGCTCCAGCGCCAGCTCCGGCCCGCCTGAGCGCGCGATCCTGCCATCCACCAGCACATGCACGAAATCCGGAGTAATGTAATCGAGCAGCCTCTGATAATGCGTGATCACCAGGAACGCGCGATTCGGGTTGCGCATGGCGTTCACGCCCTGGGCCACGATGCGCAACGCGTCGATGTCCAGGCCAGAGTCGGTCTCGTCAAGAATCGCCAGCTTGGGCTGGAGCACGGCCATCTGCAGAATCTCGTTGCGCTTCTTCTCGCCGCCTGAGAAGCCCTCGTTCACCGAGCGGTTCATCAGCTTCTCGTCCATCTCCAGCAGTTTCAGCCGCTCCTTGTATAGCGGCAGAAAATCCATCGCGTCCAGCTCGTCCTGGCCGTGGTATCTTCTGATTGCGTTCATCGCCGAGCGCAGAAAATAGGCGTTGCCGATGCCCGGAATCTCAACCGGATACTGGAACGCCATGAACAGGCCCTCGCATGCCGCGTCCTCCGGCTTCATCTCCAGCAGGGCCTTGCCGTCAAACAAAACTCTGCCGCGCGTTACCTCGTAGGTCTCGCGCCGCGCCAGCACCTGCGCCAGCGTGCTCTTGCCCGAGCCGTTGGGGCCCATGATGGAATGCACTTCCCCCGCATTCACCGTCAGATTCACGCCCTTCAGAATCTCGTGGCCATCCACCGTGGCGTGCAGATCTTCGATCTCTAACAATGCCATCCTTTTCTCTCCGTTCTTGCTCCAAGTACCGCCGGTCTCCCGACCGGCTGGCGTGCGGGTCTCCAGGCCCGCACACGTTGCTTGGCGGCGTGGACGCCGCCACTACAAATCGAATCAGCCGACGCTGCCTTCCAGGCTCACGCCCAGCAACTTCTGCGCCTCGACCGCAAACTCCATCGGCAGCTCTTTAAACACGGTCTTGCAGAATCCGTTGACGATCATCGACACCGCGTCTTCGGCCTTGAGCCCACGCTGGCGGAGATAAAAGAGCTGGTTCTCGCCGATCTTCGAGGTCGACGCCTCGTGCTCCATGCGCGCCGTGGCGTTCCTCACCTCGATGTACGGGAAGGTGTGCGCGCCGCAGCGATCGCCGATCAGCAGCGAGTCGCACTGCGTATAGTTGCGCGCGCCTGTCGCGCTCTTCAGGATCTTCACCTGGCCGCGATAGGTATTCTGCCCGTAGCCTGCCGAGATTCCCTTCGACACAATCGTGCTGCGCGTGTTCTTGCCGATGTGAATCATCTTCGTGCCGGTGTCGGCCTGCTGGCGGTTGTTGGTCAGCGCCACGGAGTAGAACTCGCCCACGGAGTTGTCGCCCTGCAGAATGCAGCTCGGATACTTCCAGGTGATTGCCGATCCCGTCTCCACCTGCGTCCAGGAGATCTTCGAGTTCACGCCCAGGCACTTGCCGCGCTTGGTCACGAAGTTATAGATGCCGCCGCGGCCTTCCTTGTCGCCGGGGTACCAGTTCTGCACGGTCGAATACTTGATCTGCGCGTTGTCGAGCGCGATCAACTCCACCACTGCGGCGTGCAGCTGGTTCTCGTCGCGGATGGGCGCCGTGCAGCCTTCGAGGTAGCTCACATACGCGCCCTCGTCGGCGATGATCAGCGTGCGCTCGAACTGCCCGGTCTCCGCGGCGTTGATGCGGAAGTACGTCGACAGCTCCATGGGGCAGCGCACGCCCTTGGGCACGTAGACGAACGATCCGTCGGTGAACACCGCGGCGTTGAGCGCGGCATAGAAATTGTCTGTCTGCGGAACCACCGTACCCAGATACTTCTTCACCAGCTCGGGATGCTTCTGCACCGCCTCAGAGAACGAGCAGAAGATTACGCCCATCTCCGCCAGCTTGCCCTTGAACGTGGTGGCCACGGAAACCGAGTCAAAGACCGCGTCGACAGCTACGCCGGCCAGGCGCTGCTGCTCCAGGATCGGGATGCCGAGCTTTTCATATGTGCGCAGAATTTCAGGGTCCACGCTCTCCAGGCTGTCGAGCTGCGGCCTCTGCTTGGGCGCCGAGTAGTAGGAGATGGCCTGGTAGTCGATGGGAGCGATGGTCAGATTGGCCCACTTCGGCTCGCCCTCTTCGCGCTTCATGCGGAACCAGTGGCGCAGCGCGTTCAGCCGCCACTCCAGCATGAATTCGGGCTCGCCCTTGCGCGCCGAGATCAGACGGACGATGTCTTCGCTTAGCCCCTTGGGGACGCGGTCCTCGGCAATGTCGGTGACAAAGCCCCACTTGTAGTCCTGTTCGGTAAGACCGCGAATTGTATCGACACTGGAACTCATTTGACCTCCACGGGATTCAGCCCGCGAAACCGGTTTTGATGCGCCTCGGCATGCTGCCGGGATTCCTGCTGACCCCGCCCGGCGCCGGACCGCTCAGCAGTCGTATGAGGAAGGGCGCGAACTGCTATCCCGCAATATAGGACTCTTTTAGTCCTATATTGATCTTAGTGTACCCTGAGACCCAGCCGTTTTCAAGGCCGGCCGCACTTTGCCCCATTCATCCTGGTTTTGTGCCTGGAACAGCGAAGGAGCAGATTCCCCTCCGCCACAGATTCCGCTGGAGATAGGATGCCGGGAGACCCCTCAACGATCGCAGTTCTGCTTTTAATGGAATTCGTTTCTCTGGTGCGGTCCGGGCTCGCGCACCCGGCTGGCCTCAAAACTCACGATCTTCCACGCCCCCTGGGCATCGCGAACGTAGACGCGCGTGTAACGATAGTTACCAGCTACCTGCCCGTCGGGAGTTGCGGCCTGAATGTTGGCCAGCGACGTTACCACCGCCGTGGCTCCGTAGAAGCGCACCTTCCGGTCCGTGACGTCGAGTTTCGTGAAATGCAGGCGGCCGGAACGGAGGTTTTCGAGGGCCTCCTCTCGCGATTGCAGCGTGCCCGAAGGCGTAATGGCCATGTAATCGTCGGCCAGCAGGGAGTCCAGCGCTTTGGTGTTCGAGGTTAGAACAGCCTCGCGCCATTCATCCTCAAGCTGATCGATTTCGTGGCGGCTCTCGTGCTTCTGCGGCAGTCCGGCACAAAGGGGAATCGCACACGTACCCAGCGCAAAGGCCAAAGCCATCGCCCACCCGGCATTCCGCCAGCGGCAGTAAACGGGGCTCAATCGATCGAAAGCAGAACCCGGCATACGCGTACACGGTATTCCTGAACCGGTGCGCAGGTCAAATGGAAATCTCGTCAGGTTCATCCAATGCCCCCGGCAACCCGTCTAGGCGCGATGTTACCCGATCGGCATCAGAAAATTGGGCAGGAGGGCCGGCTCGAACAGGAGCGGCCGAGTCTGCAGGCAACGCTGCCGCCCACGCGCGAGCTGCCCGCCCGCATCGCGTGCCCTCAAAATCCCGGCTCCCGGATAAACTGATTGATCTAGGAAGTGATCCGCTCCAGTGCCGCGGCAAACTCCGGCAGCACAATGGTCTGCCCGCGGTCGGGACCTGTGGAGATCATGCCGATCCGCGCACCGCTCTCGCGCTCCTGGAAGGCAAGGTACTCGCGCGCTTCCTTGGGCAGCTTGTCGAACCCGATAATGCCCTCCGTCGATTGCTGCCAGCCCTTCAGCATCGTATAGCGCGGCTTAATTGCCTCCAGCCCGCGCACGTCGGCGGGAATCTCGTCGGTGACCCTACCGTCAATCTCGTATCCGACGCACACGGGAATCTCTGCCAGCTCGTCCAAAACGTCAAGCTTGGTCACCACAAGCCACTCCGCGCCGTTTACCTGGTTGGAGTAGCGCAGCAGCGGAATATCCAGCCAGCCGCATCTCCGCGGCCGCCCGGTCACGGCGCCATACTCGTGCCCGCGCTCACGCAGCAAATCGCCCGCAGCGTCGTGAATCTCAGTCGGAAACGGTCCTCCGCCCACGCGTGTCACGTACGCCTTGGTCACCGAGATCACCGTCCCGATGGCCGTTGGCCCCACGCCGGTTCCCGTGGCCGCGCCGCCCGCCGTCGCCGAAGACGAAGTCACAAATGGGTAGGTCCCGTGGTCGATGTCGAGCATCGTCCCCTGCGCGCCCTCGAACATCACGCTGCCGCCCTTGGCCAGAATGCCGTTGAGCATGCGACCGGTATCGGCAACAAAGGGGCGCACCTGCTCGGCCGCCGCCGCGTACTCTTCATACATTTTTTCCGGGTCGAGGGGGTCAGTGCCGAAGAGCGCGTGGGCGATAGCATTCTTCTCCGCGCAAGCCGCCTCAATGTGCGCCTTCAGCAGCGCCGGATGCAGGAGATCCACAACGCGCAGCCCGCTGCGCGCCATCTTATCCTCGTAAGCCGGCCCGATGCCGCGGCTGGTGGTGCCGATCTTCTTGCGCCCCGGCGCACTTTCCGCCGCCAGCTCGATCATGCGGTGGTAGGGCAGGATCACCTGCGCGCGGTTCGAGACAAAGAGATTCCCATCCACCATCACGCCCAGCTCGCGAATGCGGCCGACCTCGCTGAGGAACGCGATGGGATCGAGCACAACCCCGTTGCCGATGATGCCCATGCATCCCGGCCGAAGCACGCCGCAGGGAATGAGCTGCAACACAAACTTATGCTCGCCAATGATGACCGTGTGCCCGGCGTTATGCCCGCCGGCGTAGCGCGCTACCGCGGAAAACCGCTCGCTCAGCACGTCGACGATCTTGCCCTTGCCCTCGTCGCCCCACTGGGCGCCCAGCACCACAGCCGTCTTTGCTCGCATGGCCGTCCCGATTTCACACAACTACTCGCCGCAGCTGCTGTTTCCGGCCGCTGCGCGCGGGCGCAGATTTGGATGCGGCACACTTCCCCGCAACCTCTTCGATTCTAAACCCCGCGTACATCGACGTTAGGCCAAAGGCGCTGCCGCCTGAGTGTTAACCAATCCCCTTCTGCTTCGTTCTCTCTGTAGACGCGTCTAAGCCGTTCCACTGAACGAGGAGACTTCAACATGAATCGCCGCAATCGCTTTTTCCCGTCGCACGTCCCTCTGCCACCTAATGTCGTTCGGAAATTGACCTTTTGTGCCGCAGCGGCGCTTGCTATGGCGCTCGCGCTGCCCGTCGCCGCGCAAACCAGCCCCGCGGCACAAAAGCAGCCCTCCCCTGCGTCCGCGCCCACCGCGAAGGACGTGGCCGACACGCAGGATCAGCTCATCCAGTTGCTGCGCTTGAGCCCCGTGCTCACCTCGGTTGTGGCTCGCGATCCGTCGTTGCTGGCCGACCAGCAGTACGTGGCTCGCAACAATCCCGAACTGGCGCAGTTCCTCTTGAGCCATCCTGACGTTGTGCGCAACCCTGAGTTCTATCTCTTCAGCCACCTGAATCAGGGCGGCGGCGGCCGCGACCAGGCGCTGGAGCGCGCCGTTTGGCCCGAACTGATCCCGCCGGATCACGCGACCTCCAATGCATCCAAGGTCGTGGGCGAGCTTGTCCCGATCATCGTGGTCCCCGCCTTCTTTGTCGCGATCATCTGGATCATCCGGCTCTTTGTCGAAAGCCGCCGCTGGAACCGAACCTTCAAGCAGCAAAGCGAGATCCACGCCCGCCTGATCGACAAATTTAGCTCCAGCCAGGATCTGGTTGCGTATATGGAAACAGAGGCAGGCAGGCGGTTCCTCACGGCGTCGCCAATTGTGCTGGGCTCTGAGTCGGGCCAGCGCATGCCCAACGCCGTGGCGCGCGTGCTGACGCCCCTGCAAGTGGGGATCGTGATGACGCTGCTGGGCATTGGCTTGTTCTTCCTGCGTCATGCGGGGCCCGACATGGAAACGCCCATGGCGGTGCTGGGCACGCTGGTGCTGATGCCGGGAATCGGGTTTATCCTTTCCGCAGCGGCCACTTGGGTTCTGGCCCATCGGTTGGGCCTGATGCCCGAGAAGTCCGCTGCGCAGATTCAGGCCGCCCCGCCCTTCGGCTCACAGGACAGGCAGTGAGCCGCGAAGGGCATGGCCGTGGCGAAGAGAGCGTATGTCCTGGGAATCCGTATTACCTGGTGCATTTGCCGGCGGCGCGCTCGATCGAGCGGCCGCCGCCGGTGTCTCTGATCCGGCCATGGAGAACGACGCCTTTGCCTCGTTTTACGAGCGCTCCGCGCGGCCGCTCTGGGCTTACCTTGCGCGCGTCTCCACCGATCCCGCGCTGGCCGAAGACCTGATGCAGGAGAGCTACGTCCGCTTCCTCTGCGCGGCCGGCGCTCCGTCACTCGCTGACGAAGGCGAAGCGGCTGCCCGGCTCTACCTTTTCCGCATCGCCACCAATTTGCTGCGCGACCACTGGCGCCGTCCGCGCGCCGCATCCATCGAAGAGATCCCGGAAGAGTTTTTCGCCGCGCAGGGCCGTTCCGCGCAAAGCGACTCGCAGATCCTGCTGGGTCCGGCGCTGCGCCAGGATGAAGCCCCGCGAGCGGCAATTGCTGTGGCTGGCCTACGCCGAAGGCTATTCGCATCGCGAGATCGCCGCGGTCACGGGCCTGGCCGCGGCCAGCATCCGCCTGCTGCTCTTCCGCGCGCGGCGCAAGATTGCCGGCTTCCTGCGCGCGCAGGCAGCGCCCGTCGGGAGGGAGCCATGATGCCAAAAAACTGCCCGTACGAGAAAGAAATCCGCGAGTTGGTCGAAAGCGGCCAATGGCCGTTGGCTGCGGCGCCGGAGCTTCGCGCTCACGTGAGCGGCTGCCGATCGTGCAGCGATCTGGCGCTGGTGGCCGAGAGCCTTCAGGCAGGCTCGAACCGAAACCCTCGCCGCGGCCAGGCTCGTTTCCCCCGGCGTGCTGCTCTGGCGCGCGCAACTGCGCCGTCGCAATGCCGCCGTCGAACGCCTGACGCGTCCCCTCCTCGGCGCGCAGATCTTCGCCCTCGCCGTCACCTTGTTAGCCGCCGTGGGATTTGCCGCCTTCGAAGCCCGCCACGGTATCGCCTGGCTCACATGGCTGGAGCAGCTTCCGCAAGGCGCGGGGCGTTGGGACAACCTTTTTCCCGCTTCGCTCGCCGGCTCTGCTTTCACCTGGATGGTGCTGTTCCCCTCCTTCGCCACTCTGGTACTCCTCGGCGGTGTCGCTGTCTACATGGTCATGGATAGGCGATAACGAATCGGCCGATCCTGTCACGCCGCCTGCGCAAATCGGCCGATTCAACCCTCGCCATTCCCGGCGTCTGACTTCTCCCGCGCCCGGCTGCTATAGTTCCCTACGCGAACACCGGCGCGCCCGCGCAATGGCCTGATGGATAGGGAGAAGGAGACAGCGATGGATTGGAATGAGAGCACGAGGCGGTCGTTCCTGAAGCAGTTTGGCGCGGCGGGCGCAGCGGCGTTGGCTGCCGCGAACGCTGACGGATTGGCATTGCCCGCGGCCGCAGGCGCTCAGGCTGCTCCGGCGCAGTCCGCGCCGACCGCCGCCGGCCTGACGCAAGCGGCCACGCGCGATGCTCGCATGGCGTGGTGGCATGAAGCGCGTTTCGGCATGTTCATTCACTGGGGCCTCTACAGCGTTATCGGCCAGCACGAGTGGGCCAAGGAGCAGGAGGGCGTCCCCATCCCGCAGTACGAACTGCTCGCCAAACACTTTCATCCCAAGCCCAACGCTGCACGCGACTGGGCGCGGCTGGCCAGGCGCGCCGGCCAAAAGTACATGGTGATGACCACCAAGCATCACGAGGGCTTCTGCAACTGGGACACTCAACTGACCGATTACAACGCCATGGACCAGGGGCCGGGGCGCGATCTCGTCCGGGAATTTGTTGAGGCGGCGCGAGCCGAGGGCCTGCGCGTCGGCTTCTACTACTCGCTGATGGACTGGCACCACCCCGACGGCGCCATCTGCAAGACCGACGAGGCCGCACGCCGCCGCTTCGTCGACTACACCCACGGCCTCATCCGCGAGCTGATGACTAACTACGGCAAGATCGACATTCTCTGGTACGACGTGGCCTGGCCGCTGACCGCCGAGCAGTGGGAATCCAAGCCCATGAACGAGATGGTCTTCTCGCTGCAGCCCGAGATCATCGTGAATAACCGCAACCTGCTTCCGGGCGACTTCTCCACGCCCGAGCAGCACATCCAGGCCGCCGAGGCAGGCCGCGCCTGGGAAACCTGCATGACGCTGAACGATAGCTGGGGCTTCAATCGCGGCGACGATGCCTGGAAGACGCCCGAGACCATCGTCGACAATCTGACTACCTGCGCGCGCGGCGGCGGCAATTATCTACTCAACATCGGCCCCGAGCCCGACGGCTCCGTCCCGCCCGCATCGGTCGCGATCCTTGAAGCGGTCGGCAAATGGCTCTCGACCAACGGCAAAGCCATCTACGGCACCGAGCGTGGAACCCTCGATCCCAGCTCCAGTTGCAATTACTCGCGCCGCGGCAACGCGCTCTATGTTCATGTGCACTTCTGGCCCGGCCACACGCCCGCCGCCGAGTGGCTCAGTTTCTATAAGCCCGAAGTGGTCGTCGCCATCGGCGGGCTTAAGCCCAAGGTCCTCTCGGCGCGCCTGCTCAAGACCGGCCGGAAGGTCGCGTTCACGCAGGATGAGTTCAGCTTCCGCCTCACCGGGCTGCCGCTGGTTGCGCCCGACCAGCCTGCCACGGTGATTGAAGTGGAGTGCGACGGCGAGCCCATCGTCGATCACGGCGCCATGCGCCCGCTGTGGCCGCGCTACAAAGTCGGCATCAGCGTGTAGGAACGACTTGGGTACCCCATCCTGACTGCGCGCCGCTCGAGCGGACGCGGTTGGAGCGGGATCGGACATCATCACCTGGCGCAAATCGCATCGGCAATCCGCGCCGCTTCCACGGCCGGCCGCACCGCATGCACGCGCACGATCGCCGCTCCATGCAGAATCGCCGCGGTCATTGCGGCCAGGCTCGCGTTCTCGCGCGCATTCATCGGCGCTTCGTTCCCGCCAAAGAGCGGCGCCAGCGTGTGCCCCAGAAACGATTTGCGGCTCAGCCCCGCCAACAATGGCCGTCCCAACGCGAGCAGCTCTTCCTGCCGCGCGAGTAGCGCGTAATTCTCGTCGAGCCGCTTGCCAAACCCGTAGCCGGGATCGAACACGATGGCCTCGTCCGGAACTCCCGCGCGTCGCGCCGTTCCAAGGCTCGCCGCCAATCCCTCGCGCACCATCTTGAGCAGCGCATCGGGCTCGAGCTGCGGCTGCACGCGCCACTCCTCCGGCCGCCCGCGCGTGTGGGTTAACACCACGCCCGCGCCTAACTCCGTGCATACCTCTGCAATCGCCTGGTCCCACGTGAACCCGCTTACGTCGTTGATGATCTCCGCTCCCGCCTTCAGCGCCGCCCGCGCCGTTTCCGCCTTGTACGTGTCCACCGAGAGAATCGCATCGGGCCGCGCCCGAAGAATTCCCTCGACGACCGGCAGCAGCCGCGCCTGCTCCTCGTCCGCACTGACCGCTGCGTCCGCGCCGCCCGCGCGCGATCCCGGCCGCGTGCTCTCTGCGCCCAGATCCAGCAAGTCCGCGCCTTCCTCGATGAGCTTCAGCCCGTGCGCCACCGCCGCTTCCGGATCGAGATACAGTCCGCCGTCGCTGAACGAGTCCGGCGTAATATTCACCACGCCGCACACCCAAGTGCGCCGTCCCACCTCCAGTGTCCGCGTCCGCAGCCGCCACCTTGCTCGCGTTCTCATAAGCGCTCACTCCCGATGGTACGCCGGCCGCTGCAGGCGTTTGCTACACTTCGGGGCATGACCTCCCATCGACGAATTCTGGCGGTCCTGCTGTTGTTTGCCTTGCTTCCTCCCATGTGGCTTGCCGCCCAAGCCCGTCACAATCCCCACCCTGCCGCGCGCCGCGTGCCCTCGACGGGCCCGCTCGCTGACCGCATCCAGGCCATTCTCGCCGACCCCGCCCTCAGCCATGCCGGCTTTGGCATCAGCGTGACCACCCTCGATGGACAACCGCTCTATGGCCTCAACGACGCCCACCTGTTCACGCCCGCCTCCGACGCCAAGCTCACCACCACCGCCGCGGCCTATGCCCTATTGCCCGTCGACACGCTCACCTGGACCACCTTCGTGGTCGCCGACGGCGATGTGGACGCCGCAGGCACGCTGCACGGCGACGTCGTTCTCCTCGGCGTCGGCGATCCCACCATGAGCGCGCGCCATTATCCGTACGTCGAACCCGAAACTGCTCCTGCTCCAGTCTCGTCCGAATCTGCGTCCAGCGAAACCCTGCCCAGCTCCGCCCCGCCCACAGCCATGGCCGTCCTCGACCTGCTTGCCCAGCAGGTTGAGCAGTCGGGAGTGCGCACCGTCGACGGCAACGTGATCGGCGACGACACCTACTTCCTCAACGAGCCCTACGCGCTGGGTTGGAGCTGGGACCAGCTGCAATGGGGCTACGGCGCACCCGTCTCCGCGCTCACCTTCAACGAAAATGCCGACGAGCTCGCTATCGCGGCCGATGCATCCATGCCCGGCGCAACCAAGGCCGCATGGACGCCGGATGTCGACTACTATGCCGTCGACAATCGTATGACGCCCGTTCAGCCCGGCGATGAGGCCCACCCCGGCCTCGAGCGCCGCCCCGGCTCCATGGTGGTGCGCGCCTGGGGTACCGCGCCCGCCGCGGGTCTCCATGTCTCGATGGCCGTCGAAGATCCCGCCCAGTTCACTGCGGCCGCGTTCCGGCAGGCGCTGATGCTGCGCGGCATCAAGGTGACCGGCAACGCCGAATCGCGCCACAAATATGCAACTGGAACGGGCGATTTTGCCGGCGGGCGCGCGCAGCCGCTCAAGCTCACGCCCACCGAGTTGACCACCATCGCCGCTCAGGCCGAGGGCCGCCGTGTACTCGGCTCGCACCGATCTGTACCCATAGCCGAAGACATCACGGTCACCAACAAGACCAGCCAAAACCTTCACGCTCGAGCTGCTCCTTTGTCTGCTGGGCAAGCTCTACGGGACCGACGGCAGCTTCGAGCAGGGAGCCCGCGTGGTGCGCCAGTTCATCGCCGATGCGGGCATCGACGACGCCGACTTTTTCCTTTACGACGGCTCGGGCATGAGCTCTTCCGACAAGATCTCCCCGCGCGCCTTCACTCGCCTCCTGTCTTACGCATCGCGGCAGCCGTGGGGCGACGCCTGGCGGCTCACCCTGCCCATCGCCGGAGTCGACGGCACGCTCGACAACCGCTTCAAGGATTCGCCGCTCAAGAAAAGGATGTGGGCCAAAACCGGCACGCTGGACGAGGTGAATTCGCTCTCCGGCTATCTGATCGCAGAGAGCGGCCGCACTCTGGCGTTTTCCATCCTCGTCAACGGCCGCTACCCCGGCAATAACGCCGAGGAGCAAGCCATCGACCGCATCGCCGAGGCTATCGCCGCCGCGGAGTGACGGCTACGCGCCCGCCGCCAGCTTGTCCAGCGCGGGCTCATCTTCGGGCCGGCC
The DNA here is from genome assembly GCA_963799155.1 of uncultured Acidobacteriaceae bacterium. Taxonomy (GTDB): domain Bacteria; phylum Acidobacteriota; class Terriglobia; order Terriglobales; family Acidobacteriaceae; genus Telmatobacter. The sequence continues at coordinate 547,285 of CAWCWB010000001.1, forward strand.
GCGGCGGAACTTTCCTATTCTTACCCGCCATTCGCACTCAGGAACGACGTTGCAAATTGGGAACCGTTTCTCAATGCACATGCTAGACCGCGCACAAGGCGCTGTATTATGAAGGCAAATGCGCACGTGGAATCTTCTTATGACCTCAGCTCTGACCACATTCGCTTTCGGTTTGACCGGCTGCCGCACGCTGCCGCCGTCGAAACCATCCTCCGAGTGGACGCCCCAGGAGGCGCGCGGCGCGGCGGTGTATCAGGCAAAGTGCGCCCGTTGCCACTATCCCACTTCGACACACCCCCTGCATGGACCCGGCTTGCAGGCCCTCACCAAGCTCAAGGCTATGCCCTCTGGTGCGCCTCCCACCGACGAACGCCTGACGGAGGTGATTCTCAACGGCCGGCAGATGATGCCCGCCACGCCGCTTTCTGACGAGCAGTTGAAGGATCTGCTCGCCTATTTGCACACATTATGATCGCCAACGCCAAAACGAATGCTCCCAAGCCCGACACCCCGCCAACGCACGGCAGGCGGAAATCTGACCGGCTGCCGCTGCTTCGGCTCCCCGGTCTCGTCGCCATCAGCTTCTACATGCTGCTGCTCGCTGGGATCTTTGTCGTGTACGTCGTGAACCACCGCGTAGGGCCCGTCTATCTTGTCTTCTCGGTTCTCTTTATCGCCGCCGCCCTTGGGTTGCTGCTGCTGTTCCGCTGGGCGTGGGCGCTCACGCTTGCTGCCGTGGCGCTCATGACCGGATCGTTCCTGTACACCTACACAACCCAGCACATTTCTTCTTCGCTGGTGCAGGGCCTGCTCAACCTGGTCTTCTTCCTCTATCTGGTGCGGACCGACGTGCGCGAAAAGCTGCGGTAGCCGCGCCTAGCAGAGCTTCTCGCGAACGACGGCTGGCGAGGCTAGTCGAGGATGCTCTCCGGGTCCCGGTTGCTGCGGAAAAGCTGGCCGACCTGGCCTACGATCGCCGCCAGCACCGCCCACAGCAGCATCAACAGGCCGATGGCAGTGAGCACGACTCCACCCACCGCGGCCGGCCCGTTCGTCATGAGGTCAATGTGGAGCGTTGAGCCTGAAAAAGGATAAGCGGCGTTGAAGCTCGTCGTGCCATTGCAATAGCTGAAGATCAAGGCCAATCCAGCAGCCAGAAGAAGGATGGATCCAAGTAAAGGACGATCTGATTTCATTGTTCCCTCCTGTCGATCGTTGCTGTCGCGCGTTGGACGCCTGGAAAGAGCGCACAATTCCCGGCGAACGCCGTACGCCGCCATCGGCGTTCAAAGCAGTTTCGGAAATGGTGTAGCCGCATTCACCATGTTTAAGTCGGCGCGACCAACCCGAGGTCCCCAACGACGGATCTTTGTCGTTGGGGTGGGACCAACAGAAAGCGACGACCTTTGGAAACGGCCTGACTGGACACTTTATTTCCGAAACTGCTCTAGCCCAATGCCACAGCCAAGCCAAGACAACTCAAGGAAATAGATGCGTGATTTGCCGGAATGGTTTGGGCTCGCGCGCCCCGGAGACGAGCCGCAATTCGCTCAACTTCGTTCAGATTCAACGCCTTTGTTGCCCAGCAGTCCGTCTTCCGGCGCCCGCTACAATGAAGACGTGATGGACCTGGTGCAAATCGAGCCTGCGCGCCGCGCGCCTGTGCCCAAGCCGGAGTGGCTGAAGGCCCGTGCGCCGATGGGCGAGAACTACCACGATCTCAAGCGACTGGCCCGCTCGCTCTCGCTCCACACCGTCTGCGAGAGCGCGCATTGCCCCAACATCGGCGAGTGTTGGCACCACAAAACCGCAACCTTCATGATGCTCGGCAACCTGTGCACGCGCCGCTGCGGCTTCTGCGCCGTGCCCAAGGGCCGCCCCGAGCCCATCGACTTCGACGAGCCGCGCCGCGTGGCCCAGGCCGTGGCCGCACTCGGTCTCGAGCATGCCGTCATCACCAGCGTCAACCGCGACGACGACAACCTCGGCGGCGCGAGCGCTTTCGCGCTCGTCATTGCGGAGATTCGCCGCCAAGTTTCCGGTTGCCGCGTTGAAGTCCTCATCCCCGATTTTCAAGGCGACCAGGAAGCCGTTCGCATTGTCGTCGAGGCCAGTCCCGAGGTCCTGAACCACAATACGGAAACCGTGCCGCGGCTCTATCGCGTCGTCCGCTCCGGCGCCCGCTACGAGCGCTCTCTTCGGTTGTTGCGCTACGCCAAGGAGCTGCGACCCGCAGGGCTCACCAAATCCGGCGTCATGGTTGGGCTGGGCGAAGAAACCCGGGAGCTGGTCGATGTTTTCCGCGATCTCGCCGCCGTGGGCTGCGACATCCTCACCATCGGGCAGTATCTGCGCCCCTCGCGCGACCATCTTCCCATGGCGCGCCTCTACACCCCGCGCGAGTTTGCGGAGCTGAAAGCTGAAGCTCTCGCGATGGGTTTCCGCCACGTCGAATCCGGCCCGCTGGTGCGGTCAAGCTACCACGCGCACCAGCAGGCGGCGTCGACCGGCTTAGCCGTCGTTGCATAAGGCGTTACAACACTGGCGTCTCGCCGCAGGGGTTGTAGAATAGCCGTTGACAATTTGCGTAGCGAGGACGATCTCTTATGACATCCTTCATGGCCGCCAGTCCGGCGCTCAAAGACCTCTACACCGACCTCAAACGGCGCATGGACCACGCCGTCGCCGATTTCCAGGCCAATCTGGCCTCCACGCGCACCGGCCGCGCCAGCGTCCACATGCTCGATCAGGTCAAGGTCGACTACTATGGCACGCTCACGCCCATCAACCAGCTCGCGCAGCTCTCCGCTCCCGAGCCGCAGCTCATCGTCATCTCGCCCTGGGACCCGACCATTCTGAAAGATGTCGAAAAGGCCATCCAGGCCGCCGATCTCGGCTTGAATCCCCTCTCCGACGGGAAGATCATCCGCGTTCCTGTTCCGCCCATGACCGAGGAGCGCCGCCGCGAAGTCTGCAAGCACCTCAACAAGGTCCTCGAGGAGCACCGCACCGCGGTCCGCAACGTTCGCCGCGACGGCAACGAAGCCCTCAAGAAGCTCACCAAGGAAAAGAAGATCAGCGAGGACGACGAGAAGCGCGCCCTCGAGGAAGTGCAAAAGATGACCGACGGCGAGATCCGCCGCATGGAAGAGCTCTCGCAAAAGAAGGAAGCCGAAGTCATGCAGGTCTGATCAGCCGCGTGCCTATCGCACCGCCGCCACGCGCTTGCGATATGCCTCCACGCTCGCCCCCCCGATCCGCCAGATCAGTTGCAGCACGACATCGTCGTGATGGCTGCGCTCACTAGCCCTCGAAAAAATCGACAAATTGTGAGTGGTTTCTCGCGGGGGATGGTAAGCCCTGTGAAATCAAGCGAAATGTTCGCAAAGATGGTGCGGAAAACCCCTCAAATGTTCGCTTAAGTGGTTAGCTTTGGGCCCCAAACCTAACCTCCAGAGGTTGCATTTTTCGGGGACATGCACCGAGAAAAGTTGCATTTTAGAGGCAAAGCTAACCTAGAAAAGTTAGCTTTTGAGGGTGAGTGTAACCGAAAAAAGTTAGAAATTGGAAAGGCAGGGGTCAGGGATCGCTGTCCTGAGATTCAGCCGCGCACCGCACCGCCCGCGCGCACAACCGTGCTCCTGGTTTTCCTCTGGTGGAGGTCTTCGCCCCGGTCGCCGCGGCGGCCTCGCCCGAGTCCCGGTACTTCGGAATCTTGCCGACCCTTGGCCGAATTGGAAGAACAATCCTGCCGGCGCCTCGCTCGAAAACCTCAAGGGGGCGCCCCACCCTCGCGGGGCCTTTGTTTTTCCCGCTAGGGTGGGATTACACTGCCCTTAACAATGCCCGCTCGACTCAAGCGCTTTCAACTGACGGGTGATTTCCATTTCCTCACCTTCAGTTGTCACAACCGCTCTCCATACCTAGCGAGCGGGACATCTCGCGATCGTTTCGAACGAGCACTGGAGCAAATCCGAAGGCGATACGTCTTGCACGTATTCGGCTATGTCGTCATGCCGGAGCACGTGCACTTACTCGTGTCCGAGCCCAAACGCGGAACACTCGCGTTCGCCATGCAGGCGCTTAAGACTTCGGTCTCCAAGCAATCTCGACAAAAACCCTTCTGGCAGGTCCGGTACTACGACTTCAATGTCTTCACCAGCGCCAAGCGCACCGAGAAGCTCCGTTACATGCACCGCAACCCGGTGACACGTGGATTGACAACCCGGCCGGAAGAGTGGAAATGGTCGAGCTTCCGGCACTACCTCACGGGAGAATCGGGTGTCGTCGAATTCGAGTCGACCTGGACCGCCGGAAAACGCGCCGGCTTGAAACTTCCGGAGGGTTATCGACCTCCCGTGATTCCAACCCCACCCTAGGCGCAAAAACAAAGACGCGCTGCCCAGGGGGCGCCCAGGTGGGGCACCCAAGTATTGGGCTTGATGGAGAAACGCGGCTTATTTCTTCTGGCGTTTGTAGAACGGCAGCGGAACCTGCTTCGCACGCACCCGATTCGCCCGGCACTGCACGATCACATCGGCGCCGCTTGCGGCGACGGACGCGGGAACCAGCGCCATCGCGATGTTGGTTTTCAAAAACGGCGCCGGGGAGCCGGATGTAATTGTGCCAATGCGGTTGCCGTCCAAATCGTGAACGGAGTACCCGTCCCGCGCGATCCCCCGCTCCACCATCTCGAGGCCGACGATCCTGAGCTTCGGCCCCGCAGCTTGAACCGCCAGCAGTGCCTCGCGTCCAATGAAAGCGCCCTTGTCGAGCTTGAGCCAGCGGTCGAGCCCGGCCTCAAAAACGTTGATCTCTTCCGAGATCTCATGCCCGTAGAGGCTCATGCCCGCCTCGAGCCTGAGCGTGTTGCGCGCGCCCAGCCCGCAGGGCCGTATGCCGAACTCCGCGCCCGCTTCCATCAACGCATCCCACATCTTCACCGTGGTCGCTTCATCCGACGGGATGTACACCTCGAACCCGTCCTCGCCCGAGTAGCCCGTACGCGCGATCAACGTGTTGGGAATCCCGGCCACCGTTCCCCACGTGAACCAGTAGTTCCTGATTCCCGTCAGATCCACCTTGGTTAGTTTCGTTAGCGTCTCCAGCGCGCGCGGCCCCTGCAGCGCCAGTTGCGAGTAGTAAGCCGAGTAGTTGCTCAAGTGAATCTCAGGCCAGCTGCCCACCTGCTGCCGGATCCAGGCAAAGTCCTTGTCTGTGGTGCCCGCATTCACCACCAGCAGGTAATCGTTCTGGCTCAGCCGGTGCACCAGAATGTCGTCCACAAACGTCCCTTGCGGCGTGAGCAGCGCCGAATATTGCGCCTGCCCATCCTGGAGCCGCGCTGCGTCGTTCATGGTGATCTGTTGCACCGCGGCCAGCGCGCCGGGCCCGCGAAACTGGATCTCGCCCATGTGACTCACGTCGAAGAGGCCCACGCCGGTGCGCACCGCCATGTGCTCGGCGATCAGCCCGCCGCCGGTACCGGGGCCCCCGGCGACCGGTCCTTGTCGCTGGGGTGGGGAACCGGGATACTCGACCGGCATATCCCATCCGCCGAAGTCGACCATTTTGGCCTTCAGCGCGCGGTGCGTGGCGTTCAGCGCCGTCTTCTTGAGCGGTGCGGCAGGAGCAGGCGCAACCGGATCAGACATGCGGATTCCTTTCCAAGGCTTTGCGTCAACTCTCATCATAGGGACTGTGCGGGAGACCTGCGAGCGGCGTCGTCAATCCGGCGCCGTGATCGGTGAGGGCGTCGGCAGCAATTAGGATGAAGAAAACCATGCCTGCACGAACCATCGCCGCGGAAAGGATGCGCGCGTGAACCGAATTCGAGGCTTCGTGATGCTCATCGCCGCCGCTGCGGCTTTCTGGAAGGGCTGGCAGCTTCATCGCGGCGAGTTGGCCGTGCTGGCCTTCGGTCTCGGCGCACTCGCCCTGGCGTTGGCTGTCTGGCACCTCACGCGTTCCCCGCGACGCGGGCCCATACCCCGCGCGTGAGACGCGAATCAGTCGTCTTGGCGACTATAGTTCGCGACTCGAATAAAGTCGTGATACCCTGTTGAAAGAGGACTTTTTCCCGCCCGGCACATGCAGACGCTTCGCGAAAAACTCTCCGATCCCACGCGCTTTCTTGTCGCTACGGAACTGGTTTCCGTGCGCGGTTCCATGGCCGGGGTTAGCGCCATCAAGGCGCGCAACTTCGCAAGTGAGCTCACTGCATGTCCTTTCATCGATTGGATTTCCATCACCGACAATGCAGGCGGCAATCCCCAGCTTGCGCCCCTGGTTCTCGGCCGCCCGATCCTCTACGCCGGCAAGGAAGTTGTGATTCACCTCACCTGCAAGGACCTGAATCGGAACGCCCTCGAGAGCGAAGCCTGGATGCTCAACAGCGAAGGCTTCCACAACATTCTGGCCATGACCGGCGACTACCCGGTGGCCGGCAACGATGGCCTTGCGCGGCCGGTCTTCGACATCGACTCTATCGGCCTCATTTCCCTGCTGCGCCAGATGAACCAGGGGCTCGGCGCCGGAGAGTCGAACGGCACCAACCATCGCCTGGAAAAAACGCAGTTCTGCATCGGCGCGGTTACCACCAACTTCAAGCTGCGCGAAGGCGAAGTCATTCCGCAATACCTGAAGCTCGAGAAAAAGGTCGAGTGCGGCGCGCAGTTCATCATCAACCAGATTGGCTTTGACTCGCGCAAGATCTCCGAGCTGCGCTGCTACATGGATGCGCATGGCATGGGCGAAACTCCCCTCATCGGCAATGTCTATCTGTTGAGCCCGCGCGTCGCTGAGCTCTTCCATGACGGCAAGATTCCCGGCGTCGTGGTTAGTGAGGCGCTTTGGGAGCTTTGCCGCGAGCAAGCCCAATCCGCCGACAAGGGGAAGGCGTTCCTCCTGGAACTCGCCGCTAAGCAGATCGCAATCTACCGCGGCCTCGGTTTCCGCGGCGTTTATCTCGGCGGAGTTCACAACTTTCCCGCGATCGAGAAGATTCTTGAGATTGAGCGGACCTTTGCGCCCTGCGATTGGAAGCAGTTTGCGCGCGAAATCCGGTTTTCCCGCCCCGGAGAGTTCTTCTATTACAGCGAAGATCCGGCCACAGGCCTCGCCAATGCGCATGAGGAAAGTCCCCGGCCGCGGGCTTCATCGAAACACGTCACCACAGTCTATCGGCTCTCCAAGCTGTCGCATGCGGCCATGTTCGCTCCAGGCGCGCCGCTGGCCAAGTGGGGCGCGAAGGTCTGCGCGCATGCGAACGATCCGATGCAGGGACCTGCGCCGCTGCGCGCTCTTGAGCATTTGAGCAAAACCGCTTTGTACCGCTGCAAGGACTGCGGCGACTGCTCGCTGCCCGACATGGCCTATCTCTGTCCCGAATCGCAATGCGCGAAAAACCAGCGTAACGGCCCGTGCGGCGGCACGCGTGAAGGCCGCTGCGAGGTGGACGGCTACGGCGACTGCATCTGGCTGCGCGCCTACGAGCGGCTGAAGCACGATGGCCGCGAAAAAACTCTGCTCGACCACGCGCCCGTTGTCCAGAATCAAGGCCTGCGCGGAACCTCCGCGTGGGCCAATCTGTGGCTCGGCCGCGATCACACTTCAAAACGGGAGGCCGCTACGGCGAAGCACGATTCTCCCCAACCGGAGCTTCAAAAAACATGACCAGGAAACTGCACATTGTCGGCGAGTTGATGAACAACTCCTACGCCCGCGCGCGCAAGGCCTTCACCGCGCGCGATCCCAAAGGCTATCAGCAACTGGCGAGGTTGCAGGCTGCCTTCGGCGCGGATTACCTCACGCTGAACCTCGATGGCACGCAGCGCATTCAGGTGCGCATGCAGGAGATGCTGGCCTTCCTGCCCGATGCGATCCACGCGATTCAGGAGGCGGTGGCCACGCCCATCGCCTTCGACAATCCTTCGGTCGAGTACCACAAGGTGGCGCTTACGCACTACGACCGCACCCGAAGCGGCCCGCCGATTCTCAACTCGCTCGCCGCGTCGCGCGAGCGGCTCGACGAAATGATCGATCTGGTGAAGCACTACGACACGCTCTCCGTGATCATGGCCTCTGAAACCTTTGTGCCCGGCGGCACTTCGCAGTGCCTCAATCCGCAAGACTCGTATCGCGCGGCAAAGCATTTTGTTGAATTGCTTGTCACCAGGGCTGGCCGCCGCAACGACCAGATCATCATCGATCCCGGCCTGGCGCCCGTCGGCGCGGACACCTATGGCTTGGTGAATACCGGCCTCGACGCCATGCGTCTGATCGCCGCCGACCCGGATTTGAAGGGTGTGCACATGATTGTCGGCCTTTCCAACTTCGCCTGGGGCACACCCAGAGAGGTCCGCGAGGAACTGGAAAAGGCCTATCTCACGCTGGGGATGGAAGCCGGCCTGGACTTTGCCCTGGCCAATCCGGAAAAAACTCCCGGGCCGCTGCCTGCCGATCATCCCATGGTCGCCAGGCTTCGTGAGGCGCTCGATCGGGGCCGCGCGCAGGTTGGTGAGACTCCTGAGACGGCCGGCTTCCGACAGGCCGAAGCCATTATGGCCATTTGCCGGGAGGCCGAGGCCGTCGATTTCTGAACGCCGGACTTGAAAGATGCTCAAGATTGATCTCCTTTCCCCTGAGACCGATAAGCGCTGCGTCTGGCTGCGCGTGGGAACCATCCTGGATGGCGTGAGCACGGCACCTCTGCGCAACACGCACCTCGTCTATGACAAGTACCGCATCCTCTTCGCCGGCGTGGATTCTCCGCCGGTGGACCTGCTGAACGGCGGCCGGTGCGAGCCGGACCTCGACTTGCCGGACTACACCTTGCTGCCGGGATTGATTGACGCCCATACGCATTTGTTTCTTCAGGGCGGTGAATTGGATCCGCACAGGCGCACCGCATCTCTGAAACAGAGCCCAGGGGAGCTGTTGCAGCTTGCGGTGTCGCGGCTCGAGAAGCTCGTCCGGCTTGGCATTGCCGCAGTCCGCGATGCAGGCGACAAGGATGGCGTCGGCCTGGCGTTGAGCAAGCTCTACTCAGACGCAGATCGCCCACTGATGCCGTATGTCGACAGCCCTGGCGCGGCGATTCATCACCGCGGCCGTTACGGCGGCTTCATGGCCGAGCCGTTTGAGGATTGTTTGACCGCGCGGCAGTGTGTCGAGGCGCGGGTCAAGGCCGGGGCCGACCGCATCAAGCTGATTCCAACCGGCATTATCAACTTCAAGAAAGGAGCGGTGACCACTGAGCCGCAAATGACCACGGAGCGGATTTGCGAGTTCGTTGCCGCGGCAAAGTCGTTTGGCAAGCAAACTCTCGCTCACGCCTCAGGCAATGCGGGCATTGAGCGTGTGATCGACGGCGCCGTGGATTCCATCGAACACGGGTTTTTCGTCCGCGACGATCAGCTCGCGAAGATGCGCGACCGGCAGATCGCGTGGGTGCCGACCTTTGCGCCGGTTCAAAAGCAGGTCGATCACGCCGATCGCATGGGCTGGGATACGGGGGTTGTCTCCAACCTGAAGCGAATCCTTGACCTGCACGCGAAGAGCCTGGTCAAGGCTCACCAAACGGGCGTCGAGATTATCGCCGGCAGCGATTCCGGTTCTTATGGCGTGGCGCACGGCCTTGGCCTTTTGTACGAGCTGGAATTGATGGAGCGCGCCGGACTCTCACCCCTTGCCGTCATCAACTCCGCCACCGGTGCCGGCTCCAAGCGATTGGCCTTCAAGGAAAACTTCGGGCAAATCAAGCCCGGCTTCCTCAGCCGGTTCATCCTCACCCGCCATTCGCCTTTGGATAGTGTTGCCAACCTGCGCAAGCACCGTTTCATCGTCTTTGACGGTTCTGTCTTCGAGGGAAATGAAGCTGCTGACTTCGCCGGCCTGTAGAAGGGGCCGGGGGGCCTGATCACGCGCCGGGGCGGCACAGTAGCCGATGGGAAAAACTTTACCTGCAGGTCGTCATCAGCGGCGTCGCGCCCGCCAGAAAGAGCTGACTCCCAGGTAGAGAAAAACCACCGCTGCCGCGACTGCAAAATCCCGGGGCACAGGGTTACGCCCGAATCCCGACCAATTTTGCCAAAGGCGCAGGGCGAAGAGAGCCGCGAACAGGAGAAAGAAGGTGCCAGAGACTTCGAGCCAAACAATGCCGCCCACACGCCGGAATGGACGCAGGAAACCGCCAGCGCCGCGACTCAAACCACGCCCTGCCTGAGTCGCAAGTTGTTTCGCCGCTTGCCCCGCGGCTTGAGCCTGCATCACACGGCCAGCGGCCACACGACCCGGGCTCGCAGGGGCCTGGGATGCGCTGGCGCCGGGCCGTGGTTGGGCCGCGAAGCGCTGCCCCGCAATCCGTCCGGCAACCCGCACTCCTATTCCCAAGGCGCGGCCGATCATGCGGGGTCTCATACCGTTTATGATGGTAGCAGCGGTCCGTGGCGCCTTGCGCCGCCTGCCGCAGCTCCCGGGTTGCTCTTAAACGGGAATGGCAGTAAGGTAGAGAGATTCCAAGCCGCAACCCGCGCTCTGATCCCGTGCGGGCAGCCGCTCCTGGAGGTAGCCGTGACATCCCGTCTGCGTGAACTCATTCAGCAACTGGGCGAGGCCATCCATGAGTCGGTCATCGAGAGTGAGCAGATCGCCGGGGTGGTACAAGACATCCGTAAGCACGGCTTCGACGTGCTGCTGATGCTTGAAGCCACGATCGGCTTGAACGAGGTCTCCGCGAAGGAAAGCGACGCCCCCAGCACCGATGAGGGAACCGGCGGCAAATTGGGCACCTTCACCCCAAACGACCTGCACTTTTTACGCTCGCTGCGCATCTCGGTCGAAGGTGAGCCTGATGAGTCCGCGACGGACGTGAAGTAGGCACAGATTGGCCAGCCGGGGGCCGAATTCGTTGGCAAACCGCGGCAATTCTCCAAGTCTCTAACCTCCTGGTACCTCTGAAAAGATCGTTCTCACGCGCGCTCCGAATCTTTGCCGGCACTGTGCCAACGCGTCATTGACCCGCGTTGCTTCGCTTGATAAGATGGCAGTGCGGGGTGGAGCAGCCCGGTAGCTCGTTGGGCTCATAACCCAAAGGTCGCTGGTTCAAATCCAGCCCCCGCAACCATCTAACGCAGCGGAACCGTCGGGCTCATCATCCCGCCGTGGTGGGATCGCTGGTTCAAATCCAGCCCCCGCAACAATCCGAATGCGCCCCTCGTCCGAGTCCTGAGCCGAATGCTCCTCCGAACGAGGGGCGGCATCGTCTTAGCCCAAAAGATTCCACGAGCCTTGGCCACGGAGCGGTGCCCCTTTCGACGATCCTCGAGCCCCCGGGTGCGCTTTGACTGCCCGAAGGCGCCTCACGCGCCGGGATTGATGCTGAAAGTGACGACCTGCAGGTGGAGGGTTTTCGAAGCTGGGCCGCACGGAAAAATCGTCGCATCGCGAGCTCGCGCAAGATATGACCTGCAGGTGGAGTAATCAGGTGAATTTATGACCTGCAGGTCGCCGGAAATGGTGTTTTTCGTCGCATTTTGCGTGCGCGATAGGGGATTTTCCGGTCAGAGCGGGGTTTGGGAGGGTGTTCGGCTCAGGTTTGAGCTGTGGGGCGGACTTTGTCGAATGAGGATGAGACGGGGGTTGGGGTCGATGTGGGCGTTTGTCGGTACCGATCCTTGCCCGGAAGCCTAACCCGATCGCATTTAGCGCGTTGGCCTGTCGGCGACCGCCGGCAGAATCTTGGCTCGTCGGTCCTCGTGAGCTTCGCAAGCGGCTCATCGTTGGTCAGTGCGGCGGAGAATCACGTCGATCTCTGCCGCGAATCGCTCGCGCATGAAATGGTGGATCTCCTGAATGTTGTTTACGTCGCCGAGGGTGATGGCGTCGCCGCCATGGCGCAGGACGATGCCTTTTTCCTGCGTCGCTGCTTTTGCGGAAGCCAGAAGCCTTTCGATATTGTTGTAGCGTCCGGTGAATTCGATTGCGGTGCTACGTGCTGAGATCTTCCAGAACCCACACGCGTCGTGGAACGTAATTTCGTCGATACGTCCTGTTTTGAATTTGCCGGCCGCTTTTGCCTTTAGGAGACGTTCCAGCTCGTCCTTAAGGTCTCGCGCCAGCCCGACTTTTTCAATGCCGATGGGCTTCGATTCGAGCGCACCCGCATAGTGTGTGCCTGCCTCAGTAAGCTGGTACAGCTTGTTGCCGACCTTTATAAGATACCCGCGCTGCCGGACCGGCTTTGTTCCCATGATCTCGGCGAAAACCCTGTTGGAGTCTGGGTAAATGCTGCGGCCGTCCACGCCTGCGTAGCCGGGGAGGCCGAACGTGTCGGGATACGCGCGCCATGCGGCAACGACTAGGTCTTCTGCAGTGAATGGCGACTTGCCGTCCAGAGTGAGTTTGTATGCCGCGACGACGAGTTTGTCGGCCACGCTGAGTTTATGCTCGGTCATGATTTGTCCCTATGCCGTGGGGAGGGTTCCCTCTTTGATGAAATCGAGGAGCGAGCTGGCCGCCCCGGCTTGGATCTCTGCTGCCTTGGTCCCCCACTGAATGAGGTAGTCGTCAATGGAGGAGTTCGGTTGCTCCTTGGCGCTGTAGGTAAGAGCGATTTGGATGAGGATTTCGACCAATCGTTCAAAGTTGTACATGCGCCACTCCCGAGAATCCGACCCGTAGCCCTTCTCCTTATCAAGGAGCATGCCAGCGATCGGGCTTGAGGTGTTGATCCACCAAATATTCCGGTCCGCATCCTCGGGGCGTTGGTATACGGGCGGGTCGTCGCTGCTCAGATGCACGAGTTGGTTCGTATCGGGATCATTGTCGATGGAGGAAAGGAGGATTCTTGGATAGCCGCGTCCTTTCCCCTCGTTGCTCCCTGCACCGACGGCTGGGGTAACGCGGACAGTTGCTTGCAATTTCGCCGCTGAGTGATCGTCACCTGCGTCGATTTTGCACTCGCCCACTTCGAATCCATATACCACCCCGGCGGCGCTCACACGGGCAATCTTGGCGTTGCTTTCGTTCCATAAGAGGTAGACGCCTGTGGATTTTTCGCCGGTTGCGAGTGTGCAGGCCGTTTCGAATGCGCGCCGCGATCCGACGGGGAGTTCAATCATGCTCGGGATAATCTCGATGTCTCGAATGACTACAACGGCAAGGTCCCTAGTGTTCGAGCGGACTTTCTGGTCGAGGGTCTCCGCGTAGAGATTCGTGATTCCTGCCGCGTATGTATTGATGATGCCGAGATCTTCGTCCACCATGGCGACATTCGTATCGTCGCTCACCCACCGGTAGGGCACGGGTCTGATGCGGTTGTCTTTGGCGTCGAAGAATTCCACTGTGGGTTTGAGCGGCACGCCGACGCCGGCTTGGCTGTGGGAGAGGTTGATATGGATTCTTGCGGGCTTGCCGCTCGGGAGACGGATTGGCGATGGCGGTTCGTTGCCGGGAGATTTTCCTTGCCCACCGAAGAGGCTGTCCACGAACTGGTTCTTCCAACGGTCGAGCGCCTCGTTTATCTTGCTCAGCTCGCTCTTTTCCTTTTGGTCGATCTTTTTCTTTTCTTTGGCCTCAAATTCTCTGGCGTACTTCGTGATCTGCTCTGAGAGAAACACGTTGACAGCTCTCGTGAGCGGTGCTTCCGAAAGGGGACCGCGATCATTTTGCGTAAAAGGTCTAAGGGCCGCAAGGGCGCATTCTCCGTAGATTCGGTCGCGAAACTCCGACTGGACATCCAGATCGGGGATCTGAACATAGCCTATGTATTCGGTTCCTGCCTTGAATGTGATTACGTGACGCTCTTTTCTTTTCCAGCGCATGCTCCTGTCGGAGGTTAGGAGGACGATCTGTCCTGGTGGTAGTTTCCCGCCTTCGGTCGTGGAGACTGCCGTATCGTAGGCCGGGTCAATGAGCGTTTCTGGAATTGCGATGATTCTGGGTGTTTCGCCCCCTTGCATCGGCGGGATTTTTGGGAGCGAGAGCGGCTCTCCGTCGTTGAGAGGTATGCCGTTGAGTATTAGGTACACTTGGCAGAATTCGAGGGTACGGATCATCTGCGGGTGCTCTTGGAAGTGGTCAATGAGCGAGGTGAATGCAGCGCGCCCGGATAATCCTTTCGGGCCGAACCCTGAAACGATTGTGTAACCTCGGCAGGTGGTCACTGCGGTCCGCACGACGGGCGGGAGCCTGTTTGCGTCGCAGTTGAGACCCTTCAGCGCGTCGCGAAGGCCAAGCGGCGCGTTGGGGACCTTGTAGTTGCGGCCATCGTTGCGAGAGGGGAAGTACCCGAACTTCACGGAGTTAGCGGGGACGCCGTAAGTGCAGCCGAGGCCGTTTTTTACTGTCTGGAGCAGGGCGTGGCTGTCGAACATCTGGCACATATAACATTTGCCGCCATTGCCGTGCCCTCCCTGGACGGAATCCGCATTCGTGCCGCGTTTTGCTGCGTCGGGGTCTGCCCACTGTCTGAAGTGTTGCTCGATAACTTCGCTAGTCATCCCTGAGAAGTCAAGGCAAGAGATCGCGGCTGTGCGCCTATGCCGTTCATCGTTAAGGATGAGCACGATAATGCGTTCGTTGGCATCGCGCTTTGTCCTCATGTATTCGTCGGCGCTGTTCTTGACCCATTCCGGCAGTCCTTTCTCGTGGGTCTGGAATGATGCGCGGAATATACGGATTGCGCCCTCTGCGTGTACCGTGACGTCTTGGTCAGGAGTGTACTGTACCTCTCCGGCTGACCGGAGGCCCTTTTGCAGTTCGTTTGGGGTCATCTCGCTTGGCCTTTCTTCTCGTAAATCGAGATCTCGAGCTCTCGACGTACTCTTCCTCAGCTTCCACGGCGATCCATCTGCGCTTCAGTCTCTGCGCTACTGCGCCTGTGGTATTGCTCCCCGCGAACGGGTCCATCACTAGGCCGCCCTCTTTCGTCAGGAGCTTGATAAAGAACTCCGGCAGAGCCAGGGGCATCCTCGCGGGATGAGGCTTGATACCACGTTCGCGGCAGTATTTCTGGTAGATGTCGCCGGTCCCCGTGTTGGTGATCGTCAGAACGTTTGCAGGAATCGCGCCCTCGTTCTTATGCAGGAATGAGGTCCTGCCAATGTGGTGCTCTGAGGGTCGTTCGCCAGAATTGTACTTGCCGGTCTTCAGCAGCTTGAGCATTGATTTGCTATACGGAGTCAGCACCTTTCGATTATCTGCATAAGGCCTGTCGGTTGCGGCCATCCACCACACGTGCGTGTAGGCGTCCTTCAATCGGATGCGGTCAACATTTACCCACTGCGCTGGACTCGGCAGCCTTGCTGGGTTGTAGCAAATAAACTGCTGAGCAAGCTGAAGCTCGCCCTTCCGCAAGAACTGAAGAAGCGACTCGAGCGCGAGGACCGACATAACTGGGCGCTTAGGCTCCCACGCGTTGCCCATTTCCATCACAATTGATCCGGTAGGGGTGAGCAGCTTCTTCAGTTCTGGCGCCAAGTCCGCTAGCCACCTGCTGAATTCTTGTCCTTGCTTATTTCCATAAGCCTTCTTGCGATTCAGAGGGAAGGGTGGCGAGGTAAAAATGGACTGCACTTTTCCGGCGTACTCTGAAGCTCTCGGGGAGCGGAGAAAGGCCTCAATCTTCCCCTTGAACATAATGCCGCGGCTCGTCCTGTAGCCGATGACGACTGACTTCCGTTTTCGCTCCGTAGCTTGGGGCGCGGCCTTTGCGCGGGTGGTCGCAAGTCTAGCCAATTGTCGCTGGCCTCAAACGTCTTGTTTTCCGAAGGTTAACAGAAGTCCCATTGCCTCGGCGTGTGCGAAACTCGCAATGGAGGGCAAACCTTTAAAAACAAAGGGTATACTCTCGTCAGATTACTTTTCGCCCGCATGGCGGCCGGCCAAGTTGATTCCAATTCGCCGATTCATTCATCCGGGATCGATTAGTCAAAATAAGTCGGCTCGCGGGAAGCGTTTCTTGCGTGGGCTCGGTGGGACGTTGGGTGGATGGCTACGCCAGAGATCAGGGGTCAGAGATCGGTATCTCGTGCTGAGTCGGGAAGCCGTTTTTTCTCACCTGGAAAGGGGTGGCGGCGAAGGGCAGCCGGTTGGTGGAGTTGTCGAGGTGATTTGGTGGACCTGGTCGGGATCGAACCGACGACCTCCCCGGCAGGCCGGGACGCGCCAGCATCTCAGCGCTTCGAATCGATCAACATTTGGATCGCCCGATGAGATTTCCAACTCTTCAATTGTCGTTCGCGACGGCGCGCTTCCACGATTGTGTCGAACTCCTCCTGGTAGGCCAGTACCCACGGTCCTCTACCACGTGTGGATAGGGTCTGTCCGCGCTGGTGCTCTGCCAATCGAATCTCGGCATCCACGGCCGAACCGATATAGAAGCGTCTGTTGGTTTGGCTTTCCAGGATGTAAACGGCTGGCATATCGGGGGATTGGTGGACCTGGTCGGGATCGAACCGACGACCTTCCCGGCACGCCGGGACGCGCTACTTCATTTGTGGATTGGTGGACCTGGTCGGGATCGAACCGACGACCTCTTCCATGCCATGGAAGCGCGCTCCCAAACTGCGCCACAGGCCCACGTTTGGCGGGACAACTCCTCTATTGTCGTAGCTTGCGGCCGGCAAGTCAAACCAGGCGCCCTAAGGATCGGGACGCGCTACTCCGAGCAACTTATTGGACGAATCGATAAGTCGCTGAATTGAGCGATGCGACTTCCAGCTCTTGATCTGCAGTTCGCGCCTAAGCGCTTCAGCTGAGGTCGGGTACGGTTCCTCGTATACCAATTTCCATGGTCCACGCCCTCGAGTGGAGCGAGTTTGGCCACGCTGGTGCTCAATTAGCCGGCGAGCCACTTGTTCCGTGCACCCGACGTAGAACCGTCTCGTACTCTCGCTTTGCAGGATGTAGACGACCGGCATTCGAGTAGTTTGAGGGTCCAGATCGGGATCGAACCGAGGACCTCCCTGGCAAGCCGGGGCGCGCTCCCAAACTGCGCCACAGGCCCACGGTGGCAGGCAACTCTCTTATTGTCGTAGCTTGCGGCTGGTTCGTCAAACGCCAGGCCAGCATCAGAGGGGCGATGCGCGGACGCGCAAATAGAGCAGTTTCGGAAATACTTTGTCCGGTCAAAGCGTTTGCGAGGGTCGTCGCTCTCTGCTGGTCGCGCCGACTTAGCTTTCGTGAATGTGGATAGACCATTTCCGAAACTGCTGTAGCGCACGATGGCGTCCGCGCTTCGAAGCTGTCTCCTTTCACTCCACCGGCGAAGCCAGAAGGAACACGTACACGAGCAAACCTACGCCAACCAAGCCGGGAATCAGCCCGCAAAGGTAGACCCCGTTTGAGCCCACCAATGCACGCAAGAAGATCATGAGGGCTACTCCCACGCCGATGTTGACCAAGCCGCCGATCTTCAAGCCTTCGCGGATTTTGGTCCGTTTGAGCCGGTCATCCTCGCGCATCAGTTCGAGGGCCGCCTTGGCGCCTTCGCCAGAGGCCTCGGTGACTCGCCGGAGGGTTTCCGCCTTGTAGTAAGCCTCGCGCTCCTTGCGCTGCGTGTCGACCCAATGGATCACGATGACGAATGTGAACGTCGTCACAATGGCCACGATCGGAATCAGAATCCCAAACATCTCAGGACCATTCCACATCTCATCCTCCTCGCTGGGGAATCCTTCCCCTTGCGACTGGTACGACATGAGGAGACACTGTCCGGTTGCATAATCTTTGCAGGAAGATTTTCAAGAGAAAATGCAACCGGGGCGGAGCGAGTATGGTCGTACCGGTTGCAGAGGAGCGCCTGTCGGAATGAAGGCCGCGAACAGCGCCGAAGAAGACGTTGCCGATGTGGAACGCGTGTTGGGAGGCGAGGTGCAGGCCTTCGAGGGCATTGTCCGCCGCTGGCAGGGGCCGCTTGTGAACATGGCCTGGCGCTACTGCCGCGACCGGGGGCGAGCCGAAGAGATGGCTCAGGAAGCCTTTCTGCGCGCCTGGCGTGGATTGGCTGGATGGCGGCGCGAATCGAGCTTTTCCACGTGGCTGTTCGCGCTGGCGGCGAACGTGTTTCGCTCCGAGCTGCAGCGGTTTCCCGCGGTCAATTTGCCTTTGGAAGAAGTCGCCGAGCCTACCGGCGCTCCCACGCAGCACGAGGGTATGGCAGAGAAGCAGAGCCGCGAAGCGGTGAGGAGGGCGGTGCTGGCCCTGCCCGCGCGTTACCGCGAACCGGTGGTCCTTTACTACTTTCACGAGATGGATGTGGCTGCTGCGTCGCGCACCATGGGGCTGCCCGAGGGAACGGTGAAGGCGCGCCTGGCTCGCGGCCGGGAGATGCTGCGGCTCCGGTTCCCGCATCTCAGCCAGGAAAGCGCCCCTGCGACCATCCCCGTGCTGCGCACAGAAAAGGAGGCGCTGCAATGAAGCCGGACATAAACCACGAGACGAGACTTGATGCGGTCGATCACATTCTGGCGGCCGAAGAGGAGCTGATTCCTTCTTCGGGTTTTCTGGCCGCGACGATGGAGCGGATGCGCGAAGAGGCCGCACGGCCTGCGCCGATTCCCTTCCCGTGGATGCGCGCCCTGCCGGGCATGGTGCTGGCTGCCGCAGTCCTTGGCTGGGGCGGGTTTGAGCTGGTACGCGCCAGTCTGACCACTGCGCGAGAGATCTCGTTCACACAGATGCATCTGGCCGCCACCGGGCGCGCGCTGGAACCGGCAGGATGGGTAGCGCTCGCGCTCGTCGCCTCACTGCTGTCATGGCTTTATTCGCGGCGTCTGGCAGGGCGGTCGGGGCTGCTGTAGGCCATCACGCCTTCGTCGCATGCCTGGCGCCGAAGCGGCGCAGTTTTTCGAGTGTGGCAGCGGCCTGGCCGGAGTCGATTGCATCCGCGCTCCTTTGAACGCCCTCTTTCAAATCTCCGGCGAGGCTGGCGGCCACCAGCACGGCCGCTGCGTTGAGCAGGACAACGTCGCGGCGCGCGCCGGAAACGCCGGTGAGAACGTCATAGAGCAGCGCTTTGTTCGTGGCGACGTCGCCACCAATGAAGTGGTCGAGCGTGGTGCGCGGCAGCCCAGCCATCTCCGGCGTGATGCGCGCGGCCTTGATTTGCGGCTCGCCTGACTCCGCTTCCTCGATGCGCGCCACGACGGACTCGCCCGTGGTGGTTAGCTCGTCGATGCCGTCGGCGCCATGGACCACGAAGGCACGTTTGGCTCCGAGTGCCGCCAGGGTGCGACCGACGAGGAGAACTCGGCTGGGGGCGAGCACGCCAACTACCTGCGTGCGCGCATGGGCCGGGTTGGTAAGCGGACCCACGAGGTTGAAAATGGTGCGGAAGCCGAGCGCACGGCGGAGCGGTCCGAGGGCCTTCATGGCCGGGTGATAGAGCGGCGCGAAGAGGAAGACGAAACCTGTTTGGCGGAGACATTCGACGGCGAGTTCCGGCGAGAGGTCGATAGGGACGCCGAGGGCCTCGAGGACATCGGCGGCGCCGCAGCGAGAAGTGACGGCGCGGTTGCCGTGCTTGGCGACGCGGGCTCCGGCGGCTGAAGCCACCAGCGCAGCGCCGCAGGAGATGTTGAAGGTCTGCGGTCCACCGCCGCCGGTGCCGACGCAGTCGACGAGCTCGTCGCGTTCGGCATCGGTGAACGGCAAGGGCGTCGAGTGGCGGCGCATCACATCTACAAAGCCGGCGAGTTCGGGAGCCTGCTCGCCGCGCGTGGCGAGAACAGCCAGCAGAGCCGCTGTCTCCACCTCCGGCACGCCTCCAGCGAGGATCTCCTCGAGCACGCCGGCAGCCTGCTCGCGAGTGAGCGAGGCGCCGTCCTCGGCCAGTGGGCGAAGCAGTTCCTTCACCAAAGACATGAAAGAAGTATTGCAGAGCGGAGGCTGTTGAGCGAAAAGCGAGTCTTTCGTGGAATTGTTTGGGGCATCCTTCTTTCGCCCCTACGGGGCTAGACCGGCTCCTCAGTTAATATATCCGTCGCGAACGGTTGTGCACGGTGGCGTTTTCTTTATGAAAACGCCACTCGGCTTTCGTGGCTTCAGGACAAGGTAACTGAGGAACCGGTGTAGTCGATTCTTTGACGCGGCTTTCCCAGGGCTGCCCCTTCGCTTCGCGAAGTGTTGCCCTGGGCTATTCTCCTGCGCTCCCTCCGAGAGCTTGTCGTTGAGGCCCAAGAAAGAATGTGCTTCACGACGCATTCTGTCATGCTTTCGGGTGCACTAAATCGTGAAATTCCGGCCGAAATCTGCGTGGTAATCTGAGAATTGTCTGAGGTCCCTACCCTTTGAAAATCCACGAATACCAAGCAAAGGAAATCCTGGCGAAGTATGGCGTTGCCGTGCCGAAGGGCGAGGTCGCCAACACGCTGGAGGAAGCCAACGACGTTGCCCGCAAGGTGTTCGCCGAGGGTGCAGCAGGCGTTGCGGTGAAGGCGCAAATTCACGCGGGAGGCCGCGGCAAGGGCGGCGGCGTGAAGATCGCGAAGACCCGCGAAGACGCCGAGGCGCACGCCAAAAATATTCTCGGGATGACGCTGGTGACTCACCAGACCGGACCTGAGGGCCAGAAGGTGCAGCGGTTGCTGATCGAAGAGACCGCGGCCATTGAGCGCGAGCTGTATCTGGGCATCGTGCTCGATCGCGCGGCGGGCAGGCTGGTCTTTATGGCCTCGCAGTCCGGCGGCATGGAAATTGAGGAAGTGGCCGCGAAGACGCCCGAAGCGATCTTCAAGGAGACGATCGATCCGGCCGTTGGCTTTGGCGCATGGCAGGCTCGCAAGCTGGCCTTCGCGCTGGGACTCAAGCCGACGCAGATCAGCCAAGCGGTCAGCTTTTTCCAAAGCCTCTACAAGGCCTTCATTGAGACTGACGCGTCGCTGTTGGAGATCAATCCCTTCATCACCACGACCGACGGCAAGCTTTTTGCGCTCGACGCCAAGATCAACTTCGACGACAATGCGCTCTTTCGCCACGCTGACATCAAGGCGCTGCGCGACATTGCTGAAGAGGATCCGCTGGAGGTGGAGGCAAGCAAGTATGCGCTGAATTACATCAAGCTCGACGGCACCATTGCGTGCATGGTGAATGGCGCGGGCCTGGCGATGGCGACGATGGACATTATTCAGTATGCCGGCGGCAGCCCGGCAAACTTCCTGGACGTGGGCGGGGGCGCGACGCAGGAGCAGATTGAGCACGCCTTCGAAATACTGCTTTCCGACTCGCACGTGAAGGCAATTTTCATTAATATCTTCGGCGGGATTCTGCGCGTGGACCGGCTGGCGACGGGCGTGGTGGCTGCGGCGCGCAAGCTGCACGTCAAAGTGCCGATTGTGCTGCGGCTCGAAGGGACCAACGTGGAAGAGGGACGCAAGATCCTCAAGGAGTCGGGCCTTAACTTCCAGGTGGGCGCAACGATGAAGGAAGCGGCAGAACTGGTTGTCGCCGCTGCAGCGGGAGCATAAAGATGGCGGTTTTAGTGGATAACAATACGCGGCTTATTGTGCAGGGCATCACCGGTAAGGAAGGCACGTTCCATGCCATGGGCTGCGCGGAATACGGCACAAAGGTGGTGGGCGGGGTGACGCCAGGAAAGGGTGGAACCACGCATGAAGGGTGGCCAGTGTTCAATACGGTTGCGGAAGCGGTGGCGAAGACCGGCGCTAATGCGACCATGATTTTCGTGCCGCCGCCGTTTGCCGCCGACGCCATTCTGGAAGCCGAGGACGCGGGGATTCCGCTGATCGTATGCATCACGGAGGGGATTCCGACGCTCGACATGGTGAAGGTGTGGGCCAAGCTGAAGCATTCGAAGTCGCGGCTGATCGGGCCGAATTGTCCCGGAGTCATCTCGCCGGGAAAGGCGAAGATCGGCATCATGCCGGGACGCATTCACATGGAAGGGTCGATTGGGATTGTTTCGCGCTCGGGCACGCTGACGTACGAGGCAGTGCATCAGTTAACGCAGCGCGGGATCGGGCAGTCGACGGCGATCGGCATCGGCGGCGATCCCATCATCGGCACCACACACATCGACGCGCTACGGCTGCTCAATGACGATCCAGACACAGAAGCTATCGTCATGATCGGCGAGATCGGCGGCTCGGCCGAGGAGGCCGCAGCGGAGTTCGTCAAACAGCACGTAAAGAAGCCGGTGGTGGGCTTTATCGCAGGCCAGACCGCGCCTCCGGGGCGGCGCATGGGTCACGCCGGTGCGATCATCAGCGGCGGCCAAGGGACGGCGGCCGACAAGATGAAGGCCATGACCGCAGCGGGAATTCATGTCGTGGTGTCGCCCGCCGAGATCGGCGCCACGCTGGCGAAGGTGATCGGCAAAGCGTGAAAGACAGCTTCTAGCTGCTAGCTCCTAGCTTCTAGCTCGTCGTGCGGCGGATGGATTCGCCGACATCGGCAGTAACATCGCGGGTTACTTCAGGCTTCGATTCTTTCCCTGCGGGTCTTCTCTTGCGCCTTAGGCGAAGTAGATAATCAACGCATCAATTCCCTTAGCGGGTTCGTTGATCGTTTCTCCGGTTGCGGTAAGGCACAGCGT
The DNA here is from genome assembly GCA_963799155.1 of uncultured Acidobacteriaceae bacterium. Taxonomy (GTDB): domain Bacteria; phylum Acidobacteriota; class Terriglobia; order Terriglobales; family Acidobacteriaceae; genus Telmatobacter. The sequence continues at coordinate 569,840 of CAWCWB010000001.1, forward strand.
GGACGCCTTTGTGAACAGAGATCGTTTTGCCGGATTGCTTGAATGACAACTTAGGGAAGAACGGTTATTGTTGCTGTTTGTGTTTTGTCTTGCCCTGGATGGTTGTGATGTGAATCCCTGCCGTTGCTGACAGAGATGGATTACGTTGACTGAAGTCCACTCGTGACAGCATCAGCAAAGGATTCAGCGGAACTGCGTTGGTTTCTATGGACGTTTCGGCGCCGTCGCCGGCGGGTTCCTCGCCACGTCGGTATTGGTTTGCGGGCTTCCGGCTCGAGGCTGATGGGACATTCCTCGAGGGGGAGAAGCCGCTGCGCCTGCCGCCCGAGGAGCTGGCGGTGTTGCGTCTGCTCGCGGCGCGCGCCGGAGAAATCGTCAGCCCGCGCGAGCTGAAGCGCGCCGTGTGGGGCGAAGAGCGCGTCTCCAGCGATACGGTCTCAAAGTGCGTTGCCTCGTTGCGCGCCCGGCTTCAGCCAGCGGATTGCATACAAAGCGTCTATAAGCGCGGCTACCGGTTCAGCGCCGCGGTCGAATCAGATGGACCGCGGCCGACCGGCGACTTGCCGCGGCTCGCGATTCTGCCGTTTGCCGTTGGGTACGGCGTTGCCGAGTATCTTGGTTCGGCGCTTGCCGAAGAAACGATGGAGCAACTGAACGGCGGGCACTACGCGATCGCGTCGATCGTGGCCCGGGACTCGGTGTTTACGCTGGCCCGGCGCGGAGCCACCGCGCAGGAGATCGGCAAGACGCTCGAGGCGGATCTGGTGCTGAGCGGGCGCCTGGAAGCAGAAGCGGGACGGCGCCGATTGCGGGCGGAGATGATCCGAGTGGAGGATGGCGCGCAACTCTGGATCGAAGATTTCCTTATGGAGCGCGGCCGATTCGCTGAGGTCTCCTCGGAGCTTGTGAACCGCTTGATCTGCCGCCTGGATTGCGGCAACCTTTCTATCTCGGCCGTTGCGACGACCAGTGAAGCGCGCGAGACACTCCCCGAGCATGACGAGGCGCGTGAGCTAACCCTGCGCGCGCATCATGAGTGGCAAACTCTGGAGCGGCACCGGATGCAGGATGCCATGGGCCGCCTGCAACGGGCCATCGAGCTCGATCCAACGCTGATGGCGGCGCGGGTTGACCTGGCCCATCTTTGCGTGACGCAGGCGCTCTTCGGTTTTATGCCGCCGGCGGTTGCGGCACGCATGGTGCGGCGGGCGGCGCGGGACATTCCCGATTGGGCCGGGAACGCAGAGGCCCTGCTGCCGGCGCTGGGGTGGATCCGATTTCATGTGGATCGCGATCTGCCAGCGGCTCTCGAAGCTTTTGCGCGTTCCGCGCATCTGCCTTACGATCCATGGATCACGCGCATGCGCACTATTTTTTTGCTGAGCCGCCACCGCTTCGACGAGGCGCTTGGTTTGCTACGCGCGGCGATCGATGGCGATCCGTACTCGGCCTGGCTGCAAGCGCGACTGGCGTGGGCGCTGCACCTGGCGGGAGAGCAGGATGCCAGCGTCGATCAGATCCGTAAGGCGATCAGCCTGTTCCCCGAGCACGACGGCGCTCTTCTCTACGGTGCGATGATTCTGGCTTACAACGGCGAGGCGGCGCAGGCCGTGGAGCTAGCGAACGCGCTCGCCACGCGCTCGCCGCACTTCGACCTGGGGACGGCGGTGCACGCGTATGCGCTGGCGTGCGCGGGACGCAAAGAGGAGGCGCGAACGCTGCTGGAACGGCTGCAATGGCTGGGCCGCGAGCGCTTTGTGCTGAATGCGTTCCACGCGGCGGTTTATGTCGTGCTGGGCGAACCGGAGGCCGCGCTCGAGGAGTTGCGCATCGCGAATGAAAACCGTTGTCCGTGGTTTTTTCAATTGCTTGGTGACCCGCGGCTGCGGCCGCTCCGTGGGCGGCCGGAGTTTGAAAAGATGCGGGACGTGCTGCGGGCGATGGAGGCCGACGCGGAGACGGGCGAGACGCAGTGGGCCGCGGCACGCGCGGGGTAGGGGTGGCACCCCGACTCCCCCCCTCTTTGAGGCCAAGTACATCATGGGAAAGGGGTTAGGGGTGGGGGGATCCCCCTAAGTTCCTGATTCTAAAGAGCCGATTTTCTTAAAGACGTCATATCATTGGAGTTACTTGCCTTTTTTCGCGGCCTTTACGGCATTTTGTGCTGCATCGTAGGACCGGTAGTCACTGGTTAGTGGCTAGTTCCCTTCCGGCCCTGGAATTTCGATTTGCTTTCAGTATGCGCCGAAGGGTCGAAATAACCTGCAAACTTCGTGCGAAAAACATTTGGCGTGGAATCAAGGGGATGCGGGACGGTGAGCGCGGCGGGGGGCTTGACAGGACGGGCTAGCTTCGCGGGGTGGCGGCGAGTGAGTCCGTTAGGCGCCGGTCCCGAACCTGCGTAGTGAGAATATGGACATGGGGAGTCATTTATATAACTGGCGGTTATTTTTTTCTCGCTTTCCTCGCTCGACTTCTGTAGAGTGGACCTAGGATCGAGGCCAGTGGCCTTGGTTCTTGGAAAAGAGTGGAGCGAACTGCGAGAAAGAACTTGCGAATCGCTCGATTTAGCCTCTGCCGGTGAACAGAAAAACCTGGGCGTGTGGTCTGCGTTTCGGGCTCTGTAAAGCCGTTGTCCTTAGTTAGGGACGTAGGCTCGTGTTGCTGTTCGGCGCGAGCCACGCCGTCAAGCCTTCGCGAGAAGGGTTGTCGCGCGTCGCGAGAGTCGGCCCTGAAGAGCGGCGCTGGCGCTTCGCGGGAGAAATGGGGGTCGCCGTCAGGCGACCGTCACGACTCCACTCGACAAGGAGGCTATATGAGCCAAAGAGCACGTCGCAAGCGACGTTTAGCAGTTCAGTTGCTGGATCAGGCGGTGGTGCAATTCAAGAACCTCGCACGGTCTTGCAGTTTGTTTAAACCCAACACCGACACGTCGGTGGCAACGTTTGGCCGGTATTTGAAGCGACTGGAAGAACTCGTCGATGCCCCGGGGGATGGCCGGGAATTTTGGTCCCTACATCAAAGAGTCCATCTCCGGCTGCTGAAGGAAACCATCAAACTGCGCTATTAACGTGTCGGTGATTCTCGTTTTTGGGGTGTTGTGTGACCTTAGGGAATGCAATAAAGCTGATTCGCACCGCCAAGGGAGTGAAGCAGCTTACGCTTGCGAGGCAGTTGGACGTGAGTCCGAACTACGTCTCGCTTGTTGAGAAGGACCGTCGCGAGCCGAGTGTGGGATTCTTGCGGAAAGTTGCGAAGGAACTTGGTGTACCTGTTGGGCTCTTCTTTCTGTGGCAGGATACGGGCGACCCGGTTCTCAAGAGTCGGAATATGGTCGAGTTAAGGGATTTGCTGACGCGAATTCAAGCAATGTACCTGCGCAGCCTCGACGAGGAGGGTGAGAATGTCGCCTAGCCCGGCCCGGTTCTCGGTGTCTAGTGCCGGCGAGCTAGCCTCCCTCCTCTCGGCGGAGGTCAAACAAATCGAGTGGGTACTTTCACACCTTAAGGCTCTTTATTATCGCAAAGATCGTCTAAAGCCAAATGGGAAGAAACGGACCCTGTGGGTTCCGCGTGATCCTCTGCGGCCTTTGCAAGACAAGATCCAGAAGGAGATTCTTGCCAAGGTTCCACATGCATCCTGCGTGCAGGGAGGGGTCCCAAAGCGATCCATTATTACGAACGCGCGGCACCATGTGGCGAAGCCTGTCCTGTCCACAATGGATATCAGGGACTGCTACCCCAGCATAACCCCGCAAAGGGTGCGACGGGTTTTTGAGGAGCTTGGCTTTTCTGGCGACGCTCTTTCGATTGTTGTAAAGCTAACCACCTGGGACTTCCAGCTTCCCCAGGGGCCTCCAACGAGCCCCGCCATTGCCAATCTCGCTCTCGCGAGCTTGGATCGGCGCCAGTTGGGATTGGCGAAGCAGCACGGTTTTACGTACACCCGCTTTGTCGACGATCTTTCGGCGTCGGGCGGGAAGCGGCTGCGAAAGGTCAGAAGCCTGCAGGAGCGAATCGTCAAGAGTGAGGGGTTTTCCATCAAGCCGCTCAAGGATGGGCAGAAGAAGCTAATGTATCGCGAACAGGATCGACAGCAGGTCACGGGCCTTGTGCTCAATAAGAAAATCAACCTCCCACGTGAAAAACGCAGGGAGATCATCGGCGACACGAGGGCCGCACTTCGCGGGAAGGGGGAGTTGAGCGATTCCGAGCAGGGAAGGATTGCTTGGCTGGCGTCTGTCAATCCTGGCGCAGGGGCGGCAGTTGTGAAGGCCGCAAAAGAGCAAGGGAAGCAGCGATGAAAAGACTGGTATTGGACATTGAGACGATCCCAATCACGTGTGAGCCGCTCGTCGCCGAAGAGGCGAAGAAGGCGGCGCTGGACGCTCTGTCTGGTCGAATTGTATGCGTCGGTTACATCATTCTTGATGATTTCGCTGCGCAGTCCGCTGTCTCCTTTGTGTCTGATGACGAGGCGAAACTCTTGGCCGAGTTTTGGTCGACATTGCATCAGGAAAGGGTCAGTTCGTTTGTGGCTCATAATGGCTTGAGCTTCGACCTTCCTTATATTTGGAGGCGCTCCGTAATAAATCAGATCAGACCGTCAATTCGGCTCGACCTGCGCCGGTATCGCGACGATTTCGTATACGACACCATGTGTGTGTGGGGAAACTGGGAGGTTCGCGGAAACGCCTCGCTGAGCTCTTTGGCAGGCGGGCTCGGCTTGGGTGCTAAAAGCGGCAGCGGAGATCAGGTCCTCCAGTTGTGGCGGGAGGGACGATATGAGGAGATCGCGGCCTATTGCTTGGATGACTGTTGGTTAACTTATCAGTGCTATGGTCGCATGAACTTCTCGCCGACGACTGACAGAGCTTCGGTTAGGGAGGATCTCCGCGTTGACGTTAAGGCGATTACGGAAGGTGTAGGAGGCCGTTGAACGCCCGGGGGATTTGGTGGTGGGGCGGAGTTTTGGGCCGTGCGGTGATGCGGTCGTGTTTTGCGGGTGGGGTTTGGAACTTTCATCGGCCCAGCGAGGTTGGCTCGCTTGGCCGTACTTTGTTGTTTCGGGTTGGGGGATGGCGTTCGGCGCGAGCGTCGCGAGCGTGCAAAATCGCGCAGAAACGGCCCCAATAAGCCCGCTAAGGCCCGCCTAACGCCGGCTAAGCCCGCGCCAATGCGCTATCCGTGAAATTAGTCGCGACTATTTCCCTCGAAATGTTTAATATTCCTTGACCATTTACGCGTGTTTCGGGCAATTTCTCTGGCCATCACCCGGCATTTCGGGAAGGAATCGTTGAACATTTGAGGCGTTTTGTTCAAGGATCCTTGAACATTTCGCGGGGTTGAGGTCGCATAAAGTCGAACATTTCGTGCGAGTTGAGCCGCTTTCCTCCGGCCCAGGGAAAATGCGGCCCCTCGGCCGAGATTTCATCGCGGCTTCGCCGCGGACTTTGTTTCTCAAAAGTGGGTGGGCGGCGGCCTTCGCCGAATCGCGCTATTCGGCGTGGAGGACGACTTCGAAGAGGAGCAGGCTGGCGGTGGTGAAGATGATGTCGTAGCCGAGGAGGAGCTTGATCCAGAGGGAGGGGTCGCTGTCGCCGGTGAGGATGGCGGTGGTGGCGAGCACCATGGCAAGGAGCGCGGGGATGAAGATGGGAAAGAGAATCAGCGGCAGGAGGAGCTCGCGATTGCGGCTGCGGATGGAGAGCGCGGCGAAGAAGGTTCCGTTGGCGACCAGCGCCCAGGTGCCGAGCGGCAGCACCAGCAGCAGTTTCCACGCCTCGCCGAGGATGTGGAGGTTGTAGAAGACGATGAAGACGGGAGCGAGAATGATCTGGACGATGGTGACGAAGAGAAAGTTGGCCAGCACCTTGGCGAGGAACATATCGGCGCCGGGGGTGGGCGCCATGCGCTGCGCGTCGAGAACCTGATGGCGGATTTCGCGCGCCCATGCCTGATTGAGGGCGCTGACGGAGGCGAACATGGTGGCGACGCAGAGCACTCCGCCGGCAATTTCGCGGGAGAATGCGCCGCGGGGATCGAAGGCGATGGAGAAAAGGACGACGACGAGCAGGGCGAAGAAGAGCATGGAGTTGACGGCTTCTTTGGAGCGCCACTCGATGCGCAGATCTTTGGCGAGATGGATGAAGAGGGCGCGGGTCATTGGGGGCCCTCGGGGGCGCCGGTTTTAGGCGCGTCTTTGGTGAGATCGGCGGTTTGGACGGGAGCGCCGAGCGCGGCGGCGACGCGCAGATAGTCGCCAGGAGCGAGGATCAACTGCGTTCCCTGCGTTCCGGCCGAGACGCTGATGCGATCGAAGAGGATGGCGGTTTCATCGATGAAGACGGGGTAGGGCTTTTTGGCGCCGAAGATGGTGACACCGCCGCGGACGTAGCCGGTGAGCGGCTGCACGTCTTTGAGCGGCGCCATTTCGGCCTTGCGCCAGCCGACGACGCGGGCCAGCTTTTTGAAGTCGAGGGCGGAATCGCCGGGGATGACGGCAAAAGCGTAGGTGTGTGCGCCATCGGTCGACCACCCCAGCGACGAAGACCTGTCGCTGGGGGCCTCGGTTGTCAGGAGTGTCTTGAAGACTTGTTGGGCGGGCATGGAGATCTTTTTGGCGACGGCAATGGCAGAGAGGTCGTCAGGATCAACCTCGTACTCGCGAAGCTCGAAGGGGATGGCGAGGGACTCGAGGAAGCGGGCGCCGTTGGTCTTCATGGCGTGGTTCCCCGCTGTTCACTTCCGCTGTGATGAGGACCTGCGGTTGGGTTGCCGGGTTCAAACGACGCGACGCGACCGGCGTGGAGGGTGATGATGAAATCGGCGATGGGGATGGCGAGGTCGCGCTGGTGCGTGGTGAGCACGATGGTGCGGTCGGAATGGCGGAAGCGTGAGAGGAGCTCGACCATTTGACGCGCGCTTTCGATGTCCATGTTGGAGAAGGGCTCGTCGAGAAGGAGCAGCTCGGGCACCGGAAGCAGCACGCGAGCGAGCGAGGTGCGCTGGCGCATGCCCTGCGAGTATTGACCGAGGACGCGGTTGAGTTCGGGGTCAAGACCGACCTGGCGCAGAGCTTCGGTGGGCGTGAGGCAGGAGCGGCCCGGATAAAGACTGCGAAAGTAGCGCAGGTTTTCCTGAGCGGTGAGCTCGTCGTAGAGCATGGGCGCGTGGCTCATGTAGCCGACGCGGGCGCGGACCTGCTGCGGCTCGGAGGCGCCGAAGACGCGAACCGTGCCGTGGCTGGGGCGCAACAGGCCGGCGAGAATGCGAAGGAGCGTGGACTTGCCCGCACCGTTCTCGCCGAGCAGGACGTAACAGCGGCCGGGCGAAAGGTCGAAGGAGACCTGGCGGAGCGCGGCAAAGCTGCCGAAGAGCTTCGACACCTGATCGAGCCGCGCGCAAAGCGTTGTGCGACCGGCTGCGGTGGCGGTGGCGTTCATTCGATCAGTTTGCGGCGGTCTGAGTTGGGGCGGAAGTTGCGGGCGCCGCACCCGATGCAGTGGCCGGTTTGGCGGCTGGGGCGGCAGGCGTGGTTCCGGGCTGCTGAGGCGCGTACTTGCTGGCGCATTTGGCCTGAAGCACAGTGGCATGGAAGACGCCGTCGCGGCCATAAGTGCCTTCGGCGAGCGCCTGCGCGTCGTCTTTGAAGGTGTCAGGGGGCGGCTCGGAGCCCTTGTAGCTGACCTTGAGGAGGCGGCCGCTCGGAGCTTTCGGCGAATGGCTCTCAAACTCGTTGAGGACGAAATCGACGTGGGTGCCGTTTTGCTCGATGGAGCCGGGCTGGACAAAGCCCTCGACACGCAATTGGCGATGGTAGGCCTTGTCGCCCATCCCCCCGACTCGGCGATGGTGACGTAGTAGCTCTTGCTGGAGCTGTAGCCCGTGAGAGCCAACCAGCCAATGGTGCCGAGGATGACGACGACGGCGATGCCGATGCGGAGAGTGTTAGGGGAAACCTTCATGATGCTCCTTGTTTAACGATACGAGCCGGGAAGGCGCGGGTCAACTTGAGACGCAGGGGCTAAGGGACATAGGGACTTAGGGACTTGGGCAACACGGATGGTGCGGAGGGAGCGAGGGACCGAGGGAATGAGGGAACGAGGGACTTAGGAAAGAGAAGACAGGGATCAGGGATCAGACATGGGGAGGGCTGGACGAGGGACGGGTGTGGGATGCGCCGGAACAGGAGGGTTCGCCGGGAGGGTTAGTCGCCGCGGCGGAATCTTCCGTGAGTTGCGGGGCAAGCCCGGTTGGCCGCTTTGGCCGGCTGCAGGGAGGTCGCAAGCATCGGAACAAGGATGGCCGCGATCAGAATCACTTCAATCACCAAAGCAACCATTGAAATCACCTCAAATGCCGCACCCGTGCAGTGAGTGTCCGCCGGGCAGGAAGCAAAATAACCGGCGAAAGAATCATCGCGACGAAGGCGAAGCCCAGCAGGAAGTCAACCATGAAGATTTTCCCCAAAAAACACGCTGCCCTGTACCCCTTACGGCGGTTCTCCAATTACTATGTGGCGTTTCTGGCACCTTTCAAGGTGGCTTTTACTTCCACCCCACAGACGAAGACCCGTCTGTGGGGACCCCGGTTGATGAAAAAGCCACTTAGCGATTGTGCTTCGCGCTACACCAATTGGAGGACCGCTTTCGTTCCATCGGCAGCATGCGACAGGACGATAGCGCTCAAGTCTATCGATGGGAAATCACTCCTCCGTGGGAGGGCATGGCGAATTGGAGGCAGGGGGCGGAGAAGGAGCGGCGGGAGCGGTTGATTCCACGGTACTTGCGTAATGAGGCGTTTTCTTAAGGGTTTTTCAGCGAGCTGTGTCCAGGACGCCTGCGGCGCGGTCAAGGGCCTGAGTCAAGACCGTCAACTGCTGAGTGGCAAGGCTCGGGTTGCGGGCGTCGATGGCCTCGTTGACGCCGGGGAGGACGACGGCGGAGTAGCCGGTGTACAGGCCGGGAGCGTAGATGATGTGCCGGTACCAGGGGCGATTGGGCAGGCCGGAGTCGGAGAGCAGCGCGGCTTCAGTTTGGCGCAGCGCGAGATTCAACTTAGGCAGATGGCCGGAGGGAGCGGATTGGAGGGCGTAGGCTCGTTGCGCGGCGGCGGCGAGACGTGTGGCCGCAGCTTGGGCGGGAGCGAAGTCGAGCGAGTTGAGACCGGCATCGGCGGCCTTGCGCTTGGCCGCATCAATATAGGCGGAGATTTCGCGGGCATAGGCGATGTAGTCGTAGGGCAGCGCGTCAGCATCGGCCATACGCAACGCCTCGAGGCCGAGGACGCGCGCCATCTCCTGCAGATAGAGGAAGTGCGGATCGGCGTTTTGCGTGAACCAGGCGTAGTCGTCGAAGGTGGAGTGATAGACGCCATAGGGTCCGCTGGAGCTGATGTCAGTGGCGGGCACACCCGCGTGCTGCAGGAAGGGCGTGAAGTCGGACCCTGAGCCGAGATCACCCACATGGACTTCTTCGCCTTCGATGAGCGGCGCATTCGAGGCACGATGCTCGTTACCAGAGGAGGGCTTGAGGCGCCACTGCAGGAAGACCGACCCCTCGACCGGGCTGGGAACCGAGCGGGCGACGTCGCGAATGAACTCCTTAAGCGAAGGCACAGCCGCGGCGGAGAAATCAGGGCCCGAGACGCCAACATCGACATTGAAGTAAGCGACGGCGTGGTCGAGGGTGTGGCCCTGCTGCTCGACCCATTCGGTGGAGCCGATGAGGCCTTCCTCCTCAGCATCCCAACTGCAGAAGACGATGGTGCGCTTAGGCCGCCAACCTCGACGGAGCAGCGCCCCGAGGCCGTGCGCCGCCTCAAGCATCGCGGCGGTGCCGCTGTTGGGATCGACCGCACCATAAACCCAGGCATCGCGGTGATTTCCAACGATGACCCAGGCATCAGGATCCTGAGAGCCCTCGATTTTCCCGATCACGTCCCAGATGATGCGGCGCTGATAGTCCTGCTGGGAGACGAGGTGCACTTTCACTCCGCCGGGACCCAGGTGGTAGCGGAACGGCAGAGCCCCCTGCCAGTCTTGCGGGACTCCGGGCCCTTTGAGCGCCTGCAGGATCGGCGCCGCGTCGTGGTAGCTGAGAGGAATGGAGATGATGCGCGGCTGATCGCCTTCGGGCCCTGCGAAGTTTTTGATACGGACCGAGTCGGGCAAGTCCAGCGTGGAGGCCACGCCGGGAGTTTCGGGATCGCCGGGATACTTGAAGAGATACTGGACCGAGCCGCGCTGGACGCCGGTTTCAGGCCGCCAGGGGCCGATGGGCCAGGGGTCGCCTTTGTAGTAGCCGTCGTCCTGCGGGTCGGAATAGAGAAGCACGCCGACGGCGCCGCGCTGCTCGGCCAGGTAGACCTTTACGCCACGAAAGTTGGAGCCATAGCGGCAAATCACGATCTTGCCTTGAAGGTCGATGTGCCGCGCGGCCAGCTCGTTGAAATCCTCGAGGCGGCCATAATTGGCGTAGACGACATCGCCGGTTACGTCGCCAGAGCCGGAGGAGCCGTTGAAAGGCATGACGACGCGCGGGTCGTCCTGGCCGGGGTCGCCGTTGACGTGTTCGCGCGTGGGCCCGGCGATGAGCAAATGGCCGGCCTCGTCATACGCCTCAACGCGCACGGTTTTGGGTTGGTTCATCAGCACGCGATAGGGAACGATCGTGGTCTCGAAACCGGCTGCGCGGAACTTGCGGGCGACATATTCCGCGGTTTTGTGGTCCTCAGGCGTAGCCGCCAGATGGGGCTCGGCGGTGAGCGCCTTCAATTCCTCGCCGGCCAGTTTCGGGTCGGGCACGGCGAGGAAGTTTTCTTCAAGCTTTGCTTCCGCGCTGAAATCGATGTAGCCAAGGCCGTCTTTTGGCGCCGTCTGCGCAGCCGACGGGTGCGATGGCGGGCTGACAAGCGAAACCGCGGCAAGGAGTGAAAACGCAAATGACGCGCGAAAGGTCATGGAGTGGGCCCTTTGAGCGATTTGAATCGAACATCAACCCACGGGCTGAGCGCAGTGCGCGCAGCGGCGAGCCGCCAGCGGGATGTCGCTCAGGCACTCCGGGCAGATTTTTGTTGTGGGAGCGGCCGCGGCCTCGGGCTTCATGAGACGCGCCTGCAGCTTGTTCATGGGCAGGACGATGGCGAAGTACACAACGGCCGCAACAATGAGAAACGCGAGCGCCGCGTTGAGAAAACTGCCCACTTTGATTGCCCCACCGCCCACGTGCAGAATGACGCCGCTAAAATCCGGCTTACCCATGGTGGCGGCGATCAGCGGGTTCAACACGTCGCTCACAAAGGAAGCCACGATGGCATTGAATGCCGCGCCGAGAATCACGGCTACAGCCAAGTCCACGACGTTTCCACGCAGAATGAATTCTCGAAATCCTTTCAGCATCGCTTCCTCCTGCAAAACTCAAGTTCGCCCGGCATGGTGAGCGGCGGGAGACGTCCACCGCGCGCGTGTGAAATTGCCGGTCGAGTGTGTACTGTGCCCATGCTACACGGCGACGGGCACAGACGCAGCAAGGGGTGGTGGGTAAGTTTGAAAGAACTTTCCATCAGGGGCTAAAGCCCGCATCTCTCTTGCTCAACTTGTGTACGGGCTAAAGCCCGCACCCTTCAAACTGACCCACTGCCCAGCAAGGCTCTTTCGCCGGGCGTCGTGTCACGGTACGGCGAGCAGCACCACGATCGCAGCAAGGATCATCAGGTTGGCATAGAGCAGGATGAGCACGCCAGCGTGGTAAAAGCTCCATCGCCGCTGCAGGCAGCGAGCCGTCTCCGCCATGCCCCAAGCCGCCACCAGCAAGGCGAGGATCTGCCATCGCGAGCGGTGCAGGTGCTCGATGCGCGGAAAGCCGGCCAGGCGCAGGCTGGCGGCAAAGGCGCCCACCGACAACACGATGGCGCGCACCAGCGATTTTTGCCGCAAATGAAGGACCGAGAAGCGGAGACGCACAACCCTTCAATGTATCGTGGCGGCACGGAGGGTGCGATTTGCCGGATTCAGACCCCAGAGAGAGTGTGGCAGGCGGGCGCCCAAGGTCTCGTCCGCCGCGGCGGAAAACCCGGGAAAGCACAGATCCCAACCTGACGCCTGGACAGAGAGATTTTGTTCAGGCGAACGGAAATCGGCATACAATGGTTTCCAAAAATCATGCTCGTCGCGGAGAAATTGCGCTAGACTGCCTGCGAAGACCTTGGGGGAAACCTTTGAAAAAATGAAGAGCCCATCTACCTCGCTACCCTTGTGTGCGGCGCTCGTCCTCTGCTGGCCCGCTCTCGCATTCACCCAGTCAGCGCCCGATCCGGAGTCCCCGCCGCCGTCGGACGCCTCGCCCGCCGCGCCGGCACCAGTGCCCGCCCAGGCAACCGCGCCAGTGACCGCACCCGCCCCGGCGCCCGATTCTCAGCCCGCTCTGCCACCTCCTGGGCCTCCGCCTCCAGCTAACTTTCAGAACCTCATCCCCGCCGATCAGCTCGGGTTCATTAAGGACTACGCCAATCAGCCGGCAAAAACCCTGCTCAAGGACAAACGCTTCCACAGCTTGATGAAGCAGGCCATCTCGCGCACCGAATACCACTATGGCCGCGACATGTCCCTGTCCGATGCCGTCCAAACTGTTCTCGACGGGTCAATGCAGCCCGTCCTGGTCCGCGATGGCCGCTTCGTGACCGTGGCCGGCAGCAACGGCCCCTACCTCGGCGGCCGTGGCTTCCTGTGGTTCGATCTGCAGACCGGCGTCGCGCTGGGCGCATTTTATTTCCATCCCACCAACGGCGAACCTACGCCTACCCTCACCGTCTTTTCCCGGCAGTTGAGCAATCGCGAGCTATCCATGGGCCAGCTTCCGGAGCCTTTCGCCGAAGACCTGGAACAATGGGCGGCAGGCGCGCGCGTTCCCGAGGTCACGCCTCGCTACTTCATCCCGGAAAACGGCAAGAAGTATGTGCTGGAGCATGATGAGGACTATTGCTGGCACCCGCCCGGCGCCCCCGAGCCCGATCCCGGCGATTGCCAGCAGATGAACGCCAGCGCCGCCGATGACGACATGAACGCCGCCTACTTCATGCAGGAAACGGGAAACGCCGCCAACGCCACCGCCTGGATGCTTGGCCCCGATCAAATCGCCTGGCTCGCAGTCCGCGATCGAACCTGCGGGCCGAACGCATTTTCATGCCGGATTCGGATCACTCGCGAACGCACACGGGTTATCTTGGGGCATCCTGAGCCGCCGCGCTCAAGAAGGTAATCGGAGCGGCGCGCATGCCAGCCGCGCCTTGCGACCGGCCGGAATCGGCAGCTATGCGCGGATTTCAGAAAGACTGCTCGATTCAGCCGCAGGGGGTGATAGACTCTGTGAGCCCAGGCACGGGCTCCCCAAAATCCCAAAACCCCCTGGGCGAAAGAAGGCGGTCCACCATGCAAACAGGGAATCCCTCGGCAGTTCCGTTGAATCCTGGGCTGGTCTTCGACATGCTGCAGGCGCATCAGCGCACGGCAGCTCTGAAAGCGGCCATCGATCTCGATGTCTTTAGGGCGGTTGGCGAAGGGCCGGGAGACGTGGCTTCGATCGCGCGTCACGCGAAGGCATCGGAGCGGGGCATTCGCATTTTGTGCGATTTCCTCACCATCAACGGCGTCCTGGTGAAGGAGGGCGGACGCTACAAGCACACCCCGACGAGCGCGGCATTCCTTGACCCGCGGTCGCCTTCGTGTCTGGCATCGATCGCGCAGTTTCTCGGCAATGAGGCGAACCGCGAACCTTTCTACCATTTGGCGGATGTGGTTCGCGACGGCCGGACCACGCTCGAGGGTGAAGGAAGCGTGGAACCAGAGAATCCGATTTGGGTTCAATTTGCCGAAACCATGGCTCCGATGATGGCTCCCATGGCCGGCCCACTGGGCGCGGTGGTACTGGATGGGCACAACGGCCCGATGCGCGTGCTGGATATTGCCGCAGGTCACGGACTGTTCGGCATCGAGATCGCCAAACAGAATCCGCAGGCGCATGTGACGGGACTGGATTGGGCGCCGGTGCTGCGCGTGGCGCTGAAGAACGCGGAGAAGGCCGGCGTAAAGGAGCGCTACAACATGCTGCCGGGCAGCGCGTTCGAGGTGGACTTCAAAGGGCCATACGACGCGGTGCTGCTGACGAATTTTCTACACCATTTCGACAAACCGACGAACGTCGGGCTGCTGAAGAAAGTGCGCGTGGCGCTGAAGCCGGGCGGGCGCGCCGCGACGCTGGAGTTCGTACCCAACGAGGATCGTGTTTCTCCGCCGATGCCCGCGGCGTTTGCCATGACCATGCTGGCCGCGACGGCGGCGGGCGACGCCTACACGCTGAGCGAGCTGACGACGATGTACACCGAGGCCGGGTTTGGCGGGATCGCGGCGCATCCGATTCCCATGAGCCCGCACACGATTGTGATGGGAAGTGCGTGAGGGGTAAGCGAGGGGCGACAACAAGTGAGGCGCCCGAGTTTCGTTGACGGGAACCTGTCGCGCAATTTCTCCTGACAAGGTCACCGTCCGTGGCGCCGGGAGCGGACGGCGGCGACGAGTTCGGCGAGCAGCGTGCGGGTTTCGGTCCAGTCGATGCAGGCGTCGGTGATGCTTTGGCCGTAAACCAGAGGCTGGCCGGGAACGAGTTGCTGCGAGCCGGCGACGAGATTGCTTTCGATCATGGCGCCGATGATGTTGCGGTTGCCGGCGGCGATCTGCGCGGAGACGTCGTGGCAGACGATGGCTTGGCGCCGAAAATCCTTTTGGCTGTTGGCGTGGCTTAAGTCGATCATGATGCGCGGCGCGATGCCGGCCCGCTCCATGAGCGCCGCGGTTTCGGCGACGCAGTCTGCGGTGTAGTTCACGGTCTTGTGGCCGCCGCGCAAGATGATGTGGCAATCGGGGTTGCCGGTGGTGACAAAGATGGCCGACTGGCCATGATGCGTGTGGCCGAGAAAAGTGTGCGAGTAGGCCGCTGAGAGCACGGCGGCGATGGCTACCTGCACGTCGCCGGAGGTTGCATTCTTGAATCCCACCGGGCAGGAGACGCCGGAGACGAGCTGCCTGTGCACCTGGCTCTCAGAGGTGCGAGCGCCGATGGCGCCCCAGCTCACCAGGCCGGCGATGTACTGCGGCGAAATCATGTCGAGGAATTCGGTTCCGGTGGGCACGCCCATCTCGGCCAGGTCGAGGAGCAGATGGCGCGCCAGGCGGAGGCCGTCGTTGATCTTGAAGGTGCCGTCGAGATGCGGATCGTTGATGAGGCCCTTCCAGCCGACGGTGGTACGCGGCTTCTCAAAGTAGACGCGCATGACGATGCGCAGGTCGGCAGCGAACTCGCCGATGGTGCCTTTGAGCAGGCCGGCGTACTCGCGAGCCGCCTTGGTGTCGTGAATGGAGCAGGGGCCAACGAGCACGAGGAGACGGTCGTCCTGGCCGTTCAGGATGGCTTGAATTTCGACGCGCGCGTTGTAAATCGTGTCTGAGGCGGCTTCTGTGACGGGCAGTTCTTCCTCGAGAAAGACCGGCGGCAGGACGACCTGGGTCCGTTGAATTCGTAGATCTTCAGTGCGGTGGAACATGGGCTCTTTCCCGGCGCAAAGCAATCGGGCCGGCGCGCTCGGCGCGGTCCTGTTACGAATCTAACAGCCGGGGAGAAGGAAAGAGAACGCCGGCGCCTGACACTCGTGCATTATGGCGGACGCTGAGGCGACGAGGGCCCGGTGAGAAGAGCGCCCTGTTGAGCTTGCTTATGTGGCGTCCGGCGCCGGATTAACGCTCGACCTCGACAACGGCTACGACCGCGCCTGCGGCGCCAGCCCCGATCAATATGGGAACGAGAAGGCGCACATGATGGCCAGGCTCGGAGCCCTGGCCAATGTATTCTTTCGCCTGCTTGACCCGCGCCACTTCTGCGTAAAGGTGCGTCTGGGTCTTGTTGCTATCCGCATCAGTGAACTGGAACGACGCAGCGGAGAGCGCACCCAAGGAGCCGAAGGTTGAAGAGCTGTCGCGGAATTGAAAGTCCAGATAGGTGCCTGGGCGAAACTTGGCGAGCCGCTTTTCGATTCTGCGGGCATGCTTGTCGAGCGGCGCGCCAGACTGCGCCGGGCATGCCGACGCCACCACGATCAACGTAAAGACTGCGGCCAGGATGACGATCGATTGGCGACGCAATAGGCGGAAGATCCGGTTCATAGGCCCCTCCCAAAAAGATATCCATCGGCCGCGTGTCTATCCTGCTGAGTACCCAGGCCTGTTCGGCACCCGGGCCTGCTCGCACGCTTGCGGCCGTCGTAAGCGGCGGTCCGTTCCACAATACCATCAAATGTGATTCACGCGTGCCGTGTTTCGTGCCTTTCGTAATAAGGGGAAGCCCCGTCATCCGGATTCGCTCCGGCGCAGCTTTGTGGCTTTGCGATTTTCAATGAATCCAATGGTTCGGGACCCGTTCCGTAACCCTCTCGTGCCTTGACAGTGCCTGCTCGCACTCCTTAAGATCAAGGCGGAGGGGTGTACGGATTGTCCCTTGTAAGTGCAAGAAAAACGAGCACTTAACTGGTGGCACCCCGAGGTTTGTTGTGCGGCTCAACAGGCTGCGGAATTGGCCGGCGAGAGGAAGAAAACCATCCCTCGGCGGCTGAAGCCGCACTCAATTTGCAGTATCTACGGCACGACTAAAGTCGTGCCCTTTCAAAGGATCGAGTTTTTCGCAGCCTGTTGTACCGGGTGCCGAATAGGACGGAGAGCAGCCAAGATGCCCGATGTGCGCCTGAGCCCGCGCGAGCGGCTGGTGTTGACCGCGATCATCGACCTGTATATTGCCACCGGAGAGCCGGTGGCTTCGCAGGCGGTGGCGCACTTGTTTGCCAACCGTGAGGGGCTCAGCTCGGCGACGCTGCGGAATGTGATGGCAGCGCTGGGCGAGGCAGGCCTGCTGGAGCAGCCTCACACCTCGGCCGGCCGGGTTCCTACGGCGGCGGGGTTCCGCTACTACGTGGAACAGATTGTGCAGGCGGGGCGGGCCGCAGCGGCGGCTTACTCGAGTCGGCGCTGTGCCGGCAAGCGTGGATTTGCCGCTGAGCGAAGCGCGGCGCGGGCAGATTGAAGAAAGCTATAACGGAGTGGCGAGTACCCATGAGTACCTGGAGCGCACATCGCACGTGCTGGCGCTGATCTCAAAGGGGTTGGGCGTGGCTCTTGCAAGCTCGACTGCGGGGCAGGTGCTGGAGCACATCCATTTTTCGCGCCTTTCCGCGGGCCGCGTGCTGGCAGTGCTGGTGACGCAGGCCGGCGCTGTGCTGGATCGCGTGCTGGCGCTCGATCATCAGATGACGCCGGTGGAACTGGAGACGGCGGGGAGCTATCTGAACGAGAATTTTCGTGGCTGGCCGATCGAGCGTATCCAGGCTGAAGTGGCGCGGCGCATGGAAGTGGAGCGCGAAGCCTACCGGCAATTGCTGGCGTCGGTGGAGGAATTGTGCCGCAAGGGCGCGCTGGCCAGCGATGAAGCGGGACCAACGATCTTCGTGGAAGGCATCGCAAACCTTATCAGCGCCGAGCAGGATCGCGAGCGGCTGCGCCAGATGCTGCTGGCCCTGGAGGCCAAGCAGCGGCTGGTGGAGCTGTTGAACGCTTACGTGGACGGGCGCCAGCAGGAGGTGCGCGTGGTGGTGGGCCTGGACGAAGCCTCGCCCGCTATGCAGGACCTGGTGCTCATCGGCGCGCCGGCACGGCTGGGCGGCGCCAATCTGGGCACGGTGGCAGTGATTGCTCCCACGCGGATTCAATATCAGGAGATGATCCAGGCGGTGAGCTACATTGCGCATCTTTCCGAGCGCATCCTCGACGTTCCTCCGGCGTAGGCACGGCGTGTGCTGACGGCGAGTGAGGTGTCCAATACGAATGATTTGCATCGCCGTTTGGCGCGGAAGCCTGCAGCCGAGCGCGATGAATTTCATCTAAATCGATGAGGCTATCGATTCTTGCGGAGAATGTGCTGAATCATGTGGAAGCGAGAGACAGAATTGACCGAGGCGCAACCGGCTGAGACAACGCCGGGCGGCGGGGAAGCGAACATCGACCCCTCGACGGAGTTGCCGGCGCCGGCCGATGAGGAAGAGGTCGCCAGTGCGACCGGGGCGGCGGCGCAGACGGAGACCGGAGTCACGGCGGAACAGGCTGCGCAAACGGAAGTGGAGCAATTGAAGGCCGAGCGCGACCAGTTGCTGGATCGCCTGGCCCGGTTGCAGGCTGAGTTTGAGAATGCGCGCAAGCGCGCGGAGCGCGAACGGGCCGAATATCGCGACTACGTGGCCGGCAGCGTGGTGGAGCAGTTCCTGCCGGTGCTGGACAATTTCGCGCTGGCGTTGAAATCGACCGGCTCGGCGCACCAGTTGCGCTCCGGCGTGAGCCTGATTGTGAAACAGATGGAGGAGATCCTCGAGAAGATGCAGGTGAACGTGATTCCCACGGTGGGCGAGGTCTTCGATCCGCGCATTCATGAGGCGCTGGGCACGGTGGAGCGCGATGATGTACCGGACCAGCATGTGGCCGAGGAGGTACGCCGCGGTTACAGGATGCGCGAGCGGCTGCTGCGGCCGGCTCTGGTGCGCGTGGCGCACAATCCGAAGCAAATAAGCGAGTGAAGCAGCTTTTAGCTCTTAGGTCCTTGACCGCGTGAATTCGAGCCTTACGATTGTCAATCCCAGGTCCCAAAATCGGGACCTGGGGCACCCAGGTTGGTACAAAACCAAGCGGTCAAAGACCTAGCTTTTAGCATTTAGCTGCATTGTGGGAGTGCAGGCGGTTGAGGCGGCACAAACATAGAGGCATTGGAATTCGCCCACAAGAAAAGGTGAACATGGCGGAAGTTCCGAGTGCCGGAAGCTGAAGGCTGACAGCGGATCGTTGAAAGCTGGCTAGGGAAAGAATGGGTTCTAATACAAGAGTGAGCAAAGCAGATTATTACGAGGTTCTGGGCGTCACGCGCGACGCCAGCGATCAGGAATTGAAGAGCGCGTACCGGAAACAGGCGCTGAAGTATCATCCTGACCGCAACCCCGGCGACCACACAGCTGAAGAAAAGTTCAAGGAGGCCAGCGAAGCCTACCAGGTGCTGAGCGATGCCGACAAGCGCGCGGCCTACGACCGCTACGGCCACGCCGGCTTGGGCGCGCAGGGATTTGGCGCGGGGCCATTTGCCGGCAACGTGGACCTGGGTGACATCTTCGGCGACTTGTTTGGCGAAATGTTTTCGATGGGCGGCATGCCGCGCGGGGGCACGCGCGGGCCGCGCCAGCAGCGGGGCGACGACTTGCGGTTCGATCTGACCATCGACTTCGAAGACGCGATGTTCGGCACAGAGAAAGAGGTGAAGATTCGCCGCCGGGAGGTGTGCGGCGTCTGCAAGGGCAGAGGCAGCGCCTCAGGGCGTGGCCCCAGTGTTTGCAGCCACTGCCAGGGACACGGCCAGATCCGCTATCAGCAGGGATTCTTTTCCGTGGCGCGCACTTGCGGCGCCTGCGGCGGCACAGGCTCGGTGATTGGCGATCCCTGCTCCGCCTGCCGCGGCGACGGGCGCGCAGCCACCGAAGTGAAACTCAGCGTGAAGGTTCCGCCAGGCGTGGAGGAGGGCACGCGCATCCGATACGCCGGCGAAGGCGATGCAGGCCGGCTCGGCGGCCCCAAAGGCGACCTTTACGTGATTCTCTCCGTCCGTCCGCACGACTTTTTTGAGCGCCATGGCGCGGACCTTCATTGCGTGCTGCCCATCAGCTTTCCGCAGGCCGCGATGGGCGCTGAATTCGAGATTCCCGGCATTGACGGTCCGATCAACATCAAGATCCCCGAAGGCACGCAAAGCGGCAAGGAGTTGCGCATCCGCGGACGCGGAGTTCCTTACCTGAACGAGAAGGGCAACGGCGACCTGATCGTGAAGGTGGTGGTGCAGATTCCGCGCAAGCTCAACCGCGCGCAGCGCGAGCTGGTGGCGAAGCTGGCGGAGACGATGAGCGTGGAGAACAAGCCCACGTCGCCGGGTCTGATGGAGAAGATGAAGGATTTGTTCAGCTAGGGACGTAGGTACACCCGGGCAAAGGGTACTTGGGCCGGTTGGCGGGAGGGATTTGGTGGAGCTGGTCGGGATCGAACCGGCGACCTCCTCGTTGCGAACGAGGCGCTCTCCCAGCTGAGCTACAGCCCCACGATTTATCTAGTTTACCAGCGTTGCCATTTTCAGAGAATGCCGGGAAGCGCCCCGGCCTTTCCAATTGCTCCGGTAAATCCAGACCACCTAGACCCCAGAGCTGAAACCTGCCTACAACTGATTCATGTTGGCCAGGAATTCGGCGTTATTGCGGACTTTCTCGAGACGGCTGATCAAAAGCTCCATGGCCTCGACGGGCGAGAGCGGGTTGAGCACGCGGCGAAGGATGAAGACGCGCTGCAGGTCTTCCTTGGGAATGAGCAGCTCTTCCTTGCGGGTGCCGGAGCGCTGAATGTCGATGGCCGGGAAGACGCGCTTATCGACCAGTTTGCGGTCGAGGATGATTTCCATGTTGCCGGTGCCCTTGAATTCCTCGAAGATGACCTCGTCCATGCGGGAGCCGGTGTCGACGAGGGCGGTAGCGATGATGGTGAGCGAGCCTCCTTCCTCAATGTTGCGGGCCGCGCCGAAGAAGCGCTTGGGCCGCTGCAACGCGTTAGAGTCGACGCCGCCGGAGAGGACCTTGCCCGAGGGCGGAACGATCGTGTTGTAAGCGCGAGCGAGACGGGTGATGGAGTCGAGGAGAATGACGACGTCGCGCTTGTGCTCGACGAGGCGCTTGGCCTTCTCGATGACCATCTCGGCCACCTGCACGTGACGGGCGGCAGGCTCGTCGAAGGTGGAGCTGATGACTTCGCCCTTGACCGAGCGCTGCATGTCGGTGACTTCCTCAGGGCGCTCGTCGATAAGCAGGACGATAAGCACGACCTCGGGGTGGTTGGTGGTGACGGAGTTGGCGATGGACTGCAGCAGCATGGTTTTGCCGGTGCGTGGCGGAGCGACGATGAGACCGCGCTGGCCCCTGCCGACCGGCGTGAGCAGATCCATGACGCGGCCGCTGATGCCTTCACGCACCGTCTCCATCTTGATGCGCTCCTGAGGATAGAGGGGGGTGAGGTTGTCAAAGAGGATCTTGTTGCGCGTCTCCTCGGGCGACTCGAAGTTGATGGCCTCGATTTTGACCAGGGCGAAGTATTTCTCGCCCTCGTGGGGCGGACGGACGTTGCCGCTGATGGAGTCGCCGGTTTTGAGATCGAACTTGCGAATCTGCGAAGGCGAGACGTAGATGTCGTCGGGGCCGGGCAGATAGTTGTAATCGGGAGAGCGGAGGAAGCCATAGCCGTCGGGGAGGATCTCGAGCACACCTTCGGCGAAGATGTGGCCTTCCTTTTCGCTTTGCGCCTGAAGGATCTTGAAGATCAGGTCCTGCTTGCGGAGGCCGCTGGTTCCCGGGATTTCAAGGGAACGGGCAATGCGGCTTAATTCGGTAATGTTTTTTTCTTTGAGTTCTGCAATGGTCATGTTCACCTGCGCGAAGGCGGGATGTGTTGGGTGGGAATGCGGAGGGGGAAGTACTCCAGAGGATCAACCAGAAGGGTATTCAAAAACTCAGCCGGCGCAAACCAGTCTTGAACCATCCCCCAAACTGATCTGGAATAGTGGAGCGCCGGGAAGGACGTGACCTCTTCGTCGGGAAGTTGCCTTGAAACCGAAAGCTGAACGAACCGATCATGCGGCGAGAGACGCCGTTATGCCGCACGGCGCCTTTCGACCGGTTGAGCCGCAGGCGCCTCTTCGCGCGTCGCGGCTCCAGGATTGGACGATTCAAAACGGCACAAAACTTCGTTTGTGGTGTCCTGCAGCCGTGTATTCGGCTTGTGAAGCTTACGGGTTGCCTTGCTTGCCAGTTGACAGAGCTGGTAGCGATTGGTCACCTGAGAAAGTGCCCGAAAAACAAGATCGGAACGCATTGTGTATCTCCTTCTTTTTCAAATGCCTGCACTGGGAGGCACGGTCGGCGCACCCGGCGCAGCAGAGGGGAGCCATTACAGTCGGGGGCTGCCCCAAATTGCCGCTTCCATCTCTTAGACGCACTTTGCAGGCCCCGCGATCAAAATCTTTGCGGGGCCATTGCACGTTATGAAATGGATGCCATGCCGTAGAGCGCATATAGTTTGCGCCTTAGACACCCGGACGCGTCATTGGCCATTCGCGGTGCTGTTGGAAACGCACCCAAGGCATCAACGGAGCCTTCGCTCAAAGTTTGATGCGGGAAATGGCTGACGGGCACACCGGGCCGCAAAACGCAACCTGCCCTCTATGGATGGCTATGTTGAGAGTATATCCAACCCTGGCCCCGGTCAATAGTTATTTCGGGGCATTTGGGGCGTGATTTCCGATCTTTGCCGGCCTGATCCCGGGGTGAGCTGAAGCGCCGATGAAAGTTGACTTAACCCTTGTATTATCAATCGATTTCCGGCGCGTTCCGATGGGAGCTGCGGCCGGTGCGGAATCCGGCGCGGACCGGCGAAGACCGCCATGGCGGGCGGGGCGAACCTTTTCAGTCAATTGGGCTCGGTCAATTGCGGCTGCGCGCGTCGGGCCAGGGCCGACCGTCCGGGTCGCTCAGCAGCACCCGGCCGTTCTCGTCATTGCCGGTCAGCCTGGGACGCCGACCGCGTTGACGCTTTGGGGTGGTAGCGATCTCATCGAGCCGAAAGATGCCCACCACGATCATGCCCACGAGCGGGGCGGCAAGCAGGAAGGTTTCCCAGCCGGATTGAAGGGCAATACCGTGCACGAGTGCCTCCTCGCTGCTTTGAGGACGTGAGATGTATGTTATCCGGAATATCGACGCCGCGGTCAGATAGGAAGACGTATTCATAACCCAAGGTAACCGCGATATTGGCGAGTGAGTGAACAGCTTATGGCTGTGCGCTGTTCCGAAATGCAGCGGATTGGAGTGGTTTCGCGCGGTGAGGACCGGCATCATGCCCAATAACTGCGATCGAGGGTGCGGTACTGGATGGCTTCGGCGAGGTGGGCGACAGAGAGATTGTCAACGCCCTCGAGATCGGCGATGGTGCGGGCGACTTTGAGGATGCGATCGTGGGCGCGGGCAGTGAGGCCCTGCTGCTGCATGGCGCGCTCGAGCAGGCGCTCGGCGTCGGCGCTCAATTCGCAGTAGGCGCGAATCTGGCGTGTGGTCATCTGCGCGTTGGCGTAGATCTTCTCGCTATGCTTTTTGAAACGCTGGCGCTGGCGCTCGCGCGCAGACATGACGCGGGCGCGAATCTGGGCCGAGCCTTCGGCTGCCGCGCCGCCGCGCAATTCCTTGTATTGAACGGCCGGAACTTCGATGTGGATGTCGATGCGGTCGAGCAAGGGCCCGGAGATTTTGGCGACGTAGCGCTGAATCATGGGCGGAGTGCACATGCACTCGCGGGACTTGTCGTTGAAGTAGCCGCAGGGGCAGGGATTCATGGCCGCGGCGAGCATGAAGCGCGAGGGAAAACTGAGCGACATGGAGGCGCGGGCGATGGTGACGGTGTGGTCTTCAAGGGGCTGGCGCAAGACTTCAAGGACGTTGCGGGGAAACTCCGGCAGCTCATCGAGAAAGAGTAGGCCGTTGTGGGCGAGCGAGACCTCGCCGGGGCGCGGAACGATGCCGCCGCCGATGAGGCCGGCGTCGGAGATGGTGTGGTGGGGCGAGCGAAAGGGGCGCTGCGTGACGAGGCCTGCGCCGGCCTCGAGGACACCGGCGACGGAGTGGATCTTGGTGGTTTCGAGCGCTTCCTCAAAGGTGAGCGGAGCCAGGATGGAGGGCAGTCGTTTGGCGAGCATGGTCTTGCCTGAGCCGGGCGGGCCGATCATGAGAATGTTGTGGCTGCCGGCCGCGGCGACTTCGAGGGCGCGCTTGGCGGTTTGCTGGCCGCGCACATCGCAGAAGTCCACCGTGAACTGCTGGAGCTGTCCGAGGAGCTCCTGGGTCGCGACGCGGTAGGGCTCGCGCTGGATGACGCCGACGACGGAGGCGTTCGAGCAAGCTCCAGGACATCGAGGAGCGAGGAGACGGGATAGACGTTAACGCCCTCGACCACCGCGGCCTCGGCGGCGTTGGCGGCGGGCAGAATCAGGTTGGCAATGCCTTTCTCGCGGGCGAGGATAGCGATGGGCAACATGCCGGGAATGGGGCGCACGCCGCCGTCGAGTCCGAGCTCGCCTACCAGCAGAAAGCGGCTGAGGTCATTCGAGCGCAGGGCGCCGTAGGCGCCCAGGATGCCGACGGCGATGGGCAGATCGAAGCCGGAGCCTTCTTTTTTGAGGTCTGCGGGCGCGAGATTGATGGTGATGAAGGTGGGCGGGATGGTGTAGCCGGAGTTCTTGATCGCGGCGCGCACGCGGTCGCGGCTTTCGCGCACCGCGGCGTCAGGCAGGCCAACGGTGTGAAAGTGATCTTCGTTGGTGACGACGCCGCTATAGTCGACCTCGACTTCGATGAGGTTGGCGTCGATCCCGTAGACGGCCGCACTGAGAGCTTTGAACAACATGGCGGAGGGCTGTTCTGCGAGTTTAACAGAAGCAGGGGTCGGGGATCAGAGTGCGGGGACGCGGGGGCTCAGGCGCGGTCGGCGGGGAAGCTGCCCACGGATTCGCCGGGGGCGACGTTCTGGCCGGCCAAGACAATGGCGTGGCTGCCGATGTGCGCGCCGGCACCGATGACCGTTGGCTGAAGGCGGATCCTGTCGTAATCCCCGGCATGGTGAGAGAAGGAGTAGATGCGGGAGTAGGAGCCGATGATGGCGTTGTCACCGATGGTGATGCCGCCGCGATCGTTGAGCAGCGCGCGCTGTCGAATGGTGACGCCGTCGCCGATGGAGAGGTTGTAGCCGTAGGTCAAGTCAACGCCGTGGTAGATTTTGACCCCGGAACCGATGCGCTCAAAGATGTGGCGGCCCAACATGCAGCGGAAACGCAATCCCAGCCAGTGATTCAGGCCCAATGGCGAGCGATCGAACATCTGCCAGAACCAGAGCAGGGGCTTGCGCCGCGCAAAGCGATCGCGGTCGACTTCGGCAAAGTGCTCGGCCTCCATGGTGACATTGAGCGGATCGAGCGAGAGATTGGCGACGTTGCCCGGCAGTTCGGAAGTGAGCGCGAGATTGAGCTTGCCGCCGTGGGGACGGCCAAAGATACAGCTGGCAGAGCTGGTCGCGCACAATCTCGGCGCGACGCTCGGGAGAGCCGTGGCGCAGGAACTCCTCATCGAGAAAGCGAATCCAGCGGCGGTAGATCTCCTCGGCTTCGGGCGCCGGATGGGGAACGGGAACTTCAGGGCTGGCCATACGCCTTCAACGATAAACCAGGGAACGGGGTCAGGGGGTAGGTAGCAGGGACCGAGGGAACAAGGGAACGAGGCGGCAAGGAGGTAGGGAATAGGGAGTAGAAAAGCAGCTTCAAGCCTTTAGCTTTTAGCCGTTAGCTCTTCTTGCCGCCGGGCTTTTTCGCGGCGCGGCGGGCGGCGATGGCGTGCATCTCCTTACCCCAATGGGAGCGGTTGATGCCGATCTGCATGGCCAGCATCATCAGGTTGCCGGTAAGCCAATAGAGCGCCAGTCCCGAGGGGTAGTGCCAGAGGATGTAGCCGAAGAAGATCGGCGTCATAAAGGCCATCATGCGGCGCTGCGTGGGATCCATGCCCGGCGAGGGGGTGATGTACTGGGTGAGGAACATGGTGACGATGACGAAGACGGGCAGAATGCGCGTGGGATCGGGCTGCGAGAGGTCGGGCAGCCAGTACCAGTGGGCTTGGCGCAGCTCGACCGCGTTCTGCAGCACGCGGAAGTAGGCGAAGAAGAACGGCATCTGCAGGAGCATGGGCAGGCAGCTTCCGTACATGTTGACGCCTTCGGTTTTGTAGAGGGCCATCATCTCGGCGTTCATCTCGTTCCGCTTGGGATCGTTCATCTTGAGATTCGCGTAGCGTTTCTTGATGGCGTCGACCTTGGGCTGGATGCGCATCATCTTCAGCGATGATTTGGTCATCATCAGGCGCGTAGGCAGAAGAATCAGGTTGAAGATGGCTGTGAACAGGATGATGGCCCAGCCCCAGTTCGAGATCCCCATGCGCACCATGAAGCGCAGGATGATGTAAAGGGGCTTGGCGATGACTGTCATCCAGCCGTACTGGATGAGGGGTGAGAGCGAGGGACCGTCGGGCTTGCCATCAGGACTTGTGGCGTGAATCGAGGCCAACAGGTCGGTTGCCTTGGGACCGGCAAACAAGCGAAGGCGGGTATCGCCACTAGTGTCGCCGACCGCCAGGCCCAGCACGTCGACGTGAGTCTTTTTGCTATTCGGGTCACTCGTATCGCCGGGCAGCTCGATGGCGTTGTGCAGCGTGACCACGGTGGTGCGATCGGGCGCGTCGGGCAGAAAGGCCGAGGCGAAGTAGAGATCCATGACGGCCGCGTACTCGTACGGCTGGTCGAGGGTATTGTTCCCGCTGACCTTGGACACAGCCTGTGAGTCCTGCTTGCCAGCGATTGACCAGGCGAAGAAGGAGGGGGTCGGCGTCCGCGTCGGCATCATCCCCGTCTGCTGGAGTTCTTCCATGTCGCCCAAACCGGCGGGCCAGGCGACCAGCGCACGGACCGGCGCGCCGTTTTGCTTGACCTGAGCCTCGATCGCGACGACGTAGCTCGAGTCAAAGCGGAGGGTCTTTACGACGTCGAGACCGTTCGCCGCGTAGTGAAAGGTAATGGCCGCAGGAGCCACGACCAAGCCCGTTGCGGAGGGCTGGGCTCCCGACACAGTGACCTGGTAGAGGGCCTGATTGAGTTGCGTGGTGAGCGCCGAATCGTAGGTGAAGAGCGACAGGGGAAGGCCCAAGTGCTCCGCGGCCTCGACGTGCGCCGAAGCCTGGGGCTGCACGAGGTCAAGGGGCTTGCCGGCTGAATCGAAGTACTTTTTCAAAATCCAATGCTGGACCTGCGCACCGCGATTGGTGAGGACGATCTTGTAGAACTGGTTTTCGACGGTGATCGGGGCTTCGGCGGCGGCAGAGACCTGCGGCGCGGCTCGCGGCGCCACTTTCGATGTCGCGGCCTGCGGTATCTGGCCCTTCGCGGGCTGAGCGGCGGGCGCGGCGGGCTGCAATTGAGCCGGCGTGGGTGGCTGCTCTTCCGGCTTGGGTTTGGCGAAGAAGTATTGGTAGCCGAGGAAGAGGGCCATCGCGATGAGCATGAAGGCCATGAGGGAGCGCATATCGCCGCCACTACCACCGCCACCGGATCCCTGGGTTTGCAAGTTGGGATTGTGAATTTCGGGCAAAGGATGCTTCCTATCGTTCTTGAAAGGGCAGCCCGCAGGGCAGCCGCTCTTCTTATGGTAACGGTTCGTGGGGGTATGCGGTTCCGGGACGATGGCCCGCCGAGCCAACGCGGGGAGGCTGGGCAGGCCGGATTCGGGGCAGGGGGACGGGATCGAACCCTCCGCGGGTAAAGGGATGGCAGCGCAGCAGTCTCCAGGCCGCCAGCGCAGAGCCGCGCAGCGGGCCGTGGATTGCGATAGCCTCGGCAGCGTACTCAGAACAAGTTGGGCGGAACTTGCACCCGCCCGCGCTGAACGCATGCCACACCGGCGAGAGCCAGCGCTTATAGAAGGCGAGTAATGCAAGCAAGAGGCGTGTCATGGCTTTAATTCTTTGGCCCAGTCAAGATCCCTCAGGGGCTAAAGCCCTCGTTCGTATTGTGGCCGTTGCGGCACGCGACCCAGAGGGTGCCCCGGTCGTGCCCTTTCAAAGCGCTCCGACTCGGACTTGGCCTGTTCAAGAATACGCGCAACCTCGCTTTCAAGTTGCGCGAACCCCATGGTCAGCACATTGCTGCGGGGATGGAAGATGAGATCGAAGCCATGGGGCAGCAGGTCGACGTGACGGCGCAAAGCCTCGCGCATGCGGCGCTTGATGCGGTTGCGCTGATGCGCTTTGCCGAGCGCTTTGCTCACGGTAAGCCCGATGCGCGCCGGGGCCGGAAAGCTGGCGACCAAGCCGTCCTGCGTTTGCGGCGCGAGAAACCAGCTCATGTTTGCGGATTGGCGCTTGCGGCCGGCCGCGTAGGCGCGCAGATAGTCCGCGTGTTTGCGCAAGCGCGAGTTGACCAACGATTGACGCCGGGCAGGCTGGGAAAGTGAGTTCATGAGGAAGGCTCGATGGGAATCTCCACAGCGCACGGCGCATTCCGGTTCAGACAGAAGTGATCTTCAAAACTGGACCGCTTTGGGAGATCAGTCGCGATGCCCGGCGCTGACGGACACGCGCTTGCGGCCGGCGGCGCGGCGGCGGCTGAGCACGGCTGCCCCGGCCTTGGACTTCATGCGTGCCCGGAAACCGTGTGTTTTCGCACGGTGGCGGCGGCTGGGTTGAAAGGTTCGCTTCGGCATCGTGACCCGCTCCTGTTTCTCAAAGAAAATCTGCGCATTAGCGACATCCTCGAGTATAGCGTAGGCGGTCGATGGAATCCAGAGCAGGAGCGGACTTCACGATGTGGCAACGCCGTGGGGAGTTCAGGCGTATTCTGGAAAGTACGATCACAGAGAAGACGAAGACGTAGTTGGAGTGCTGCACTTCAGTAACGCGGGTAACCTCGGAGCCGAGTTTCACCATCCTTGGTGCAACTCTTCAAGATCGCAGAAAACTTATGTGAAACAGGGATTGCAACGGCGTTGAGATGTGCTACTATCGGGACCGTTCCTGAAATTTCGTGTGAAATTTCGCGCGTTTTTTGTTACGGATGTTTTGTTCAAGGGCCCTGGGGTCGAGTCTTCCGGGGCAGACCAGCGGTAGACAGGTAATCGGTCACAGGGAACTGGACGGGAGGCGAGACGCTTTCCGCCAGGAGGGAACCGTTGCCTGAAAAGCCGCAAACGGACCGCTCGGCGCTATGCCGGCGGAATGGGCAAGGATTGTACGATGGGATTCGCGACTTCGCCGACACCGGCACTCAACCCCTGGCTCCAGATTCTCGCAGCGTTAGAGAAGAAGGTTATCCGGCAATCGTTCGAGACCTGGCTCAAGCCCACCCGATTCAGTCATGCCGCGGGCCGCAAGCTTTACGTGCGCGTGCCCTCGCCGGAGTTCCAGCATATAGGCGACAAATACTGCGACTTGATTCAGGAGGCCATCGATCTCCATGCGCTCGAGTTTGACGACGTCTGCTTCGTAACCGCCGAGGAAGATCCCTCGATCCCGCCGCAGCGCAAGGATG
Source organism: uncultured Acidobacteriaceae bacterium (assembly GCA_963799155.1). Taxonomy (GTDB): domain Bacteria; phylum Acidobacteriota; class Terriglobia; order Terriglobales; family Acidobacteriaceae; genus Telmatobacter. The sequence goes on from CAWCWB010000001.1 coordinate 599,168, forward strand.
GTGGATTTGGCCCGGTGCCCTCGCACGCGCCCACGGCGCCGCCCGCGAGCACGGCACGCATGCCCGAGCAGGGACGCTTCGACTGGTCGACCGCAGCGCAGCTCAATCCGCGCTACACCTTCGAGGCTTTCGTGATCGGCAACGGCAACCAGTTTGCCCGCGCCGCGGCACTGGCAGTGGCCGAGCGGCCCTCGCGCGCCTACAATCCGCTCTTTCTGTATGGCGGCGTGGGAATGGGCAAGACGCACCTGATGCACGCCATCGGGCACGAGGTGAAGCGGAGGCAGCCGGCCTCGAGCATCTGCTACGCGTCGGCGGAGAAGTTCACCAACGAGATGATCAACTCGATCCGCAACGATCGCATGACCAGCTTCCGCGACCGTTTCCGCACGGTAGACGTGCTGCTGATCGACGACATCCAGTTCATTTCGCAAAAGGAGCGCACGCAGGAGGAGTTCTTCCACACGTTCAACGCGCTGCACGAGTCGATGAAGCAGGTGGTGATTGCCTCGGACCGCCCGCCCAAGGAGCTGACAGAGATTGAGGAACGGCTGCGCTCGCGTTTCGAGTGGGGATTGATCGCAGACATTCAGCCGCCCGATCTTGAGACCAAGGTCGCCATCCTGCTTAAGAAGGCCGAGAGCGAGCAGGTGCAGTTGCCCACCGATGTTGCGCTGTTTATTGCCTCGAACGTGCGCACCAACGTGCGCGAGCTGGAGGGCGCGCTGGTGCGGCTGATCGCGTGGTGCCAGTTAAATCACATGGAGATCACACTGGCCGCCGCGCAGCAGTGCCTGAAACAGTTCATCGACATGCAGGTGCGCAAGATCACGATCGAGGCGATTCAGCGCGCCGTGGCCGAACAGTTTGGCATGCGCGTCGCGGACCTGAAGCAAAAGAACAACTCGCGCAATGTGGTGGTGCCGCGGCAGATCGCCATGTACCTAGCCAAACAGATGACCGAGGCGAGCCTGCCGGAAATCGGGCGCCAGTTCGGCAACAAGCATCACACCACGGTGATGCACTCGATCGGCAAGATCGACGAGCAGCGCCGCACCGACAAGGACCTGCATCGCACGTTGAGCAAGCTGCAGGACGTGCTGAACTGCTAAAGACAGGGACCAGGGATCAGGAAACAAAAGATGAGCCGCCCGGAGCGATGGGCGGCTCTTCTGTCTCGCGCTAGACTTTCTGCGTCGGAGCGCGTCGAATCTTCGAGCGGCTTTCCCGGGAAGCAGGTTTCTATGCATGGTCGCGCAGTTGCACTGGCGGCGGTGGTTTTGTTTGTGGCTGTCTCGGCAGCGCAAACTCCCCTGGATGTGCAGCCGGTAAAGGAGTTGAAGCCGACCGGAGTGCTGGCGACCTGCTCTTACAGCCCGACGGCCGCCGAATCGCCCTTCTTTTCCCGCCTCAGCAAGAAGGAACAGACGAACGATACGGCCTTCGGCGGCAACTACACGATGCACGGCAAGACGGACACGTACGTAGCGTGGTTCGGCATTGTGCGCGGCATTACTCCGCCCGCACAAAAGGGCGGCGATGTGACGCTGCTGGTCCAGCACCATTTCTTCGACGGCGAAACGGACTGCCACATCATGCTGGTGGCCAAGACCGGCGATGGAGATTTTCTGGCAAGGCTCAAAGTGGACCCCGCTAAGATACCCGCGCTGGCGCTGGTGCGCGTCTACGGCAAGGTGACTGTGGAGACTGCCCGGGTGCCGGAGGTCACGGTGGAGTACATCCGCGTTTGGCCGTGGCTGACCTTCACCTTCACCGACATAGCCGGAGAAGATCACAGCAATCCGCGCTGGCAGAGGTACTCAAGCGTGAAGCCTTCGGATCAGATCTATGTTCCTTATCCCAACGAGAACTACTATCTGAACGTGCTCGGCGACCCGGCGGACTTCGGATTGAATTTGCGGCCGGATTGAGGACAGGGACCAAGCCACCCCAGCGAGTCGCCCAGAGGGCGCCCGCCGCTCGCTGGGGGCCCCGGCAGGGATCAGGGGTCAGGGATCGGACGCCTAGGATTTGTGGTGGGCGATATGTTCGCTCAGCGACGAGTGATGATGATGGCGAACGACGTAGCGGCCGATGAGCCAGCCGGCAGCGCTGCCCACCAGCACATCGGAGGGGAAGTGCTCCTGGCCCAGAACGCGGGTGAGGCTGACGCCGGTGGCCGCGGAATAGAGGGCAAACTCGGTCCAGTGCGAAGGGTACTCGGCGGCGAGCGCGGACGCGGCGGACCACGCGATGAGGCTATGCGACGAGGGGAAGGAAGAGTCAACGCCCGCGCTTGACTGGAAGAAGTGCCCGCGCGCATTGTCCACGTTGGGCCGTTCGCGCCAGAAGACCAGCTTCAAACCCTGTTCGACAACCACGCCGTCAAGCATGGCCTCTGCGCTGAGGATGCCAGCTTCGCGCGCGTGGTCATTCTGCTGGAAGTGGCCAAATCCGTAGACGCCTACAGGAACGGCGACCATGCTGTAAATCATCGCGTTGGAAGTGTTGATGCTGGCTTGGTTGAAGCTGGGATTCTTTGACACAACTTGTGTCATGACGTGGTGATCGGTGCCGAGGGCCACGCCGGTAGCTACAGCTAGCGGCGCTAGCCACTCAAGGTCGTGCGGCCGCAGGCTGCGAGGGCTGGTCCAGATGGCTCCCTGATCGCAAAGGAAATTGCGCGGCGTGTTGCGGATCGTCACTTCGTCCTGGGCACATTTTTTCGGTGAAGGCGCATCGGGAAGCGAAGTGCGATCGGGTGTGTTCGCTGCGGGGGCGGTTTGCGCGCGCGCTGGAACGGCGATGCAGAAACCGAGAGCCAGCGCGGCGACCAGCGGCGCGAGTGCAATGAGCCGGCACGAAGACTGTGGGTGGGGAATGATTGCGTGTTCTTGCATGGACTCTCGAATGAGAACCGGCAGAGCCGGGCTGTTTACTATCCGACTATTTCAGGCAGATAAATGTCAACGAGATTGAGCGCAATCTCTTGATAAAGCGCGTAAAGATGACGCCGCGTTCATCTTCGCGAGGTTGGAAGCCGGCGGCGTTGACATGTCGATTGGAACGGGGCGAGCGAGTCAGAGCGTTTGCGGAGGATTCTTGAGGTAGATTTCGACGTAGTCGAGGTAGTTCTGCGCGTATTCGAGGATGAGGGTGCGGTCTTTGTCGCTGAGTTCGCGGCGGAGCTTGGCGGGAACGCCGGCCCAGAGGGTGCGCGGAGGAACGACGGTGTGCTCGGGAATCACGGAGCCGGCGGCGATGATGCAGCCTTCGCCAATTCGGCTGTTGTTGAGGACGCGAGCTCCCATGCCGATGACGCACATATCCTCGACCACGCAGCCATGGACCGTGGCATTATGGCCGATGGTGACCCAGTCGCCCACGATGACGGGATAGAGGTTGCGCTGGCCGTGGAGGACGGTGCAGTCCTGCACGTTGGAGCAGGCGCCGACGCGGATGGAGTTGACGTCGCCGCGCAGGACGGCATTCATCCACACCGAGGAGCGGTCGCCGAGCACGACATCGCCGAGGATCTGCGCGGAGGCGTCGATGTAGCAGCTTGCGGGGATTTGGGGCGAATTACCCTGATAGGTTCGGAGCATGGGGACCTCCGTTTGAGAGTTTAATTGCCTGCGACGAGGCGCCGGGCGAGTCCAGCGCGCCGGAAACGGAGGCGAGGACCTGTCCCGAGGGAGAAACCGGCCCGCGTAACCCCATGGAAAGCCTCAGATTGGCTCCCAAATCAAAACTCGCGTATGATATGTGGAGCCTTACAGGCAGGTTTGGAGGTGGAGACCTTTGGCGGAGGTTCGCGTTCAGGAAGGCGAACCGCTGGAAAACGCGCTACGCCGGTTCAAGCGGAAGGTACAGCAGGAGGACATCATCAAGGAAGTGAAGCGTCACTCCTACTACCTGAAGCCCGGCGAGAAGCGCCGCGTCAAGGCAGCCTTGGCGCGCAAGCGGAACCGCAAGAAGGCTCGCAAAGAGCAAGACTAGATTCCTAACCCGCCGCGAGAAGCGCCGTTCAGGCGGCTTTCGATTGAGAGAAACGAAAGCCACCGATACCCCAAAGAGGATAGGGGCGGCAGCGCGGCGGCGCAATTGACTGTAGCGTTTCACCAGGTTCTGTCGATCGAATCCGTAGCAGCCCTTTGGCTCGCTCGCAAACGCTGAGGCCATGGGACACGATGCTGCAATCCCTCAGAAACCTTAGAAGCGCGAAAGATGGCCCGGCACGCAATTGGCGCGCAGGGTTTTTACGCACCCGGTTTACCGGGTAAAAGTTCGAATGCCGCCCTGTTTTGGGAGCGGTCCGGGCCCCTTGTATTGCACGACGAACGAGAACAGGGAACCGGGACCGGCAAGTTCCTGTTGAGCCATGGCCGATTTCGGGGGAAGTCCCTGTGAGGGAAGCCGGCCATGGAATTCACCGATCGAGTCCTCAAGTGTGTAGACTGCGGCGCCGAGTTTGTGTTCACAGCGGGCGAGCAGATCTTCTTCCACGACAAACAGTTCAAGAACGATCCCAAACACTGCAAGCAGTGCAAGGCGAAACGTACCCGGGGTTCGCAGCGAGTGCGCCCCGAGACACGCACGACTTGTTCGGAGTGCGGTGCGGAGACAACTGTCCCCTTCAAGCCGACCCAAGGCAGGCCAGTGTTGTGCCGGTCGTGCTTCCAGAAACAGCAGGCGAAACCGGAGCCTGTGCCGGAGCCTACTGCAGCGCAGGACTAAAGAGCAGATCTCCCCGGAACTTTGAGGGAAAGCCGGCGCTGCGGACCAGGGTAGCCAGTTGCGCCCAATGGCGCTGACTGTGGAATAACGCGTGAGCCGCGACCTTTCGCCGGGAGACGGTTCGCTGTTCCGGAGGCACCCAGTCGAAATTGAGAACGAAGGGATCGCTCCAGGTGTTTTCGGGTGCGGCGAGAACGCTGCGGAAGATTTCGAACGCCTGAGAATGCAGGTCGAACAGGGCGTCCAGGGGGCCGGCGGGGATCTTTTCCATAGGCGTTTCCGGCACTCCCGCGAGGCGCTGAGCCCAGCGCAGTTCCGCGCCCCAGATGTGGCGGACAAACCCCTGTACAGTGGCAGCGCCGCCGATGCCGCAAGGCAGATCGAGCAGATTTGGGTTGGCATCGAAGTGGGCTTTCCAATAGGCGGATGCCTGGTCATTCCAGGCCAGTAATTCGTCGAATGTGATTGCTCCGCTCATCGTGACCTCCTGGTTATTGGCTACCTGGTCATTGATTACTGAGTCGGCCGCGACGCCGAAGACCTAACTGGCCGATCCGAGGGCGCGATGGCCGATGTCGCGGCGGTAGTACATTCCGTCGAAGGCAATCTCCGCCATGGCTTGATAGGCGCGGGCCAGCGCCTCGCCGAGAGAGTCGGCAACGGCGGTGACGCCAAGCACACGGCCACCTGCGGTGACCAATTGCCCGCCCACTTGCGCCGTGCCGGCATGGAAGACCTGCACGCCCGGCACCTGTGCCGCGGCAGCAAGGCCGGTGATGGGCAGGCCGGTCTTGTAGCTGCCCGGATAGCCGCCGGAACTGGCCACAACGCACGCTGAGGCGCCAGGGGTCCAGCGGAGGGTGGTTTCGGCGAGGCGGCCGTCGATGCAGGCCTCAAGGGCGTCGACAAGTTCGCTTTCGAGGCGGACCAGGATGGCCTGGGTTTCGGGATCGCCGAAGCGGGCGTTGAATTCGAGCACCTGCGGGCCGCGGGCGGTCATCATGAGCCCGCAGTAGAGCACGCCGGTGAAAGGCGTCTCCTCTTCCACCATGCCCTGCACGGCGGGCTCGGCGATGTGGCGCAGAATCCAGTCGGACATAGCGGGATCGAGCAGCGTATCGGTGGAGTAGACGCCCATGCCGCCGGTGTTGGGGCCGGTGTCGCCCTCGCCGATGCGCTTGTGGTCCTGCGAGAGCACGAGCGGCGTCACGTGCATGCCGTCGCTGAGGCACAGGAAGCTGACCTCGTCGCCCTCGAGGAACTCTTCAATGACGACCTGGTGCTCGGCTTCACCGAGGAGGGCGCCGGTGAAGAGGCCCTGGGCGGCCTCGGCGGCGGTGTGGCGCGAGTCGCAAATGATGACCCCCTTGCCCGCGGCCAGGCCGTCGGCCTTGACCACGATGGGCGGATGAAAAATCTCGATGGCCTTCTCGACCTCGGCCGCGGTGGCGCAGACAGCGTAGTTGGGCGTGGGAATGTTGTGGCGCTGCAAGAAGCGCTTGGCGAATCCTTTGCTGGTTTCGAGCATGGCGGCGGCGCGCGTGGGGCCGAAGACGCGCAGACCACGCCCGCGGAGGGCATCGACGATGCCGAGCGAGAGGGGCAGACTCGGGGCCTACGATCTGTGAGATCGGGCTTCTCAGCTTCGGCGAGGCGGACCATGGCGGCGAGGTTCTTGAGGTCGACGGGGACGCACCGGGCGATTTGGGCCATGCCGCCGTTGCCGGGGGCGCAGATGACCTGAGTGACGCGCGGGCTGCGAGCCACCGCCCAGGCCAACGCATGCTCGCGGCCGCCGGAACCAAGGATCAAGACTTTCATGGGAGAGTACCTTCGACCGGCTCTTCGATGGCCGGAAGAACAATGGTCGGCAACGGAGGCATGGGAAGTCAAACGGGGAGATTGTGGCCCTGATTCACTCGCAAGACTTCCATTCGGTTCTGGTGCCGATATGCGCGTACGAATTCGTGCAAGTTCGCGCAGGGCCGGCCGTTCTATTCAGTAGATAATGGGAGGACATGAGTCCTATGGGGAACTTTCTTAACCTTGCCGCAGACGTGGTGTGGCCGGCATTGGCTCTGACACAGCGCATGTCCAGCGTCGTGCCCATCGTGGCGGGGCTGATTGTGGAGTGGCTGGCGCTCTGGCGGGGCGGCTTCGGCCTGACCTGGAAGAAGGCGATTGTGGTAGACGTGGTGATGAACGCTGCGTCGGCGCTGATCGGATTCTTCCTGATCCCGTGGCTGGGAATGAGCTGGGAGACGGGCCCCGGACAGTTCGTGGAAAACCATGTCTCGATAGGGATGGCCTTCGATCTCCCTTGGGTCTCAGCCTATTTGATCGCACTCTGCGTGACAACGGCAATTGAAGCGTCGGTGGTGCGATGGGGATTCAGAATTAAGCTGGGCGTTCGGCGCTTCTTGATTCTTCTTGGCGCCAATGCGGTCAGCGTTGGGATTGCGTTCTTCAGTGTAACGGCGTTTCCGTCGCACCACGGCGGCGTTCCTCCTGGCCTTCTCCCTAATGTTCAGCAGAGGGGCAATTCCCGTTGAAATTGCCCCTTGACTGACCCGGCTTCGGTCGACAGGAAAAGGAGAAATGCTTTCAGTGGAGCAAGGGAGCCGCAAGTGAAACGGAGATCCCCTTCGAGAGAGGCGCATTGGTGGAGACGCGCATCAAGCCGTACAACGAGCAGCAGGCCGAGAAGGCGCGGCGCGAGGAGCAGCGGCGCGTGTTCAAGCGCAACCAGGTGTTTGGGTTGGTGCTGGTGGCGGCGGCGATTTGCCTGTGGTGGCTCCTGCATACGAATCCAAAGTGGATTTTTCCGCCGGGGTGGTGGCGGCCATGAGTGCTGCGCGCGATGAGAAGCCCCTCTCCGGGGCTAAAGCCCGTGTTCTTATTGCGCCCCTTACGGTACGACTGAAGCCACCCCAGCGACAAAGACCTGTCGCCGGGGGCCCCGGGAAGTCGTGCCCAAATACAAAGTGCGAGACTCCGGCTGCGCGCGAGGCTTCGGGCGATCCGCGCGATCCTTTGGCAGCAATTCTGCTGGGGCCGACGGGGAGCGGGAAGACGTTGCTTTCGCTCGGGTTGGCCGAGCGGTTTGGCGGCGAGATTGTGAGTTGCGATTCGGTGGCTGTGTATCGCGGCATGGAGCTGGGCACGGCCAAACCGGCGCGCGAGGACCGTGCGCGCGTGCCGCACCATCTGATCGACGTGGCAGAGCCGGATGAGGCTTTTACCGCGGGCGAGTACAGCCGGCGGGCGCGAGCGGCGATGCGCGAGATTGCCGGGCGCGGACGGCTGCCGATTGTAACCGGCGGAACCGGGCTTTATCTGCGCGCGCTGACGGAGGGGCTATTTGCGGGGCCGGCGCGGCGCGAAGATTTGCGGGCGCGACTGCGGCGCAGCGCGGACCGACATGGAAACGGCTGGCTGCATCGAGTGCTGCAACGGTTGGATGCGGCGACGGCAGAGCGTATTCACGCTAACGATACGGCGAAGCTGATTCGGGCGATTGAGGTATGCGTGGCGGCGCGGAGGCCGATGTCGAAAGTGATGGCGCGCGATCCACTGACGGGATTCCGGCTGCTGAGGATCGGGCTGAACCCGCCGCGGGCCGCACTTTATGACCGGCTGAACCAACGCTGCGCGGCGATGTTTGCGGCGGGGCTTGTGGAGGAAACGCGCGAGCTGCTGGAACGCTTCGGGCCGGTGAAGGCGCTGGACTCGCTGGGTTACAGGCAGGCGCGCGGCGTGCTGCGGGAGTCTTGGAGTAGCGAGGAGGCGGTGCGAGCTGCGCAGCAGGGACATCGCAACTACGCGAAGAGACAGATGACTTGGTTCCGGCGCGAGCCGGCGGTGCGATGGATTGAAGGGTTCGGGGATGAGGCGGAGACGGCGCGAGAGGCAGCCAGATTGGTTGAAGGCGGACTCGCGGCAGGACGCGCGAAATAGCTGGTTGGCGCGGGAGCCCAATTAAACTATGCGAAGTGAATGCGGCGCTTGAGCGGCAGAGGGCGCACGGAATGGAGTTTCCCTTGGCGACAACGAATCCAGAGACGATTTGTGACGTGGCGGTGATTGGCGGCGGGCCGGCGGGATATACGGCGGCGATTCGCGGAGCAGAGTATGGGCTGAAGGTCGCGCTCATCGACACGAGCCCGAAGCTGGGCGGGACATGCCTGCACGTGGGCTGCATTCCGACCAAGGCGCTGCTGTTCAACGCCGAACTCTGGGAGTATCTGAAGGACGCGCCGGAGTTTGGGATTGCGGGGATCGGGACGCCGCAGCTCGATTGGGCGGCGGTGCTCGCGCGCAAGAACGCGATCATCACGAAGCACGTGAATGGCCTTGAGTTCCTGATGAAGAAGCACAAGATCGCGGTTTTTTCTGGTTTCGGGAGGCTGACGGGGCCTGCGCAAGGCGGCGTGCACACGGTGGACGTGCAGGCGAGCGGGGCGACAAACGGGGTGGGGAGCCAGGTGAAGGCGAAGAACGTGATTCTGGCGTGCGGGTCGGAGGCCAAGCTGCTGCCGGGATTGAAGGCGGACGGAACGATCCTGACCAATATCGAGATTCTGAAGTTGAGCGCGCCGCCGAAGTCGCTCATCGTGATCGGAGCTGGCGCGGTGGGCGTGGAATTTGCGTCGATCTTCAGGAGCTTTGGGACTGAGGTGACGATTCTGGAGTTTTTGCCGCGCATGGTTCCGGTGGAGGACGAGGAGATTTCGAAGGAGCTGGCGCGCGTGTTCCGGAAGCGCGGTATTGAGACACAGACCGGCGCGAAGGTGGAGAAGGTGGAGAAGACAGCGGATGGCGTTCGCGTGAGCTACACGGATGCGAATGGCAACGCTCAGGTGAAAGAGGCCGAGAAGGTGCTGGTGGCCGTGGGGCGCGGGCCGCTGACGAGCGGGATTGGCCTGGAGAAGACGAAGGTCGAGCTGGAACGCGGGTTTGTGAAGGTTGGTGAGGCGCAGGAGACGGCCGAGCCGGGCGTGTTTGCCATTGGCGACATTGTGGCCGGACTGCCGCAACTGGCGCACGTGGGCGCGATGAGCGGCATGGTGGCGATGGCGAAGATCGCGGGGCGAAAGTACAGGCCGGTGCGCAAAGATAGGATTCCGAGCTGCACCTATACCGAGCCTCAGATTGGCAGCGCGGGCCTGACCGAGGCGCAGGCGAAAGAGATGGGCCACACGGTGAAGGTGGGCAAGTTTCCGTTTGCGGGCAACTCAAAGGCGACGATTGTGGGTAGCCACGACGGGTTTGTGAAGGTTGTGGCCGACGCGAAGTACGGCGAGATCCTAGGCGTGCACATCATCGGTCCGCAGGCGACGGAGCTGATTGCGGAAGCGGTTGCCGTGATGGAGCTCGAAGGGACGGTGGAACATCTGATGTTCACGATCCACGCGCACCCCACGCTGAGCGAGGCGATGCTGGATGGGTACGGGGCGGTGGAGGGGATGGCGATTAACGCCTGACCACCTGCGGTGGGGCAGACGCGCTTCGCGCAAGTTGGCGAGTTGGCGCGAGGTTGGTAACTAAAGAAGCAGTTGCCAGTGGCCGACGTCGATCCATCGGCCGAATTTGTAGCCGACTTCCTTGAACTGGGCCACCGGGCGAAAGCCGAACTTCTCGAGGAGCGCGACACTGGCTTCGTTGGGGAGCGCGATGCCGCCGATGACGCAGTGAATCCGGCGGGTGCGTAATTCGGCGAGGAGCGCATCGAGCAAAGCAGAACCTCTTCCCCTCCCAACCGATGATGGAAGGAGATAAACGGTCGCTTCGACGGAGTGGCGGTAAGCCGAGCGCTCCTTCCATTGGGTGGCGTAGCTGTACCCCAACAATTTGCTATCTTCTTCGCAGACGAGCCATGGCAACGTCTGCGATTCGTTCAGGATTCTTTGCCGCATCTCATCGGGAGCGACGGCATTTTCTTCAAAGGTGATCGGCGTCTTGAGGACGTAGTGGTTGTAGATCTCGCAAATCGAGGACGCGTCGTCAGGTCTTACGTTCCGAAGCATGGCGACTTCCGGTGAACTTTTTCCGCGGCAGCCCAATCGCTCCTAGGGTGAACCTCACAGCTCCGTTGATTGGCTCGCGACTAATTCCTTGCACTTGGCGATGAAGGCGGCCAGCGGCATGGCGCCCTGGTCGCCTTTGCCGCGGGTGCGGACGCTGACAGCACCCGAGGATTCTTCCTTGTCGCCGAAGACGAGGATGTAAGGCGTCTTCTGGTTGGCGAAGTCGCGAATCTTGGCGTTCATCTTTTCGTTGCGGGCATCGGTTTCGACTCTGAGACCGGCGGCTTTGAGCTCGGCGTCGAGTTTGTGTGCGTAAGCGAGGTGCTTCTCGCTAATGGGGACGAGGCCGATCTGTACGGGCGCGAGCCAGAGCGGGAATGCGCCTGCATAGTGCTCGATGAGGACGCCAAAGAATCTTTCGACAGATCCGAACAACGCGCGGTGGACCATGACGGGCTGATGGCGCTCGCCGTCTTCGCCGACGTACTCGAGTTCGAAGCGCGCGGGAAGGTTGAAATCGAATTGAACCGTTGAAAGCTGCCAGAGGCGGCCGAGGACGTCGACGAGCTTGACGTCGATCTTGGGGCCGTAGAAGGCAGCCTCGCCGGGGATGGTTTTGTACTGGATGCCCTTCGCCTTGAGTACGTTGTCGAGCGAGCGGCTGGCGAGGTCCCAGTCTTCGTTAGAGCCGGCGTAGTGGGCGCGGTCGTTGGGATCCCAGGTGGAGAGCTCGACCTTAAACTCGGAGAAGCCGAAGGTCTTGAGAACGGCTTCGGCGAAATCGATGCAGGCGGCGACTTCGCTCTCGATCTGCGAGGGCATGCAGAAGATGTGGGCATCGTCTTGCGTAAAGCCGCGGACGCGCAGCAGGCCGTGCATGGTTCCGGAGCGTTCGTATCTATAAACATTGCCGAGCTCGGCGTAGCGCGCGGGCAGGTCGCGATAGCTTTTGGGCGTGTTTTTGTAGATGAGGATGTGGCCGGGGCAATTCATCGGCTTGAGCCGGTACTCGGCGTCATCCAGCTCCATGGGGGTGTACATGTTGCCCGCGTAGAAGCCTTCGTGGCCGCTGACCTTCCACAGCTCGCGCCGCATGACGTGCGGAGTGAAGACGAGCTGGTAGCCGCGCCTAAGGCACTCGTCGCGCATCCAGTCCTCCATGACTTTGCGGACGATGGCGCCCTTGGGATGCCAAAAGATGAGGCCCGCGCCGGCGAGCTCCTGAATGCTGAAGAGATCGAGCTGCTTGCCGAGGACGCGATGGTCGCGGCGCGCGGCTTCTTCGAGGCGGGCGAAGTGCTCGTCGAGGTCTTTTTTCGAAAAGAACGCCGTGCCGTAGATGCGCTGGAGCTGCGGATTTTTCTCGTCGCCGAGCCAGTAAGCGCCGGCAAGGCTGGTGACTTTGAAGGCTTTGACGCGGCCGGTTGAGGGAACGTGCGGGCCGCGGCAGAAGTCGACAAATTTGCCGTTGCGGTAGTAGCTGACCTTCTCGCCGGGCACGGTGAATTTGGTGACAAAGTGGGTCTTCATGAAGTCGCCGTCGCGCTGGAAGCCTTCCAGGCTCTTATCTCTTGGAGCAAATTCGTGGATGAAAGGCTCGTCGCGGGCGACGACTTCAGCCATCTTCTTCTCTATGGCGGCGAGGTCTTCCGGCGTGAAGGGCTTCTCGCGGTAGAAGTCGTAGAAAAAGCCGGAGTCGGTGGCGGGTCCGTGGCCGAGCTTGGTCTCAGGGAAGAGCTCGAGGACGGCCGTGGCGAGGACATGCGCGGCGGAGTGGCGCAGGACCTTGAGAGCGTCGGGATCTGTTTCTTTGACGAGCTCGAGGCGCGCGTCAGAGGTGAGCGGCGCGGAGAGATCGACGAGGCGCGGCGCGGCCGCGTCTTCGGCGGCGTACATCGCGGCTTCGGACGGCTGTTCGCCTGGCGGCTGGCCGTCACGGGCGGGGTTTTGGTTGGCGGCTGCGGCGAGCGGAGCGATGCGCGCGGCGATGGAGACCGCGGCGAGACGCGGAGAGATGGAGTTGGCGATGTCGAGAGGCGTTGTGCCTGAAGGGACTTCGCGAATGGCCCCATCGGGCAGGTGTACGGCGATCGTTTGCGTGCTCATGTGTGTGACAAGTCCCGGTAGAACCGCTGAATGAAGGAAGATGCGGCCAACCTTTGAGGATAGTGGGTTAAAGGGTGTGAAGTCGAGCGAGGTGAGCGAGGCGGCGAGTCAGCCAGTCAGTCGCGCTATGCGCATGGAAGTACGTGAGCAAGCTTGCGGGGCTGGCAGATTGCGCAGGGTTGGGATGACGGGAGGCGGCAGAAAAAACGCAAAAGGCCAGGAATGCTCCCGGTTGTCACCAGAAGTGCTCCCAGCCCTTCGCTGTTTCGAGCTAGATTCTGCCGGAATCCGGCCGATCAGGTTTAGAGAGGCTGTACGTCGGCAGCCTGCCAGCCTTTGGGCCCCTTTACGACGTTAAACTGCACGGCTTGACCTTCCTGCAAGCTCTTGAAACCACTTGAGTTGATTGCAGAGTAGTGCACGAAGACATCTTCGCCGTTCTGGCGCGAAATGAAGCCGAAGCCTTTCGCGTCATTGAACCACTTCACGGTACCTTGTTCCATTTTGTTCGTATTTCCTGGATTGAATTGCGCTGGATGAATCGGAGCGAACACTGGCAGAATCTTGCTTTTGGGCGAGTACTGCTCACGCCCGGTTCGGTTCTAACGCTGACGATATTCTATCATTTTCGTCGAATAGAATCTGCAGGAAATGTGTGTTCTATCTCACCCTATGGTGTTACGAGCTAGAACCCCTTGACCGACATGGAGTTAGCGGCGCACTGCGACCTGTGTTAAGGTGAGAGGTCGCCATGGCGAAGGATTGCGTTCCCGAGTTGCTGGCTCGCGCCACGGAGGCGCTGGAGGCGGAGTTTGGGGCGCTTCCGGAATTTAAGGCTGAGCTGGATGCGAACCCGGAGGCGCTAGCCGGGGTTCTCGAGGAAACGGCGCGGCGGCTGGGCGACAACTATCCCTATTTCCATCCTTTATATGCCGGGCAGATGCTGAAGCCGCCGCATCCGGTGGCGCGGGCGGCGTATGCGCTGGCGATGAAGATCAATCCCAACAATCATGCGCTGGATGGCGGGCGAGCGAGCTCGGCGATGGAGGTGGAAGCGGTAAGGGAGATCGCCGTGATGTTCGGGTGGAAGGAGTATTTGGGCCACCTGACGTCGAGCGGGACCTTCGCCAATCTGGAGGCGCTGTGGATGGCAGGACAACTGGCGCCGGGACGGCGGATTGTGGGTTCGGAGCAGGCGCACTACACGCACCAGCGGATCTCGGGCGTGCTGAAGCTCGAATATGCGAGCGTTGCGGCGGATGGGCGCGGGCGGATGAGCCTGGAAGCGCTGGAGGGGGAATTGTGCAAGGGCGACGTGGGCACGGTGGTAGCGACGCTGGGCACGACGGCGCTGGGCGCGGTCGATGCGCTGGATGAGATTCTGGCGCTCAAGGAGCGGTACGGGTTCCGGTTGCATGTGGATGCGGCGTATGGCGGGTACTTCGGGCTGATCGCGGAGGCGCTGGACGAGCCGGCGCGGATGGCGTTTGCGGCGATGGGGCAGGCGGATTCGATCGTGATCGATCCGCACAAGCATGGGCTGCAGCCGTATGGATGCGGGTGCGTGTTGTTTCGCGATCCAGCGGTGGGGCGGTTCTACAAGCACAACTCGCCGTATACGTATTTCACGTCGAAAGAGCTTCACTTAGGCGAGATCAGCCTGGAGTGCTCGCGCGCGGGCGCGGCGGCGGTGGCGCTTTGGGCGACGCAACGGCTGCTGCCGCTCGAGCCGGGCGGGGAGTTTGCGCAGGGGTTGGCGAAGGGGCGGCGGGCGGCGCTGGAGCTGGACCACAGGCTGCGCGGCGATGGGCGATTTGAGGCGCTCGCGGCGGGCGGGCCGGAGCTGGACATTGTGGTGTGGGCACTGCGTGCGGCCAGACCCCAAGAAGCTTCGGAAAGAGCCCAAAGGGTGTTCGACGCGTGCGCCAGGCGAGGCCTGCACCTCGCGCTAGTACAATTGCCGGGATCGTGGTTTGGAACGCGCGGTGTTGATTCCCTGGTTTCGAAATCTGAACTTCCACTCCACGGACAAGGCCCTATCCGTGGGGACCCTGTGAGACCTGGGGCATCCACGGCGACGTGCCTGCGATCGGTGCTGATGAAGCCGGAGCACGACGCGTGGATGGGCGAGATCTGGGAACGGCTGAGCGCGGCGTGCGGAGAAGTAGTGAGAGGGTGAGAACGGCAGTTGAGGATGAAAGGCCGGAGTCAGCCAGAAAACGTTATCATGGGTCGGCGGTCGGGGAACAGGGAGCGATTCTTAGTGGTGGGATGAGGGTTTGAGAGGTTGAATTCAGACAGGGGTTGAGAAAGATGCACGATCCAGCAGTATTTCGTTCCATGCACCGAGAGCGCTTTGATGCGGAGCTAGCGATTTTTGTGGGGCCCGGGCGCGTGAACCTGATCGGGGAGCACACCGATTATGCCGAGGGCTTTGTGATGCCTGCGGCGATCAACTTTTCCACTCTGGCGGGGATTTCGCCGCGCAAGGATGGCAAGATTGCCATCTATTCGGAGAATTACGGCGAGGAGATGACGTTTGACGCGGCGGCGCTCCCAGCCAAGGGGAGCAAACACTGGAGCGACTACCCGATGGGAGTGGTGTCGATCCTGGCGGGCGAGGGGCACAGGATTCCCGGCTTCAGCCTGAGCATCTGGAGCGATGTGCCATTGGCGTCGGGGTTGTCGAGCTCGGCGGCTCTGGAAGTGGCCACGGCGCTGGCGGTGCTTCACTTGGTGGGAGCGAGCTATCCGGGACCGGTGCTGGCGCGGCTGTGCCAGCGGGCGGAGAACGAGTTTGTGGGCGCGAATTGCGGGATCATGGATCAGTTCATCAGCGTGAATGGGAAGGAGAACCATGCGCTGCTGCTCGATTGCCGCGACCTGAGCTACAAGCTGGCGCCGATTCCGGACCATGTGGCGCTGGTGATCGCCAACACGATGGTGAAGCATTCGGTGGCGGGAGGCGATTATCCGACGCGGCGGCGCGAATCGGAGGCGGCGTGCGCGGTGATTGCGAGCCACAGGCCGGGCGTGCCTTTTCTGCGCGACGCGACGCTCGAGGACCTGGAGAAGTGGGGCCACGAGATGGCGCCCAAGAGTCTGATGCGGGCGCGGCACGTGATCAGCGAGAACCTGCGCACGGTGGCGGCGTGCGAGGCGCTGCTGAAGGGCGATATGAAGGAGCTGGGACGGCTGATGGCCGAGGCGCACACGAAGCTACAGCCAGGACTTTGAGGGAAGCTGCGTGGAGGCGGACGCGATGGTGGCGCTGGCGCAGGATTTGCCGGGGCTGATCGGGGCGCGGCTGACGGGCGGAGGGTTTGGCGGCTGCACGATCAACCTAGTGGAACAGAGCGAGGCGGCGAAGTTTGCCGAGGCGCTGGGCGTGCGGTACTTGGCGAAGACGGGGATCACTCCGCAGATTCACATTTGCCATGCATCGGGAGGGGCGCACCGGCTGGAGTAGAGCGGAGTTAGCGAGTCAGCAAGTCAGCCGCGCCGGCAGGCATCGAAGCAGGTTTCGAGATTATTTATCTGTTCGGACCCATCTCGCAAGTGACTGACACAAAAGAACCATTCATCGCAACCGGGCAGGGACATTGTCCGGCGCGGGTTCCTTGTTAAACTTGTGAGGTGTTTGCCCCGATGAAGAGTTCGGGGACGGTGCACCGGTGCGGGGCTTTCCGGATTTCAGCGGACGGGAAGCGGCATTCGATGTCCGGGCGCAGCGAAAAAGAAAAAGTATATGGAACCTACATCCTCGAAATCGTCCCTGCACGAGACAATTCCCAGCGGCGGCCAAGTGGCCTACTTCTGCATGGAGATCGCGATCCGTCCAGAGATGCCGACGTATTCCGGCGGCCTGGGTGTGCTGGCCGGCGACACGCTGCGCTCGGCGGCGGACCTGGGCGTGCCGCTGGTGGCGTTCACGCTGCTGCACCGGAAGGGGTATTTCCAGCAGCATCTTGACGCCAGCGGGCGTGCAGACCGAAGACGTGCAGCCGTGGAACCCGGCGGATTTTTGCACGGAGGAAGCCGGCGCGGGTGACGGTTGCAATCGAAGGCCGGGTAGTGACGGTTCGAGCATGGCGGTATGACCTGAAGGGGAGCTTTGGGCACGTGGTGCCGATCTATCTGCTGGACACCGACCTGGACGAGAATTCCGGATGGGACCGGGGCTTGACGGATCACCTGTACGGCGGGGATACGAACTACCGACTGCAGCAGGAGATTGTGCTGGGGATGGGCGGCGTGCGCATGGCCAATGCGCTGGGGCTGCACGTGAACGTGTACCACATGAACGAGGGACACGCGGCGCTGCTGACGCTGGCGCTGCTGGAGAGCCAATTGGGCGGAGGGCCGCAGAACGGCGCGACGGATGCAGACATTGAAGCGGTGCGGCGAAAGTGCGTGTTTACGACGCATACGCCGGTTCCCGCAGGCCACGATCGATTCTCGACCGAGCAGGCGATCCGGATTCTGGGCCGCGAGCGGACAGGCGCGGCTGGAGAAGCTGGGATGCTTCCGCGACGGATTGCTGAACATGACGCTGCTGGCGCTCAGGTTTTCGCGCTACGCAAATGGTGTGGCGATGCAGCACGGCAAGGTGTCGCGGGCGATGTTTCCGGAGTTCACGATCGATACCATTACGAATGGCGTGCACGCGTCGACGTGGATTTCAGAGCCGGTGCAGCGGATGCTGGACGAGCAAATTCCAGCGTGGCGGCGGGACAATCTGTATTTGCGCAACGCGATCGACCTGCCCGAAGCAGAGATGCTGGCGGCGCACGCGCACGCCAAGGAAGAATTGCTGGCGGAGGTTGGATCGCGGACGGGGCTGGTGCTGGATCCCAACGTGTTGACGCTGGGCTTTGCGCGGCGAGCTGCCACGTATAAGCGCGCCACGCTGATGTTCACCGATCCCGAGCGGTTGAAGGAGATCGCGGAGAAGGCGGGTGGACTGCAGATCCTGTACGCGGGCAAGGCGCACCCACAGGACGAGCCAGGAAAGGCGCTGATCCAGCAAGTGGTTGCGGAGGCGGGTAAGCTTTCGAAGGACAAATTGCGGATTGTTTACCTGGAGAACTACGCGTGGGACCTGGGGGCACGGCTGACGGCGGGCGTGGATGTGTGGGTAAATACGCCGCGGCGGCCATATGAAGCGTCGGGGACGAGCGGGATGAAGGCAGCGATGAATGGCGTGCCGAGCCTGTCGATTCTGGACGGGTGGTGGATCGAAGGGTGCATTGAAGGTGTGACGGGATGGGCGATCGAAGATGGAGCCAACGATGCCGAGGAGGCGAACGCGCTCTACAACAAGCTGGAGACGGCGGTGGTGCCGCTTTACCGCGATGCCAAGGAGAAGTGGGCGCGGCTGATGAGGACGACGCTGGCCTTCAACGGGTCGTACTTTAATACCAACCGCATGGTGAAGCAGTACGTGCGGAATGCGTACTATCCTGAGCGGCAGACCGAGCCAGCGAAGGTGGTGGAAGAGGCGTACGCGGATTGAAGGGCAGCTACTAGCTGCTAGCTTCTAGCTGATTGAGATCCAGGCGACCGGCCGATTGATTGCCCGACGATTCCCTCCCAA
>CAWCWB010000002.1:0-71512 GCA_963799155.1 uncultured Acidobacteriaceae bacterium
TGCCGAGTTCGTGTTCATGACTTCCTGTAGCTGTCAGGAAGCCCATGAAACCGGTTTCATTCCGAACTCCACAACTCCCTCTGCGCAAAGCATCTGCTCTGCACGGAACTCATGCCGTCATTTCCCAATCATCAGAAGCGACGTCTCTGAGCCGTGTCGAACTCTACGCCCTCTCGATTAGCGCATGTATCCGCCAAAAGTAGGATCAAAGAGAATTTGTGGATCGGAGGGCACGAAATTGAGCATTTTCACTCCCCGCCCGTACCGAAACCGGGCAGCCGTGTGCCCTTCTCCTTCTCCCGGCGCCCCCGGCAACAGGTCTTCGTTACCTGGGTCGAAGTGAAATACACAGGTAAACTGGAAAAAATGGGGCGCCGATTCGGGCGAGACCCAAGCAGCTGTTCTGGGGCATCTTTACGATCGAAATCCTTGTGCTGGTTCCATTTGCGAACATTTGGGCACAGTGGAAGGACAGTCGCCGGCACGCAGGCTCTGGTAGGCGTATGCTGGAGATAGCAGCCCGTTTTTCTCTACTCGCCTTCGGCATTCCAGGCTTCGCTCCAGACGAGCATCTTTCAGATACGCAACCGAACGACTGGAGCCGCCATGAGCATCATCAAGCAAAGCGATGTAAAAGACCACCTGTCTCCCCGCTTCCGCACAGAGATCCATCTGTGCGACCCCGTAAGCCAGCCCGATGCAACCGGTTACTCAGTGGCTGAACCGGTCGCAATCAAAGCAAGTGCATCGAGTTTTACTGAGGATTTCGTGGCGGAACATTCGGCCCCTCGCGTAGCGGCCGCGCCGGGCGATCATTTGCCTGGTTCCTTCCGCCCTGAGACGCCCACCGTATCTAGAAGCGCGCAAACGTGAAGCCGCATTCCGTTTTCCTGCGCAGGGAGTGCATCCTGCCGGATCGTCTGGATCCCCTCACGGAGCCGGTTGGCGAAAACTGGTCGCTTGTAGAAGAGATTACGGCGCCGGTTCTCGATACGATGATTCGCCGGATGGGCTGGCACTTCCTGTGGGTGCACCGCCCCTGCTCGCAAAGAGGCCTTGGGCTGACGGAGGAGGGTGCGGCCCAGCGAGGGTTGGCGCGTGCCCTGAAGGGAGTGGCGAGGCGATTCAACGCCGCCGAGCTTATTTCCGTTCAGGCCACGAAACATCTAGGCTTCCACGTCGCAAACGTCACATTGCAACCCCGCCTGATTCAGCAACACGCCTGGCTGGACTTTCCCGACGAGAGGCATCCGCAGGCGGTCCTCGCGAGGTGAGCCGAGGGTCATAGCGCATGAGAGCCGAGCGTTGCGCCACGCGTCAGGCGTCCGCGCTGATATCGTGCAGCGCATCTCAAGTGCGGAGCGAATCACGATTGAAAAGAGGTCAGCATGTCTATCCCCGAGATCAAAAATCCCGAGACACAGGCTGGAAGAAATGGTGCATCAGCTTCTTTGCCCATCGCGTTGAAAGCCAGCCGCCTGCCATTGCCCACGCGCATCGCGTTTGTTGGGAATTATCTGCCGCGCGAGTGCGGCATTGCCACTTTCACCACCGACTTGTGCAACGCGCTTGCAGCCGAATACGGAGAAGGACGCCTGTTTGCCATTCCCGTCAACGATCCCGATTCGAGCTACGACTATCCGGAACGGGTGCGCCTGGAGTTGGAGCAGGAAGACATCGCCTCCTATAAGCGGGCCGCCGATTTCCTGAACTTCAATAGCAACGATCTCGTCTGTCTGCAACATGAATATGGTATCTACGGCGGCGCCGCGGGCCGTTACATTCTGGCCTTGCTGCACAGATTGAAAATGCCGCTGGTGACTACGCTGCACACGGTTCTGCGCCAACCGGATGCAAATCAACGGATCGTTCTCGACGAGATCGCACAGCTCTCTGATCGCCTGATTGTCATGAGCGAATTGGCGGCCCAACTATTACGCGAAGTGTATGCGGTTCCCGGCGGAAAGATCGATGTGATCCCGCACGGCGTGCCCGACATGCCCTTCATGGACCCCAACTATTTCAAGGACCGGTTTGGCACCGAAGGCAAGTCCGTTCTGCTCACATTCGGCTTGCTGTCTCCAAACAAGGGCATTGAAAACGTCATTCGAGCGTTACCAGCGATTCTGGCGCGGCATCCGAATGTGGTGTATATCGTCTCCGGAGTGACGCATCCCCATATCCGGCGGCGCGAAGGCGAGCGCTACCGCGAAGAGTTGCTGGCGCTAGCCGAGCAGCTTGGTGTGTCTTCCCATTTAATTCTGAACAATCGCTTCGTCAGTAACGAAGAACTTGTGGAGCACGTTGGCGCCGCCGATATCTACATCACGCCCTACCGGCAGGAAGCACAGGTTGTCTCCGGCACGCTGGCCATCGCGCTAGGAGCCGGCAAGGCAATCATCTCTACGCCCTACTGGCATGCCAAGGAACTGCTCGCGGAGAAGAGAGGCGTGATCGTCCCCTTCGAGAATCCAGATGCCATCGCAGAAGCGGTGATCGCATTACTGGAGAACGACGCGCAGCGCCATGCGATGCGCAAGCGAGCGTATCTGCACTCCCGTGGAACAACGTGGCCGACGACCGCGCGGGCCTACATGGCGACCTTTCAGCGGGCACGCTTCGAGCGCTCGTTGCAACCCAGGCCCGCCCAACCGGACGATGCCGCCTTAGACCTGATAGACCCGATGGAACACCTGCCGGTTCTGAACACCGGTCATCTGTTAGCCATGACCGACGACACGGGCATATTGCAGCACGCAATCTTCTCCGTACCAAACACGCGCGAGGGCTACACGGCCGATGACAACGCACGGGCGCTCATCGTGTCCACTCTTCTGGATGAGAGACCCGGGTTCGAGTACGGGGAGGAGCATCTTAGCCTCTCTCGCCGGTACCTGGCTTTTCTCTGGCTTGCATTTGATTCCGATACCGGACGGTTTAGGAATTTCCTAGGCTACGACCGCAAATGGTTGGAGGACGTTGGTTCGGAGGACAGCCATGGACGCGCGTTGTGGGCCCTGGGATCGGTGCTTGGCCATTCGCAGAATGCCGGAATGAGGGGAGCAGCAGGAAGACTCTTCGAGGCTGCCGTGCCTGCGGTTTTAAAGTTCAGCAGCCCGCGCGCATGGGCATTCAGTGTGCTCGGATTGCAGGCCTATCTCGACTGGTTCCCCGGCGACAGGGCCATCCAAGGTATTCGCAACACGCTCGCCAATCGCCTGCTGGATATTTACGAGCGCAGCCACTCCGAGACCTGGCATTGGTTCGAGAAGAGTCTTGCGTACTCGAATGCGAGGCTGCCGCAGGCGCTCATCCTGGCCGGCAGGCGTAGCAAGAACAGCAAGATGATCGCGGCGGGAATCGAGTCGCTCGAATGGCTTGTAGCTGCTCAGCACTGCGGTGACGGAAAGATCTTTGTGCCCATCGGCTCCAACGGATCCTTCACCGAGGGCGCGGAGAAGGCCCGCTTCGATCAGCAGCCCGTCGAAGCCTGTGCCACGATCTCAGCTTGTCTTGAGGCATACAGGTTCACGCACGAACAGCGCTGGAGCGAGGAAGCCCATTGTGTCTTCGGTTGGTTCCTGGGCAAAAACGACCTGCAGGTTCCGCTTTACGATGCAACCACGGGCGGATGCAAAGATGGACTTCATCCCGACCGCGTCAATGAGAATCAGGGAGCGGAATCAACGCTTTCGTTCCTAATCGCGCTCCTGGAAATGCAGGGAGCGAAAGTGACCTACGCAGAAGAAACGTTCCGGGAAATGAGTATCTCCCTTTGAATCCACTTATTGATCCAGCGCCTTTGCCGGAGGCCAGTGCCTTGGAACAATCGAAACCGGGAGCATGTGCAGACCTTCCTCTATTCACACGCTATTCCGGCAATCCGATTCTTAGCCGCCAGAATTGGCTCTATCCAATCAACAGCGTCTTCAACGCCGGAGCCACGCGACTAACCGGCGGAGACACTTTGTTGCTTTGCCGGGTGGAAGACCGGAGCGGCCTGTCGCACTTGTGCGCGGCACGTTCGGAGAATGGAATCGACGGATGGCGCGTCGATGCCCAGCCCACGCTTATGGCGAATCCCCAGCAATACCCTGAAGAAATCTGGGGCATCGAAGATCCACGCATCACCTTTGTTCCGGAACTCGAGCAATATGCAGTGGCGTATACCTCCTTTGCGCGCGGCGGTCCGGGGGTCTCCTTGGCGCTCACAAAGGACTTCCGGAGCTTTAGGCGATTCGGTGTGATCATGCCGCCCGAAGATAAGGATGCCGCTCTGCTGCCGCGAAGAATCAACGGCTACTGGGCCTTGATCCATCGGCCGATGACCACGCTTGGCGCTCACATGTGGATTTCTTACTCACCCGATCTGCAGCATTGGGGCAGCCATAAGGTCATCCTGGCAGCACGGCGCGGGGGATGGTGGGACGCGAACAAGATTGGCCTATGCTCCCCGCCCATCGAAACGCCGAAAGGCTGGCTCATGATCTACCACGGAGTGCGGCAAACCGCCGCGGGAAGCATCTATCGCCTGGGCTTGGCGCTTTTCGATCTTGAACATCCAGAGATCTGCCTGCAACGAGGGGACTCATGGATCTTCGGTCCCGATGCTCCCTACGAGCGCGTTGGAGACGTGAAGGACGTTGTGTTTCCCTGCGGCCAAACCATCGGCGCGGATGGAGACACCATCCATTTGTATTACGGAGCAGCCGATTCCTATGTAGCATTGGCCACGGGCAGCATCCGATGTCTGCTCTCATGGCTGGACGCGAATTCCAGTGCGGGAGACGGAACCGAGCAGTGATCGATGCCGTCCTTACCCAGAAAGGAAGTTCGGGATGAATGTCGCAACCATGACCTGGCCGGTTTGGCTGCCGAGAGTGCTTTGGTTACGGCGAAGGTGCCCCCGCTGCAAATGCGTTCAATTCAAACCAGCCGAGTTGCGCTCTTACGATGGCCTGCTTGGCTTGTTTGTTCTCCGTCCCGTTCGCTGCAAGTTTTGTTGGCGCCGGTACTACTGGATTTCCCTGCGAGGCGCGGAATGAGCATTCGGCAATATGACTCCGGTCTCACGTCGAATGATCTTCTTGAAAGTCTTGCCGCGGATCGCGCCCCGGCAGCGCTGAACGATCAGATGGTTGCGCAAAGCGTCGCCTACGTGCAGAACATCGACACGCCGAACGCCGACGTGCAGAACATCGAAAATGCGCCGGCCGTCAGCTTGGGAGCCCTTACGGCACCTGGATGGTGAAGTTAATGGTCTCGTTGAGCCCAGGGCCCGTCAGCACGACCGAGGCCTGATAGGTTCCGGGAGGCGCCATCGCCGGCCCGCTGGATTTCCCGCCGCATGATGTCGTCATGAGCAGGCTGCATACGAGAATCAGCAGCAACAGCACTCCTCCATTCGATTTCCCTTTCTTCCGGCGGATGACAAACATCCAAGCGGGCAGCCAAAACACCGCGCCGAATGCCACTGCGCCGGGTGACACATGCCCAGGCCAGGACTTGCGCTCAAGAGAGGCGCTCGAAACCGGCTGAATGGTCAGCGTGGTGCTGGCTTGCGTTACGGTCGATGAGAAAACCAGGCTGCTGGGGCTGAAGCTGCAGGTGATATACGTCGACAAGGGCGCCCCAGGGTTGCATACAAGGTCGATAGTGTTGGTGTAATTCGTCGCAGTGCATGTAATTTGCACTGTTCCAGAATCCCCGGACAGGTTGGCCGTGGGGATGGTGCAGCTCACGCTGGGGGTCGGAAGCGCGTTTCCCAAGAGTTGCACCTGCTGCGGACTGCCGCTGGCGTTGTCCGCCACATTCAACGTCGCCGTCTCAGAGCCTGACGAGAGGCTGGGAGTGAACGCAACGCTGATCGCGCAGTTGGTCCCCATCGCTACGCTCGTGCCGCAGGGATTCGTTTGCGCAAAGTCCGAGGCATTCGTTCCCGAGATACTAATGCCCAATCCCGTTCCGGTGAGGCTGAGTGCGGCGCTTCCGGTGTTGGACAGCGTGACGGCCTGTGCCGGGGAAGTCGTGCCCTTTGCCTGCGGCGCGAAGGTCAGCAAAGTGGAACTTAAGTTGGCGATGGGCGCAGGAGGCCCGATCGTGAGGGGGGATGGCGCGGAAACGCTGTTGCCGACAAAATCGGTGACCATTACTGTGACCAGGAATTCTCCGGCCTCGGTGGGCGTGCCGGAGATGACGCCTGTGCTTGAGTTGATGATCAGCCCCGAAGGCTGCCCTGTGATGCTCCAGGTGTAAGGCGGCGCGCCGCCGCTGGCGGTGAACAATGCAATGGGAGTATACGGCACGCCTTCAATGCCTGTGGGCGCGGAAGCAGCGGTGGTGATGTTCAGGGGCACGCCGACGTTGACTTTATCCGTGACCGTGATGGTTTCTGGGTCGCCGGTAGCGGGGACGGCGTCGCCCACCGTGATGGTCTCGTTATCGGTGACCTGGGCCCCCGGTGGCGGATTGAAGGTGTAAGAGGCGGTGCCCACCATGCTGGTGACATAGCCTCCGCCGCCAAGCGCGATCGCGCTAATCGTCTCCGCGGATGAAAGGGTAATCGGACCGCTGTAGGAGTTAGAGGCCTGATTCGGCGTAGCTGGCGTGCATCCCGCCGTGGTGCAAGTCGTGTAGTAGATGGGTAGCCCAGACGTCGCATCGCTGATCGTCACCGTCAGCGGCGGCGGATAGTAGTTGCCGCCTGGGGGCGAGAAGGTTGGCGTCGCCGCCTGCGGCATGATGGTGTAAACGGCGGTGCCCACGGCGCTCGTGGAATCGCCGCTGGCCGTCGCGATTGCCTCAAGCGTTTCCGTCGCTGGGAGGGGGACGTTGATCGGGGTGCCGGTATACGGGTTCGAGCTCGTGGTTGGCGTGGTTCCGTCGGTCGTGTAATAAATGGTTGCCCCATTCGTCGTATCGGAGATCGACACCGTCTGCGGGGTGGTGTACGTTCCAGACGCCAGGCTGAAGGTCGGTGTGGCGGCGGGCGGCGACGAGCTGGAGAAGGAGATCGACGGCGGTTGATATACCCAAAGGTCATTGAGCGCGCCCGGCGTACTGCCGCTTTCATCGCGGCCGTCGCCCCCGAAAAGCCAGAGATTGCCGCTGGTGTCGGTCCAGCTCATTGCTTCATAGCGGCCTCCAGGGGTGTAGCTGGCAGCAGGAGGCGATAGCACCGTTACCGGGTACCTTCCGCCCACGTTCGGCGTGCAGCTTCCGGTCATCCACACCCATTGGCTCGCGGAGGGATCGAACGCCCAAAGATCGTCGAGAAAGCCGCCTGCGACACCGGCGGCGCCGGTGCAATCGGGATCCATGGGGCCGGCGCCCTGGCCCCCAAAGAGCCAGAGATTGCCGCT
Organism: uncultured Acidobacteriaceae bacterium; assembly: GCA_963799155.1. GTDB lineage: Bacteria > Acidobacteriota > Terriglobia > Terriglobales > Acidobacteriaceae > Telmatobacter. Next base: position 7,362 of record CAWCWB010000002.1, read on the forward strand.
CTTGTCGATCCAGCTCGAAGCGCTCACCCGGCCTGTGGCGATGTTCTCGGCAGCGGGCGTTCCCATCGTGCCGTACACTCCGATCGAGACAGTGGAACCGCCGGCTACGTTGCTTCCGCCCATCCAGGTCCAATAGGTCGTAGAAGGACTGAACTCCCACAGGTCGTTGAGATTGGCGCTATTGCCGCTGCCATCGAAGCCGTCGCCCCCGAAGAGCCAGAGATTGTTGTTGCTGTCGATCCAGCTTGAAGCCGAGTAGCGGCCTCCGGGGAAATTTGTTGTGCCGTTGGGCGTCCCCATCGTGCCGTAGACGCCGGTGTTGCCGCTGCATAGACCAGCCAGGGTAGAACCCGAGGAGTTCAGCGTGCTGCTGCCGCTCACCCATGTCCATGTGTTCGCAGTAGGATTGAACTCCCAAAGGTCGTTGAGCTCGCCCGCATCGCCGTTGGCATCGTAGCCTTGGCCCCCGAATAGCCAGAAATTTCCTTTGCTGTCGGTCCAGGTCGTAGCGTCATAGCGGCTTCCCGGCATGTTTGTGGAGGCGGGCATCCCCATCGTGCCGTATGTTCCCGGCAGGCCGGAATATGCGGGCATCGTGCAGTTTCCACCCACCCACGCCCACTGTTTATTGGTAATATTGAACTCCCAAAGATCGTTGAGATTGCCAAAATTGACACCGGTGCAAGCGGAGGTGGCGGCGCCTTCGCCCTGGCCCCCAAACAGCCATAAATTGCCGCTTTTGTCGATCCAGCTTGAAGCGCCCTCGCGGCCTCCGGGAGCGTAGCTGCTGTTGAAAGCACCCTCCAGCCCGAAGGTGGGGGACTCGGCACCATAATCGCCGGCCAATGTGGTGCTCCCTCCCCAATACGCCCATTGGTTGTCAGAAATATTGAACTCCCACAGGTCGTTGAGATAACCAAAAACCCCACAGCCGGAAATCAAATTGCCGGCGTAGCCAAAGCCCCCAAAGAGCCAGAGATTGTTGTCGCTATCGATCCAGCTGGCAGCGCTCCAGCGGCCTCCGGGAACGAAAGTTGGGCCGAACTGTCCCGAACTGCCGTACACTCCTGACTGTCCATAAGAGACGGCGGGGGGGGTGCAGCTACCTAGCGTGGGGCTCCCGCCCACCCAGGTCCAATCGCCTGGGGAAGTTTCGCCCGATGGCACTTGGCCTGCGAGCGGGAATGCGCCGCCCAATCCGGCCAGCAACAGCAGGCCGCAGGCAATGGCTCCTGCCAGCTTGCGGTGAACCCCGCTCTGTTTCCCGCCGCCGATGCTGGTCAGCGCCGGCGCGCCGCTCTGCGCGCGAAGGATGGGGGCAGAAAGCACGCGCGGCTGGGCTTCCTGGACGGAAGGCGATCGGAAGGAGTCTGCGCTGGCTTCTCACGCTGCATGGCATGATTTCCGGGGGCTGGCCACTCAAGCCTTCAGCCTTCTCTGCTGGACCCTTTGCGCGTTTTTTTGTTTCGCTGTTCAAGGCCGGCCTCCGTTTAGATCAATCCATTACGGATTTGAGGGTTCCGCGGCCGTGAATTAGCTGCCGGAGCCAAAGCTGATCACCACTGACACTGAAACCGCTTGTCCTGGGGACACCTGCACCGATGGCGGGTCACTGTCCACGCCATCACCCAGGTTTCTGGCGGTCAACGGCACTGAAGGTGCACCTTCGTTACCTGCGGCGACGTCGAAGCAAGTCGAGGGCGAATTGGACGGCGAACAAACATACTGCGCGGTCTCGACCCATGCGATCGTTTCTGCGAAAGCGCTGCTGGACAGCACAGCTGACCCCGTGAACGTCACCGTGTTCCCAGTCAGCGCCGTGCCCCCGCTCGCAAGTTGAGAGCCGGTTACGGTTAGGGCGTCATAGCAAACCTGGTAAGGATATTGTTTTTCGATATTTGCCTGGCACGCCGAGGCTGCGGTGGAGCTTGGTTCGGCGAAGACGATTGCCCCGTCCCCGCTGGTATCGCTGGCGAGGTAGACAAACCAACTGCCAGGAGTCACTGTGCCGGTGAGAAGACCTGCCAGCAGGGATGCGCCTCCGTTGGATGCCAGTGCGTTCTCAAACTCGGTATGCGAGACGAGCTTGCCATCCGGATTGCGAACCTCGATGGTCCAGTGGCCGTGGACCTGGATGCCCTCGTGGTTTCCACCAGGCTGGCGTTTGCTTGTCGCCGCCGGTTGCCCGGATTGGGCGGTCGGCGAGGCGTTTTGCGGCGTTGCGACGGGAGCGGCGGCCTTGGTGCCGGGCTGAGCTGCAGCGCCAGCGGCCTGGGCATGGGAGAGGCCGGCCATGCTGACCAGGACAGCAAGCACAACCGCTAAACGGACTGCGTGACGGGCAAAGCTTTCGAGGACACTGACTTTCATTACGACCTCCCTGTGCGCGCCGCAGGCGATGGCGGTGGCCGTGACTGGGGCCAATTCCGCAGTGCTGGCGGCAACTTGTGCAGAGCTTACGCGCAAACTTGCAGTAAAAGCGATAGATGCGATCTTGATTGTGTCTGTATTTCCTCTGTACTGTTCTTGATTGCGGGCGCGGCCGTTCCCGGTGTAGGCTGTAGCTAAATCATTTATTTTTTCCCTTTTATCTCAATCTCCGCTGCAAAGAATGGGTCCCATGCCAGCCCGTTCCATTCTCAAGTTCGGCCCATTTGAGGTAGATCCCTCGTTAGGAGAACTGCGCAAAGACGGGGTCCGGATCCCGATCCAGGAGAAACCTTTGCGCGTGCTCACGGCTCTCCTGGAGCGCAGGGGAGATTTAGTCACGCGGGCGGAGCTGCACCAGCATTTGTGGCAGGGCGAAACCTTCGTCGACTTTGACAATGGGCTGAATACCGCAGTGCGCAAGCTGCGCTCCGCCCTCGGCGACGAATCCGAATCGCCCCACTATATCGAGACATTTCCCAAGCGCGGTTACCGCTTTCTGGCGCCCGTGGAGTTCGTCAACGGCGCGGATGGCGCGGCTGTTCCGGAGACGGGCCGACGCTGGCTGCAGTTTCTCTGGCGGCGACGCATGGCGCAAAGAACGGGGCTTTAGGAAGCGCTGCGCCGGTCAAGAGTGCGCGAGCGCCGAGTATGCGCCGCTGGGTGGGGCGGATCGCTCTTCTGGTTGCGGCCATGCTGGTCACGGTAAGCGGAGTGGTGGCGTGGCTCACTTACAGCCGGCCTGTTTACTCCTTCAACTCCCGCGATTCCGTGCTGATTGCCGATTTCGAGAATCAGACCGGCGACCCAAGATTCGATCAGGCATTGGAGACTGCTTTCACCGTCAGCATGGAGCAGTCGCGCCACGCGAACGTCTTTCCCAGAGCCAGGCTTGCATCCGTGCTGGCGCTCATGGGCAAGCCTGGCGACGAAAGGATTACGCCGGCCCTGGGACGCGAAATCTGCCAACGGGAGAATATCCGCGGGCTCATCGTTTCGAGCATCACGCGCACCGGGGAAGAATATGCCCTTTCCGCCGAATTGATCGATCCGCAATCGGGTGACACGGTGCGCTCCTACTCCGAGCGTTCCTATGGCGAAGGCCACATCCTTGACGCCCTCGATGTGATCGCGGGCGACATCCGCCGCGACTTGGGCGAGTCGCTGTACCAGATCCACGAGAACACAAAACCATTGCCGCAAGTCACGACTGCGTCGCTGGACGCGCTGCGGGAGTATGCGGACGGAGCGCTGCTGTGGCACCAGGGAAAATACGAGGACGCTGTCACGCTGTTTCGCGCGGCAGTTCAGGCGGACCCCAACTTCGCCATGGCCCATGAGGCCCTGGGAAACGCGTACTACAGCTACATCTACAACGAATCGCAAAAAGGAGACGAAGAGTATCAAAAGGCCCTGGCGCTGACCAACGAGAACCACCGATCGCGAGCGGATGAATATCCAGGTCAACTATGTTGACAGCCAGGGCCATTTCGACGATGCGGAGAGGCTTTATCGGGTTTTTCTTGAGCGCTACCCGGACGATTGGAACATGCTCGGCAGCTATGCTCGGCTTCTACGCATGCACGGTCGTGCCGATGAGGCGATCGATGAGTACAAGGAAATGCTGCGCGTGGTTCCCAACGACGCCAGGACGGAAGTGGAACTGGCTACGGCATACAAGACCCTTGGCCGTAATCAGGAGGCGATCGCCGCATATTCACATGCATTCCAGATCGATCCCGCCGTTCTGACGGCGGGCGACGTCAGCCGCGAGTATGGCATGGCGCTGATCCTGAATGGAGAGGTTGCAAAGGCTGAAGTGGTCTTCACCTCTCTGCTTTCAAATCCGGCAACGCGAGAGAGCGGGTTGCGTTCTCTGGCGCTGCTCGATCTCTATCGAGGCAAGTACGCGAGCGCCCGCCCCTTGCTTGAAGAGGCGCTGGCCTACGACCAGGGCCTGAAGACTGAATCGGTAAGTGTTGCGCGCGAGCACTTGCAGTTGGCAATTCTCGCGGAGGGCGAGGGTAACGCCCGCGTAGTGCAACAGCAGCTCGACTCCGCGATGGCGAATTTCAAGGCGCTTTCGCCGAAGGTGATTCTCGGCGCATGGATCGGTGCGGAGTATGCGCGGGTCGGGCTGGCGCGCCAGGCTGAGCAAATTGAAAAGACCATTGAGCCACTTGTCGATGTCAAGAACCCGGAACAGGCTGCATACGCGCACTACCTGCAAGGAGAGATCGCGCTGTCGCACCGCGAAAACGATAAGGCCATTCAGCTTTTCAGCCTTTCAAATCAGGAAAAGCAGTCGCCCTTTAATTTGGAGGGGCTTGCGCGCGCATACCAGCAGTCGGGGAATATGAACCAGGCGGTGAATCAATATGAGAGATTTCTCGCCAGCACGGATAATGGTCTTCTATGGGAGCCGCAACAACGATGGATCGCCGCGCACTACACCCTAGCCGCCGACGATCTGGCCATGGGAAATCCTGCAAAAGCGAAAGAGGCTCTCGATCCGCTGCTCGCATTGTGGAAGGATGCCGACCACGATCTGCCGCTGCGGAAGCAAGCCATGGCGCTGGGCGAACGCCTAAGGTAGCCCTTCATGCGTGAGGTTCAGGCCGTGCCAATTTGCGTCAGCACTGGACGCAAGATCCCAAGAAGGAAACTACGTTTCAGTGAACTCTAGAGCGGTTTCGGAAATACTGTGTCCGGTCAAGGGGCTATTCAGCGTCGTCGCTTCTTTGGGTCGCGACGACTTGACTTCCCCGAATGCGGATACTCCATTTCCGAAACCGCTGTAATCGCGGGTTCACGTTGCTGCCTTCGTTGCAGGAATCGGAAGGGTGGATCCTGAGTTCGCATCGACGAGCTATCTTAGAGCAGTTTCGGAAATATTGTGTCCGGTCAGAGCGTTTGCGAAGGTCGTCGCTCCCTGCTGGTCGCGCCGACTTAGCTTTCGTGAATGCGGATGCACCATTTCCGAAACTGCTTTAGTCGATCGATTTCAAGCTCCAAGCTCCGTTGACCAACACAAAAGTCGCCAAACGCTTCGTGCTCAGCTTGTTGTCGGGGTTGTGGGCGATGTTTTGCAATGCGTCCGGCATCCCGTCAAGGTTCACGTCTTCGATGAACATGACGGTTTTGTTGTCCCCGAGATTCTCGATTTCGCCGAGGTCACGCGCCTTGAGATGGCTGGCAGCCAAAGGGACGACGACGATCGCATAACGCGAATCGGTTGGTCCATCAGGGCGCCACTGGATCACATCGCCGCCGCTGGGCAGCTTGAGCACCTTTTCCCCATCGGGAGTGAGCTTAAAGTCGCCCCAGTATCCGTTCGGATACTGCTTGGTCCCGACCCAGTACTTCGCGCGAACTCCCTGCTGCATGCCCCGATCGTCCACCAAAATATCAAAGGGCACACCGGGAGCCTGGTCATACTTAGCCTGAATCATCGCCAACGCCTGCGATTGAGTCAGATCGGGCGCCGACTTACAGCCCGCCAGCCACCATCCCGTTCCTAATAGAACCAAGGCCCCCAAAGCCCGCATCATCACCACGTTTTTCACTTTCCCCCCGTAGATCGCGTGAAACGGCTCGACTTGCTTCGACTGGCCATCTTCCTCTTTCATTCCTCCGCTGTCGATGGAGTTGAAGCGTAATTTCCGTTGTGCTTTACCAGCGACGAAAGGATATACCTCCCGAGTGCCTGGCTCACCATCTTTTTCGCACATGTGCTGGCCGTAGCGGCGACCACCGGCCCTCAAACCGAATAGCGATTCGCCAGCTAAAGACAACAATTGCTGCGTCCAGTACCACCTGGGAACAAGAAACGCAAAGCATCCGGAAGTCTGAGTCATAGAGCTGAAACGCCATTCAATGATCCGGAAGTGTTATTTTCGTCGGCAATGGTAACCGGTTTCGAGATCACCAACGCGACATTGACAGGGGGCCCAGAGCGGTCCACGATTCATTATCCATTGCTTAACACAGGGGCTGCGTCGTTAGCTGAGCCGTAGAATTCGATTGCCAGAGAGACCGATATGAATAGCCTATTCCTGCAGCTATACGTGGGGTTCCAAGGCCTGAAGAAGGGCGAAGAAGGTCAGGATTTCGTCGAGTATGGATTGCTGATTTCCTTGATTGCACTCGCGATGATCGCGGGTATGCACCATATAGCAACAGCCGCAAACAACATGTTCACCAACGTCAGCAACTCGTTGGCGTAGAGGTGTCCGCGAAAACGCTTCGAAGTGGGTGAATCATGGCTTATGCGCCCCGGCAACGGCCTTGCTGGGCAAGCCGACGGCTCTTGGCCTTGGAACGGATGTAAAAGAGTGGGGAAGGCACCCGGCGGAATCTTGCCTCATCATCAGGCAATCAAAATGGTAATTCCAGAAGAATATGATAGATTTAACGTTTCACGCGCCGGACGAGTTGTCCTGCTAAGCGGGCACGCCGGTGCTTGCTGCACTGCCGAACGGCGGAGAGTAGCAAAATGTTGCAATACTTCGGTTTTCAGGAAGAACCGTTCGGGGTCACCCCAGATCCGCGTTGCTTTTATCTGAGCCGTACGCATCAGCAGGCGCTATCAGCGCTGCAGCACGGCTTCTTGAGCAACCGTGGTTTCACGGCCATGATTGCACCTCCAGGAATGGGGAAAACAACGCTGTTGTTCCGTTTCCTTGAGGATACCCGGGAGACCGCGCGCACTGTATTTCTCTTCGATATCGATGCCCAGTGCGAGCCGCGCGAGTTTGTCGCCTACATCCTGCGCGACCTCGGCATCACTCCCGGACAGAGCAGCGCCGAGATGCACGCGCAATTAAGCGAGGCTCTGGCCAAGGAGAACCGGGCGGGGCGGAAATTCGTGGTGGCGATCGACGAGGCGCAGAATCTGTCGGATGCCGTGCTGGAGAGAGTTCGCTTGCTCACCAACTTCGAAACGTCGCAAGGCAAGCTGATGCACATTCTCCTCTCCGGACAGCCGCAGCTATCGGATAAGTTGATGCAGGATTCCCTGGTACAACTTCGCCAGCGCATTTCGACGGTCTGCCATATTGACCCGCTTTCGGCGGAAGAGACCGCCGGCTACATCGACTACAGGGTGAAACTTGCGGGCTATGACGGCGCGCCACTGTTCACAGAGTATGCGCTCGAGCTGATCGCGAAGGCCTGCCAAGGCGTTCCCAGGACCATCAACAACCTGTGCTTCAATGCCTTGTCACTGTGCTACGCGCAGAAGAGCAAACAGGTAGACGGGAGCATGGTGACCAAAGCAATTGCCGACCTGGAATTGATTCCGCAGTCAAGAGAGCCCGTCGCGGCCGCCAGCGACATTGCGGCTGAGGAGACAAGTGAACCAGAAGAAAAGAAGCCGGGCAAACGACTGCTGAAGCTCTGGGTTCCAGCAGCCGCAGTGCTGCTGGCCGCGTGTGTGCTGGGCGTGCTTGGGCTGGCAAAACTCCGGACTTCTCAGTCTCGCACGACGGGCAACGACCACGCTTCGGTGCTGAAGGCTCCGGCGACGTCAGCCCCTGCGCCAGCCGCGCCAGCAACCAGCGAGACGGTCGCCACTCAATCCGCTTCGGCCACGACGCCATCGGAACCGGGAAACGCGGCGAACCATCACATTTCCGCACCAGCTTCGGCAGCCGCCGTGCAGCCCGCCGCTCCCGCTCACGAGCCGCTGCAGGCCAAAGGCCCGAATCCCAAGCCTTCGGCACCAGCCGTACGGCCTGCCGCCCCCGCTCATGAGCCGCCGCAGGCCAAAGGCCCGATTCCCAAGCCTTCGGCGCCAGCCGTACGGCCTGCCGCCCCCGCTCACGAGCCGTTGCAGGCCAAAGGCCCGATTCCCAAGCCTTCGGCGGCCGCGCAAGCTGCCGCGACAACGCTGCAGACAAGCGCGACGGCACCTGCGCCTTCAACGGGTGCGGGCACGAACCCGGTGATCCCGCAGCAGAGTCCGGCACCTTCTACGGGTGTGGCTGCGAACCCTGTGACCCCACAGCAGAGTCTGGCTACGGCCGGGCAGAGTGGTGCACCCACGGGCGCCCCAAAGGGTGGAGCGGCGACGCAAGTGCGGCCCGCGCTCGCGGGCAACGCGCAGGAGGGCGCGCAGACAGCCGTGACGTCGAACGTGCGTCCGGCGTTGCTCGCGCCGGTTCCGCTTATGGTGCAGATTGCCGCGGTCGCTCACACTGAGGACGCCGAGGTATTGGTTAGCGCTTTGCGAAAGCGCGGCTATATGGTGACTACGCTCCGCGAACCGGCAGACAACCTGATCCACGTGCGCATCGGGCCGTTCTACAGCCGCGACGAAGCCGACCGATGGCGGGCGAGGCTACTCGACGACGGGTATCACGCGATCATCCAGCCGTAATGGTTTCTTATAGCCCGCAACGAACTTGGCCCTCAGTCCAGCTCTGCGGGATGAAACTCTCTAAAGGGAGCCATTTGTAAATGGGCCATTTAGCAGGCAATCGTTAGACTTCTGAATTGAGATTAGAGCGGTTCCGCAGTTGTTATAGCCGTTTCCAGCCTCAGCGCAGGGTGGATTTTTCTTAAGGAAAAATCCACTTGCGTCAGTCGCTTCGGGACACAGTAACTGCGGAACCGCTGTAGGCATGAAGGCCTATTCGTCACTTTCCGCGATCCAATATTGAAGAACCTGCTTCTTTTGGGTGTCGTAGCTACAAAACAGTTCTACGCGTTTGAACGCACCGGACCCATCCTGAAGGAGCAACTTGTCAGATATGCTCGTTGTGACACCAGGGGCCACGTAAACGGTCAGGTATTCATTGAACTTTTCGTCGTATATGCCGCCGTTTTCCCATTTGAACCCGTGATTTGCAACGGACCTGACATATTCATCCGCGCCCCTTGAGCATTCCGATGCCGCAATGGCTCCATATTTGTCGAGCAACGCTCTTGGATCCGCAAGTGCCGCTGGGCTGTCCTGTTGCGGAGCTGTGGAGGGACGCGGGCTGGCCGGATTGGATTCATATGTTCTTAGCCCACCGTAGAGGCAAATCCCGATGATCACAAGAAGGGCAGTTGCCGCTGCACGTCCTTTCCAACTCGAAGCCCTTGTTACTGTCAACTCCCAGTCACGTGCAAAGTGCTCAGCACTATAAAGGAAGGTGCCAGACTCGTTGTCCGCCGACCAGCGCACAGCCACGAGGTCTTTTGTCGGGCTGCTAACGTAGACCTCTCCATTCAAGCCGTCTGCCCTTCGTTTTGCTGGCGCACCTTTCGGGGGGTATTTTGGCGAAACCATCTCGCACTGCTCCTTGCTCGAAACGCACGATACGCAATCAGCAGAAATAGCTCACAGCGCGGCCCTGAGGAAAATGCAGGAATTGACCGAACCCCGGGAACGGTTTCCCTTTTGCCTCACGGCTGCAAGCGAATATACCACCTGACTTCGCCGTGTTTCGGATTCCTGCAAGCGATCGCTGATCTCCCGCAGTTGATGAGGCACGCTGGCGTGCGCGGCAGCAATATGTCGCTGATTCTTTGTGCATGCGTTCCTGAAGTTGCTCCGCGTCTGCTTCTGCGAATCATGGATCGTCATCGATTGCGTCGCGGATCGTAGCCAAGATGAGAATTCAGCAGATCATAGGCGCCGGGGGGCGAATTGATAGCCTGAGAATAGCCGGACAGTGGCCCTTCGTGAACATCGAACAGGCTGCCATTACCTTCAGGGATATCTGTTCTCACGACCCGTCAAGGCCAATGAAGCGGAGCAGCTTTATCTAACGGCTCGCGCCTCTGGCCTCGTCTCCGTTTCTGCTGCCCCAGTCAACGGCTGACATCAGATCAATTTACTCCCCAAGCGCGAGTTGTCGACCGTGCCGCCGAGGGCGCTCGATCCGCCCAGACTTTCCAGGATGAGACCAAGCCGGAGGCTAGGCACTCGACGGGGACACTCCAACCTCACCCTTCAGCAAGTGATTGACTTCATGAGAGTTACATGTTTTTCTATTGAAGCGACCGCGGTCTGGCGCCCGATCGGCCGGCGGAGCGGGCTCTCTTGTGCGTACTGTCGAGCTTCCACTATGATTACGAGAGCGGGAATTATTACGACAGTCGAAGAAAATCTTAGATGTCGAGGAAATCTGCACATACGCCAGAACGAACTTCGTAATCTGCGCTGCTCAAGCCCGTTTCGAGAGCGGCTCTGAGTGCGGGGAGCTGGACTTGCTATCGCGCCGGATGAGGAGGAGGTCTTCATTCGGGCCGGGAGGTCGCCAGGGTCGCGTTTCACGGAAGGCGATTGGGAGGAAAAGTATGCTGCCGGCACAATGGGAAACATTCAAGAGAGCCGCGCGCCGCGAAAAGATGGACAAGATTCCGATGGCGCTGATCATCGATAGTCCCTGGATTCCCGGGTACCTTGGAATCCGCCACATGGACTATTTTCTGGATCCCGAGCTCTGGTTTCAATCGAACCTGAAAATCATGCGCGAGTTTCCCGACATCATCTTCATCCCCTCGTGGTGGATGGAATACGGGATGGCAGCCGAGCCCTCAGTGTTGGGGGCGAAGATCAAGTTCTGGCAGGACAATACGCCCAGCGAATACCACACGCTCTACCACTTGGAAGACATCGACAGCTTTCCCGAATACGAAGTGGAGGCCGATGCATTCGCGGGCCTGACCTTGCACCGCATCGGCATGGCGCGGCAACGCATTCTCGACGCCGGCTACATTCTTCCCATGGTCACATCGCGTGGACCGCTGTGCACCGCAGGGTTTGTGCGGGGGACGACGGAATTCATGATCGATCTGGTGGAAAACCCCAAGGGCGCGCACAAACTGATCGACCTGTGCACGCGCGTGATCATTGATTGGCTGAAAGCGCAGCAGAAGGTGATGGGCGACACGGTGGAGAGCATCTTTATCCTCGACGACATTGTTGGATTCATCAACGAAGAGCATTACCTGGAGTTTGCTCATCCGTATCTGAAGCGCATTTGCGATGCTTTTCCGAAGGATTGGGTCAAGGTGTATCACAACGACGCCGAAGTCGACGCGTGCCTTGACCATCTGCCCGACACGGGATTCAACGTGCTGAACTGGGGCAAGCAGAGGCACATTACGGAAGTAAAGCGGCGTGTGGGCGACCGCATGTGCCTGATGGGCAATGTGAATCCGCTGGAAATTGGCGTTCGCGGAACACCGGACGAAGTGAAAGACGAGACCCTCGAAGTTCTGGAGGGATCGGGCGGCGAAGGGATCATCCTCTCCGTCGGCGGCGGCACCAGCCCTGGAATGCCGCGCGAAAATATCCTGGCCATGCTCGAAGCCCTTGAAGAGTTCAACGCCAAACGCGCCGCGAACACGGCGACGATCGCTCGCTAAGGAAACGATTCGATGCCCGATTATGCCCTGATGAACCAGTACCTGTACGAAGGGAACGCCGATCAAGTGGGCCGCCTTACCGAAGAGGCTCTGGCTGAAGGACGTTCCGCGCAGGAGGTGTTGACTGAAGGACTGATCGCGGGCATGAGCGTGGTCGGCGAGGACTTTAAGCACAACGTGCTGTACGTTCCGGAGGTACTGATCGCGGCGCGGGCGATGAAGGCCGGCATGGCGGTGCTGAAGCCGCTGCTGACATCGAAGGACAGCGGCACGAGGCCCAAGGGTGTCCTGCTGATGGGCACGGTTCGCGGCGACTTGCACGATATTGGCAAGAACCTGGTGGGCATGATGGCCGAAGGCGCGGGTTTTGAGGTGCATGATATCGGCGTGGATCAAAGCGTGGAGAAGTTCATGGCCGCGGCCGAAAAATGCAAACCGAACATTATTGGTATGAGCGCGTTGCTTACGACGACGATGATGTACATGAAAACGGTGATCGATGGTTTCAACGCGGCAGGCCTGAAGCACGTCAAGATGGCGGTTGGTGGCGCTCCCATCAGCCAGATGTTTGCCGACGAGATCGGCGCCGATGGATACGGAGCCAACGCCTCCGCCGCGGTGGATTTGTTCCTGCGGCTCGTGGAACAAGCGTGACGCCAATGGCAACCTACAAGATTCTCTATTGGCAGGAAGTCCCAACCCAGATCAAGGCCGAGGATGGGACTGACGACGTGACCGTCGCGCTGGATGGTCGATTCATGGAGCATATCGATCGACTTGCCGCCATCCGCGGACTGCAGGCTGCCGACGACTATCTGGCCCAATGGAAGTGGAGCGACGAACAGGAGCGCGAGGGCTCGGCACGCGAAGTGGCGGAGGCCCTGAAAGCCGAACTCGAAGCGAAGGGCTGGTAGGAACTTTTCCGGAATGGCTGTCACCCTTACCATCAACGGACAATCGACGAAGGCCGAGCCAGGCCGATCGCTCTTCGATCACGCCGAAGCGATGGGCATCGACGTTCCCACTTCCTGCCTCAAGCAGGGCAAATGCAAAGAGTGCATGGTGGAAGTGGTGGAAGGGATGGACGCGCTCTCGCCCATTGCCGAGGCGGAGCGCCATCTAAAAGGAAACTTTCGCCTCTCCTGCCAGACATTCGTGACCGCCGCAAGCGGCCACGTGCGCTGCCACACCATGCGGCGCGGACACATGCGGATCGAGCGCCAGGCATACGGACTGCCTGCGAGTGGTCAGGCGCTCGAGCTTGATCCTGCCGTGACACGCGACGGCGGCCGCATCCTGATTGACGGAGTCGAAGTGGAACGATCCACGGGGCCGATTCACGGCCTTGCTATGGACCTTGGAACGACGACGGTGGTTCTGCGCCTCCTAGATCTTGAAAGCGGCGAGTTGATAGCGGACACCTCACTGGAAAATCCGCAGCGTTTTGGCGGCTCGGAGGTCATGTCGCGAATCGCTTACGACACCAGCCATCCTGGAAGGCTGCTGATGCGCACGCTTGCGGGCTACCTGACCCATGCGATCGAAAAGTTCCCCGTCGATCCGAAGACGATTTACGAAATGGTGGTGGTGGGCAACTCCACGATGCGCGATCTCTTTTTCCGGCAGAACGTATATTCGATCGGCCAAACTCCGTACCGCTCGATCACGGAAATCGAATTGGCCGAAGGCAAGCGCAAGACGACCAGCCTCGTTCAATCGGGGCTGCGCAGCCTCCTACCGATTCATCCCAAAGCTCGCGTGTATGGGGCTCCTATTATCAGCGGTCATGTGGGCGCCGACGCCGACGCTTGCATGATGGCTGTGGACCTGGCGCATGAAGAGCGGCTGATCGCGATCATGGATATTGGCACGAACACTGAGTTGATCGTCGGCAACAGGCATCGGATTCTTGCGGCGTCGTGTCCGGCCGGTCCAGCCTTCGAGGGTGGAGCTATCGCCTGCGGCATGCCTGCTCTCGATGGCGCAATTGAAGAGGTAGCGATCACTGAGGACGGCGGCTTCAAGCTTCGAGTCATCGGCGACGTACCGCCCGAGGGCATTTGCGGCTCCGGCCTCGTCGACCTGCTGAGCGAACTGATGCGCACCGGGCGCATGAACGAGAGAGGCCGATTTGAGGACGACGTTCATCGCATCACGCTCTACCACCGCAGCACACATGGCGAAAACAGCGACATTTTTCTGCTGGAGAGCGATGTGAATGAGCTGGCTCAGGCCAAGGGCGCCAATGTCGCTGGTCTTCACGTCGTTTTCAGCACCTACGGCATCGACTTTGGTGACATCGACGTTTTCTATCTGGCGGGCGGGTTCGGACGGCATCTCAACGTGGAAGCATCAAAGCGCATCGGGCTTGTGCCCAGCATTGCGAGAGAAAAGTTCGTCCAGGCCGGGAATCTTGCCATCGAAGGCGCAACCATCGCCTTACTCTCGAAAGCGAAACGCCAGGAGCTGGAGGGGCTGGTGAGAAGAGTGCAGCACTGCCGGCTGGAGACTCACCCGGATTTCTTCGACTTCTTCGTGGAAGGCTGCCAGTTCAAGCCCGTGGAGCCGATTTCATGCGTCAGGTAGCCGAATCGATTGAGCTCGCAGGCATGCTTGCCGGCGTTGACGTAGCGCCGGAGGAGTACGTGCGTCTGCTCGGTTACCCTCGTGGCTGGGTGCTCGAAGGCCGCGCCCGCGAATTGGCGGATTGGGCGCGGGACTGGTACGCGTCGAACGGACAGCCGTGGTTCTACGCGCGCCAGGCGGAGGACCTCGCAATCGACGGCGATTCCAATCGTGGCGATTCCGTTTGTATTGAGGGAACGGCGTTCAACAGCAAACGGCTGCGCAGCGCGCTCGAGCAAGCCGGGGCGCATTGCACGATTCTGGTTGCCGTTGGCGCAGGCCCTGAAGCCGAAGAAGAGGCCCGCCGTTGCTGGAATGATGAAAAGCCCGACGAGTATTTCTTTCTCGAAACGTTTGCTTCCGCGGTGGTTGAACATCTGATCACATGGACCGGATCTCGACTTTGCGACTGGGCGGAACAGCACGGCATGGCGGTGCTGCCGCACTCGAGCCCCGGATACGCCGACTGGGACGTGGCGGAACAGCCACGGTTGCTCGAGCTGATCAAGCGAACGCGAAGCGAGTCCTTCCCTTCCCGCGTGGATGTGTTTGATTCCGGTATGCTGCGCCCCAAGAAGACTCAACTGGCGGTGTTCGGGGTGACACGGCACACAGACCGATTGCGGCGCCTGGCCGGCCTGATTCCCTGCGAGAACTGCTCGTTTGGTCCTTGCCAGTACCGGCGCGCGCCGTACCGGCGAACTACGCGGCCCATCGGCGAGCAGCTCGCGCCCTCGATTGCGGTGCTTGACCAGGACGCCGAATACAGCGTGAATCGAAAGGCATTGCAAAGATGGGCAGAGGAGCGCGTTGTCATGCGCCCGTGCCCTGACGGGTCGCTCGACGTTGACTTCCGGTATGACGGCACGACCTGCACGAATATGGGCCGGCCGCTGGCCTTCACCTATACCGTGAAGCTGGGGCCGCGCGCGGAAGGATATCCCATTTGGGGGCAGCGCTGCGCCCCAGTTACCGGCGATACCGGCCACATGGCCATGTGCAAGTACATTGAGGACTCCGAGCGCTTGATGGCCGCCATTGACCGCGAAGAGCCTTTGCATGGACAACCCCTGAATGCCGTCCTGACATGGCGGCGCGATCCGAACGCCGCGGGCTGCTATTGCGACCCGTCAAGCCGGAACCACAAATGGGGCCTGGTTCTCGAAACCATCCACTACGCTCTGGTACAAAAGGAAGTGGGACGGGAGACGGAGCCAGCATGAAAAAGCTTTTGCACGAGGCGGCCCTGGAACGGCCACTGCTGGGCGACGGAGCGATGGGCACGCAATTGATGCTGGCCGGATTGGAGCAGGGCCACTGTGGCGAGGCGTGGAATCTGACGCATCCGGAACGCGTGCTGGCCATCCAGCGCCGCTATGCCGATGCCGGCTCGGATTGCATCATCACCAATACCTTTGGCGGATCGCGCATCATGCTGAACCGCCATGGCGAAGCGGATAAGGTGTCCGCGATCAACAAGGCAGGCGTGGAGATTGCGCGCCGGGCGTTCGACGGCAGAGAGGGATACGTGCTGGGCGACATCGGTCCCTTTGGCGGCTTGATGGAGCCGTTCGGAGAATTCACCGAAGCTCAGGTTCGCAGCGCCTTCGAAGAACAGGCAGCGGCGCTGGTTGAGGGTGGAGCGGACGCCATCATCGTCGAGACGCAAACCTCGCTGGAAGAGCTCCTGATCGGGATAGAGGCGGCGCAGAAAGCGGGCGCGAAGTGCATCATCGGGTCGATGGCTTACGACGTCACACTCGACGGTTCAACCTTTCGCACCATGATGGGCGTTGATCCAGAGCGCGCTGCGGAGTTCATGGAGGAGCACGGTGCGCACATCGTTGCCCTCAATTGCGGCACGGGAATGGATATGCCTCGGGCGCTCATTGCCGTGGAGCGATACAAGAGCGTGACCAGCCTGCCGGTGATGGTGCAGCCGAACGCCGGAAAACCGCGGCTGGTGGACATGAAGATTGTCTACGACGAGACGCCGGAGCAGATGGCAAAGGGCGTGATGCCGCTGCTTGAGTCGGGAGCGAATATCGTAGGCGCCTGCTGTGGCAGCACGCCCGAACATATCCGCGCCTTCAGAAAGGTTATGGACGAGTTTCTCGAATCGAAAGGAATCGAACCCAGCGGAGCCCAGCGTGAAAGTCAAACTTTGTGACGTAAACCCGGACGCCGGAAACAAACTTCCCGCGAAGACCGATGACAAGTCCGGCATCGGAGTTCACTACGTCGACGCCTACATTAAGCCGATGAACACCAAGCTCGAGGATGGGACTGCAGTGCGATGCAAGCGCCGCGGGTTGAAGATCGTTCTTTCTGCTGGCGCCAAGAAAGGCGAAGGACTCATGCGCCGGATCGATGTAGGCCCCGACCCAGTGTTGATGCTAGACGCCGCGCTCAAAGAAGCTGCCAAAGCTGCCGACCTTGAACTCACGGTGGAAGACGGAGCGATCTTCCTTGCGCTTTGAGTTTTGTGGTCAAGCCTGAGGCGCTTATCGATCCGGCCGGTCCCGATTCACTATCAAGACCTGCCGTAATGCCTAGAGCCTGGTTGCACAAATCCCATCAAGGTGACCGAAAACATCCCTCAGGGGCTAAAGCCAGCAATTCTATTGCTTGTCTTGCCGCACGGGACCCAGAGGGGCCCCGCCGTGCCCTTTCAAAACGCATTTATGCAACCAACTCTAGAATCGCCTCCACAGCTCCGCAGCAGCAGGCTCTGGCTTTGGCCATGACCTCTTTTTCGTCGATGGCAAGGAGCTTCTTATCCTCCATGAGGATTCGTCCACCGATGACGACGGTCTCCACGGCGCCCCCGGTGAATCCGAAGAGGATGTGGCCGTTGAGATTCGCGGCGTCCAAAGGAGTGGGTGGGTCGTAATTGACGAGGATGATGTCGGCGTGGGCTCCGGGAATGAGCTTGCCGACGGGATGGTCGAAGGCTTCAGTGGCAATCGCGGCGTTCTCGCGGAAGAGCATGGCCGGCGGCTCGGTCCAACCCGCTCTTGGGTCGCCGGAGTGATGCTTTTGGAGCAGGCTGGCGGCCTTCATCGACTCGAACATGCCGGCCGTGTAGCCGTCAGTGCCGAGGCCGACACGGACGCCGCGGCGCATCATTTCGAGAACCGGAGCGCAGCCTACCGCATTGGCCATATTGGATTCCGGGTTGTGCACGACGCTGGTTTTTGAGTCGCGCAACAGATCGATCTCATGGTCGTTGACGTGGACACAATGCGCGGCGAGGGTTTGGCTGCCGAGGATGCCAAGATCGTGCCAGCGCTCTACGACTCGCTTGCCATGCTCACGTAAGCATTGATCCACGTCTGAGAGTGCTTCAGCGGTGTGCACGTGGAAGCCGGCGTCGAAGTCCGCAGCAACCTGACGGCAGCGAACGAGCGTTTGGTCGCTCAGCGTGAAGGAGGCATGCAGGCCGAAGAGGGCGCGAAGCCGGCTGTCTGTGGATTGCTTGCAGTGCGAAAGAAACTCGCGGTTCTCGTCGATGCCCTTCGTGGCAACATCGGCGCCGTCCCGGTCGGAGACTTCGTAGCAGAGACAGGCGCGGATGCCGGTCTGGCGTGCAGCCTTGGCGATGTGGAACAAGCTGCCCGGCACGGCTCCTGGGCTGGCGTGATGATCGAAGATTGTCGTTACGCCATTGCGGATGCAGTCGATCATGCCCACCATGGCGCTCCAATACACGTCGTCGAGGGTGAGAACCTTATCGAGCCGCCACCAGAGGCGCTCCAGAATCTGAGTAAAGTTGCCCGGTGCCGCATCTTTCAGCGCCATACCGCGCGCGAAGGCACTGTAGAGATGCGTATGGGTATTGATGAGCCCCGGCATCATCACGCGGCCTTTTGCGTCAAGGAATCGAACGCCGGGATTGGCGGCCCGCATCGCGGCGGTTGGGCCGATGCCGGTAATCAATCCGTCGCGAATGGCGACACACCCATCCTCGAGAAAGGGTTGGCTATCGTCGTGAGTGATTACGCGGCTGTTGCCAACCAGCAAATCCGCAGACTTCTCCATCGTGGGAGGATTCTAGCCAAGGCTGGCGGCTAAGTGTTGTGATTCAAATCACATTGGCATTCGGCGCACTGCAAGACAATGAAATCACACAACCGCGTGGCGCAGGCGTTGCTGGCTGACGCAAAGTTTCTTCGCTACGGGAACAGTCAACTTTGATGGCGGGATGCCGGGGCCATCCACGGCGTTCGGAACCTCGGTTGAACGGAAAGCGCGATGGCAAATCTCCAAGTCAACATTTGCGGGCTGGAACTTCGGAACCCCATTCTGCCGGCTGCCGGGCCACCCTCGAAGGACGGCGCCACGTTGCAGGCGGCGGCGAATGGCGGCGCGGGGGGACTCGTCACCAAGACGATCTCGGTCCAACCGGCTGAGGTGCCGCGGCCTTGCATGGCGGAAATTCGTGGCGGGTTTTTGAATACCGAGCTTTGGTCCGAGTTGCCCAAAGAGCAATGGATTGAAACCGAGTACAAAATGGCGCGGGCGACGGGCCTGCCGGTGATCGTCAGCCTGGGGTACACGGCCAAACAGATTGGCGAACTGGCTCCGCTGGTCAGGCCATTTGCCGCTGCGCTCGAGCTGTCCACTCATTATGTGGGCAACAATGTTTCTCCGATCATCGACGCGCTGCACGCGGCAAAGGAAGCCGTCGACGTGCCGGTGTTTATGAAGCTGAGCCCACACCCCAACATTCAGGAGATTGCGTTGGCGCTCGAGGATGCAGGCGCGGACGCGCTGGTAATGATTAATTCCTTCGGGCCGTGTCTCGGCATCGATCTTGAAACCGGACTGCCGTTGATGGGCAGCAAGGACGGCTTCGGCTGGCTATCGGGGGCGGCCATCAAGCCGCTGGCTTTGCGCTGCGTGTATGAAGCCGCGCGCGTGGTGAGGATTCCGATCTTCGGCGTGGGCGGCGTCAGCAACGGGCGCGACGCCGCGGAGATGCTCATGGCCGGGGCTTCTGCCGTGCAAGTCTGCACAGAGGCGATCCTGCGCGGGCCCACGGTCTACGCCAAGATCGCCAGAGAGCTAAGCACGTTTCTCGACGAGCATGGATATGCCTCGGTGGACGAGATCAGCGGCCTCACAGTTCGGATGATGCGGCAGTGCGGCGCTCCACACGCGGAGGGTGCGCCCAAGGTAAACATGGAACGATGCACCCTGTGCGGAATCTGCGAAAAGAGTTGCACCTATGGCGCGATTCACCAGGATAAGGAGCGGAAGATCCTTGAGATCGACGAAGAGAAGTGCTTTCACTGTGGGCTGTGCGTCACC
Source organism: uncultured Acidobacteriaceae bacterium (assembly GCA_963799155.1). GTDB lineage: Bacteria > Acidobacteriota > Terriglobia > Terriglobales > Acidobacteriaceae > Telmatobacter. The sequence goes on from CAWCWB010000002.1 coordinate 27,090, forward strand.
CGATGCAAGCTGCGGGCGATCACGATGGCGTTTTAGAGCCGGCCCCGCGGGCGGACGAAGAGCCAAGCGGTTTGGGAGAAGCAGATGGTTGTGACCGGGCTTCGATGCGTGCATTGCGGGCGCACATACGCGACGGCTGAAGTCGATTCCTATTGCCCTGCCTGCGGGTATCACGACGGCATTCTGGATGTGCTTTACGACTACGAGGCAGTGCACCGGGAACTCAATGCGGAAGCACTGGCGGGCAATCGCGAACTCTCCATGTGGCGCTACCTGCCGCTGCTGCCGGTCTCGTCGCGGGAGCTGATTCCGCACCTGCAGGTGGGCTGGACGCCGCTGTATGAAACACCGCGACTGGCACGTGAGTTGGGCATCGCGCATTGCTGGGTCAAAGATGAAGGCCGCAATCCGACGGCGTCGTTCAAGGACCGCGCCAGTGCGGTAGGGGTGGTGAAGGCACTGGAAAAGGAGGCGGAGCAAATCACCTGCGCATCTACGGGAAATGCGGCGTCGTCATTGGCCGGATTTGCCGCTGCGGCAGGAATTCCGGCGACCATTTTTGTCCCCGCGCGCGCGCCGGAAGCCAAAGTCGCACAGTTGCTGGTGTACGGAGCACGGGTCTTTTCCGTGCAGGGAACCTACGACGAGGCTTGGGAGCTGTGCATGAAGGCCAGCGCGGAGTTTGGCTGGTACAACCGCAACTGCGCCATCAATCCCTACCTGATCGAGGGCAAGAAGACGGTTTCGCTGGAGCTTGCGGAGCAATTCTCCCGGCTCGCGCCCGGCAGCTTTCCCGATTGGGTTGTGGTTTCTGTCGGCGACGGGTGCACCATTGGCGGCGTGTGGAAGGGGCTCAAGGAGATGCACCGGCTGGGCATTCTACCGCGCCTGCCGCGCATTCTTGGCGTGCAGGCTGAAGGGTACCAGCCATTCGTCGCCGCGTGGCGCGATCACACCGGGCTGACACCGTGCGCAGCCGACACGCTTGCGGATTCCATCGCCGTGGGCCATCCGCGCAACTTCGCCAAAGGCATGCGAGCGGTGACTGAGTCGGGCGGTGCGTTCGTGGCCGTCTCCGACGACGAGATTCTTGAATCGATCACCCTGTTGGCGCGGCAGGCTGGGGTGTTTGGCGAGCCTGCGGGAGTGGCTGGCGCGGCAGGTATCAGGCGTGCCGTCGCATCGGGCATCATCGGCCGCAACGAAAGCGCGGTCCTGGTGATGACTGGAAACGGATTGAAAGACGTTCAGAGCGCTGTTCGCGCGGCGGGTCATGCGATTGCGGTGCGACCCGAGATGGATGAGGTTCGCGAAGCTTTGCATGCAGTGGCTGCAGAATGATGCCGTGCACGATGCGGAAACAGGAAAGAGAGACACGATGGCAACTGTTCCTTTCGGTCCCAATTACGACGAAATGCTCGATCCTGGCCTGATCGACAAGAATGTGCGCGCCAGAGCGCTTGCCGCACTGCATGAGAACGAATTGGATCCCATCAATTTGTTCAACATCACCTGGAGGGATGCGGCAAACGAAGTGCGCAAGGTGGTGCTACCCTCGGCGCTTACTGGAATCGACGCCAACGTGGTGGTGATGCTGGGCAACGAATTCCCCTCCGGCTCGCACAAAGTGGGCCCGGCGTACAGCACGCTGATCGAGGGTCTGGTGGATGGCGAGATCGTTCCCGGTGAGCACACGATCTTAGGCCCTTCCACGGGCAATTTCGGCATCGGAACCGCCTATATCTCCAAACTGCTGGGCTTCCGCGCCATCGTGATCATGCCCAACAACATGAGCAAGGAGCGCTACGCGCGCATCCAGAAGTACGGCGGCGAATTGGAGCTGACGCCGGGCTCGGAGTCGGACGTGATTCTGACGCTCGAAAAGACGCGCGAGTTGATGAAGAATCCGAAAAACAAGGCTCTGGCGCAGTTTGAGCTTTTCCCGAATTACCGCTTCCATCGCCATGTGACCGGCGGGAGTGCGATGGATGCGGTGAAAGGCGTGGGCAACGGGCGCATCGCGGGCTTTGCTTCGGCGCCAGGGTCGGCGGGGACGATCGCCGCGGGCGATCAGATCAAGAGCGCATTCGCTGAAGCCAAGATCGCCGCACTGGAGCCATATGAGTGCTCGACGCTGGCCAACGGCGGCTGCGGCCAACATCGCATTGAGGGCATCGGCGACAAAATGTGCACTCTGATTCATAACGTGCTCAACACCGACTTCGTGATTCTTATCAAAGACGAGGAGACGGTACAGGGTGTGAAAGTCTTCCACGACGGCGTGGATTCGCTGGTCCGCATGGGCGTCGAGCGCGAATTTGCCTGCGGTCTGCGCGAGCTATTCGGGCCGTCGGGCATCTGCAATGTGCTGGGCGCGATCAAGCTGGCGAAATACCTGCGCCTAGGGCCTGGCGACAATGTCGTCACCGTGGCGACGGATGGATTCGACCGCTACCACTCCGTGCTCGAGGATTTGGATAGCCGGTACCTGGAACTGACGCCTGCGGTATTGGATCGCTGGGCATGCGACATTTTTCCCGGCGCGTCCAGCGAGCATATTTTCGACTTCCGGAAGCCGGCGATGAAGGAGCGGCTGTTCAAACAGAAGGAACATGACTGGCTGAAGTTCGGATACACGAAGGAATTTCTCGACTCGATGCGCAGCCAGGATTTCTGGGACGCGCAGTACGCCAAGGTGCGCGAGTACAACCGGAAGATTTGCGCTTTGCGGCCGGCCGTGGCTGAGGAGCAACCGCTATGTTCCAGTTCACACTGAACAGGAAAGACGTCACCGTTGGCGCAGATAAGACTCTGCTGGAGTATCTGCGCGAGGATGCACGCCTGATTTCAGTGAAAGACGGCTGCGCTGACGGCGTTTGCGGTTCCTGCTCGGTCATCGTGAATGGCAAGGCGGTGCGCGCGTGCACGCTGACCGTGGCTAAGGTCAATGGAAAATCGGTGACCACGGCGGAGGGTCTTTCGGAGCGAGAACGCGAGGTGTATGCACGGGCGTTCGGCGAGGTGGGCGCCGTGCAGTGCGGTTTCTGCATGCCTGGCTTCGTGATGAGCGCGAAGGCGCTGCTGGACGCGAATCCCTCGCCAACGGCGGCCGAGGTGAAGTCCGCGATTCGTTACAATCTGTGCCGCTGCACTGGATACGCAAAGGTCGAGCGCGCGATTCAGATGGCCGCGCGAGCGCTGCGCAACGGCGAGACGCATGACGTGGAGTCTGCCGGGGCTCAGGTGGGCGAGCGCACTGTGCGCGCGGAGGCGAAGGAAAAACTGCTGGGAACCGGAGAATTTGTTGACGATATGCAGGTACCCGGCATGTTGTATGGCGCCGTGTTGCGCGCCAGATACCCGCGGGCACTGGTGAAGAAGATCGACATCGCAGGCGCGCGGACATTTCCCGGCGTGGAGGCCGTTCTCACGGCCAACGATGTGCCCGGCGAGCGACTGCTGGGACACGTGGTTTACGACTGGCCGGTGATGGTTGCCGCGTGCGAGGAGACACGCTATGTGGGCGACGCGCTGGCGCTGGTGGCCGCGACTACGAAAGAAGCGGCGCGGAAGGCCGTCGAATTGATTCGCGTGGAATACGAGGAACGCGAACCGCTGCTATCACCGCAGTCGGCATTGGCCGCAGGCGCTCCGCGGCTGCATCCCGGCGGAAATGTGCTGGCGACGACAACTGTCAAGCGCGGCGACGTGGTTCGAGCGATCGCCGAATCACGGCATGTCGTCACACAACGCTATTCGACGCCGCGCCAGGAGCATGCGTTTCTGGAACCGGAGAGCGCGCTGGCGGTGCCTACGCCGCCGCGATCGCTGACCGTGTTCGCCGCCGGCCAAGGCGTGTACGACGATCACCGCGAGATTGTGCGCATGCTGGGAATCGCAGGCGAGAAGGTGCGCGTCATCAGCAAGTTTGTGGGCGGAGGGTTTGGCGGCAAGGAAGACATGTCGGTGCAGCATCATGCGGCGCTGCTGGCGTGGCACACGGGCAAGCCAGTGAAGCTAACGCTCAGCCGCGACGAGAGCCTGCGCGTACATCCCAAGCGGCATCCGATGGAGATGGAATACACCACCGCGTGCGACGAGAACGGCAAGCTCACGGCGGTGCGCGCGCGCATTCTTGCCGATACGGGCGCGTATGCGTCGCTTGGCGGACCGGTGCTGCAGCGCGCCTGCACCCATGCCGCGGGGCCGTACCAGATCGACAACGTGGATATTGAAGGCCGCGCGATTTACACCAACAACATCCCTTCCGGGGCCATGCGTGGCTTCGGCGTGACGCAGACATGTTTCGCCATGGAGAGCAATCTGAATCTGCTGGCGCGCGAAGTTGGCATTTCTCCGTGGGAGATTCGTTTCCGCAACGCAATTGAACCGGGCGAGGTGCTTTCAAACGGTCAAATCGCAGATGAGGGCACGGCGCTAAAGGAAACACTTCTGGCTGTGAAGGACGTGATCGACGCTCATCCTGACGCCGGCATCGCATGCGCGTTCAAAAACACCGGCAAAGGCGTGGGCGTGAAAGACGTGGGCCGCGTGAAGTTGAAGGTGGACAGCGGCAGGGTGGTCATTTGCACCAGCGCAGCCTGCATGGGACAGGGAATCGCGACGGTGGTGCTGCAAATTGTGGCTGAAACAACGGGGCTTGGCAAGCGAGTGCTCGCGGTGCATGTGCCGGACACAAGCGTGACGCCGGACAGCGGCACCAGCACGGCATCGCGCCAGACCACCATTACGGGCGAAGCCGCGCGACGGGCAGCGCTTGCACTCAAGAAAGAATTGCTTCATCATCCGCTGGCGGATCTGGAAGGACGCGAGTTTCTTGGCGAATACGATTGCGTGACTGACCCGATGACCAGCGACAAGGCGAACCGCGTGAGTCATGTCGCATACGGCTACGCAACGCAGGTCGTGCTTCTTGATGAGGCGGGGAAAGTGCAAAAGGTTGTGGCCGCGCACGATGTGGGCCGGGCGATCAACCCGAATGGTGTCGAGGGGCAGATCGAGGGGGGCGTGGTGATGGGGATGGGCTACGCGCTGACCGAGGAGTTCCCTGTGCGTAATGGCGCGCCGGCGGTCACATTCGGCAAGATCGGCCTCTTGCGCTCCACGCAAACGCCCGAGATCGAATGCCGCATCATCGAGAAGAACCAGGCTGAGCTGGCCTACGGAGCCAAAGGAATCGGAGAGATTGTGAGCATCCCCACAGCGCCCGCTATCGCCTGCGCCTATTGGCAGCGGGACGGCAAGGTGCGCACCAGCCTGCCGCTCGCCGAAACACCATATAGCCGCATGCATAGCAAGAAAGGCAGACCGGAAATATGCTGAAGAACGAAGTTCCCATAGATTCGGCCACCCCCGCCGTGATCAACACCGTCTACCACGCCATCGGAATCCGCTTCCGGAAACTCCCGGTGCGTCCGGAAGACGTACCCCAAACTCTCACCGAACGAGCAGCCTCAAGGGCCGCCAACTGAGGATCAACATGCCTGCCAAAATTACGATTGACTCCGCCCGTTTACTCGCCGCCGCAAACGCGCTGGAAGCGGACATGGTCCGCTTTCTGCGCGACCTGGTCGCCATTCCCGGCGAAAGTTCTCACGAAGGTCCTGTCGTTCAGCGCATCAAGCAGGAGATGGAACGCGTGGGCTTCGACGAGGTCCGCATTGATGCCATGGGCAACGTGCTGGGACGCATCGGCTCAGGCAAACACGTGATCATGATGGACGCGCACACCGACACCGTCGGTGTTGGCGATCCGAAGGAATGGTCCTGGGATCCGTACAAGGGCAAAGTGGAGGATGGTTTCATCTACGGACGCGGCGCCAGCGATCAGCGCGCGGGCATGGCCAGCATGGTTTACGCGGGCAAGATGATCAAGGATTTGGAACTGGAAGGCGACTACACGTTGTGGATTGTGGGATCGGTGCAGGAAGAAGACTGCGACGGCTTGGCGTGGGTCTATATTCTCAAGGAAGACGGTATCCGGCCGGAGTGCGTGGTGCTCACGGAGCCAACCAATCTGCGCGTGTACCGCGGACATCGCGGGCGCATGGAGATCGAGGTTCACATGCGCGGACGTTCGTGTCATGCCAGCGCGCCGGAGCGCGGCGACAATCCGATTTACAAGATAGCCCCGCTGATCGCGCAGATCGAGGAGTTGAACACGCGTTTGCGCGACGATGCGTTTCTCGGCAAGGGAACGATCGCCGTCACCGAGATTCGCTCGATGTCTCCGTCCCTATGCGCGGTGCCGGGCGCATGCTCCATCCATCTCGACCGCCGGCTCACCGCTGGGGAGACGCTGGACAGCGCGGTCGCCGAGGTGAAAGCACTGCCGGCGGCGCAAGGCGCGGAGATCGAGGTGTTGCGGTACGAGACGCCCAGCTATACCGGCCTCACGTATCCGATGCAGAAGTACTATCCAACGTGGGTGCTCGAAGAAGACCATTTGCTGGTGCGCTCGGCCGTTGCGGCGTATCGAACGCTCCACAACGCCGATCCAGTTGTGGACAAGTGGATCTTCAGCACGAACGGCGTCGGCTCGATGGGAATTATGGGCGTGCCGACCATCGGCTTCGGTCCCGGTGAAGAAGACGTCGCGCATAGTGTTATGGAACGCGTCCCGATCCGCCACTTGGTGGAAGCGGCGCAGTTCTATGCTGCCTTCCCCCTGGCGTACGTCGCCACGCTGGAAGGTTCGAATGGCTGAACTGGGGCTATGATCGAGGCAACAGAGGTTCCCCAAAGGCGCAGGCGTCACCAAAGAAAGGCGGCTTGGAAATGTCAGTACGTGGAACTCCAATGCGTGAAAGTCAAATTGATCGACGCATAGACTTTCTGATTAGAGAAGCGAACTCAGAAGACCCAATCCGAGATCAAGCCATTACATACTCTTTTCGGGTTATTACGAACTATCTTTCGGTAGCGTGTGACGCTCGGTCGAGGAAACTTAGTCGGGAATGCCGCTACCGAAGCAAAAGAGCTCATGATCTGTCTCTACCAGACCGAGAGGGATGGCTTGATAAGGTGACGAATGAGCATCAATATCCAATCAAACGCGCATGGGGGTGGATGATAAAAGAACGCGACAAACTTACGGTGCAACGTGTTAAAGGTCATCTTAAAAAATGGCCTGTAGTTGTTGTCACCAAAGATGAAAATAAATTGCTCAGGGACGACCCCGATAAGGAGCCACATGAGCGTTATCAGGATGCTGGAATCGAAGTCCTCGAAAAAACCGAATCAGGCGGCTGGCAGCCAATTTGACCAGATCAAATTTCAGGCTGACCCACTGCCGATTTTTTGAGGAAGAGGTGAGCATTGGAAACGATAAAGGCGCTGTTTAAAGGCAAGGACTACATCACTACGGAAGAATACCGCGAAGCAGAGATCGAAATCCTGCTCGACGTATCCGCCGATTTGAAGCGTAAGTTCAAGAGGCGCGTTCCGCATCGCTATTTGCCCGATCAAACCATCTTCCTGATGTTCTTCGACAAATCCACGCGCACGCGTAACTCGTTCGAGGCGGGAATCACGCAGCTTGGCGGCCACGCCCATTTTTTGACCACCGATGTAATGCAGGTCTCCCATGGAGAAAGCGCGAAGGACACAGGAATCATTCTCTCCAGCTACGGACACGCGATCGCCATCCGTCACGACCTGATTCCGGGCGAGGGCAACGCGTACATGCGCGAAGTTGCGCGCTGGGCGGATGTGCCGGTGATCAATATGCAGTGCGACGTCGACCATCCCTGCCAGACGCTGGCCGACCTCATGACTATCCGCGAGAAACTTGGACGCAACCTCCGCGGACGCAAGCTGGCGGTAACGTGGGCGTATGCGCCGAGCTACGCCAAGCCGCTCAGCGTGCCGCAAGGATTGATCATGTTGATGCCGCGCTTCGGACTGGACGTTGTGCTGGCGCATCCACCCGAGTACGCGCTGATGCCGCAGACGGTCGAGGCGGCGCGAGAGAACGCGCGGCGCGCCGGAACTAAGTTCGAGATCGTGGACAACATGGACGACGCGTTTCGCGACGCCGACATCGTCATTCCCAAGAGTTGGGGCTGTCTCGACACCATGGGAACGAACCCCAAGGAGTCCCTGCGGATCGCTGAGGGATACCGGCACTGGATTTGCAACGGCGAGCGCATGAAGTTGGCTGCGGAAAATGCTCTGTACATGCATCCGCTGCCCGCCGATCGGGGCAACGAGGTGACGGACGAGGTCATCGATGGCCCGCACTCTGTGGTGTACGAGGAAGCGGAAAACCGCCTGCACACTGCCAAGGCGATCATGGCGCTGACCATGTCGGAGCAAGAAGTTGTTTATGAGATGACAGGCTCTTAAGACCATGACCGAAACGCTGGTGATCGCTCTGGGCGGCAACGCCATTACGAGGCCCGACGAATCCGGCGCCATTCCCTTGCAGTTTGCCCACACCGCGGAGACGCTCGAACATCTCAAGCCTCTGTTCCACGCCGGTTCACGGATCGCCATCACCCACGGCAGCGGACCGCAGATCGGCAACATCCTGATTCGCGTCGAGGAGGGCGAGCGGCGCGTTCCGCGCTTGCCGCTCGACACTTGCGACGCCGATTGCCAGGGCGGCATGGGCTACATGATCCAGCGGCTGGTTTGCGAGTTGTTCCGCCGCGAGGGAATCAAGCGCGAAGTGGCTACGCTGATCACCCAGGTGCTCGTGGATCGCGACGACCCGGACTTCCAGCATCCCAGCAAACCGATCGGGTCTTTCTATGACGCGAACGAGCTCGCCGGCATCCGCAGCAACAGGCCAGACTGGATCATGCGCGAAGTCTCGCCAGGAGGCTACCGTCGCGTCGTGCCTTCGCCCCGCCCGTTGCAAATTCTAGAGGTCGAAGCGATCTCGTCGCTGCTCGACGCCGGCGTCGTCGTGATCGCCTGCGGAGGCGGGGGCATTCCGGTGGCCTGGGAAGACGATCGTTTGGTGGGTGTGGAAGCCGTTGTCGACAAGGACCTCGCTTCAAGCATGCTGGCGACGCACGTGCGCGCTCACAAGCTCATCATTGTTACTTCGGTTGATCGCGTAGCGCTCGACTATGGCCGGCCCAGCCAGCAGTGGCTCGACACGATCACCATGGACCAGGCGCGCCAGTATTTAGCCGCAGGCCAATTCCCACCAGGGTCGATGGGGCCGAAAATCCAGGCGGCAATCGACTTCCTCGAACACCGAGGCGAGGAGTGCATTATCACTTCCGTGGAGAGCGTAGCGGGTGCGGTAATCGGCAATGGCGGTACCCACATCGTCGCCCCCTGGCGCAGGACTTCCCTGGATTTTGCGGAAGTTAGCGGAGGCGCGAGATGATTCTGACGAACGCACGAATCCTTACGCTCGATCGAGACAATAGTGTCTTCGATTCCGGCAGCGTGAAGATCCGCAAGGTCGGATCGATCGGCAAGAACCTCCTCGAGATCGGCGCGATGCGAAGGAAAAATCCACTGCGATGCCGCGTTCGATCTACTGTTAGAGGATGAGAACGCAGTAGGGATGGTGGATTTCTACGGGAAGGAAGAGCATGTGATCCGGTTCCTGACCCGTCCGGAACAGAATGTGTGCACCGATGGCTTGCTCGGCGGCAAGCCGCATCCGCGTGTCTTCGGATCTTTTCCACGGGTGCTGGGAAAGTATGTTCGCGGAGAGAAGGCGCTTACGCTGGAAGATGCGATTCGGAAGATGACTTCAAAACCCGCCGAAGTTTTTAGATATGAGCGCCGCGGTTTGTTGAAGCCGGGCTATTTTGCCGACGTCGTTGTTTTTAACCCGGAAACGGTCATTGACAAGGGAACATTCGCCAATCCGGTGCAATATCCGGAAGGCATCGAACATGTTCTTGTCAATGGCCAGGTTGTTGTCGATTGCGGAGTCTACCATCCCAGGCCCGCGGGGAGGATCTTGCGCAGATGCGGCGCTTAACCCCGGTGGCACAACCGGCTTGTGCAACTATTTCTTACCTCGCCTCGTCCATCAAACTACGTGCCCTTGCGCGGCGAGTTGATGTGTGGCTTGCCGCGCTCCGGCCGCCATAGCTCGTTCCCATTCCGGGCGAGAATCACGCCGGAGCTTGTGCTTTTGGCAACCCTTCGAGCCGGGTAATGGTTCGCATCCCAGCCACGAATTCAAATATGAGAAAATGTCCTTATCAAACTGAGTGTTCGCAACCGGACATAAGAGAAGAAGAAGGCGATGGACCAACCTTTGTCTGTTTCACATTCTGCTTCTGGGCAACCGCCCGCCGATTCCACAAAAAAGCGCCGCCACCGTTGGATTTGGGTGGTCATACTCGTGCTTTTTGCGCTTCTGTTTTGGTGGGTGTGGAGGCAGCATAGCGTAAGCGCATCCGCCCCTGCAGGCGGCGGTCGCGGCCCCGCGATGGCCGGATCGGTGCCCGTCACCGTCGCTACCGCTACGAAGGGCAGCATTGGCGTGTATCTCGACGCCATCGGAACCGTCACGCCAACGTATACCGATTCCATTACCTCGCAGGTGACTGGCGTGATCACGGCCGTGCATTACCGCGAAGGACAGAATGTTCACAAAGGTGATCCGCTGATCGATATCGATTCCCGGCCCTATGAGGCACAGCTCGCCCAGGCGCAGGGCACCCTGGACCGCGACCAGAACCTGCTGGCCGAGGCGCAGATGGATCAAAAGCGCTATCAGGATGCATGGGCCAAGAACGCCATCCCGCGCCAGACCCTTGAGGACCAGGAAAAGGTGGTGCTCCAGGATCAGGGAACGGTCCAGAATGACCAGGGAACCGTCCAATATGACCAGGTGCAGGTGAGCTTTTGCCACATTGCTTCGCCGATTGACGGGCGTGTGGGGCTTCGCTTGGTCGATCCTGGCAACCTGGTAACGGCAAACTCGACCACGGCACTTCTTGTAGTTACGCAGATTCAGCCCATCACCGTGATTTTCACGCTGGCTGAAGACAGCCTTCCCGAGGTTCTCGAGCAAACGCGCGGCGGCAAAGCGCTGGAGGTGGATGCTTATGACCACACACAACAGAAGCTGCTGGAAAAAGGAAAACTGATCACCATCAATAATCAGATCGACACCGTGACCGGGACCGTGCTGCTGCGCGCGCAATTCAATAACTCGAACGGCTTGCTTTTCCCCAACCAGTTTGTCAACACGCGCCTGCTGGTGAAGACGCTCGATAACCAGACTCTCATTCCTTCCTCGGCGGTTCAGCACAACGGCGCTACGGACTTTGTGTATCTGATCCAAAACAACAAGGCCGTGATGAAGACAGTGAAGTCGGGAATCTCGGATCAAGGCAACACCGCGGTGACGGGCATCAATCCGGGAGATGTGGTGGCCAACAGCAGCTTTCAAAAGCTCGTCAACGGATCGAGCATTGTCCTCTCGAAAGTTACGATTCCGGCCACCTCCTCCGACACCACCGAGGCGGCTCCATGAGTCCATCCCGGCCATTCATCCTGCGGCCGGTCGCAACCTCGCTGTTGATGGCCGCAATTCTGCTGGCAGGTCTGGTTGCTTTCACGCAGTTGCCCGTATCGGCCCTGCCGGAGGTGGACTACCCGACGATTCAGGTGGTCACGTTCTATCCCGGAGCCAGCCCTGACGTCGTGGCGACTACCATCACGGCGCCGCTTGAACGCCAGTTTGGCGAGATGCAGGGGTTGAGCCAGATGACTTCGACCAGCGCCGGCGGCGTATCGGTCATCGTTCTTCAGTTCAACCTCTCGCTCAGCCTCGATGTCGGCGAGGAAGAGGTGCAGTCGGCGATCAATGGGGGACAGACGTTTCTCCCTTCTGATCTGCCGGTCCCGCCGGTGTACACCAAGACCAATCCCGCCGACGCTCCCATCCTGACGCTGGCCATCACCTCCGACAGCATGCCGCTTTCGCAAGTGGAGGACATGGTCGACACGCGTCTGGCGCCAAAGCTCTCGCAGTTGGCCGGAGTGGGACTGGTCAGCATCAGCGGCGGCCAGAAGCCGGCGGTGCGTATTCAGGTCAACCCCGTTGAGTTGTCCTCCTACGGCTTGAATATGGAGGATGTGCGCACGGCCTTGACTCAGGCCAGCGTCAACTCCGCCAAGGGTAACTTTGACGGACCCCGCCAGGACTACCAGATCGACGCCAACGACCAGATCACCAGCGCTGACGATTATCAAAACGTGGTCGTCGCGTATAGCAATGGCGCGCCGGTCTTCGTAAAAAACATCGCTAATGTGATCAATGGCGTGGAGAACACCAAGCAGGCCGCCTGGATGAATCTGACCCCAGCGGTCATTCTCAATATCCAGCGGCAACCCGGCGCGAACACCATCACCGTGGTCAACTCCATTCAGAAAGTTTTGCCTCAATTGGAGGCGAACCTTCCCGCGGGGATCAAGGTTACAACGTTGACCGACATGACCACGAGCATCCAGGCTTCGGTGCACGACGTGGAGTTTGAGCTGATGCTGACCATCGGATTGGTGGTCATGGTCATCTTCCTCTTCCTGCGCAGCCTGCGCGCCACCGTCATTCCCTTCGTGGCCGTGCCGCTTTCGCTGATCGGCACCTTCACGGCAATGTACCTTTTGGGTTATTCGCTGGATAACCTTTCCTTGATGGCCCTCACCATCTCCACCGGTTTTGTGGTCGACGACGCCATCGTGATGATCGAGAACATCAGCCGCTTCCTGGAATCGGGCATGGCACCACTCGAGGCCGCGCTCACCGGTGCGGGCCAGATCGGCTTCACCATTGTGTCGTTGACGGTTTCGCTGGTCGCCGTGCTCATTCCGCTCCTCTTCATGGGCGATGTGGTGGGCCGTCTCTTCCGCGAGTTCGCCGTCACGCTGGCCGTCACCATCGTGATTTCGGCGGTGGTCTCGCTCACTCTGACTCCCATGATGTGTTCGCGCATCCTGCGCCACAATCCGGAGAAGGGGGAAAGCCGCTTCTACCAAACGACGGAGCGCATGTTTAACCGGCTCATCGCATTCTACGGGCGCACGCTGCGCGTGGTGCTGCGTTACCAGACCATCACCCTTCTGGTGGCGGTGGCCACACTCGTGCTTACCATCGTTCTCTACATCGAGATTCCCAAGGGATTCTTCCCGGTGCAGGACACCGGCGTGATTCAGGGCATCTCACAGGCATCGCAATCGATCTCTTTCGACGCAATGGCCAAGAAACAGCAGGAAATGGCGCAGATTATCCTTGAGGACCCCGCCGTGGAGAGCCTGTCTTCGTTTATCGGCGCCGACGGCATCAATACCACCCTGAACAGCGGCCGCATCTCGATCAACCTGAAGCCGATCAATCAACGCATCGGCGCCTCCGACGTGATCCGCCGGCTGCAGGGTAGTTTGAGCCAGGTGCACGGCATGCACCTTTATATGCAGCCGGTGCAGGACATCACGGTGGACGACCGCGTCAGCCGCACGCAGTATCAATACACGCTGGAGGATCCCGACACAGACGAGTTGAACGAGTGGACCAACAGATTTGTGGCCCAGTTGAACAAGCTGCCGGAGTTTGAAGATGTGGCGACGGACCAGCAGACCGGCGCACGCGCGATCCAACTCGTGATCGACCGCGTGACGGCATCCCGGTTGGGAATTGCGCCAACCACAATCGACAACACGCTCTACGACGCCTACGGGCAGCGGCAAATCAGCACCCTCTACACGCAGCTCAATCAATACCATGTGGTGCTTGAGACCGCGCCGGAGTGGCAGCAGAATCCCAAGAAGCTGGGCGACATCTACATCCAGTCGAGCGCCTCATCGGGCGCGACCGGAGCCAGTGCGGCCACATCGTATTCTTCTTCGGCGTCGGCGTCGGCCGGATCGAACGCAACCACCACGACGGTGCGTTATACGCCGTCCTCGCAGGTTGTCAGCGCACCGGCCTCGGTTCTTTCCGGCGGCACGGCGGCGGGTGCAACGCCTAGCGTCACTTCTTCCTCGGTGGGCGCCAACGCCATTCCGCTCAGCGCGTTCACGCAGGTGCAAAACACCACCGAGGCACTTTCCATCAACCATCAGGGACAGTTCCCTTCGGTAACGGTGTCGTTCAACCTTGCGCCCAACGCTTCTTTGGGAACGGCGATCAGTGATATTGAAAAAGTGGTCAAGAACCTCCATTTCCCTGCCAGCCTGCAATCCGATTTCCAGGGCACGGCAGCATCGTTCCACAACTCTCTCTCCAACGAAGTGCTGCTCATTCTTGCCGCTTTGGTCGCCGTCTACATCGTTCTTGGCGTCCTTTATGAGAGTTTCATCCATCCGATTACCATTATTTCCACTCTGCCCTCGGCCGGTGTGGGTGCGCTGCTCGCGCTCATGCTCTGCCGCCAGGATCTTGACGTGGTGGGAATTATCGGCATCATCCTGCTCATCGGCATCGTAAAGAAGAACGGGATTCTGATTGTGGACTTCGCGCTGGAGGCCGAACGCAAGCATGGCAAGGATTCGACGGAAGCAATTTACGAGGCCAGCCTGATGCGTTTCCGGCCCATCCTGATGACCACGATGGCCGCGCTGCTGGCCGGGATTCCTTTGGCGGCCGGAACGGGGCTGGGTTCGGAGCTGCGCCGGCCGCTGGGCATTGCCATGGTCGGCGGCTTGCTGTTGAGCCAATTGCTCACGTTCTACACCACGCCGGTGATTTACATTTTCTTCGACCGGATCGGGCAGCGGGTCAAGGGCCGGCATCTTTCGCAGCTGCCCGCGGTGGCTGAACCGCGGCCAGGCGCGGAGAGCGCATGAACCTTTCGGCCCCATTCATCCGGCGGCCCGTGGGCACCACGTTACTCACGATGGCCGTAGGCATCACCGGAGCTATCGCGTTCGTGGTGTTGCCGGTGGCTCCGCTGCCGCAGGTGGATTTTCCGACCATCAGCGTGAATGCGGGCCTGCCCGGAGCCAGCGCGCAGATTATGGCGGCCTCGGTGGCCACGCCACTGGAGCGCCAGCTCAGCCACATCGCCGGCATCACCGAGATGACCTCGTCGAGTTCGCTTGGGTCGACCAACGTGACCATGCAGTTCGACCTGAGCCGGAACATCGACGGCGCAGCCCGCGATGTGCAGGCGGCCATCAACGCGGCGCGAACCTATCTGCCGGCGAATCTGCCTTCCAATCCTTCCTACCGCAAGGTGAATCCCGCCGATTCGCCGATTATGATTCTCGCCCTCACCTCGAAGAAGTACCAGGTGACGAAGCTTTATGACCTTGCCTCCACCATCCTGGAGCAGAAGCTCTCGCAGATTCAGGGTGTCGGGCAGGTGGGTGTCGGGGGCGGCGCCACGCCGTCGGTGCGGGTCGAGGTGAATCCCACCAAGCTGGAAAGCTTTGGCCTTACGCTCGCCGGCGTACGATCAGTGCTTAGCCTGCAAAACTCTCATGAGCCGCGCGGCCAGCTCTCCAACAATGGCATCAGCGAAGACATCATCACCAATGATCAGATCTCTCAGGCTGCCGACTATCAGCCGCTGATCGTCGGTTATCACAACGGGGAGGCCGTCCGGCTCTCGGATGTCGCCGATGTTGTGGACTCGACGCAAAACATCCGGACCGCCGGGTATATGGACGGCCAGCGCGGTGTCTTCATCATCATCTTCCGGCAGCCCGGCGCCAACATCATTCAGACCGTGAACCGCATCAATGCGCAACTGCCATTCCTCGAAGCCGTGCTCCCGCAAGGCGTCACCACCACCGTTGTGCTCGATCGCACCACCACCATTCGCGCTTCGGTTTATACCGTCGAGAGGACGCTGGTCGTTTCCATCTGCCTGGTGGTTCTGGTGGTCTTTATTTTCCTGCGCAGCCCGCGCGCTACGTTGATTCCGAGCGTCGCTGTACCGGTCTCGCTCATCGGGACTTTTGCCGTCATGTATCTGCTCGGCTATACGCTCGACAACCTGTCGCTGATGGCGCTGACCATCGCCACGGGATTCGTTGTGGACGACGCCATCGTGGTCATGGAGAACATCACCCGCCATCTGGAAAGCGGCATGGAGCCATTTGCCGCCGCGCTCAAGGGTGCAAGGGAGATCGGTTTCACGGTCTTTTCCATCAGCATGTCGCTGATCGCCGTCTTTATTCCCATTTTGATGATGGGTGGCATCATCGGACGCTTGTTCCGCGAATTCGCGGTCACGCTTTCCACGGCCGTCGTCATCTCCATGGTCATTTCTCTTACCGCCACGCCGTGCATGTGCGCGCACATTCTCAAAGCGCACAAGGAAGGCGAGAAGCATAACTGGCTTTTCCGAGCCAGCGAAAAGTTTTTCAACGGCATGATCTCGATCTACCGGCATTCGCTGGTGTGGGTGCTGGATAATCCGGGCCTGACGTTGATCGTGCTCATTCTAACCGTTCTGCTCAACGTGCTGGTTTTTATCAGGCTTCCCAAGGGGTTCTTCCCGCAGCAAGACACTGGGGCTCTGGTGGGCGGCGTACAGGGACCGCAGGACGCTTCCTTCCCGTTCATGAACTTCTCCATTTTGTCGCTGGTGGACATTGTCAAAGCCGATCCCGCCGTGGCGCATGCCAACGCTTACACCGGAGGCGGCAATGGCGGCTTTATGTACATTGCGCTCAAGACGCTGGGAACCAAATGCAAGGAGCGCGCGCCGGGGTGCAATGAACGCCAGACTTCGGCGATGGACGTCATCAACCGTCTTCGGCCGAAGATGAATCGACTGCCCGTCGCCACCGCAGTCCTGCAGCCGGTGCAGGACCTACGCATCGGCGGCCGCCAGTCCAACGCTTTGTACCAATTCACCATCCAGTCCGACGACATCGATGACCTTGCGCACTGGGGCCCAATCCTTTACGCAAACATGCAGAAGCTTCCCGACCTGCAGGATGTGAACACCGACCAGCAAAACGGGGGCTTGCAAGAGCTGCTCAGCTACGACCGGGTGACCGCGGCACGGTTGGGCCAAACTCCGCAATCGCTGGACAGTTCCCTCTACAGCGCCTTCGGGCAGTCCGAGGTTTCGGTCATCTACACGCAGCTCAACCAGTACTACGTGGTGATGGAAGTAGCGCCGCAATATTGGCAGGATCCGTCGGCTTTGAACAACATCTATTTCACTCCGGCACGATCCACATCCGCCGGGCTCAACGCAGTATCGCCGTTGGGCACGGTGCTGAAGGCAAGCACCAACACCACGCCGTTGCAGGTCGCTCACACCGGACTTTTCCCTTCGGTCACCGTCTCCTTCAACATGAAGAATGGCGCCTCGCTCAGCGATGCGACACGCGAAGTGTCACAGATGGAGGAGAAACTGGGGATGCCTGCTACGGTTCGCGGATTCTTTGCCGGAACCGCCCAAGCCTACCAGAATTCGATATCAAGCTTGTTGTACCTGGGATTAACCGCAATACTCGCAGTCTTTATTGTCCTGGGGATTCTCTACGAGAGCCTGGTTCACCCGCTCACGATTATTTCCACGCTGCCCTCGGCAAGCGTTGGCGCCATGATGGCTCTCATGCTCTTTCACATCGATCTCAACATGATCTCGATTATCGGGATCATTCTGCTTATCGGCATCGTCAAAAAGAATGCCATCATGATGATCGATTTCGCGCTGCAGGCCGAGCGCCTGGAGGGCAAGACCACGCGAGACGCGATTTTTGAAGCATGCCTGCTACGCTTCCGCCCCATCATGATGACCACCATGTCAGCCATTTGCGGAGCCCTGCCGCTGGCGTTTGGCCACGGCATGGGTTCGGAACTGCGCCGGCCATTGGGCATCACCATTGTCGGCGGATTGCTCTTAAGCCAAGTGCTGACGCTATACACCACCCCTGTGATCTACCTGATGATGGACCGCCTTCGCCTTCGCGCGCTTGGCCGGACTCATGACGAGCTTCCCGTGATCGCAGAAGGAACGGTGTCGTAATCGTTAAAGGATGTTGACCATGTTTGAGCGAAGAAAGCGAATTCCGATTTCATTCACCGCCGGCGTGCTTGGATTGCTCTTCCTGCTCTCCGGGTGCCGCGTCGGCCCTCCCTACCACGCACCCGCGCCTCCGGCAGTTACCGCGCCGAACTACAAAGAGTCCACGGTCAACTTCCACGATACCGATGGATGGAAGGTGGCCAATCCGCAGGACGCGATGATTCGCGGCAACTGGTGGGAAGTTTTTCAGGATCCCGAACTGAATGCGCTGGAAGAACAACTCAATATCAATAACGAGAATCTCAAGCAGTACTTCCAGGATTACATGGAAGCTCGCGCCGTGATTGCCGAGGCGCGTTCGCAGTATTGGCCGACAGTCACTGCGAATCCGTCTTGGCAACGGGCGCGAACGTCGGCGAATCAGAGCGTTACGTCCTCGGCATCGACCAATAAAACCTACAGCTTGTGGAGTGTGCCACTCGATATTTCGTGGACGCCGGATTTCTGGCAGAAGATTCGCAATGAAGTGCGCGAGGCGCAATACGCCGCGCAGGTGAGCGCCGCCGATCTTCAGACCGAGAAGCTGACCGAGCAAGCCAGCTTGGCCGAATACTTCTTTGAGATTCGCGGCCAGGATATGCTGCAGCAGATTCTGAATCAGACCGTCGCCGCCGACCAGAAATCGCTGGAGTACACCCAGGCCCAGTTCGACACCGGCGTCGGCGATTACATCTCGGTTGCCGAAGCCAAGACGACACTGGAGTCCGCTGAGGCTGCCGCGACGAACGTGGGCCTGTTGCGCGCGCAATATGAACATGCGATCTCGGTACTGTTGGGAAAGATGCCGAGCGATTTTTCCATCCCTGTCAAGCCGATGCTCTACACGCCGCCTCCCATTCCCACCGGTGTGCCCTCGCAACTCGTCGAGCGCCGTCCCGACATCGCAGCCGCCGAGCGCACGCTCGCCGAGGCGAACGCAACCATTGGCATCGGCTACGGGGCCTTCTTTCCCCAGGTCACGATCTCTGCCCAGGGCGGCTTAGAGTCCGCGCTCTTCAAGCACCTGTTCGACTGGCCCAGCCGCATGTGGTCGGTCGGCCCATCCGTGTCCCAAGTCGTCTTCGACGGAAACCTCTACCGTGCCGAGCTGCATCAGTACGTTGCTGCCTACAATGCGGACCTCGCTGCGTACCGCCAGACCACACTTACCGCCTTCCAGCAGGTGGAAGACACACTGGTGGCCACGCGAACCTACTCGCAGCAGATTCTCCGCCAGCAGCAGGCGGTAAAGGATGCGCAGGATTATCTCAACTTGGAACTGGTGCGCTACAACACCGGCGTCGATCCGTACGTCGATGTCGTGATTGCCCAGACCACGCTGCTGAGCAACCAGGAAACTCTCAACGCCCTTCAGGTGGAGGAGATGACATCGGCAGTGCAACTGGTGCAGGCTCTGGGCGGAGGATGGGACCGCACGCAGCTTCCCACACCGGCGCAAGCCGGCGCCAAGACGACCAAGGCGGACTACACGCTGCAGCAGTAAAAGTTATTGCACCAATCTGTAGCAGATCGTCTCGCCTTCAAGGCGGTACTCGGCCGAACAGGCGTCCCCTCCGCAGATCATCGGCTCACCGGCGTAGAGCTGCCGGCGGGTGATCAGCCCCAACGTTCCGCAGCGCGGACACGACATTACGGCTACATAGGGATTCTGTGCCTGGCCAAGCTTGGCCTGATTCTCCAGCACAAAAACCGTTCCTGGGTCCATGCGCTCGGGGATCCATTCTTCCAGAAACTGCAAGTCGGCTGACATCGTTCCCTCCAGGATTGATGTGACCGAGCCGCGACCCCGTTTCCGCCCGGCTCCGTTTGCTTAAACAGCAGGTGCGAAGGTGACACGCGATATTTTGATGCCTTCGGTCAAGCCCAGTGTTGCCAGACGCGGACGCAGAAGTCAACGCGAATCGAAGCCGGGGAGTGGCAAATGGGATTCCCCGGAACCCCGTTAGAGCAGTTTCGGAAATACTGTGTCCGGTCAAAGCGTTTGCGAAGGTCGTCGCTCCCTGCTGGTCGCGCCGACTTAGCTTTCGTGAATGCGGATAGACCATTTCCGAAATTGCTGTAGACCGGAACGGAAAAACTTCCCCCTACCACGAAGCGGTCGTGGCAGCTCCACCGTGGTCGCAGGCAAACTCATCGATCGCCTTGTAGGTTTCCTCGTTGCGAAGGATGGCCTCGACATACTCGCGCGTTTGCGTGAAGGGGATGGATTCCACAAATTCGTCGATGCCCGAATAGGGGCCGGCCGCCTGCCAATCCGCCACACGATTATCGCCCGCGTTGTAGGCAGCCAGCGCATACTCCTCGACGCCGCCGAAGCGGTCGAGCATCTGGCGCAGATAGCGTGTCCCGAGGCGGATATTCATCGCAGGGTCGAGCAATTGGAAGGTTTGGAAGCTGGTGATGCCCTCCTCGCGAGCCATTTTTCTTCCCACAGCGGGCAACAACTGCATCAAGCCGTAGGCGTTGGCATAAGAGATCGCGGAGGGGTCGAACTCCGACTCCTGACGGATGAGCGATGCGACAAGGTACGGATCAAGGTTATTCTTCGCTGACTCGGCCTGGATCGTATCCCACCATGCCTTGGGAAACAGGATTTGCCAATAGACCGTCGGAATCGACTGGATGGACGCGGAAGCTGAATTCGGCAAAGCCCGCTTCAGCGCACGAACGGCGCGAAAGGTCTCGCCATACGATGAGTAAATCTGCGCCTCAGCCAGTGCGCTCCAGGAGGAGGCGTCGGGGTCGGCTTTGATCTCCCGCGCGATGTATTCGTTTAAGCCGGCGTTTGCCAGAAGGCGCGCCTTGGCCAGATGGGGACTGTCTTCGGGAAAAGCGTCCACCAGGTGCGGCACCGGCAGCGGCTGAAATCGATCTAGTCCGGGCTGTGACGCAGGTTGCACGCCGCCTAGCGCCGGGGCCCCTGGCAAGCGGCCTGTGCTTGCTGGGGTGGATAGCGCCGCCAGCCGTTGCCGCGCCATCTGTGCGTAAAAGAAATGCTGATAGACACGGACGATGGTGCGATAGTTGGCAGCGGCCAGAGAGGGAGTATGGTCCTGCGTCTCATAGAGGCGTCCGCGCCAGTAGAGCGCCGAGACCGTTTCCGTGGCCCCGGGATAGAGGCGGATCTGTTCGTCGAAGATCCGCTCCGCTGCGCTGTATTGCCCCAGCCGGTAGTTCAGCCAGCCTGCGCGCCAGTGCGCGGCCGCTGCGTTCTGATCGCTGGGGAAGCGCGCGGCCAGATCGCTGTAATACTCGATCGCCGTGGCGTAATCGCGCTTG
The DNA here is from genome assembly GCA_963799155.1 of uncultured Acidobacteriaceae bacterium. Taxonomy (GTDB): domain Bacteria; phylum Acidobacteriota; class Terriglobia; order Terriglobales; family Acidobacteriaceae; genus Telmatobacter. Next base: position 48,368 of record CAWCWB010000002.1, read on the forward strand.
AGCAGATACATATTGCCGCTGGAATAGAGCGCGTCGGCCAGCCATGAGCTGCGCGGGAATTTGCTCTCCATCTCAGTTACGATTTGTTTTTGATCGGCGGTTTCGTCCCGGTCCCGTGCCAGTTCCATCAACAGGTCGAGCCGGCGGGCGCCGTTCTCATCGGGCGTATCGGGCAAAGCGCGGGCCTCGGCCACGGTCAGCCGCCTCAGTTTCAACTGGCAGGCGGCCTCGGCCACAGCAAAGCCGTCGCGCGTTTGGGCGTCGAGTTCTGGTTTGCGCGCAAGAACCTGGTACTGCTCGGATGCCTCGGCGTAGCGGCCGCCGTTGTAGTAGGCGTCAGCCAGGCTGCGCAGCTCGCCGACTGTCAGAGTCGCCTCGGCCCCCATCTGCGTGAGCTTGGCGCGCGCCGTCTGCGCCTCCGGGCTCAGGGGGTGCCCTAGCAGGAGGCGCTTGAAGGTGTCTTCTGCCGCCTGCTGTTGGCCGAGAGCTTGCTCCACCTGGCCCTCCGCGAGTTGAAAGCCGGGACGGTCCGCGGCTTCGGCGCCTTCAGCCTGCGCCAGCACCTGACGCGCGGCGGTCAGCTTGTTCATGGCCAGCAGTACGTTGGCCTCGAGCTCAGGCGCCTGGGCATCGAAGATGCTCTCTGGATAATGGCCGGTGAATCCGTGCAGGATCGCCTCCGCGGTGGCATCGTCGCCGGCCTCGTGGCTTGCCTGGGCATCGAGAAAGTCCGCGTAGTCGGCGAGCTCCCCATCAGCGCGCCTTGATTCGGCGAGGGCTGTCTCGGCCTCGGCATAGCGTTTGTCGAGCAGGTAAGCGTGGCCCAGAGCCAGGTAAGCAGCGGCTGCGGCCTCACCGGTGTGGCTGTGCGCATAGGCGGCCACCCCGGCGTAGGCCTCCGGCGTGCGCAGCGTGGCCAATTGCTGGGCCATGGGCTGCAGTTCCTTGGAGGCGACGAAAGCACGTTTGATGCGCGCCGTGTGCGCGACTCGCGCAGCTCGGCTTGTACGGTGGGCCGGCCTGCGCTTCGGGGGCGTCTTTTTGTCCGTTGCGGTTTGACTTGCCGTCTTGGGCTTCGCAGTCGAGGTTCCGGATGGGCCTGCACTGGGCGCGGCGGTGGACTGCGGCGCCACCGGCAAGGCAGCCATGAGCAACGAAAGCAGGGCCGCCAGAGCTCGGGGCACAGACCGAAAGACAGGCGAGGGGAAGGAGGATCCGGGCATAATTCCACTTTATGCCGATTTGGACGCAAGCGGGGCGTCCAGGGAACCAGTGGCGTAACCGGAAGTCCGGGGCGGGCGGGTTTGGCTCCCTGCACCTGCGTCCATTACACTCATCTTTTACCGGCCCTTTCCAATCGCTCTGGCCGGCCAAACCGATTCCTTGCAGTTAACCGGCCTGCGGCTTGCGCGGCATTTTTCTGGAACCAACCCCCATGTCGACCATCCAATCGATAGCAGGACAAAACGAGCAGCACCCCGACGTGGCCCTGGTGGAACGGGTCCGCGGGGGTGATCTCGCGGCCTACGATACGCTGGTCCGCAAGTACGAGCGGCAGATCTTCAGGATTGCGCAGCACATTACGCAAAACCGCGAAGACGCCGAAGACGTGATGCAGGATGCGTTTCTAAAGGCATATGAGAAGCTCGATCAGTTTCAGGGGAATTCAAAGTTCTACACATGGCTGGTGCGAATCGCGGTAAACGAGAGCCTGATGCGGCTGCGCAAGCGGCGCACGGGCAAGATGGTCTCGATCGACGAGGATTTGGAGACCGAAGAGGGCACCGTCCCGCGCGACCTTGCCGATTGGGCGCCAAACCCGGAACAAAACTTCAGCCAGGCCGAACTGGCCGAGATTCTCAGAAAAACGATTCAGGGCTTGCCGCAGGGCTTTCGCGTGGTCTTTGTTCTACGCGACGTGGATGGCCTTTCGACCGAAGAGACGGCGGAAACGTTGGGCCTGAGCGTCCCCGCCGTCAAGTCGCGCTTGCTGCGCGCGCGGCTGCAACTGCGCGAGCGGCTGACCCGCTACTTCCGCAGAAGAGCCGGGTCAGCAAATACGCAGGCAAGCGCGTCAACACAGGGGGATCGGGGTTGAGAAATGACGTGCACTGAGTTTCTGAAGATCCTCGACGACGTGATCGACGAATCCATCGCCGCCGACACACGCGCTGAGATCGAAACGCACCTGCGCAAGTGCGGGCACTGCGAGGTGGTGCTCAACACCACGCGCAAAACCATTGAAATCTTCCGCAGCCACGAAATCTACGAACTGCCCACGGATGTCAGCGAGCGGCTGCACACCGTGATCATGGAGCGGTGCAAGAAAGTTCGCTAAGAGCCTCTTCCCGGTTGCATTCTCTCAAAGCCAAGTTCAAACCCAAGAAGCGGCGCCTGCCGCTTGATGGCCAGCATTGCCAAGCCAGCCGGGTGTACCCGGTCCGAGATCCCAGCGATGCGGCCGATCGAGTCCCTTTGTACCCTGCCCCATGTTTATCAGTTGATTACGGGGGGTTACCCCTCCCCACTCCTGAAAATAACCGCTTTGGAATCAGAGGATTGGCGCAAGTATGGTGCGCCAGATGTCCGATTCCAAAGATCTTACCCGCAGATGTGTCTCAGCAAAGGAGTTACGGGCGAAAAACCAGAGATCAGGGATCAGTGGTCCGTGGACCGTGATCCGTGGTCGAAGACACGAACGGCAGATTTCTCCGCCGCAAAGAAGGCCTGGTTGAACGCTTATGGAATGAGTATGCGCTCAAAGCGGGAAATGATCTGCAAGGAAAACAGTGATTAGTGGTTAGTGGCTAGTGATTAGAAAACGAAAGGCTTAGGGGTGAGGTGGACAGCTTTCGAGACGGCTGGAGGGCTTGACATCTCTAACGACGGCGGCGGTGTCAAGGGCGAGATGGGGCGTTGGCGCGGGGAGCGGAGTCAGCGGGGTTAGGGGGACGGGTCGTTCTCGTTCCTCGCCGGGGAGTAGGGGCAGGGTGAAGTTTTCGGCGGGGCGGGACGCTACGGCGGTTCTCCTGCAACTATGTGCCATTTCCGGCGTATTTCAAGGTGGCTTTTTCTTGGTGAAAAAGCCACTTAACGATTGCGCCTTGGTCTACACCTGCAGGAGAACCGCGTTAGGTCAGCGAACGGTCCGGCGCGGCGGACCAGCCGGTGGGTTGGGGAGGCTGGACCGCAACTTTCCCCTCCCGGATCGCGTCTGACCCATCAGTAGGCTCGCGCCGTGCGAAGGTGCACCGGCCATTCCCCAAAGCGGTTTCGGAAATGGAGTATCCGCATTCACGGCAGCCAAGTCGTCGCGACCCAAAGAAGCGACGACCCTGAATACAGCTTTGATCGGACACAGTATTTCTGAAACCGCCGTTGCCAGGAGCATTTGCGATGGAGCGTTTGCACGGATCGATCCGCGGGCTGGCCGCGCTAGTCCTCTGCTGCAGCCTTTGCTTCCCTGCTCCGTTAGGCATGGCTCAAGAGGCGTCTGGCGACCGGCCTACTGCGCAACCGAAACATCGGCCTGAGTATGCGACGAAGTCCGAACCGGGGCAACTCCAGGGCGATGAGCGCATTCTTCATGCTCTGAACCGGTTCACCTTCGGGCCGCGGCCCGGCGACGTGGAGGCCGTGCGGGAGATGGGCCTGGAGAAGTGGTTCGACGAGCAACTGCACCCCGCAAGCATCGATGAGACAGACCTGAACGCGCGGCTGGCCCAGTATCCCGCCATGCAGTGGAGCACGCAGGACCTGCTCTTCCGGATGCCCAGCCCGGCCATCATCCGGCAGGCCGCGAATGGCAAGATCGAGATTCCCCCCAGCGGCACGCTGCACGCGGTGTATGAGAACCAGATTTACCGCTTTCAGGTGAGGAAAGCTGCGCAGGCTGAGAAGCAAACGGATGCGGCTGCGAATGCCGGCCCGGCTTCGGCGGGCGGCGCGCAAAGTTCCGGAATGAGCGCCAGCGCCAACATGGATGCGGGCGGCGCGCAGAGCTTAGGGACGAGCCCCAATGCCAATATGGATGCGGGCAGTAACGCGAATATGGAGGCGAGCGGCGGAACGATGACGCCGAATGCGGGCGGCGCGGCGCAGCAGCAAGATATGGGCGGGGCGGCGCAGCAGCGCGAGATGAGCGCGACGGTAACTCAGGATATGAACGCGATGACGCCAGCGGCCAATAATCAGGCTGCTACGCTGCCGGCCGCTACGCAGCCATCAGTGGATCAGTCGCTGGTTGTGAGCCTCCTGGCGCTAGAGCCGGAGCAGCGCGTACGGCGGCTGCAATCGATGCAACCGGAGGAGTTCGAGAGCTTCATCAAGTCGCTCAAGCCCGCGCAGCGCGTGGCGCTGAAGGCCGGAATGACGCCGGATCTCCGAGAGTCGCTGGACGATCTGGAGGCTCCTGAACAGACAGTGGTGCAGGAGCTCTTTGCCGAGCGGCTGGCGCGCGACATCTACTCGAACGCGCAACTTGAGGAAGTGATGACCGACTTCTGGCTGAATCACTTCAACGTGTATCTGCGCAAGAACGAGCAGATGCCCTACTACCTGGTGAGCTATGAGCGTGACACGATCCGGCCGCACGCGCTGGGCAAGTTTGAGGACCTGCTGGAAGCCGTGGCGCACAGCCCGGCGATGCTGATCTATCTCGATAATGCCGAAAGCGTGGGGCCGGATTCGATGGCCGCGGAGCGCGCGAAGATGGCCGCGGCGCGGCGGCCCGGCGCCAAGCGGCAAGCGCCCGAGGGATTGAATGAGAACTATGCGCGCGAGCTGATGGAGCTGCACACGCTGGGCGTGAATGGCGGCTATACGCAGGCCGACGTGATCCAGGTGGCGCGCGTGCTGACCGGATGGACGGTGGATCGGCCGCAGATGGGCGGAGGGTTTGAGTTCAATCCCAACCGGCACGAGCCGGGCACAAAGAAAGTGATGGGGACGAAGATCAAGGAGAACGGCGAGATGGAGGGGCGGGAGCTGCTGCACTTCCTGGCGACGCGGCCGGCGACGGCGCAGTTCATTTCGCGCAAGCTGGCGATTCGGTTTGTGAGCGACGATCCGCCGCAGGCGCTGGTGGACCGGATGGCCAAGTCGTACCTGGTGAGCGGCGGCGACATTCCCACGGTGCTAAAGACGATGTTCCACTCGCCCGAGTTCTGGGCGGCGAGCGACTACCGCGCCAAGGTGAAGACGCCGCTGGAGTTTGTGGTGTCGGCGGCGCGGGCGAGCAACGCGAACATCGAGAACTTTCAACCGCTCCAGAATGCGCTACGCCAGATGGGGATGCCGATTTACGGATGCATTCCGCCGGTCGGGTATAAGTGGGATGAGGCCGATTGGGTGAGCACGGGCGCGCTGGTGGACCGCATGAACTTCGCCCTGGCGCTGGCGGCCAACCGGCTGCCGGGAATCACCGTGGTGTGGGCCCCGGAGCTGGATATGAGCACCCTGGACAGCGACGCGCCGTCGAAGCAAGTGGTGCCGACGCCGGAGACAGAAGAGGCGCGGCTGGAGCCGCTGCTGGTGGCGGGCGGAGTGAGCGCGACTACGCGCGAGGCGGCGCTGAAAGAAATAAGCGAGTCAGCAAGTCAGTCCGCCGCGGCGGACAAGTCAGCGGTCGATCCCACCCTAAACGCACAAAGCGCGTTTAGGATGGGGCACCCAGCAAGTGAGCGAGCCAACAAGCGAGCGGCCGCTACGGATGTGTACGAGCGAGAAGATCAATTGCTGGCGGGATTGCTGCTGGGGTCGCCGGAGTTTCAGCGGAGGTAGCGCGCCGAGGGACGTAGGGACTAGGGACTGGGGACGATGGACTGGAGCTGGTTGCGCAAATAGCTTGAGGGGATGAAGGAACTTCCCTCAGGGGCTAAAGCCCTTGATTTTGTTGGCGATTTCGGCACGCGACCCACCCACTGGGTGGGTTCCCCGGTCGTGCCCTTTCAAAACGAGATTTATGCAGCCAGTTCCAGAGACTAGGGACTGCGGACTGGGGACTGGGGACTGGGGACTAAGAAGAAGGCTAGAAGCAAGGAGTTGAGGAGTCAAATGATGCAGATGAACCGGAGATTTTTCCTGCACAAGGGCGCGCTGGCCGTGGCGGGCACGACGGCGATGCCTAATTTTCTGGTGCGCAGCGTGCTGGCGCAGACGGCAGGAGGGCGGGACGAGCGGGGGCAGCGGCTGGTGGTGATCTTCCAGCGCGGCGCGGCGGATGGCCTGAATGTGGTGGTTCCCTATCGCGAGAAGAACTACTACGCCATGCGGCCGAGCATTGCGATTCCGCAGAACCAGGTGCTGGATCTCAACGGATTCTTCGGTTTGCATCCTTCGCTGGCCGCGTTCAAGCCGCTCTACGATCAAGGCCAGTTGGCGATTGTGCATGCGTGCGGATCGCCGGATATGAGCCGGTCGCACTTTGACGCGCAGGACTACATGGAATCGGGCACGCCGGGGGTGAAGAACACCGAGGATGGATGGCTGAACCGCGCGCTGCAGGCAGAGGACACGTGCAACTGTGGACGGCACAACCAGGAGCACACCGCTTTTCGCGCACTGGCGCTGGGCGCAGAGGTGCCGCGCACGCTTGAGGGAAAGATTCCGGCGATCGCCATCGGCAATGTGAACAGCTTTACCGTGGCCGGGCGTGGACCGACGCTATCGCCCGCAGCGAGCGCGTTCGAGGCGATGTACGCGGATTCGGGCGACAAGATTTTTCACGCGGCGGGCGATGAGACGTTTGAAGCGGTGAAGATGCTGCGCGCGGCGAATCCGGCGCAGTACACGCCGGCAGCGGGCGTGAACTATCCCAATACGGAGTTCGGCAACAACATGCGGCAGATTGCGCAGTTGCTGAAGGCGAATCTGGGCGTGGAGGCTGCGTTTACCGATGTGAACGGCTGGGACACGCACCAGAACCAGGGCAGCGTGAACGGCCAGCTTGCCAACCGGCTGAGCGACTTCTCCGCGAGCATCGCAGCGTTTTGGCGCGACCTGGGCGACGGAGCCGGCAACGTGACGCTGGTGACGATGTCGGAGTTTGGGCGCACGGCGCGCGAAAACGGGACGGGTGGAACGGATCACGGGCATGCCAACGCGATGTTTGTGCTGGGCGGGCAGGTGAAGGGCGGCAAGGTCTACGGGCGCTGGCCGGGCCTTGAAAACGAGCAGCTCAACCGGGGGCGCGATCTGGCGCTGACGACCGACTTCAGACAGGTTCTGGGCGAGGTGGTGACGCACTCGCTGGGCGCAGAGAATCTTGAATTGGTGTTCCCCGGCGCGCGACTGAGCCGTGCAGGGTTCCTGCGGCTGGTGTGAAAAAGGCAGGGAACAGGGATTAGGGAACAGGGAACAGAAAGTCAGGGAGCAGGGAGTGGCCGCAAGAGAAAGGGCGAGGAGGCCGGCGCAACGTCGCTGGCGCGCTTCCCATCACATGATTTAACCTCGAACACAGGATGAAAAGTTCTGCACCGCTTCTCTTCTCTGCTGTGGCCGCAGTCTGCGTGATGGGCGCGGCCTTCGCCGTGTTCGCTCACCAGTCCGGCTCATCTGCAGCCCAGGAGATTCCCGACGCACCCCAGGCGACTCCAGAAGCCGCGACGGTTCCCAATGGACCGTATGTGGTGATGGACACGTCGATGGGCCGGATCACCTGCCAGTTCTACCAGAAGCAGGCGCCGAAGGCGGTGGCCAACTTTATTGGATTGGCGGAGGGCACGAAGGACTGGACCGATCCCACGACGAAGAGGGTGCAGCACCACAAGCGGTACTACGACGGGACGATCTTTCATCGCGTGATTCCGGAGTTCATGATTCAGGGCGGCGATCCGACTGGGACGGGGATCGGCGATCCCGGCTATACCTTCAACGATGAGTTCGACCCCGGCCTGAACTTCGACCGGCCGGGACGGCTGGCGATGGCCAACAGCGGGCCAAACACGAATGGGAGTCAGTTCTTTATCACGGAGCAGGCGACAGAGTTTCTCAATCAGCATTACACGCTCTTCGGCCAGTGCGACGAGGCCAGCGTGGCGGTGGTGAAGACCATCGCGCGCGTTCGGCGAGATTCGAATGACAAGCCGCTGACGCCGGTGGTGCTCAAGAAGGTGACGATTGTGCGCGAAGGACAGCCGATGCCGGCAGCGGCCGGTGAAGCTCCTCCGCCGGGTGCTCAGCCAAGAACTGTGAACATTTCAGCTGGCGTGGCCGTTGGCCTGTTGGAATACAAACCGAATCCCGTTTACCCAATCGAAGCCAAGCGGGCCGGCGTTTCCGGCACGGTTGTCCTCGGAGCGATCATCGGCACCGACGGCACGGTGAAGGAGCTTCATATCGTCCAGGGGCCGGATCTTTTGCGACAGGCTTCTCTCGACGCCGTTAGGGAGTGGCGCTACCGGCCTTATCTGCTGAACGGACAGCCTGTGGAAGTTCGCACTCAGATCAACGTCATCTTTACCCTGGCCCGGTAATGGGCTTTACCAACCGATTTCACGCGAGGAGCAATCATGGCACTGGCAGCAGGAACGTACGCTGTTTTTACGACCACGGAAGGCAAAATTACGGTTCGGCTTTTCGAGGCCGACGCGCCCATCACCGTGAAGAACTTTATCGAGCTGGCCGAAGGCGCGAAGGAGTGGACCCATCCCACGACGCGCGCGAAGTCGAAGGACAAGCTCTACGACGGTACGATCTTCCATCGCGTGATTCCCGACTTCATGATTCAGGGCGGCGATCCGGCAGGCACGGGCATGGGCGGGCCGGGCTACCGTTTTCAGGATGAGACCAAGGGCTCGCCGCACGGCTTCGACAAGCCAGGAAAGCTGGCCATGGCCAACGCGGGACCGAATACCAACGGCAGCCAGTTCTTCCTGACTGTGGCGGCCACGCCGTGGCTCACCGGCAATCACACGATCTTCGGCGAGGTCGTCGAGGGGCAGGAGATCGTTGTGGCCATCTCCAAGGTGCCGCGCAACGCGCAGGACAAGCCGCACAAGCCGGTGGTGCTGGAGAGTGTGACGATCGAGCGCGTGAGCTAGCGGAAAGAAAGCCGATTCTCCGGTTCTGTGTTAAAACGAGCGCATGAGGGAACCGTCTTGAGCGGGAGCGGAGAGCCAACGCTGGCAGAGTCAAGCGATTCCCCGGCAGCGGGGACGCCGCGCGCGATGGGCGGCGCATCGCATGCGTGGCGCGCGCTGCGGCATCGCAACTTCAGGCTCTTTTTCGGCGGGCAGACCATTTCGCTTACCGGGACGTGGATGACGCGCATTGCGACGGCGTGGCTGGTGTACCGGCTGACGAAGTCGGCGCTGCTGCTGGGCACGGTGAGCTTCTCGGGCCAGATTCCCACGTTTCTGATTGCGCCTTTCGCCGGGGTTTGGGTTGACCGGCTCAACCGCAGGCAAGTGCTGGTGTGGACACAGACGCTGGCCATGATGCAGTCGTTTGCACTGGCCGCTCTGACACTTTCAGGGCACATCACCGTCGGCTGGATTCTGACTTTGGCGGTCATGCAGGGCGTCATCAACGCATTCGACATGCCGGGACGCCAGGCGTTCATGGTGCAGATGGTGGGCGACCGCGCCGATTTGGGCAATGCGATCGCCATCAATTCATCGATGGTCAACGTGGCGCGGCTCATTGGCCCGTCGCTGGCCGGGCTGGTGATCGCGGCCACGAACGAAGGCTGGTGCTTTCTGATCGACGGCATCAGTTATATTGCGGTCATCGCTTCGCTGCTGATGATGCAGTTGAATGTTCCAGCCGTACGGCGGGCGGCGACGTCGACCTTCCATGAGCTGAAGGAGGGCTGGAGCTATGTTTCGGGGTTCCTGCCCATTCGAACAATCCTGCTGCTTTTTGCCGTTGTGAGCCTGATGGGCATGCCGTTTGTGGTGCTCATGCCGATTTTTGCGGCCCGGGTGCTGCACGGCGGACCGCACACGCTGGGCTTCCTGATGGGGGCGATGGGCGTGGGCGCGCTCATCTCTGCACTGTCGCTGGCGGCACGCAAGAGCGTGCGAGGGCTGATCCGCATGATCCCGCTGGCCGCGGCCGTCTTCGGATTGGGGCTAATTGGATTTGGGCTGTCGCACGTCTTCTGGCTTTCGATGCTGATGGTGCTAGTGGCGGGCATGGGCATGATGCAGGGGATGGCTGCGAGCAATACGATCATCCAGACGCTGGTGGATGAAAACAAGCGCGGGCGGGTGATGAGCTACTACACCATGGCCTTCGTGGGGATGGCGCCGTTCGGCAGCCTGCTGGCAGGAACCATGGCGCACGCCATCCCAACGACGCCGGTCTGGATGGTGACGGGGGGGGTGTTGACCGGCGCGCAGTGGACGGTGCTGATCAACGGCCTGGTGGTGGTGCTGGGCGCGGCGTGGTTCTTTACGCGATTGCCGGCGGTGCGGCGTGTGGTGCGGCCGATCTACGAAGAGATGGGAATCATTCCGGCGGCGAGAGAGATGGCGGCGGAACAGATCCAGTCCTAAAGACAGCTTCTAGCTCCTAGCTTGAGCGTGCTTGAACTAGGCTGTATCGATATATACGCTCGGCGTTCATGCCGGCTTTTGGGGGAAATCCGGGTGATTCAAAGACAACCGCAGATCCTTCGGCTCCCCCCAGCGTCAGGCCGCTTACCCCATGATTGCATGGCAACCATGGGGCCCCAAACGCGCTCCGCTCAGGATGACACTTTGAATTCAATCACTTATCTGGCTGCTATATGTCGATGCAGCCTAGGTCTCTGACCGTGTGATCTCTAACCTGGCGATTGCCAATCCCAGGTCCCAAAAATCGGGATCTCCACCCCACGAACGAAAACCTGTCCGCGGGGACCCCGAACCTGGGGCACCCCATTTGGTGCAAAACTTAGCGGTCAGAGACCTAGCAGTGGTGATCTGCGTCGCGAAGAAGCTGGAAGATGAAGGGTCAGGGCCGGAAACTTACTGCGTGACACCGCAGAGGTGAACCTGGACGCCGAGTTCGGCGAGCATGGCGGCTTTGGTTGCAAGGGCTTTGTCCGCGATCTCGGCCGAGGACGCGTAGGCCACATTCACGTGGTTGGCGCGGTGGCGGGCCATCATCTGGTTCTGGCTGACGCCGTGCAGGATGGCGTGGACGATGGGCCATTGCACCGTGGTCTCGCGCCAGCGGCGTTCGGTTTCTGCTGGGGGCAGACTGACGACCGTGCCGCGACCGAGATCAGCGTGAAGTGCGCCGCGCTCGACAAAGACGCGGCTCCAGACGATCTCGCCGGGTTTGCCGACACCTTTGAGCGATCCGCCGCCAAGCGGGAAGTACATGGCCGGCTGCCGCTCAGAGCTCGCGCCCGCATAGCCGCCCACGAAGTGATTGGCCGGGGCGGCTCCGGAGATTTGCAAGAGCCAAACGAACGCGTCGATGTCGCCAGGGCTGGCAGCGCCATTGCCAGAGCTGGCGGCGCCTTTGCCGGAGCCGTCGGCGCCGGCGCCCTTGTAGTGCTCGCCCCAGCGCACATCGTGGAGGGTGGTTGAGGGATCGAGACCAAGCGCCTTCCAGCAGCGGTTGGTGATCAACGCGTCAACGCCGGCGCACTCGTCGACTTCGTTGAAGTGCGGGAGCGGACTGCCGGCGTAAAGCTCGTTTGTGGTCCCATCCGCATAGACCGGCGGACGATCGGCGTTGTTCAGCATCCCCTCGGCCAGATCGGAGGCAGGGACCATATCCTTGAGTCCCTGCTGATATTGAATGCCGATGGCGTCGCAGCCGAATTCGTGAGCGATGCGAACGGCCGCGATGTACATCCTGCACTGGCCGAGCACCTGATCGAGCGTTAGCTGCGTCGCGGGGTCCTTGCCCAAGGCGAACTTGACGCCTTTGGCGACGAGCCACTGATAGGCGGCCTGCGCCTCGGCGTCGCTGACCGTGCGCATTTTGGCCACCAATGCCGACTGGCTCAGCCGCTCCTTGAAGATTCCGGCGGGATTCAGCAACTCGTCGTCGATGATGGCGTTATACATGCCCATGCAGCCTTCATCGAAGACGCCCATGATGGCCTTGCGATGCTTGAGACCGGCGGCAAGCTGCGCGCCCAATTGCGCGCTGGCGGCGGGCAGCTTGCTCTTGTCGAGCGCATGGACATGGGAAAGATCGTGTGTGATCTTGCCAACGCGGAGCCACTGGTCGAGCGCGTTGCGGAAGAAGGCGTCGGTAAAGTCCTTGCTCCAGATGGAAGAGAACGGTTTGCCGGCCTTGACGAGGGAGCCGTTCAAATTGAGCAGGCCAACAAGTCCCGGCCACTGACCGGACCAGTTGGCTACAGTGAGAATCGGCCCCTGGTGGCTGCGCAGACCGGGCAGGACATGATGGCTGTACTGCCAAGCAGCGGTGGCAAAGACGAGCCGGGCCTGAGGATGAATCTTCATGAAGACGTCCATGCCCATGCGCTGCGAGGAGATGAACCCGTGCTTCAGTTTCTCGTCGAATGCGTGAGCGCGGACGAGCTTGTAGCCCTTGCGCGCGAATGCTGCGGTGAGCTTCTCTTCCATGTCGCGCTGCGCGGGCCAGCACACCTGATTGGCCGAGAGGCGCAAGTCGCCGCTGGTGACCAGCAAGACTTCGTTCGCCGCGGGTTTTGCCATGCCTTCTTTCCCTGATGCCATTTCTACCCCTTTTGGTTAACGATTTCGGAAGCCTTTCCGTAAACGATTTCGGAAGCCAACAAAAAACTATACGCCGAGGGCGGGGCCTGTGCCTTCGGGCTCATGCGGTGGCGATCGAACCAGGCATGATCCTCAGGAGCCGGAAGGCACCAAACGATCGTCCTGATGGCAAGGAGACGGTTATAAAGAGGGAGCTCATCTTACCGGCCGAAGTGCTTCACCATCGAGGCAAGCATGGGGAACAACTCGTGGAACATGGTTCCGATTTCGAAGGTGTAAAGAAACAATGCGGCAAAGAAGATGCCGGGGTACTTCGAGTGGGACCAGGAGGTGACTCGAACTGTCAGCCTGCGGTAGGGCGGGATCCGGGTGGCCCAGCCAAACCCGACTCCGAGGAGAGCGCCCGCAATGAAATCGGAAGGCCAGTGAAAACCAACGTAAAGCCTGGGAAATGAGATCAGAAAGACGGCCCACACGTACGCCAGCACTCCGGCGCGCCGCGACACAAAGAAGATGCTCGTGGCCAGCAGGAAGAACATCAGGGCATGATCGCTGGGGAACGAACTCCAGTTGAAGAGGGCCTGAGCGCCTTCGCGCAACGGGATGAAATGGAGTTCCGGGGTGGCGATCGGCCGGAGGCGAAATGGCATCAAGTGCGCGAAGATTCGGACAAACGGAAGGGAGAGAATCACCCCGGGAATCGAACCGACGAGGAGTTCCGCATTTTTTCGGAGCCGGTTCGGCTGGTTCTTGTCAAAGAGCGCGTACCAGAAGAGCAGCATCATGCCTCCCCCGCGAAAGAGCAGGGAGGATACCAGTGAATCCATTATCGAATCGAACGTGGCAGACCGGTGTACGAAGTGATTTAGAAAGCGTTCGACACCAAAGTCGAATGCGTTGGCCCACGCCGAACCATGAACGAGCGAGAGAACCATAGCTTGCCTTTGAGGAAGAGCTACTGGAATATCAGAAATTTCGCTGGTTCCAGTTCTTGATTTACAAACCAAAGCGCAGAATTCCGGCAAAGATTAACCAAATGATTACGTAACTGTAACTATGTTCAATATAGCTCGCCTGAGCACCTTGAAAAGTACACAAAAGGGTTACCTTTTTCTGAAAACGATGCACAAGATGGGCGTTGTATTCATGGCGCACCCATCGGCGATGCGGTTTTGGGACGGCAAGGCCGCCGGTTGCGGGGCTTATGATGGCCTTAAGTCGCCTTTGACGGACGGTTTTTGACCCTTGTTATGTCTCGAAAGACACGCAAAGCGCAGATCGCTTCAGGTAGTTCCGACCATGCGCGGGAGGGCCGAGCAGCAAAGGGGCCGCTCGCATCGGCACAAGGCGCGAGAGCGGCGGGCGCGCCCAGATCACGCGAAAAACCTGCGCCGGGCGCGCCGGAGTCGCCACCGAGAGTCTCAGGCCGGTGGTTGCTCAGCGCAGTGGTTTTGGCGATTTTGGCCGCGACTCTTTGCGGATGGTGCGCGTTGTGTCTGCTTTTCTGGCAGGGGAGCTGGCAGTTGCTCTATCATCCGGCGGCGGTAATTGCGCGCACGCCAGCCAGCGCAGGATTGGCCTTCGATGCGGTGGATTTTGCTGCAACCGACGCAGGCGAGACGCGGCTGAAGGGGTGGTGGATTCCGGCCTCGAGTGGAGTTGCTTCCGGCCGGTTCACCGTGCTTTATTTGCATGGCCAGGACGGAAATCTGGGAGACGCGGTGGACGCGCTGGCCCGGCTGCACAGGGCGGGCGTGAACGTGCTGGCCTTTGACTATCGCGGCTATGGGCAAAGCCAGTTCGTGAGGCCCAGCGAGACGCATTGGCGCCAGGATACGGAGTGGGCGCTCGAATACCTGACTGGAACCCGGCACATTGACGCGGGCGCAATTGTGCTGGATGGCACGGGTCTGGGCGCCAATCTGGCTCTGGAAGTTGCCGCTGAGCATCCGGAGCTGGCCGGCGTGGTTTTAGATGCGCCGATCGACGCTCCGATGAACGCGATCTTCAACGATGCGCGGGCGCGCATGGTTCCAGCTGGATTGCTGGTGAGTGACCGCTACGATCTGGATGCGCCGGCAGCGGCGCTGCGGATTCCGCTGCTGTGGTTCGAGCACGGAGTTCCGGCGGAACAGACCGGCTCGACGCAAGAGCCGGAGGCCTATCAGAGAGTTGGGGCGCACAAAATGATTGTGTGGATGAATCCTTCAGAGGACGCCGCAAAGCAATATGAGGATGCGCTGTCGCGCTGGCTCGGCGATCTCAAGAAGCGCTAACTCGCCGGCTTGCCAGCGAGCGAGCTTGCTCAAAATGGATCCGTTTTGCCGCCGCACAAATTCACCGCCTGAGCCATGGCTTTGCCGACCCGGCCGGCCTGCTTTTCATCGGTAAACGAGAACCCCTCCTGGTCGTCTCCTGCCATTCGCATCCCAACCATAAACATGGGCGGGGCGAATTTCTCGTAAAAGCCTTTCATTTCGTCGGGGGTCGTCCCCTCCTCCTTAGCCAACTTCTTCAAATACTGGTCGCTTGACATCGTCGAGATGCCCAGCACATCGTGCAAGCTGATCGACATATCTTCATCGTTCACCACGTTGCCAGATAACGATTCCCACCAGTGATAATGGATCGTGCAGGTAGCAGGATCGGCAATCACTTTAGTCGCCTGTTCGCTCATCTGAGATGTTCCCTTCTCATCCGCATTCGATACATCAACCACAAAGTTGAGTTTGCCCACCGCGTTGAGCTCCTTCTGGATGACTTGCATGGCCGCAGCCAGCTGCTGAGCGCTTTCGGCGGACGGCGGCGGTGCGCTTGGCTGTCCCCAGGCTGCGGACGCGAGTGCAAATGCAAAAATGGCCGTGAACCGGCAACATCCTTTCATGGATTTCCCCTTTCTGTTTTTCCTGAACTGCAGCGCGGCATGGCGCGCTGCGCGGGTCCGCCTCAAGCCGGCACGATATCGCGGTGCAGGGCCTTGACCTGGTAGCCGGCCTTCTTCAGCCGCTTGGCGATCTCCTCGACCATCATCACGCTGCGGTGCTGGCCACCGGTGCAGCCAAAGGCCAAAGTAAGATAGCTCTTGCCTTCCTCCACGTAGTGCGGAAGCAGATAGAGCATCAGCTTGGTCACGCGATCGAGAAACTCCCGCGTTTGCGGAAACCCCCGCACGTAGGCGGCGACCTTGGGATCGAGCCCGGTCTTCTTGCGGAACTCCGGCACGAAGTGCGGATTGAGCAGGAAGCGCACGTCGAAAACCATATCCGCGTCGAGCGGCACGCCATTTTTGAAGCCGAAGCTCACGCAGGAGACCAGGAGACGCTTGGTTTCGTTTTGATGGCCGAAACGGGCCAGAATGTCAGCGCGCAGCTCGTGCACGTTGAAGTTCGAGGTGTCGATGAGCGTGTCGGCGACGTTGCGAATGGGATCGAGCAGTTGACGTTCCTCAACGATGGAGCGCCAGACCGTCTCTGAGCGGCCGAGCGGGTGAGGGCGCCGCGTTTCAGAATAGCGCCGGACCAGCACCGCATCTTGCGCGTCAAGATAAACCACGCGCGTGCGCAGCAGTTTCTTGATGCTCTTCAGGATTTCGGGCAGACGATCGAGGGTCGCGCCCTCGCGAACGTCAACTACGATGGCTGCCCGCTCCACCCCGGAGGACTTGCTTACGAGGCCGGCAAAATGGGGCAGCAATTCGAGCGGCAGATTGTCGACGCAGTGGTAGCCCAGATCCTCAAAGGCCTTGAGCCCGGAAGCTTTGCCCGCGCCGGAGATTCCGGTGACAATGACCAGTTCCTTGGCTGGTTTAGCGGCCGCTCTCTGCCTGGAGCGGGGGGGTTGCGGATTGGCCGCTCTGCTTGGGGACTTTCGGGGCGTCATGGGTTTCATGCTACACCGGAGGACAGGCCCGGCTCTGGCGATGGCGTGTTGACCAGCGCCGCCTCGGCCGGATGCAGGCTGAAGACGCGTTGAGCGCTAAAACACGTTCAGGCGTTCGGCGCGAGCGCCCAGTGGCCCGCCTGGGCAAGTTCGAGCGCCCGCTCCGGATCCAAAGGAGGCGAAAACAGCGGTCCCTGGCCCAAGGCGCAGCCCATGCGCACGAACGCAGCGAGCTGTTGCGGAGTTTCGATTGCCTGGGCAACGATCTCGACGCCGAGCGTGTTGCCGAGGCGAATCAAAGACTCGAGCACGGCCAGTTGCCGGCCCGGCGAAAGCGCGGCCGCGGTCAGCCGGGGAGCAAGCTTGATCATGCCGACAGGGAGGCGCACCAGATGATTCAAGGGCGCAAGGTTGCTTCCGAAGTCGTCAACGGCCACGCGCACCTGCCAATCCGCCAAACGTTGCAGCACGGCGACCGCTGCGTCCGGGGTCTCATTGAACGCGCTCTCCGGCGCCTCAAACCAGAGCCGCGACGCATCAGCGCCACTGACCGCAAGAGCCTTCATCAGATGCGCGATGAGGTCCGGATGATAGAGTTGCCGGCGCGTGAGATTGACGGTCAGCATCGAGCTCCTGCCCGGGCAGGCGATCGTTCCAACTGCGCAACTGCGCGCATACGGCGTCGAGCAGCTCCCGCTCGAGCTGAATGGAAAGCCCGGTGTCTTCGGCTGCGGCGAGCAGGTCATGAGAAACTTCCACCGTGCCGTCTGCGCGGCGCAAGCTTAAGCGCGACTCGAATCCCTCCAGCCTGCCGTTGGCGAGGCGGTAGATGGGGTGATACTGGACAACGAACTGGCGCTTGTCCACCGCGGAACGAAGGTCGCGCTCCCGCTCCTGCTGGCTGGTGACGCAGACCTCGAGGTGTTTGTCGAAGATTTCGTACCGGCCGCCGCCTGCCTGTTTGGCGCGGTACATGGCGAAATCGGCGTCGCGGACGAGCAAATCGGGTGTGGTGTGGTCCGGCCCGGCCATCACCGCGCCGATGCTGGTCCCGGGGTGAACGACGTGCCCGAAAATATCGAAGGGCCGTTCCATCTCGCGAAGGATGCGGCCGGCCACGATCTCAAGGTCGTATGCGGTGAGAATGTTCTCGACCAGGACGGCAAACTCGTCGCCTCCGAGCCGCGCGGGCGAGTCCTGTGGACGCAGCGCGGCGCGAAGCCGCTCGGCAACCGCCATCAGCACAGCATCGCCCGCGGCGTGACCGAGTTCGTCGTTGACTTCCTTGAAACGATCAAGGTCGAGAAAGAGCACGCCACAGCCATGCTCGGGAGCGCGCAGGCGACGGCTGAGCGTCAGGCTAACACGGTCAAGAAACAGCGCCCGGTTGGGCAAACCGGTGAGCACGTCGTGCATGGCGTCGTGCTGCAGCTTTTCTTCAGTCTCCCTGTGCTCGCCGATATCGCGAAAGGTGAAGACATAGCCCACTTTGGCGCCGATTCACGAGCAGCGGCGCGATCTGCATGCTCACGTCGACGAGGTCGCCGGTTTTGTTGCTGCGCACCGTCTCCATGGTCGCGAAGCCGTGGTCGTCGACGGCTTTGAGCAGGGCGGAATTCTCGTTGAATCGCGTCTCCGGCACGATGAGTTCGCGCAGGCTGCCGCCGCCAGCCTCCTCAGCGGTGTAACCAAACATGCGGGTGAAGGCGGGATTGGTGTAGAGGACATGATTCTGGTGCTCGATGGCGACGGCCTCGGGAAGGCTGGCCAGCACGTCTTCCATCAGACGCGATTTGGGAGCACGCTCCTCGTTCACTGGGATGGGCCACGATCACGGCCTCGCGCAACTCCGGGTCGAGAATGCTGTAGGTGCCTTCGACGGGCATCAGGCGACCGTTCTTCGCCGGAAGCGTGGCGTGAAAGGGGCTGCCGCGCTCGGTGCCGGTCAAACGTGTTTGCGGCTCCGCGGTGCCCGGAAAAAGCCCCCATAGAACGTCCTCAACCGGACGGGGAATCCACTCACCCTCGGTCAGGCCCAGCGTCTGGCGCGCCTCAGCATTGGCAAAGACGATCTTTCCCGGCACGCTCCAGAAAAACCAGAACAGGCAGGCCGTCGAGAACCTCCCGCTGCGCTTCGGGGTCCGCGTTTTCGTAAAGATTCAATTCGATGGCCTCCCGGGGTCTTCCACAGCAGGCGCTTGCGAACGGGCGCTTACCGGCTTAGACCCGGTCCCTGGTGGAGATGTCGCCATAGTTCAGATCGTATGCGACGCCGCGCTTCTTAACCATCCCCAAAATCGGTCAGCCAATGCAACCAAAGTCCGGTAGGGCGCGGTTCGTGCAGAACTACCGCACCCCGTCATGTGCTCCCGCTTTCAAATTGCACAAGGGACGCGGGGACGGCAGGCCATTGCGGCGCGTCAACGAGAGCCATGCGCCAACAGAGATGCGAACGCGCCGGGTCGTGCGTTGTCGACCGCTAAGGGATCTCCACCAACTCCATTTGACCGTCGCGCCGGCGATGAAGCACAAACATGTCTCCCGCCGCGGTGCGGAAGATGAGCAGATCGCGGTCGCGGAACTCGGCGTCCTTGACGGCCTCCTCAATGGTCATCGGCTTGAGCGCGATGGCCTCGCCGCTCTTGATGATGTGCGGCTCGACCACCGTGGCGCGGGCGGGAAAAGAATGGACGGCAATGGACGCTCGCGCCTTGCGCGGCGAGCCGGGTGAAATTCGCGTCTTCGGTGTCGCCCGGGGCCTCGGCTCGCGCCTTGGGCCGCGTTACTGGCGGAGCGGTGAGCACTTTATCGACTTTGGGCAGGCGTTTGCTGACCAAGCGCCGGTCGCGGTAGCGGTGGGCCTGGTGCTCGGCGTGCTCCATGGCCTCGCGGAGCGCCGCAATCGGCGTGTCGGCCTTGCCGGTGGCGGCAAATTTCTGCAGACGGGCCTGCACGGTCAACTCCACAATGTGGATGTGCCTTTGCGCGCTAAACGTGATGCTGGCGTGCGCCGTCCGGCCTAGAATGCGGCCGATGCGTTCCATTCCCTCCTCGGCCTGCGCACGCAGCGCCCTGGAGATCTTGCCTTTTCTGGCGGTCATTGCCACATCCATGGTCGCCTCCGCTTGGGTTCGTCCACTGGCCGCCGGATTCCGGCGATTGTGGAGCACAGTATATGCCAAAGCAAGTCAGCGAGTCAGCAAGTCAGCGAGTCAGCAAACGCGCTGCAAACGAAATTCAAAAGAACGAATCACGAAGCTCCGGCGGCAACGCGCGCCCGGATCCGGGAAATCGGCTGCCATGCGCGCCTGCGACGCGCCGATTCGCCAACTTGCTGAATCGGCAGCTCCGATGCGTCTCAGATCTCCCAGCGCAGCAGAACAGTGCCCACGGTGAAGCCCGCGCCTACAGCAGCCAGCAGCACCAGATCGCCTTTCTTGAGCTTGCCTTCTTCGATGGCCGTTTCCATGGCCAGGGGAATGGTTCCGGCCGAGGTGTTGCCGTACTTTTCGATATTGATGATGACGCGGTCCGGGTTCAGCTCCAGCCGATCCGCAGTGGCCGTAATGATGCGCTTGTTGGCCTGGTGGGGGATGAAGCAGCCCAGGTCCTTGCCGGTCACGCCGTTGCGCTCCAGCAGCTTCAGGGTGGCTTCGGCCATTTTGCGCACCGCGAACTTGTAGACCGCCGGCCCGTCCTGATAGATGTAGTGCCACTTTTTGTCGACGGTTTCGTGGGTGGAGGGATTCAGGCTGCCGCCGCCTTTCAGGTTCAGGCTGACGCCGCCCGAGCCGTCGATCTCGTTGAGGGAATCGATGAAGCCGATCTCGCCCTCCTCGGCCGGCTCCAGCAGCACTGCGCCGCCGCCGTCGCCGAAAAGCACGCAAGTGGCCCGATCGGTGTAGTCGGTCATGCGCGTATTGGCGTCGGAGCCGCAGACCAGGACATGGGAATAAGCGCCGCTTTGGACTAGATTCACGCCGGCGAGGAGCGCATACAAAAACCCTGAGCAGCCACCGGAAACGTCGAATCCCCATGCGCCCGTGGCGCCGATCTTGTTCTGCACCAGGCAGGCCGTGGAGGGGAACATCATGTCGGGAGTGACCGTGCCGACGATGATCACTTCCAGGTCGTTTGGCGAGATGCCGCGCGCGGCAAGGCACTTTTTCGCGGCCTGCACGCACATATCGCTTACGCCCAGGCCTTTGGCCAGCACATGCCGCTCGCGGATCCCGGTGCGCGCCATGATCCACTGGTCGCTGGTCTCTACCATTTTTTCGAGGTCTTGATTGGTCAAAACATCGGGTGGGACATAGGTTCCGAGCGCGGAAATTTTGGCGCGGCGGCCCACGATGGGGCGAACGGTAAGGCTCAATGCACTTCTCCTTGCGGCGCACACACCGGGCGGGGAGGCCGGCTGGCCGCGCAAAACAAGCATGAGGAAAACAAAAAAATGTACCGGGTTACCTACTGCGCCCGTACGAGCCCGTTACCGTTGCTTCCTTCCGGACCTGGCGGGGTTGGCGGGATTACGTCGCGTAGGACCCGGCACTGATTGATTTTAGCACTTGCAGCGATGGCGATGCTGAAACGAAGGCCCATCCAAATCGGATGGGCCTTCGGCGGTGGAGATGCCAAATGCCCACGCCATAATCGCAGCAACGAACGCCCGCCTTGAATTCACGGCATCAAATGTACCGCCGAAGAACAACCGCAGATCCTTCGACTCCGTTGGGAGCAAAGAACGCTCCCAACTTCGCTCAGGATGACAGTCCGAAGCAATGGATGACAGTCCGGCGTAATGGATGACAGTCCGAAGTCATGCGAACATCAGACTCAGGTCATTAGGTCGAAGCGATCAAGGTTCATGACCTTGGTCCACGCGGCCACGAAAGCCTCGACGAAGGGTTTCTCGGCATCGCTGCTTGCATAGACCTCGGCGAGGGCGCGGAGTGAGAGTTGGAACCGAAGACGAGATCGGCGACGGTGCCGGTGCCTTTGAGCTTGCCGGTCTTGCGGTCACGCCCCTCCAAGACAGTATCCGACGCCGCGGACTTCTCCCACTTTGTTCCCATGTCGAGCAGGTTAATGAAGAAATCGTTGGACAGGACGCCTGGCCGCTTGGTGAAGACACCGAGCTGGGACTGGCCGAAGTTGGCGCCCAGAACTCTCAAGCCGCCGATGAGGACCGTCATCTCGGGAGCGGTGAGGGTGAGCAGTTGCGCTTTGTCGAGCAACAGCTCGGCGACGCATCCCTCGAGCCCTTTGCGGACGTAGTTGCGGAAGCCGTCGGCTTTCGGCTCGAGAACTGCGAATGATGCGGCATCGGTCTGCGCCTGCGAAGCGTCGGTGCGGCCCGGCGCGAAGGGGACTTTCACGTTGTGGCCGGCCTTCTTCGCGGCCGCCTCGACGGCCGCACAGCCGGCAAGGACGATTAGGTCAGCCAAGGAGACCTTTTTGCCGCCGGACGATTTTCCGTTGCCGCCGGCCTGGGCAGCGTTGAAGTCCTTCTGGATGGCTTCGAGCTTCGCCAGGACCTTTTGGAGCTCGGCCGGCTGGTTGACTTCCCAATCCTTTTGCGGGGCGAGACGAATACGCGCACCATTGGCGCCGCCGCGCTTATCGCTGGCGCGGAAGGTTGCGGCCGACGCCCAGGCGGTGGTGACGAGTTGAGAGATGGAGAGGCCGGACGCGAGAACCGTGGCCTTGAGGGTTTCGATGTCTTTGGCATCGATCAGCGCGTGGTCGACGGCGGGAACCGGGTCCTGCCAGATGAGCTCTTCCTTGGGCACCAGCGGACCGAGGTAGCGGGAGCGCGGACCCATGTCGCGATGCGTGAGCTTGAACCAGGCGCGGGCAAAGGCGTCGGCAAACTCGTCAGGGTGTTCGAGGAAGCGGCGCGAGATTCTTTCGTAGGCCGGGTCGAAGCGCAGTGAGAGATCGGTGGTGAGCATGGTGGGCGAGTGGCTCTTGGAGGGATCGTGCGCGTCGGGAATCGTGCCCGCGCCGGCGTTGCCTTTGGGCTTCCACTGGTGCGCGCCGGCTGGGCTTTTGGTCAGCTCCCATTCATAGCCGAACAAGTTGATGAAAAAATTGTTGCTCCACTTGGTTGGCGTTGTGGTCCAGATGACTTCCAGGCCGCTGCCGATCGTGGTCACCGCCCTTGCCCGTGCGGAAATCGCTCTTCCAGCCGAGTCCCTGCTCTTCGATACCGGCTGCTTCTGGCTCTGCGCCGACGTGGCTGGCTGGGCCGGCGCCGTGAGTCTTGCCGAAGGTGTGACCGCCAGCGATGAGAGCGACCGTCTCTTCGTCGTTCATGGCCATGCGGGCGAAGGTTTCGCGGATGTCGCGCGCCGCGGCGATCGGGTCGGGATTGCCGTTGGGGCCCTCCGGGTTGACGTAGATCAGGCCCATCTGAACGGCGGCCAGAGGGTTGGCCAGTTCGCGGTCGCCGCTGTAGCGCTGGTCGCCGAGCCAGGTAGCCTCCGGGCCCCAATCGACGTCCTGCTCCGGCTCCCAAATGTCGGCGCGGCCGCCGCCGAAGCCGAAGGTCTTGAAGCCCATCGACTCGATGGCCAACAATACGTAGTCGCAACCAAGTACAGGTACATAACAC
>CAWCWB010000003.1:0-363294 GCA_963799155.1 uncultured Acidobacteriaceae bacterium
TTGCACGTCTGGCTCCCCGTCCAATTGCACCACCGATTACAGCCTTGGCCAGCCTGCAAGCAACCCCCCGGGTTACCTCGTTGTTGGCGGTCTCTGCAACAACGGCTGCGTCGGCTCGTGGGGGTTTGACGGCTCGGATGACCAGTGGCTTTTCGACTACGCTGTGACTATGGCGTCGGCCAGCGGCGATCAGATGGTTGGCTTGGCCGCCTTCGGAGGCGGTACGAGCCAGATTGGTTTTAACTACGGTTCGGTGAACAACGAGTTGTCAACCGGGCAATCCATTTGCGGCAGCCAAGCGGGCAGTTCATCCATCGTCAACGCGGTCAACGTGGCCAACGAGCCCGACATCGAATTGGCGTCGTTTCCGGTGATCTGCGCTCCGGTCGCAAACGCGAGCACAAACAATACGGTCCCGGTATTCATGGCCTTTTTCACATTTACACCCGCGTATTCCGGGACCTATAACGACCTGACCGACTCCAATCCCAACTACGAGCCTTCGAAAGGAACGACGCCCATAAACATCTGGGCGGTGGCGCATCCCGTGGTGCAGATCAACTCCCAATCCGGCAACGATCACTGTGGCCCCCGGATCGTCGGCGGCGGCCACGCTCACCATTACTTCGGTCCTGGGATATGGATATATCGACCGCGGCGGCACAGGCGCCGGAAATCCCAATTATTCCATGCCGCTTGCCCTGCAGTGCCAGGGCTTGCCCGCTTACGCCTCGTGCTCGTTCACCTATCCGACGCCCGACCCGGCGGACGCGCAAGCCACCGCCTATCCGGCGGGGAGCTTTCAATCCCAGGGCATTTCGCAGGGTTTTCCGGCTTTCGGTGGTTTGCTCTGCCAAAACAGCAATCCGGCATCGCCGACATACTGCGCCGTCGATGTCGGCCCTCCCCTTGGATCGGTGAATTCGCATGCGTCCTCGACTACGCCGTGTGATAAGACGACCGATGGCTGCCTGGGGCCAGGTACGGTCCTGATGACCATTACCACCAATGTGCCGGTAAACACCGCCTCGAGCCTCAAGACATACAAGGGCGGCATCGCTTTCGCAGGCCTGTTCGGCATGGGCCTGCTTGGCCTCGCCTTCCGCAGAAGGGCCTCTCGATTTGGATGGCTTGTGATGGTCGCCTGCCTGCTCCTCGTGGGCGGCGCCTTTACTGGCTTAACTGCCTGCACGACAACGACACTCGGCACGGCCTCGACCGGGACTTCACCGGCCGGGAGCTACTGGGTTACCGTCACAGCGAGTCAGGTGGGTACTTCAGTGGTCAACACTTCGACCGGGCCGGTTCTCGTTACTGCGAACGGACAACAGATGTCTCTGCCGTATACGATCAACGTGACGATCAGCAAGTAGACCAAAGCAAGCACAGTGCGGCGGCGGGAGCGAATTGTCGCTCCCGCTTCCTTTTTCCCGGATCGCACTGCACTCACAATGGCCTTCAGTTAGCGCTCACGATTGGTCAGGTTTTTTAACCTGAATCTGGAGCCGACGGTCAGACTTGAACTGACGACCTGCTGATTACGAATCAGCTGCTCTACCAACTGAGCTACGTCGGCCTGCTTGCATGAGTCTGTCGTAAACTTTCGCGCCCTGCGCCGCGCGCGGGAAAGTCCAGAACTGACTCTTCGATTGTATCGTTGCGCCGGATCGCGGTAAAGCCGCGCGCCCGCCTGCTGCGGCCTCAAATCAGCGTCACAATGCTGCCCATGCAAGCCGACCCCATCTTTGAATGGCAGAGACTCACCGCGCACTATCGAGAGATGAGCGACGAAGAGTTGCGTGAGCTTGCCGCCGATTCCGCCGATTTGACCGGCACAGCGCAGCAGGCGCTGCGCGGCGAGATGCGGAGCCGCGGCCTGGGCGACCCCGAAGCTCCGGAAATAAGAGTTCCACCGGTAAGCGAGCTTCAGCAATCGCGAAGCGTACCGCGAAAAAACTTCGATCTGCTCGCCGGCCCGTTGGCTAACTCTTACATAGTTCCCTCCGATCCCGAGGAGCACGACCACGAAGACGACCCGCCGCGTGATTACACGTGGAAGACACTGCTTTGCGAGTGCAACGAAACCGCTGAGGCCCAACAGCTCTCCGAGGCTCTCAGACGAGCAGGAATCGAGAGCTGGATCGAAGCAATGCCTAATTACTCAATCGGCGTGGGCAATCCGCGCGTGCTCGTCGCCGCCGATCAGCTCGAGCAGGCGCGCACAATTGCCGCGCGGCCCATTCCGCAGGAGATTGTCGAGGAATCAGAGATGAAGGTACCCGAGTTCACGCCGCCGTCGTGTCCGAAATGCGGCGCCGAAGATCCGGTTCTTGAAGGCGTCGATCCCGCGAACAAGTGGCGATGCGAGCAATGCGGCGAGCAATGGACCGAATCGACGGGAACCGGCAGCGGTGCAGCGCCGCAACCGGGTCAAACTCCCCTCTAAACGGAAAGAGCCGCCCGGCAACGGGGCAGCTCTCTCCTCAGGGAGAATAGTTCCAACGGAGTCAAACCCATCAGAACTTTCTGGCTGCATAGTAGGGGCGGGGGAAAGCAGTGTCAAGCGAAATGTTCCGGAAAATAACTTGCTTTATTTTCAATCATTTAACAATGCCCGCAGAGGCCCGGACGGACCCCATTCTTTGCCTTCCATTCTCCTCAATTTCTCCGTAATTTCCCGTGATTTCGCTGGGTTTCTTTGGGTTTACGACCGTTTTTCCACAGGCTCAAGGCGTCATTAACCCTTCGGATGCGGCTCTTGAATTGCCTCGCTTCTTTCACTCCAATGTTCCTGCAGATCGAGATGAATGAACTCCTCGTCGAAGACCGAGGAGATCGGTTTGCCCCTCGCCAGGCGGTAGAGAGCCCTGCCGCCGCCCAGGAACCCTCCCAACAGAATGGCCGCCCCTGCACCGATCACCGTCAGCACGGTGATCCCCAGCAGCAGCTGGCCGGTCTTCTCGATTTCTGATTCCACGGGCTGCGGAATCGCCGTCAGGTTCGCCTCGAAGTGCACCGATTCCAGCAGCCGGTGGCTCTCGTCGGGAATGGCGTCCCCGCTCACCACCGCAACCAGCGGCCCGCTGCGGCGCACTTCGAGCGATGCCAGGTCGGAATCGGTGAGCGGCTTGGGCCACGGCGGCTGCGCCTGGCTGCCTGCCTTCAGATAGGCGCGAATCGCGGGCTCCTGTGCCTCGGCAATCTGCGGTGTGGGGTAATCGATGATGGTCAGCGTCGCCGGGCCTGAAATCAGCGAGTAATTGGCCGTCACCACCTCAGCGCCTTTGTCGAAGCCCACCAGCGAGGGCGGCAGCACGCCGCCAGAGCCCGCGTAGCCGGCAGGCCCCACGGCGTAGTGCGTCGTTTGTCCATCGAGCCTCGACTGCGGCAGGTTGAGCAGGATGGGCGGGATCATGGCGCGGTTTCCTATGGGAACCGGCAACTGGTGGGCGATTTCGCGCAGCTCCCCTGCCGACATGGGCCCCACGCGCGAAAACGTCGCATCCACCACCGTCGTGCCTTCCCAGAACAGCACGCGATTGTTGTCTGAAGCCGCTCCTGTGCCGATCTCTTCCCTGGGCCAGCCGTTCTGGCGGTAGTAAGTGTACGCGCCATAGGCTCCGCTCGCATCTTCGAAGCGCAGCGCACGTATGCTCAGCTTCTCGCCCTCGCGCTTATAGTTGGCCACGAGGCCCGAGTCGAGTCCGTACTCCTTCAGTGCCGCCGCATTGGCGGGGTCGGCCTGCGCAGGATCGGTGATCACCTGGGACGGCTCTGACGGCACCCATCCGTCAAATGCCTCGGGCAGCAGAGCCTTAGGCGAGGGCGGCAGCACGATGGTCGTGGCCGATTGCTTCTCCTTTGGCGTAGGCTGCTCAGCCTGTGCCAAGACAAAGGCCGCGCCCCAGCCCAGCGCCAGCGAACCCACCAGAATAGCCATCCCGCGCATCAACCAGACTCCCCAATCCCCGAGGCGCGCATCACGGTTCCAGCTCGCACGCCTCAACCTTCAGGGTACACGCTAGAGCAGTTTCGGAAATACTGTGTCCGGTCAAAGCGCCTGCGAAAGGTCGTCGCTCCCTGCTGGTCGCGCCGACCTAGCTTTCGTGAATGCGGACACACCATTTCCGAAACTGCTGTGGCGCGGCGTCGTTGCCCGGCGCAAAACCCTCTCATTCTTTGTTTGACACGCGCCGTGGCAGGAAGGTTCCCGCTGTGCACTTCCCCGCCCTGCCAATGACGAGGCACAGGACGGAGACGGTGACGCTGTGGCGCATGGAAGACGCGGTCAGGCAGCC
This sequence comes from uncultured Acidobacteriaceae bacterium, assembly GCA_963799155.1. Taxonomy (GTDB): domain Bacteria; phylum Acidobacteriota; class Terriglobia; order Terriglobales; family Acidobacteriaceae; genus Telmatobacter. The sequence continues at coordinate 4,299 of CAWCWB010000003.1, forward strand.
CCGGATGTGCCCTCAGCGATCGCCGGAGGAGGCTGCGGGTAGAGGATGTCTCCCAGCGCCTTGTACCGGCCGCCGTAGAAGATCAGCGCATACTCCCGGATCCCTGTGCTCAAAGGCCCTCCAAGGCAGATGCTGGCCACCAGCGCGAAGCCGAATGCAACCACGCCGAAGAAGGCCTCGAGAAGAACGCCGACAAGCGCTGAGGCGCCCGTCGCGTCTGCGAACATCGAATGAACGCCGAATTCAACCGCCGCAAGGGCTGCAGCCAGCATGAGCCCCGGAATAAAGAACACGATGAACAGGCAGATCGTCGCCAGGATCGGCAGCAGCACGCGCAGCAGCGCGTAAACAATAAACTGCCTCTTCTCAGCCTTGATGCAGGCCCGCACCTGGGACCACGCTTCGCGGGCTGTTGCGTCATCCAGGGCGAAATGCGGCAGCATCCAGTCGCGCAAAATCAGGTCGGCCACAAGTGCAGCCAGCACCAGCAGCAGGATGATGGGAATCAGGGGCAAAACAAGAGCAAGCATCAATCCGATGTCGAGATGGCCTCCCTGTTGAGTCTCCTGAAATACCCGCCAGAACCCGGCCGCGAACGGCAGCGCGAGCAACACGATCACCAGGATAAAGCAGAGTCCTACCACCACGTTCAGCCAGAAAAAGCGCCTTGCCTGCGTCCGATAGAGCCGCCAGCCCGGCCGAATCTGCTTCGAGTTGTGGATCAGGCAGTTGAAGAAGGCAAACCGCAACCGCGTGATCAGATAGAGCACCACGGCCGACAAAACAAGGCCGAGCAGTACCGCCGCCACAATCACCGCCATCCAGTGCGTCAGGCTTGACGGTGAAAAGCCGATGGTTTCAGGCCCCGTCCCATGACCGCCGCGCGTCGAGGACCGGAGATTGTTCCCGATCCCTTCGGTGATGATCGCAACCAGGCCAAGCTTCAGATAGGTTCCCCATTGAAATGGCCTGAAGAGAAACTCCCTGGTGCGTTGAATGGCAAACGAAACAGAATCGACGGCGGAGATGGGACGCATAGGGGTCCTTTCAGGGGAAGGCACAGCGTACCACAGAATTACGCAAGTCTCATGGGTGAAGTTCCGCGGGCCAGGTGCGGCATCGCACTCCGCCACGCCTCAAACGCCGCGAGCGCCCTCTCGCATTGCAGCCGATGCCGCTCCTGCTTGTCGCGGACCCGCCTGCGCACTTCCTCGTCGAGCGGGTCAACAAGCGGTTGAAGCAGGTCGAAAGTGATGTTGGCGGGCTGAAAGTTCTTCGCATCGGCGTGCGTGATGTAGTGAACCAGCGAGCCGAGGGCCGTCGCGCGCGGCACAGGCGCCGGTTCCTCGCCACGCGCCAGCGCCGCCGCGTAAATCCCCGCCAGCATGCCGGTGGCAATTGACTCGGTGTACCCCTCCACTCCGCAAATCTGCCCGGCAAACAGCAGTCCCGGCGACTTTCTCAGCCGCAGGCATTCGTCCAGCAGCGCGGGCGCGCAGAGGTACGTGTTGCGGTGAATCTGCCCGTAGCGCAGGAAGCGTGCGTTCTCAAGCCCCGGAATCAGCCGGAGCACGCGCGCCTGCTCGCCAAACTTCAAATGATTCTGGAACCCCACCAGGTTGTAGCTCGAGGCGCGCAGATTCTCCTTGCGCAGTTGCACCACGGCCCACGGCGTTTTGCCGGTGCGCGGATCGCGCAGGCCCACCGGCTTCATCGGCCCAAAGCGCAGCGTGTCGCGCCCGCGCCGCGCCAGCACTTCTATGGGCAGGCAGCCCTCAAAATACTCGAGCTTCTCCCATTCTTTCTCTTCGGCCGCCTCCGCAGCAAGCAGCGCATCGTAGAAGCGGTCGTACTCGGCGCGATCCATCGGGCAGTTGATGTAGTCCGCCGTTCCCTTGTCCCAGCGCGCGGCAAAGTACACGCGGCGCATATCGATCGACTCGGCATCAACAATGGGCGAGATCGAGTCGTAGAAGGCCAAATGCCCCGAGCCGGTCAGCCGCTCAATCTCCCGGCTCAGCGCTTCCGAAGTCAGCGGCCCCGTCGCCACGATGGTGCACTTCGTGCCGTTCTCGTCTTGGACAGGCGACGTGCCAAGGTCAGTCACTTCCTCGCGAATCACGCGAATCTTCTCGTCCGCCGCAATCGCCTCCGAGACGCGCCGCGAGAACTCCACACGATCCACGGCCAGCGCGTGGCCTGCCGGAACCGCCGTTTCATCCGCGATGCGCAACAGCGGCGAGCCCCAGCGCCGCATCTCCTGCTTCAGCAGCCAGGGCGCTGTGTTGGGCGTTTCGCTCTTGAGCGAGTTGGAGCAAACCAACTCGCCGAAATCCGTGGTCTGGTGCGCGGGCGTCAACCGCAGCTTGCCGTCCACCACCGCGCGCATCTCGTAGAGATCCACCGCGCAGCCCAGCCGCGCGGCCGTCAGCGCAGCCTCAGGTCCGGCCAGCCCGCCGCCAATCACGCGAACCACCTGCGGTGGGGTAGCCGCCTTCGGCTCAGAGAGCGCGGTGTGAGGCTCGTCTTCGCAGTGATCGCAGTGCAGGTTCATGCCTGCTGCCCTTCCATTCCAGACAACCGCATCAGCGCCTCGCCGCTCAGGCGCACATTGCGCCACTCGTCCAGAAACTCGGCGCCCATGGCGCGATAGAACTCGATTGCCGGCGTATTCCAGTCAAGAACCTCCCACTGCAAGCGCTGGCAACCCTTTTCCACCGCGATCGCAGCCACCTGTTTCAGCAGCGCCTTGCCGATGCCCCGCCCGCGAAACTCCGGCAGCACAAACAGGTCTTCGAGATAAATGCCGGGCCGTCCCACCCACGTGGAGTAATTGAAGAAATAGAAGGCGAAACCGGCCGGCTGGCCGCCGTGCTCGGCAATCAGGCAGGAATAAAAGGGAGTGGGGCCAAATCCATCGCGTATCAGGTCCTCCTCGGTCGCAGTCACCGCGTCCGGCGCCCGCTCAAAGGCCGCCAGGGCGCAAATAAACTTGAGGATCTGCGCTGCATCCGCCGCCGTTGCCCTCCGAATCAACGTTTCCATATTCAAATTCTAGTGTGTGATACACGCCACACGCGGCCTCGCCTCCACCGCAATACCATCAAAATCGAGATCTGCGCGGCGCTGGCGTTCGGTCGCCGCGGGGAACGCAGCTTGCGGTCCCGCATCCTCGTCCACAATGCAGGTGGCGGCGCGGCCTAAAGCGTGCATGGGACGCATTGGGTCATAATCCTCTTGTGCAGGGTGCTGGATTGGATTTAACGTGGGTTTTGCTGGAATTGCGCTCTGCCGGAGAAGCCCGCGCCGTGGTGCGTGCTTTTCCGCAAAGGTTGCCGGGGGCAGGACAAGAAGCAAGGCTGGCCGGCCCCGGTTCACAGAAGCAGATACAGGCCCGCTGGAGCATTGCTTTTACGCTCACCGCCGGGCGCTTGGAATTTGAACTTTTCGAGCCTGCGGGCAGCACACTTCCCGCCGCTCTCAAGGAGAAAACATGAAGCGCACTCTTTCACTTTGGCTGGGTCTGACCGCTGCGGCGGGCCTGCTGGCATTGGCTTTCGCGCCCGCTCAGGCGCAGCCTGCTCAAAAAATGGGCAAGATTCACGGCCGCGTCATCAATCCCACGGGCCAACCGCAGGGGGGCGGTACCGTGAGCCTCTCCACCGATGGCGGTGTGACGTTGAAGTACACGTTTCCGGTCGATTCCACGGGCAGCTACTCCGGTGAAGCGGAGTCTGGAACCTACGAATTGGTCTATCGTGCGCCCGATACGCCGGCAGGCAAGATGGTCGATTCCATCCGTGGCATCAAGATCATTGCCGGACAGGATATTGAGCAGGACGACGACATGTCGCGGCAGGAATTCCTCGACAAGATGTCGCCCGAGGAAAAGAAGCAGTTGGAAGAGCTGAAGAAGCAGAATGCCGAGGCCCTGAAGGCGAACGCGTTGATCAAATCGCTCAACGCTGACCTGGCGGTCGTCAGCCAGGACAAAAGAGACATCGACAACGCAGCCGCAACTGCGGCGCAGGCGCTCGGCGGGAAGCCTTCCACAGCCGACCTCCAGGCCAAAATTGACGAGATCAAGACCGCGAAGTACACAGATATTGAGAGCCTGATGACCAAGGATACGGCAGCCAAGCCGGATGAGGCCCTGCTGTGGAACAATCTGGCGTTCGGTCAGGCTGGGCTCAAAAAGTATGACGACGCGATCGCATCGTATAAGAAGGCCCTCGACCTGGAGACGGCCTCAAAAAAGCCGCGCGCTGGCGTGATTGGCCAGGCTCAAGAAGGCTTGGGCGAGATCTACGCGCGCACCGACAAGATTCCTGAGGCCAATGCGGCCTTTGACGCAGCCGCCAAGGCCGATCCCTCCAATGCGATCCTGTATCTCACGAATCAAGCGAAAATCTACTACTCGGAGGGCAACGCCGCGGCGCAGGTTGCTGCAGCAGACGATGCCATCAAGTCCGATCCGAACCCGGATGATCCCAACCTTGCCATCGTGTACTACATCAAGGGTCAGGGGTTGATCGCGAACGCTACCGTCGATCAAAAAACAGGCATCTATGTTCTGCCCCCGGGATGCTCGGAAGCCTACCACAAATACCTGCAACTCGCTCCGAACGGCCAGTTCGCCGGTGACGTGCAGGCCATTCTGCAACAGGCGGGAGAGAAGGTCAGTTCCTCCTACAAGGCACCCAAATCGAAGTAGCCGGGCCGCTCGTTCCTTTCCGGCGAAGGGCGTCCGCTGCGGCGGACGCCCTTCGCGTCTGATCCACGCGTCCCATCCCATCAGACGGGCAGCCGGCCAGGGCGCTCCGATTCTGCTCAAGCGGTTCTCCAATTGGTTTAGCGCGAAGCACAATCGCTAAGTGGCTTTTTCATCAAGAAAGAGCCACCTTGAAAGGCGCCAGAAACGCCACATAGTAATTGGAGAACCGCCGTCGGCGCTGCCAACCCTCTACAATCCATTGCATGAGTTCTGCGCTGCGGTTGCGCGTAGTCCGCGTGGCGGGCCTGTCCATTCTGGCCGGCCTGCTCTTGGTCGCCTTCGTGCACGTGGCCGCGCAGCAGCCGCCGGCCGCTGAGATGGGCAGGATTCATGGCCGCGTGATCAATCCCATCGGCATGCCCCAGCAGAATGGCACGGTGAGCCTCTCCACCGACGGCGGCTTGACCTTGAGCTACAACTTTCCTGTTTCCTCCTCGGGTGGATACTCCGGCCAGGCGCCGCCGGGTGAGTACACGGTCGTTTACCGCGCGCCCGACACGCCCGAAGGCAAGATCGTCGACTATATCAACGAAGTCGAAGTCGTGGCCGGGCAAGATACGGCGCAGGATGTCGATATGACGCGCCAGGAGTTCCTCGACAGGCTTTCGCCGGAGCAGCAAAAGCAGTTGCTGGCGATGAGGGCGGCCAACGCCGCAGCTCCGGCGGCCAATACCGCGGCTTCTTCGGCCAACAAGGGCATTGCCGACATCCATGCCGACATCGCGGTCGTAAACCTGGACTTTCGCGACGCGGAGAATGCGCGCGCCACGGCAATCCAGACCCTGGGAGCGGCTGCCGGCCGCGAAGAAATCGAGGCTGAGGCCGCGGAAATCGCGAGCGCCAAATACACCGAAGTCGAAACTCTCATGACTCGCGACACGGCTGCCGATCCCGGCGAGCCTGTCCTGTGGATCGATCTGGGGCGAGCCCAGGTCGGCCTGAAGAATTACCTCGACGCGGAGACCAGCTACAAAAAGGCTCTCGATCTCCTGTCGAAGGCCGAAAGCCCGCAGCCGCATGTCATGGGCGCGGCAGAATCCGGCTTGGGCGAGGTCTACGCCCGCACCCTCATGGTCGACGAAGCCAACGCGGCCTATGACGCTGCCGCCAAGGCCGATCCCGCCAACGCCGCCCTCTACCTCCGCAATCAGGCCATCGTCTTCTTCCAGGAAAGGAACGCTCCCGCCCAGATTGATGCCGCGGACATGGCACTCAAGGCCGATCCCACCCAGGCCCTCCTCTACTACATCAAGGCTCAGGGACTGGCCCAGAACGCCACCGTCGATCCCAATACCAACAGGCTCCTTCTGCCTGGCGGTTGCGCCGAGGCGTTTCGCAAGTACTTGGAGCTTGCGCCCGACGGCCCTTACGCCACCGAGGTGACCGCCATTCTGCTCCGTGCAGGAGAAAGCATCACCCCCTCCGCTGCGCCAGCCGCAAAGTAGCTCGCCGCCTCGGCGGATGCCGACGCCTCCGCCGGCACAGGCGACCACAGCGTTGTCGTCCTTATGGCCGCGCGCCCTCCTGGAATCCGTCTCGCCGCCCTCTTGAACCCTCTACAATCCATTCCATGAGCCCTGCTGCGCCCAGCCCTGCCCTGCTTAGCTTCGACGAGGCATCCGCGCTGGTCGCCGCTTACGCCGCAAAGCGCGCCCAGCGCCGTCCCGCCGCGGAACGCATCCCCCTAAATCGGGCCGCGGGCCGCGTGCTCGCCGAGCCGCTTCGCGCCGACAGCGACCAGCCGCCTTTCGCGCGCTCCACCCGCGACGGCTTTGCCTGCCGTGCCGCAGAGGCCTCTTCCCATCGCCCGCTCGCCGTGGCGGGCGCAACCCGCGCCGGCCAGCCTCCATCCGGTCCACTGCCGCGCGGCTCTGCCTGGGAGATCATGACCGGCGCTCCCGTTCCCTTGGGCGCCGATGCCGTCGTCATGCTCGAGCACGTCGAGACCGCGGGCAGCCCATCTGCGCCGACGGTCCGGCTGCTTCCGCCCCGCACCATCGAAAAAGGCGCGAACATCGTGGCCCGCGGCGCGCAGGCGCGCAAAGGCGAGGAACTGCTCCCCGTGGGAACCGCCATCGGCGCTGCTCAAGTCGCTGTTGCGGCGACCTGCGGCTGCGCCGCGCTGCATGTCTTCTTGAAGCCCCGCGTGGCCATCCTCGCGACTGGCGACGAGCTTGTGCCCATCCGCTCCTCGCCCGCTCCCGGACAGATTCGCAACTCGAGCAACGCCATGCTGGCCGCAATGGTCTCCGCCGCCGGAGGCGAGCCGTGGGTTCTGCCCATCGCGCGCGACACGGCCAAATCCCTGGATGCCGCCATCGCTCGCGCCGCCACGGCCGATCTCCTCGTCATCGCTGGCGGCGTTTCCGCGGGCAAATTCGACCTGGTCGAGCCCGCTCTCGCCCGCGCTGGCGCCCGCTTCCACTTCACCGGCGTCCGCATCCAGCCCGGCAAACCGCTGGTCTTCGCCGAGCTGCCTGCCCGTTCCACCAAACCAATCCAAGACCAAGACGGCACGAAGTGCTGCTTCGGCCTTCCCGGCAACCCGGTCTCCTCGGCTGTCACCTTTCTGCTTTTCGCCGCGCCGGTGATCGCCGCGCTCGCCGGCCGCAGCGCCCGCGGCCCAAGATTCGCCCGCGGCCCGTGCTTCGCCCTCGCCCATCTCACCACGGACGTCAAAGCCAAGCCCAACCTCACCCGCTTTCTCCCCGCCAGTTGCACCTTCGCTGGTCCGCTGCCTCAGGTTGCGCCTGTTCCCTCGGAGGGAAGCGGCGACCTGGCTGCCATGGCCCGCGCCAACTGTTTCATCGTCGTGCCCGAAGAGGACGATCTTGGTCCGAAATCGCGCCTTGAGCCGGGCTCGATCGTCCGCATTCTGCTTCCCTGAGGAGTCCTATGCTCAAGTCCTCGCACCTTTCGCACCGCGCGCGCAGGCGCCTTTCGCATTTCGACGCATCCGGCCAAGCCACGATGGTCGACGTGAGCGCCAAGCAGCCCACGCGCCGCACCGCAACCGCATCGGCATTCGTCGAGCTCTCCGCCGCCGTTCTCTCCGCGCTGCCCGCAAACCCCAAGGGCAACCCCCTTGAAGTCGCCCGCTTCGCCGGCATCCAGGCCGCCAAGCGCACTGCCGATCTCATCCCCATGTGCCATCCCCTCGCGCTCACGCACATCGATGTGCAGGCGCAAATCGTCGCGGGCGGCGTGCGCATTACCTCCACTGCGGCCACCACTGGCCCCACCGGCGTCGAAATGGAAGCCCTTACCGCCGCTGCCATCGCCGCGCTCACCGTCTACGACATGACCAAGGCGCTCGACAAAGCGATCGTCATCCGCGAGATCCGGCTCGAATCCAAATCCGGCGGCAAAAGCGGAGACTTTTCGCGAGATGTGAAGTAGGATGCGTCTCGACACGCGGCTCGACACTCGCGCATTGCCACCCGCGTCGTTTTCCCACTAGACTTAAGGAGGTCAGGCCCGGCCAGCGCGGGTGCCCCAGGTCTGGACTCTCGGACCTGGGATGGTGTCCCGTCAGAAGCAGGTTCTCGCATCGCGCCGTGCGGAAGTGGTGAAATGGCAAACACACTAGCCTTAGGAGCTAGCGCCCAAAAGGCTTGCGGGTTCAAGTCCCGCCTTCCGCACCAATTCTCCATTTGAGCCGGATCGAGAGTCTTTTCCTGAGCCGGCATGCAGGTCGCGCCCCGCTTCTACTTCAGCCGCGCGCCCAGCGGAACTTCTTCCAGAAATCCCGCCAGCACTGGTGCTCCGTCATCGAGCGAGGCTGCCAGCAGCATCCCGTTTGACTCCAGGCCGCGCATCTTGCGCGGAGCCAGATTCACCACCACGACAATCTTCCGGCCAATCAGCTTTTCCGGCTCGTAATGCTGCGCGATGCCGGCCAGAATCTGCCGTTTCTCATAGCCCAGGTCGATCTCCAGGCGCAGCAGCTTGTCGGCCTTGGGCACACGCTCGGCCACCATGATCTGCGCCACGCGCAGCTCCACCTTGGCAAAGTCGTCAATCGTGATGTTCTGCGGCGTCTGCGGCGCAGGCGTTGGAGACCCCGCTGTAGCTTGCGGCACAGCCGGTGCCGCCGCGCTTGCCGACGCTGGTTGGCTCAGCAATGCCGGGGCAGCCGGAGACGATGCCGCAACTTTCCGAGCAACCGGCGCCGTAGGCTTTTGCGCCGCGGCAGGAGCCTTAGGTGCGGCCGCCTTCATGGGCACCCGAGCCGGCTCCTGCTTTTGCGCGGCAGCCGGCGCAGAACCATCCTCCGCCCCGCTCTCGTTGCCCGCAGCATCCACAGCTGTGCGGTTGTTTTCGTCCTCAAGATTCTGCATACGTTCGATTGCGTCCTTTTCCGCGCGCGGAAACAGTGGCGCGGGCTCGCCGAACTTTGTGCCCGGCTTCAATCCGCCCCACGCGAGATCCTTCAAAAATCCGCGCTTTGCCGCGTCCGCGATCTCGCCCTGCCCAAGCTGCCGCCAAACCTTCGCGGCGGCGTCGGGCACAACGGGATACGCCAGCGCCGTGATCACGCGAATCGCTTCCGCGGCCGTGGCCAGCACCCGCGCCTGCAGCTTCGCGTGGTCGGCGTCCGATCGCTCCGCCGGCTTCTTCCAAGGCGCATTGGCCGTGAGATATCCGTCCGTCTCCGCCACCAGGGCCCACAGCACCTTCAGCGCGTCAGAAAAATTCAAATCATCAAACGCCGGCCCGAACGCCGCAATCGTCCCTTCGGCGCTTGCGCGCAGCGCCGCCTCGGCTTGCGTCTCCGCGCCCGCCGTTGGCGCCACCCCGCCAAAGTACTTGTGCACCATGTTCACCACGCGGCTCACCAGGTTCCCGTAGCCATTCGCCAAGTCCCCGTTGTACCGCTGCACCAGCGCATCAAAGCTGAAATTCCCATCCTGCCCGAAGGGAATCTCGCGCAGCAGGAAGTGCCGCAGCGCATCTGCGCCCAGCACCTCATCGACGGTCTCGGCGCGCACGATGTTGCCGCGCGACTTCGACATCTTGCCCTGATCGAAGAGCAGCCATCCATTCGCCCGCACCGACTTCGGAGGCGCTATCCCCGCCGCCATCAGAAACGCCGGCCAATACACGCAGTGGAAGCGGCTGATCTCTTTGCCGATCAGGTGAATGTCCGCCGGCCAAAATTTTTCGAACCGCGCCCTACCCTTAGGTGCTTCCGAACCATATCCAAGAGCAGTAATATAATTCGCCAGCGCATCCAGCCACACGTAGATCACGTGCTTTTCGTCACCCGGAACCGGAATGCCCCATGAAACACTTGTCCGGCTCACCGAAAGATCCTTCAGGCCGCCGCGCACAAAGCTGACCACCTCGCGCCGCGTCGACTCCGGCCCCATGAACTCGGGATGCTCCTCATAAAACTCGAGCAATTTCCGCTCGAAGGCCGAGAGCTTGAAGAAATAGTTCTCCTCGCTCACCGTCTCCGTGATGCGTCCGCAATCGGGGCACGGCGTGCCCGGCGGCCCGTCCACATACGCCTCATCGCTGACGCAATACTGGCCGGTGTACGAGCCCTTGTAGATGTACCCCTTGTCGCGCAGCGTAGCAAACAGCTTCTGCATGCCGCGCGTGTGCCGCTCTTCGGTGGTGCGGATAAAGTCGTCGTAAGTCAGCCCCAGCCGGTCCCACAACCTGCGAAACTCGCCGGAATTCTTCGTCGCGAACTCCATTGGCGTGCACCCGGCAGCCTTCGCCGAGCGCTCGATCTTCTGCCCGTGCTCGTCGGTGCCCGTCAAGAACCACGTCTCGACGCCCAGCGCCCGCTTGCGCCGCGCAATGGCATCGCACACGATGGTCGTGTACGCATGACCCAGGTGCGGCCGCGCGTTCACGTAGTAAATCGGCGTGGTCAGGTAAAAGCGGTTCGGATTCGAGCTTGAATTCGAGTTTGAATCAGTCATGAAGAGCGCATTCCGTTCGCGCGCGCAAGTAAAAGTGCCGCCTGCGGCAATCCCTCTCCATCTTACGGCATCACGATGCGATGGCCCGGCGTGCGCTTCTCCGATTCTCGCGCACAGCCGCGCTCACAGCTCTGGCCCACCGCAGGTGATAGAATCACCTGGAAAATCAAGGATTTTCTGAGGCTCTCGCGTGGTCTTGCAACTGGAACAGCGGCTCGCCGATCGCATCCGTGCCGTCCTGAAAGAAAAATACGAACTTGAGATCGGCTTGATCCCTCTGGAGACACCCCCCGACCTGCGCCTCGGCGAGATCGCCACGCCCATCGCCTTCGAGCTTGCGCGCAAACTCCGCAAGGCTCCGAAAATCATCGCCCAGGACATCGTCGCCAGTCTCGACACGCTCGATGGATTTGCCGGATTCGAAGTCGCTGGCGGCGGGTACATCAACGCCCGCCTCGATCGCGTCCACGCCATCCACATTTTGGCCGGCGCCGAAGAACGTTCGCCGTCGGCGCAGCACTTCGCCGCCGGTCGCAGTGCCATTGTTGAGCACACTTCCATCAATCCCAACAAGGCCGCGCACATCGGGCATTTACGGAATGCCATTCTCGGCGATACCTTCGTCCGATTGCTGCGCGCCGCCAGCTATAAGGTCGATGTGCAGAACTACATTGACAACACCGGTGTGCAGGTGGCTGACGTCGTGGTCGGATTTCTGCATCTGGAGAAAAAAACGGCCGCCGAAATCCGCCAGCTGGTGGCCGACTGCGAAAAGCGCGCCTCAGGCGCGGGTTGCCACACCGCAGGTGTCGATTACTACTGCTGGGACCTCTACGCCCGCACCTCGCAGTGGTACGAGCAGGGAACCGGCGAAGAGAAAGCGGCGCGGAAAGAACTCCGGCTCGACACGCTGCACCTCATCGAGCGCGGCGGCGACGAAACCGCCGAAATCGCCGATCTCATCTCGACCGCGGTTCTCCGCCGCCATCTCGAAACCATGCTTCGCCTCAGCATCGAGTACGACTTCCTGCCGCGCGAGAGCGAGATCCTTCACCTCAAATTCTGGGATGCGGCCTTCGAGCAGCTCAAGCAATCCGGCGTGCTCTACTTCGAGAACGAAGGCAAGAACAAAGGTTGCTGGGTGATGAAGCGACCCGGATTTTCGGAGCGTCCCATAAACGATCCCCAAAGGATGATCAGGCAAAGCGCCTTCATGACTCAGGAAGACCTTCTTGACGACTCGTACATAAACTTTGTGCCTGTCAGCGAGACTCCGGAGGGTCCCGATGACGACGCCAAGGTCATCGTCCGCTCCAACGGCACCGTCACCTACGTCGGCAAGGACATCGCCTACCACCTCTGGAAATTCGGCCTGCTCGGCCGCGACTTCGGCTACAAGCAATTTTTTACCTACCCGAACCACGAGTGCTGGATCTCCGCCGAATCCGGCGAGCCGAACCATCCGCGCTTCGGCGGCGCGCAAGCCATTTACAACGTCATCGATGCGCGCCAGTCGGACCCACAAGCCAACGTCATCCAGGCCCTGCGCGGCATGGGTCACACCGCCGCGGCCGATCACTACACTCACTTCAGCTACGAGATGGTGGCGCTCACGCCGCGCTGCGCCGCCGAGCTTGGCTACGACGTGCCTGAAGAAGATCGCGGCCGCGCCTACATCGAGGTCAGCGGGCGCAAGGGCTTCGGCGTCAAGGCCGACGACCTCATCGACAAGCTCATCGCCGCTACCCGCGCCGAAGTCGACGCTCGCCAGACCGGCGGAACGGGCGAGAATGCCGAAGCCGTGCGCCAAAAAATTGCCGAACAGATCGCCATCGGCGCGCTGCGCTACTTCATGCTGAAGGTCACGCGCAACTCCGTCATCGCCTTCGACTTCAAAGACGCGCTCAGCTTCGAAGGCGAAACCGGCCCCTACATTCAATACGCCGTCGTCCGCATCCGCAACATTTTCCGCAAGGGCAACACAACAGCCGAAGCGGTGTTAGCGGAGTTTGCGGCGCTAGACGCAGGCCGGATAGCACAGTTTCTTTCGGGCGACTTGAATGAAGACATCTGGTCCCTGTGGCTGCGCGCCGGCCGCCGCGCCCAGGTCCTCGATCAGTGCATTGCCACCTCCGAGCCGGCGCATCTGGCCAAGCACGCCTTCCAGCTCGCGCAGGAGTTCACCAACTTCTACCATCGCCATCACATTCTCACGGAAGAAGACCCTGCGCGAAAGACGTTTCTGCTGGCCACCGCCGCCGTTACCCTGCGTGAACTCGTCGGCGCGCTCGCCCTCCTGGGCATCGAAAGCCCCGAGGCGATGTAGAAGCAGCCGCTGGCTCCCATCTCTATGACTGCTTGATTTTTTCGAAAAATGGTTGCCCGGGTCTCCCCTTTGAAGCCCTCGAAAGCGTGAACAGGCTGCAGGCTAGAAGCTGCCAGCTAATCCCGCTTCCGCCGCTGATGCGTCGACGGAATGTTCATGTCCTCGCGGTACTTGGCCACGGTGCGGCGGGTGAGCTGAATCCCCTGCGAGTGCAGCATCGCGGCAAGCTGATCGTCGGTCAGCGGATGCCGCGGATCCTCGTCCGCGATGAGCTTGCGGACCTTGCGTTTCAAGACCAGCAGCGGCGTGTCCGCGCCCTCCGGCCCGTTGGCGCCTTCGGAGAAGAAGAAGCGCAGCTCCAGCACGCCCTGCGGCGTGTGCGCGTACTTACTGGAGACGGCGCGGCTCACCGTCGAGGGGTGGACGCCGATCTCCTCGGCCACTTCCTTGATCATCATGGGCCGCAAGCCCTCCACGCCCTTTTCGAGGAACTCCTGCTGCCGCCGCACAATCACTTCGCAGGTGCGCAGAATCGTGCTCTTGCGCTGCGCGATGTTGCGCAGCAGTTGCAGCGCGGAGCGGAACCGCTCCTTCACGTACTCCTTCACTTCCTTGTCGGTGTCGGCGGAAACCAGCATGCGCCGGTAGCGCTGGCTGAGCCGCAGGCTGGGCAGGTCCTCCTCGTTCATACTCACCGCCCACTCGTCGCCGCGCTTCACAAAGTACACATCGGGCTCGATCAGCCGCGCCTGCTCCCGGTTGTACATGCGCCCCGGCCGCGGATCGAGCGTGCGGATAAACTCCACCGCCGCGTGCGCCTCTTCCGCCGTCACCTGCGCCGCGCGCGCCAGGTCCTTCATGTCGCGCTTCTGCAGGAGAGGCAAGTGACGGTCCACAATCAACGCCGCCACCTCCATCGCCCGCCGCCGCTCCTCGATCCTGGCCTCGGCCTCGGCGCGAAAGCTTCTATGCGGGTCGCCATTCGCATTGGCGCCCGAATCGTGCGCCGGCTTCCCGTACAAATGGCCGAACTCGTGCTGTTGCGCCGCGAGCTGTATCGCCAGGCACTGCCGCAGGTCGCGCGCGCCTACGCCCGCCGGATCGAGTTGCTGCACCAGATCGACAGCGCGGCGGATCAGATCGAGCGTCGCGGCTTGCTCCCGCGTGTGGCCGTTGTTCGCGGCCACGTCAGCCGGAGTCCCGCCGAACGCCGCGGCCAGCTCTTCTTCGCTTGCCGTCAGGTAACCATCCTCGTCCAGGTTGCCGACCACGAACTCGGCCGCCTCATGCAGCTTGGCATCGAGGCTCAGAGCTCCCAACTGCCACGCCAGGTGATCGGACAAAGTCGTAGGCTGGGAGAGAAAGTTCTCAAACGAGGGTTTTTCGTTCTCTTCGTACTCCGGCTGCGTGCGATAGCCGGGGTCAAGATACTCCTGGAAGTACGAGCCGAAATCGATCTCGTTGAAGATGTCCTTGGGTGGCGCGACCGCTTCCGCCGCGGGGCGTTCCAGCCGCTCCTCGCGGCCTGCCACGTCATCCAGCATCGGAACCGTCTCGTCAATCTCCTCCAGGACCGGATTCTCCACCATCTCGGCATCGATCATCTCCTTCAGCTCGAGCTTGTTCAGGGCAAGAACGCTCACCATCTGCATCAGGCCCGGCGTCAGGACCTGGCGTTGCGCGACCTTCAAACTTAGTCTTGGTTGCAGTAGCGCCATCGATGCGTTCTTTCCCGATTTGACTCAAGCCGAGTCTAATCGTGCGAGAAAAGTTTAATGCAGAAAATGCCTCAAGTCGAATCACCAATTCGCGTCATTTGTCCCGAATTGGGGTCTGACCCATCCTGGATTGTCAATCTATAGATTTTATGGCCCGGCGCCGCGCTCTTGCCGCGGGAACTATCAGAATATGCCTGATTTGCGTCGAGCGTCTACAGCAGTTTCAGAAATGGTGTAGCCGCATTCACGAAAGCTAAGTCGGCGCGATCAGCCCGGGGTCCCCAACGACAGGTCTTTGTCGTTGGGGTGGGAGCAGCAGGGAGCGACGACCTTCGCCAACGCTCTGACCGGACACAGTATTTCCGAAACTGCTCTAGCGGCTTATCCCAGTGAGAATCCTTCGCCCAGGTAAATACGTCGCACGTCGACGTCATTGCCCAGCTCGTGCGGCGTCCCGGCGCGGAAAATCCGCCCTTCGGCAATAATGTACGCCCGATCGGTCACGCTCAGCGTTTCGCGCACGTTGTGGTCGGTCACCAGCACGCCGATGCCGCTCGCCTTCAGGTCAAAGATAATCTTTTGCAGCTCCAGCACCGCAATCGGATCGATGCCGCTGAACGGTTCGTCGAGCAAAATGAAATTCGGCTGAATGCACAAAGCCCGCGCAATCTCCACCCGCCTCCGCTCGCCGCCTGAAAGCGCGTACCCGCGCGTGGTGCGGATGTGCCCCAGATTGAGCTGATTAATCAGCTTTTCCGCCCGCGCCCTCCGCTCCCGGTTGCCCAGCGGCTGCGCCTCCAGCACCGCCAGAATGTTCTCCTCCACGGTGAGCTTGCGGAATACCGAAGGTTCCTGGGGAAGATAACTGATGCCGTAGTTGCGCGCGCGCAGGTACATCGGCAGCCGCGTGATGTCGGTCTCGTCCACCAGCACGCGCCCGGTCTCAGGCTGCACCAGCCCCACGATGATGTAAAAACTGGTCGTCTTGCCGGCGCCGTTCGGCCCCAGCAATCCCACCACCTCGCCGCGGGAGATTCGCAGGTTGACGTCCCTCACAACCTGCCTTCGCTTGTAGCTCTTGCCGATTCCCTCGGCAATCAGTGTTTGCATTCGTCTCGCCGGCGCGAATATCCGCCGCTACTTTCCGTGCGCTTCCGGAGCGGTCGTCTCGGTTCTGGTCTCGCTCCCGCCGCCTTCGATACTGACGCTATCATCGCGGCTATGGAAAATCAAAGCCTCGCCGGTCACGGTTCCGCGATCCGCATCGGTCATCTTGGGCGGCGCGGCGGCAGTACCCGTCAGCACATACTCCCCGGTCACGCTGGAATACTGCAGCCGCTCTCCGGTTCCGCGCCTCCCTTCGAGAGCCAGCACCACATGCCCCGTGGCCGTCATGCGATCCACCTGAGCCTGCCCGCCGCTTCTGCCGTCATGGTTCCCCGCCGGCATCAGCCGAAGCTCCACTGCATCGGAAGACGAAGTTGCCGTGCCCGTCTCGGCAATCACCGCGCCCAGTGCGCCGCCATGCATGACCGCGCGGCGCTCAGGATCGGAGTACCAAAGCTCGCCTCCGTGCACGCGAATCACTGCCGGCGTAGCCGTCTTCGCGCCCGCGTTCGCGCCTGCATTCTGGTCCGTGCTCTGCCCGGCATTCCTGCCTGCGCCCGGCGCGCTTGCGCTCAGCATCACTGCTCTGACCGGCTCTGCCAGGTCGTTGCTTCGCGCCTCCAGCGTCTGCAGATGCTGGTTGAGCACAATCACCGGCCCGGCCACGGAATTCGCCTGCTGCCACAGCCGCGCGTGTCCGCGGAATGTCACCTCGCCTGTCGACTCGTTCAGTTGCGCCTCCGCTGCGACCACGTGCGCGGGACCTGTGCCGCCCAACGTCAATGCACCCTGTCCCTCGCCGCCGCTCGCCGCCGCATTCTGCCCACCGGAGCCGCCCGCGCCGGATTCCGCCCAGGTCGCCTTCACGTTGCCGCGCGCGAAAGCGTCTCCCGACTGCTGCGACACATCCACCCTCTCCGCCGTCAACTGCAGGCCGCCGTCATCCACTCGCGGGTCTATCGTCAGGTGCAGCCACTGGCTCCTGCCCTCATACACCGCCCGGCCCGCCGTCGCATGCAGCGGCGGCTGTGCTTGCGCGCCGGGCTTTGGCGCACCTTGTTCAAACAGCACCACATTTCCGTCGAGCTCGGCCGACTGCACCTCGGCAGCGCCCGCCACGCCATTCCCGCCGCCAGCCCGCGTGCCTCCGCCGCCTCCGCTCCTGGCTCCGCCTCCCTTGCCTCCTTGTTCCCTCGGTCCCTTGTTTTCTTGCTCCCTTACTGCCTTGCTCCCTGCCGGGGTCGCGAAGCGGGGGGGCGGGCGGTCTTTGATCGCTAGGGTGGGTTGCTCCCTGTTTCCCGCAAATTGCGCCTGCAGGCGGTCGCCGGTTGCGGTTTGCCGCGCTCCCGTAGCCGTTGTTTGCTCGATTCCCGCATGACCCACGCCGGTGATCGCGCGCAGCACCGGCCCTGGCCCGAACACACCCGTCACTTCATCGGCGGTCATCTTGGATGGCGACGCAGCCCCATTGCCGCGCCGGCTTTCGCTGGTGATCACCACCCCGCCGGCGCCGCGCATGGCCTTCGGTTCCACCTGGCCCTTGCCTGCGCCTCGCGTCAAGCCAAAGTCAATGTCCACCATCGGCGAACGCCATGTTCGCCTCACGTCGATCGCCGCGGCCTGCCCCATCTCCGCATCGCTCGTCTCCTCGCTCTCCATCACCACGCCGCGCTCCAGGTGCGCGCTGCGCAACACTCCCTGCGCCGTGAACTCCAGATCCGCCGCGGGCGACGTTCCGTGCACCGTGCGCCCTTCCTTCATCGAGTCCATGGTCACGCCACCCTCCATGTGTCCGTGGCGCGGCTGGTTATGCTCGTCAAAGTCCATCTGTGCCGTGGGCGCGGCCAAATGCCCGCCATTCGCGGTCTCCAGCGTGAAGCCTCCCATCGCGTCCAGCCGCTCCGCCGAGCCGTCCGCGCGGAACAGAATTTTGGCCTGAGCCGCGCCTGCCTTTGCCTCCCGGTAGTCGGCCGCGGGCGCGCGCAGCCAGCACATCTGCGCGCCGCGGTCGAACTCCGCACGCTGCGCACGAATCACCACCGTATCGCCACCCCGGTGCGTGGTTAGCTCCACCGCCTGCTCCAGCGTCAGGTAGCCGCTCTGCGAGTCGTACCTGGCGCCCTTGGCGCTCCCATGTCCCTGCGCCAGCGAGAAACTCACGGGCTGGTCCGTCGTCACCAGCCCGGTGCTCCGGTCAAACCTCACTCCGCTCGTCTTTACGTCAATCTGCCCCGCCGGGCCTGTCGCCGCGCCAACCTCGGCAATCAGATGCCCGTTCGCCCTCCCCGCTGCCTCGGTAGCCGCTTGCGCGCTCGCCGTCGGCCGCGTCAACAGCATCTCCACCGGCCCTTTCGCAGTAGCCACGCCGCTCTTCTGGTCGTACTCAAACGTGTCGCCCGAAATCTGGTCGATGCGGCTGCCGTCTTCGCCGTAGAGATCGATCTCGACGTCGTGCAGCTCAACGTGATCGTTTTTCAGCTCCACCTCCTTTGAAGCATGAATCCGGTACTGCGAGTGCGCGCCATAAGCGTGCACGAAGGTGTATCCGTTCGCCTCCTGCTCGATGTTCTTCGCCAGCCGCTGCGGCAGGTCGCGCCGGTTCAGCAGGTTCTTCCACTTGGCGTTGACCAGGAACACTCCCAGCGCCGCCAGCAGCACCACCGCCGCCACCAGCACCAGCGTCCGGATTCGCTCAATGGTGATGCGCACGTGCTTTACTCCCGCCCCTCATGCGCGCAGGAAAACGTAGCTGCCGTCCGGAGCATCGGAGGTTCTGCATCCACGGGTGGCTGCGCAAGCACGCTAATTCCTCACTCCCAGCCGCGCCGCCAGCCGCTGCGCAAGACTCTCGCCCAGTTCGCTCCACAGCAGGCGCGCCGTCGCCCCCGAGCCCTTCTCCACCGCCGCCGTCAGTTCCACCAACTGGCGCACATTCTCTTCCACATGCCGGGCGCCCACCCTCCACCCCAGCGACAAGGACCTGGCGCTGGGGGCCCCGGTTTGGTCCAGATCGGCGTCCTCCCCGAGAAACGGCGCGTCCGAGCCGAAGTCGATCCGGATATGCCCATCCTGCTCGTACGCGCCCTCGTCGAAGAGCGGCCCATAGCCCGTTACACGCACCAGCCGCGGCCCACGAGCCCAGCGCGGATCGACGTTTGGTGTGGTCTCGAGCTCCCACAAACTCCAGCCGATCTGGAACTCGTAGGCGTAGTCGTCGTGCAGCAGTTCGAAGGCTTCCTCGACCGCCGGCCTTGGGTCGATGCCTCGCTCCAGCCCGCCGCCCATGCGCCCGTACACCCGCTCAAACACCGGCGCCTCGTTCCAGCTCACCGGCCACACTGTCGCGGCATACACCTTGGCCTCGCCGCCATGCACGGCAAACGCGCCCAGCACCGCAATCAGCTTGTCGGGCAGCGCCTCCAAGCGCAGGTTCGGGTACCACAGGCTCAAATACAGCGTGTCGGACATCTGTCTTGATTTTAGACGTGTCTGGTCTTTAGCCGCCGCGCTGCTGCGGCAATCGCATGAACGCGTTTGACGCATGAAGCTGATCTGTTGCGCGACTCCAGCCGGACGAGCGCAGCCCGTCCTCCCGGAGGGAGAGCAGGAGAATAGCCCAGGGCAAGTCCGCACAGCGGACGCAGCCCTGGGAATGCGCACCCACACAAGAAACCAGCCCCGTAGGGGCGGTGCCCTATGCCGTCACGATTTCGCTGAAGTCCGCGATGCCGGAGAAGTTGCGCAGCACTTCGTCGATCAGACCGAGATGGGCGCCGCGCACCCCCGCATCGGGATCGAGCACCATCACCTTGTCAAAGAAGGCGTCGACCGTCGGCCGCAGCGTGGCGATCAGCGCCAGCGCCTCGCCGTAATTGCGCTGTTCGCGGAGCTTGGCCACCTGCGGCGCCAGTTTTGCCGAGGCATCGAAAAGCCGTTGCGCCTCGGGCGCGAGTTTCAGGCTCTTCGGCGAGCCGACCGCGAAGCCCTTTTCCTCCGCCTGCTTCAAAATATTCTTGATCCGCTTGAACGCCGCCGACACCGCAACAAAATCATCCGACCCGCGAGCCGCCGTCAGCGCTTCGGCCCGCGCCATCGCGTCGCGCACATCGTCCGCTCCCGCTACCAGCACCGCGTTCACGACATCATACGCGAGGCCCCTCACGTCCTTGAGGTAGAACTGCAGCCGCTCGCGCAGAAATTCGCTCACCTGTTCGCGAATGCCTGGGTGCCCCATCCTAGCGACGTTTCTGTCTTTGTCGCTTGGGTGGGATGCGAGCTCGCCGTTATCAGCACCGCTCGCGTTGACCACATCGCCCAGCGTCAGCGGCAGTCCGGACTCGGCCAGAATCTTCACAATCGCATTCGCCGCTCGCCGCAGCGCAAATGGGTCCTTCGACCCCGTCGGCGCATTGCCAATGCCGAACATCGCAACAATCGTCTGAATGCGATCGGCAAGCCCAAGCAACTGCCCTTCAACCGTCGACGGAATTGCATCCTCGACCGAAGCTGGCGTGTACTGATCGTAGATAGCCTTCGCCACCGTCTCGCCCAGACTCTGTGCTCGTGCGTAGAGCCCGCCGATCACGCCCTGCAGTTCGGTGAACTCTTTGACGAGCTCGGTTGTCAGATCTGTCTTTGCCAGCTCGACGGCCTTGAACAGTGCGGCTTCGTCGAATGCGGCGCCGTCCGTTTTGGCCTCCGAAGCCAGTGCGCTCGCAACGCGCAGGTTCTGCTCGGTCTTCCAATAGTAGCTTCCAAGTTCCTTCTGGAAGGTGACGTGTTTCAGGCTTTCAAAACGTTCCGCAAGCGGCGTCTTCTGGTCCATGTCCCAGAAGAACCGCGCATCTTTGAACCGCGCCCGCAGCACGCGCGCGTTCCCATGCCGTATGATCGCCGCACCCTCATCGTCGACCTGCGTGTTCAGCACCGCCAGAAAATGCGGCAGAAGCCGGCCCGCCTTGGCGGGCTTGCCCTTGGCGTCTTCGACCGCAAAGTACTTCTGGTGGTCGCGCATCACGGTCACCAGGACCTCTTCCGGCAGCTCCAGATACTCAGGCTCAAAGTCGCCGAGAATCACGGTGGGCCACTCGGTGAGGGGCACGACGGTCTCGACCAGCGCCTCGTCCTCGCGCCAGCGCGCGCCGTGAATCGTGCGCGTGGCCGCATCCAATGCTTTCCGTACAATCTGCCTGCGCTCGGCCACATCCGCAATCACGAACGCCTTTCGCAAAGTCTCCTTGTAAACAGCCGCCGAAGAAATCGCAACCGGCGCTTCTCCATGCAGCACGCGATGCCCGCGGCTCGCGTTGCCAGCGGTGATGCCGGCGATCTCCAGCGGCACGACGCTCGAATCCATCAGCGCCACAACCCAGCGCACCGGGCGCACAAACCGCTCCGGCTTGCCCTCGCGCCAGTACATATTCTTGGCCCAATAGATCGCGAGAACTTCTTTGGGTAATTCGGCAACGAGGATCTCGGTTGCCGTCCGGCCCGCGCGCTTCACCGTCGCGCTTACATACTCGCCTTTAGGCGTGTCCAGCTTCTTCAGGTCCGCAACGGCCACGCCAGCCTTCTTCGCAAAGGCCTCGGCCGCCGCCGTCGGCGCGCCGTCTTTGAACGCCACTTTCCACGACGGCCCGGTCAACTGTTCCTCGGTATCGGCCTGCTTGGCGAGCACACCCTCAGCCAGCACCGCCAGGCGCCGCGGCGTGGAATACGTAGCGACCTTGCCGCCCTCGCCCAGCAGCCGCTCGCGCTTGAGCAGATCGCTCACCCGCTTGCCCAGCTCGGCCTCCGCCCCGGCGATCATCCGCGCCGGAATCTCTTCGAGCCCGATCTCCAGTAAAAAGTCTGACATTCCGAAAGTTCTCAGTTCTGCGTTAACAGTTCGCAGCGAGAGAGGCTGACTTGCTAACTCGCTGACTTGCTGACTTGCACACTCGCCTCTTGCTGCATCGCCCATGCCTTTGCCACGCCCACCGCCAGCGCGCGAATCCTCCCAATCACGCCCACGCGCTCGGTCACGCTGATCGCTCCACGTGCGTCGAGCAGGTTGAACAGGTGCGAGCATTTGAGCGCGAGCTCGTACGTGGCCAGCAGCGGGAATTTTTTCTTTGCTTTTGGACTGGCGTTCTCGTCACTCAGAACGGCGTTCGCCTGGTCGAGCAGCGCCTGCGCCTCGGCCTCATAGCTATTGAAGTGCTCCCACAGCCGCGTCACGTCGGCCATCTCGAAGTTGTACACCGAAAACTGCACTCCTCGGCCATCCGCACGTCGCCGTAGGTCACCTTCGTTCCTGTCTCCGGATCGCGCGCCCACACAATGTCGTAGATTGAGTCCACATCCTGCAGGAACTGCGCAATGCGCTCCATGCCATACGTGAGCTCGGCGCAGATGGGGTCGAGGTCGAGCCCCCCGCACTGCTGGAAGTAAGTGAACTGCGTAATCTCGAGGCCGTCCAGCATCACCTGCCAGCCCACGCCCCACGCGCCGCCTGCCGGCCACTCCCAGTTGTCCTCCTCGAACTTCAGGTCGTGGTGCTTCAGGTCGATCCCCATGGCCTCGAGCGATTCGAGATAAAGCTCCTGCACGTTGACCGGCGGCGGCTTGAGGATGAGTTGGAACTGCGTGTGCTTGAACAGCCGGTTGGGGTTTTCACCGTACCGCCCGTCGGCCGGCCGCCGCGAGGGCTGCGCGTAGCCCACCTTGTACGGCTTCGGCCCCAGCACCCGCAGAAACGTCTCCGGGCACATCGTTCCCGCGCCCACCTCCACGTCGTAGGGCTGCTGCAGCACGCATCCGCGCTCCGCCCAGAACGCCTGCAGGCGGAACAACAGCTCCTGAAAGGTGAGGAAACTCGCTTCTACGCGCGCTTCGGGCTCGGCAACGGACACAGGCAGCTCTCTCTCATCGGGACTAAGCCTCGATTTTACCAGCCGGAATGCGCTGAGCCGCCAGGCTGGTGGTATCGTAGGTAACCAGGAAAGTTTGCCATGAGCCTGCCGGTATTTGCCCTACTAATGTCACTCGCCTATCTCGTCGCGCCGGCAATGATTAGCTGGGGATGGAGGCGATGGGTGAAACAGCAGCCTCGATCATGGACCATTGCGCCTACTCTGTCGTTCGCCGGACTCCTGTTCGCATCTCTATCGGGGGCTCTCGCACTGTTAGTGATTGCTTATGCTCTGAGCGGCGGGTTCGAACACACGGGTGGCCTTCGGTATTATTCACCAAACTACGAACTCCTCTTTCGCTGTATTCGTGTGGGTGTATTGCTTTCACTCGCCGGGCTCGTGTTCTCGATCGGCGGAGTCTGGCGCGACAGACTCCGTTCGGTGGCAAGCACCCGCAAGCGCTGTCGGGACCCTTGCATTCTGGCTTCTGTCAACCACTTGGCCGTAATTTCCGTCGTGATCGAAACAGCGGCTATTCGCTTTCAAATAGCGATTTCGCCAGGCCCGACTGCCGGATGATGCTCTGCAGAGTGCCACGCCTCAAGGCGTCGTGGAGTGGCACCGGAACGGTCACAGTCGTCCCCTCCTTCTGCAATTGCATAATTCGGTGGCTGCCGCGCTGACGGACTGCAACAAATCCGTGCCGTTCGAGTATTTTCGAGACTTCAGGGCCAGAGAGAACTCTAAGCCTACCCAACGGGAACCTCGACCTGCGTAACGAAGACCTCGCTGTGCAGCCGCTGCGCAATTTCCGCAGGAGATGCGGTCTCGAAAAAGAGCGTCAGAGCTTCGACGAGATTGGCGCGCGCTTCCTCGATGGTCGAACCCTCGCTGGCGATATCGAGCTCGGGGCATAATGCCACAAAGCCATCGTCTTCGCGCTCAATAATGGCCGTCATTCGCTGCGGGCTATGCATAGTCAAATTCTACGACATCAGTCACTTTACCTGATAATTGGCTGAAACCCGCGTATTCACCCGCCCAGCCGGCTCAGCGCCTCCGCGCTCTTGAGCTTCCGCTCCAAATGCCGTTCGAGCGTCTGTAGCGTGAAGCGCCTTAGATCCTGACCGCGCCTCCGCGGCCACGGCTCGCCGGCAAAAGTTGACGCGGGCGACCGCAGCATCCGCTGCGCCAATTGCCACGAATCCGCCGAGAGCGCGCTCGCCGTTCCATTCGAGTGCAGCCCGCAAAACAATCCATCGGCATACGCGTTGAAGCGCACTTCGCCCGCGCCGAGCGCCTCCTCGCACACGATGCAGCGACCGATGTCGGGCAGCAGGCCCATCAGGCGCGTCATCCACAGCGAGAAATACGTCAGCGCCATCCAGGGTCCGGAGGATTGGGGCTGCGCGACCCCGGGATGGTCGGGCTCCGACTTCACGGCATTCGTCTGTTCCAGCACGCTCACGAGCAGCCGGAACACCGTCTCCTGCGGATCGCGCTCGGGCAGCGCCTCGTCAATCACCTCGGCAAAAAAGCTCAGCACCGCCATGCGCGCCTGATCCACCGGCGCCGAAAGCGGCGAGCGCAGAATCTCCAACTGGTCGAGCCGGACCAGCTCCTGCCGCGGCCGCTCGGCGAACCAGGCCCGCGCCAGCGTCATCGGCTCCAGCGCCCCGCCGAAGCGCTTGCGGCTTTTGAGCGCCGCCTTGGCCACGCCACGCATCCGGCCGTAGTCGCGCGTAAAGAAGCTGACGATCAGGTCGGCTTCATGCACCGGCCAGGTGCGCAAAACCACCGCTTCCGACGTGAGCACGCCCATACATCCTCATCATCGCACCGTCGCGGGGGCGAGCAGCCCCGACCGCGTGGGTACCCCGTCCAAGCTCCGCTTGGGCGGGGTTCGCCGCAGACACAAACGCGCGTCCCGCTTGAGACAGGACGCGCGTTGAGTAAGGATTCCCGTGTTGGGTCAGCCGCGCCTGTTACCGGCCGAAGTGCTTGGCGTTCTTTTCGGCAAAGTGGGCCCACTTCTCCGGCAGATCGTCCTGCGCAAAGATGGCCGAGACCGGGCAGACCGGCACACACGCGCCGCAGTCGATGCACTCAACCGGGTCGATGAACAACTGATCGGCGTCGGCAAAACCGGCTTCATCTTTCTTGGGGTGGATGCAATCGACCGGACAGGCATCTACACACGCCGTGTCCTTGGTGCCGATACAGGGTTCTGCAATGACGTATGCCATGTCTGCTCTCCGGGTAACTTCAGCGGTCTAGCTGTCGAGATCCGCTTAGACCTTCTCGACGCTGATAGTAGCACACGGCCCCGCGGCCTGACCCGCATTGCGGCGCACGCGTTTTGCCATGCGGGAACGAAAGACCAGGAAGTAGGGAATAGGGAACAGGGAATAGAAAAACACGGCGCGAGGGAACAGAGAGCCGAGGGAACAGCAAAACGGAAAGACGATCTCTGCGAGACCCAGCTTCGACGCTCTACTCCAAGTCCCTACTCCCTATTCCCTGTTCCCTGTTCCCTGCCTTTGCGCGCCCTTGCAAACTCCTCGGGCGTGGGGATGGGCGCGAGATTGCGCCCGGCGAACATATCGCCGAAGAACCCGACCAGCTCTTTGTGGATCAATCCGTTCGAAGCCAGAATCTCATCGCTCGCAAGCCGGAAAGGTCCGCCCGTGAAATCCGTTACGCGCCCGCCTGCCTCTTCCACCAGCAGAATTCCCGCCGCCGTGTCCCACGGATTGAGATTGAACTCCCAGAACCCATCCATGCGGCCGCAGGCTACGTAAGCCAGGTCGAGCGCGGCCGACCCGGCGCGCCGCACCCCGTGCGAGCGCAGTGTGAACTCTTGGTAGAAGTGGACGTTGGGGCTCGCGTGGCGCTTGCGGCTGGGAAAGCCCGTGCCCAGCAGCGCTTCGGCCAAGTCTGCAACGTGGGAGACCCTCACGGGTTTTCCATTCAATCTTGTCCCGCGATCGCGTTCGGCCGTGAAGAGTTCGTCCCGCGTGGGATCGTAGACCACCGCGGCCACCAGGGTTCCATCTTCGCCGGCTCGAGTGCCTGCGGGCCGATGCTCCAGCCCCAACGAAACGCAGAACTGCGGAAACCCGTGAGCGAAATTCGTCGTCCCGTCCAGCGGGTCCACGTACCAGCGGAACTCACCCTCCATCCGCTCGCGCGTACCCTCTTCGCCGTAGACACCGTGTTCGGGGAAAGCCTCGCCGAGCCGCGTGCGGATGAGTTTCTCCACCGCGCGGTCGGCCACGGTCACCAGGTCCACATCGCCCTTGTACTCGGTTTCCACGCCCTGTGCGAAGTACTCGCGCAGGCGCGCCCCAGCCTCGCGCGCGATCTCCGCAGCCTTAGGAACATAAACCAGATTTGGCGCTGTCACCGGCTCTGCCGCGCCGCTCACAGGCCCGCCTCATTCGGGCCCGGACCTTCCACGGTCTCGTAGCGCGGTGTCCGCCGCCGGCCCACCTCGCTGATGGTGCGGATCTGGTTCTTGTAGATAAAGAGATTGGGGTGGCCCTCGCGCGTCAGGCGCAGCATGGAGTCGTCAAAGTACTCAATCCAGCCGCGCACCGTCTCGCCATCGCGCAGTTTGATGTTCACAATCACCTGGCGCTCGCTGAGTGAGCGCAGATAAAGCCCTTCCTGGCCGGTTTCGCCCGGCGGAGGCGTCTTGGATCGGCGGCGCGACGATAGGGGAGATGTCATACTCCCATTTTAGATGCAACCGCTGTGGATGGGGCTGCGCACCGCTGGAAATGCGCGGGATCGATCGAACAGGCGGAGCTGCTTGCGCAAAAGTATGCTCCCTCAACACCCATCTGCCGCTCCCGGCCGTCAGTTCCCCTTCAGCGGCGCGTCGGCGTAATAGCCGGCTTTGTTGCGGATGTTGAACTCATCCGGCGCGGCGCGCGGAATGGTCACTGTCACGCGGTGAAAATTCGTGCCTGGAACCTGGTGGTGTGGATAGTAGCCGATCAGATATTGCGTGCGCAGATCGTCGCTGACCCTGGCAAATGCCTTGTCGAGCCCGCCCTCGCTGACGTAGAAATGCTTGCCGCCGGTCTGCTCGGCCAGGGTGATCAGCGCGTGTTCGCCGCCGGTATCGCGGCCGGCGCTGGCTTCAATGGGCACATCGATGAGGGAGTAAATCATCACCTCATTGCGCAGCGCCGCTTCGAGGGCCTGCGCATAGGTAGAGGACTTGGCCGTGTCATCGCCGTCGGAGACGAGCACCAGCACCTTGCGCCCTTCTCGTTTGCCCAGGCGCTCGGAGCCTACGCAGATGGCGTCGTAGAGCGCGGTCGCCCAATCGCCGCGCAACTGGTTCAGGCCGTGGTCGATCTGCGACAGGTTGTTGGTGAAGGACGTCAGTTCGCGCACCTCCGTGGCAAACTGCATCACGCTCATCTGGTCCTGCGGGCGCAGGATGTCGTGGGCGAATCGCCTTGCCGCGGCAGCCTCTTCATCCAGATCCTTGCGTACGCTCCCCGACGTGTCGATGGCCAGGGTCAAATTCAGCGGCACCTCCGACTGCCGCTCGAAGATCGCGATCTGCTGCGGACGGTTATCCTCGAAGACGGCAAAATCGTCTCTGGTCAGCTCGCCCACGATGGACCCATTTTTATCCGTCACGTTGACGAAGATGTTTACCAGCTTCACGTCGACGTGAAAAGTGGTCTCTTGCGCAATTAACCCCACAGGCGCCATCGCCAGCAGCACGCCGAGACTGGCGTACGCGAGGAAGCCCACATAGCCACCGGAGCTAGGCTTCATGCGGAGCCTCCGAAGCGGGTGCCCCAGGTTTCGTTTCTGAGACCTGGGACGGCGTTGTTTCCGTGGCCGCGATGCTCACTCCAGCCGGGAACGGCTCGCCCGGCGCCCAGACAGCGCCGTCGGCAAAGGCCTCCTTCTTCCAGATGGGCACGGTGTTTTTAATGGTATCGATCAGCCAGCGGCAGGCCTCAAAGGCCGCGGTGCGGTGAGCGGAGGCCACCACAA
The DNA here is from genome assembly GCA_963799155.1 of uncultured Acidobacteriaceae bacterium. Taxonomy (GTDB): domain Bacteria; phylum Acidobacteriota; class Terriglobia; order Terriglobales; family Acidobacteriaceae; genus Telmatobacter. The sequence continues at coordinate 32,078 of CAWCWB010000003.1, forward strand.
TGAGCACGCTGGTCTCGCCGATCTCCAGGCGGCCCAGGCGATGAACCATCATCACCTGGCGGACGCCGAATCGCTCGCGCGCATGCAGCCCAAGCTCCCGCATCTGCCGGACAGCCATCTCGTCATAGGCCTCATAGTCCAGGTAAAGCGTCCGGCGACCGCGTGAGTGGTTGCGCACGATGCCGTCGAAGACCACCACTGCGCCGTCCTCGCCGCGCTTGGCCGCGGTCACAATCTGGGCCGAGTCAATCGCCTCGCGGGTCAGCGCGACAGAAACACTTTCCTGGCCACTACTCTCATCCAAAACATTCGCCGTGCGCGCAGCACCCGTGCGCGTAGCATCCGGACGCGAAATCCCACCCGAAACCGGAGGCAGCAGCCCTACTTCGTCGCCGTCGCGCAGGATCTGCGTGGCCTGGGCGTACTCGGCGTTGACGCTGAGCGCAATTCCGCGCAGGCCTTGCGTGGGCGCGCGTTCCGGCAATGTTGTGCGCAGGCGCTCGAGCAGCATGGCCGCCGTCGCGCCCTCCGGCAGCTCGACCATGGCGGCCGAAGGACCAAGCCAGTCTTTCAACACCCCAAAGGCAATCACGCGTACCTGCATGGCAAGAAACAGAATATCGCCTGCATGTTAGACGTGGCTGCATCAAATCAGGGGCTGACCGGAGGGCAGATCAGACGGCCTTGTACAGAAAACCGGTCGGCGTGCCCCACAGATTGCGGGCCCGGTCTTCGTAGAAGATGCTGAACTCGATCCCGGAAAGATCGTAGTCGAACAGAGGGACGCGATCGAAGGTGTAGTCGGCCCGCGGGGAATACTCATCGCCTCCGCAGTCGATCATCAATGCATCGCCGCTCGACAGGCGCTCAGGGTGCGTCAGAAGCATGCAGGCAATGGCGAATACGCCCAGGCCGAATTCATTGCCGGCCAGGGCCATGCGCGTGCGGCGCGCGGAGCAGCCGCGATGCAACATCCCGGCCTGCACGGCAACCACCAGGATGTCGCTTCCGGGTTGCTGATCGGCCAAAACCGTCTCCGCGAGTCTGGTGCGCTCGTTTTGGCGCAGATACTCTGCCCCCAGGCGTCCTGCAATGCGGTTGGCAAACCTGCGCCGCGAGGCCAGAACCCCCAGGACTAACTCGACGGCTTCGTTGTATGTCGGAGCCAGAGCCTGCCACCGGGGAATTGCGAACCAGCCTTCGGGTTCATCGAGCAACGGTAAACGTCCCAGCTTCTCCTGGCAGTTGCCCAGGACAGGGAATGCCTTTCTCAGCTCCGTGACCTGCGCTTCCACAGGCCGCAGACGGTAGGTGGGCGGGTATTCCCGATCTGACGCCACTTCCTCGTCTTCGAACCTATTGCTCACCGTATGGCTGTGGATGATTTCGATCACCGCCGAACTTACCTCGGACTTGAGCTTGCCATTGGCCTCGAGCACAGCCTGCGCGCTTTGCCGGTCGAGATGCTCGATGGCCTCGCGGTAGGCGTCCTGAACCGCATCGCCAAGGCAGTCCTGGAGCAGTTTATTTTGCTGCTCGGTGGTGTTTCCCGACAGATGCAGGGGAACGATTGTGTGAGTCGCCGCCATACTCCAGCTCTCCGGGCGCTTTCGCAACGCGCGCGCCCCTTGCCAGCTTCGTGCGCGGGGCCCAATGTGAAAGAAGAAGTCACTCTGCCGCAGCGGCTTCAGGGCGCAGCGATTGTGGAAAACCTGATTGCGCGAGTGCGCACTCGGTTCCGTGAACCTTATCGGCACGGTGAAGATGTTCACCAGCAGACAAAGCCGGAACCCGCCAGGTTGCGCATCGCCTCTGCATCTTCTGGATGCAGAGGCGATGCGCAAAACGGGATGAGCCTTGCGGATTCCGCTCAAAAAGAAAGGCCGGCGCATCCGCCGGCCTGCTCGCACAAAATCAGAAAAGCCTAAGCCGCGGCGCTCGCTGCGACGCTCGCCGCAGCGGGTTGTAGTTGCGGCCGTGCCGCCAGCAGCGGTAAAGCCACCGCCAGAACGTCCTCGATCTCGCTGGCGTAGTGCACCGTCACGCCCTCCATCATCTCCGGCGTCAGGTCCTCTTCCACGTTCTGGCGGTTTTCCGCGGGCAGGATGATGTGTTCCACCCCGGCCCGGCGCGCCGCCAGAAACTTCTCCTTGATGCCGCCCACCGGCAGCACATTGCCGCTGAGCGTGATCTCCCCGGTCATGGCCGTCAGCGGGCGCACCGGCGTATCGGTCAGCAGCGAAGCCAGCACCGTGGCCATGGTCACGCCGGCCGACGGCCCGTCCTTGGGAATCGCGCCTGCCGGCACGTGAATGTGCAGGTCCATCTCCTTGGTGAAGTCCTCGGCCAGACCGAGCCGCGTCGCGTTGGAGCGCACCCAGGTCAGCGCGGCCTGCATCGACTCCTGCATCACCTCGCCGATCTGCCCGGTCATCGTGAATCCGCCCTTGCCCTTCATCTTGTTGGCTTCGATGAACAGGATGTCGCCGCCGGCCGGCGTCCAAGCCAGGCCCACGGCCACGCCGGGCCGCTTCACCCGTTCCGCTACCTCGGTCTCCACGCGCACCTGGATGCCGCCGAGGAACTCCTTGAGCGTTTCGCGCGTCACCACCAGCTTCTCCGTTTGCCCTTCAACTACGCGCCGCGCCTGCTTTCTGCACACCGTCCCGATCGTCTGCTCCAGCTTGCGCACGCCGGCCTCACGCGTGTAGTGGCGAATGATATAGCGCACCGCATCCTCGGGAAACTCGATCTGCTCCGCAGAGATCCCGTTCTCCTTGATCTGGCGGGGGATCAGATACCGGTTGGCAATGTGCACCTTCTCCTCTTCGCTGTAGCCCTGGAGCGGAATGATCTCCATGCGGTCAATCAGCGGCGGAGGCACCGTGTCCAGCATGTTCGCCGTGCAGATGAACAGTACCTTCGATAGATCGAACGGCACGTCAAGGTAGTTATCGCGGAAGGTATAGTTCTGCTCCGGGTCAAGCGTCTCCAGCAACGCTGAGGACGGATCGCCGCGGAAGTCGCGGCCCAGTTTGTCCACCTCGTCGAGCATGAGCACCGGGTCGTTGGTCTCCGCCCGCCGGAGGCTCTGGATGATCTGTCCGGGCAGAGCCCCGATGTAGGTTCTGCGGTGGCCGCGAATCTCCGCCTCGTCGTGCATGCCGCCCAGCGAGATGCGCTGGAACTTCCGGCCCAGCGCTCGCGCAATCGAGCGGCCCAGGCTGGTTTTGCCCACGCCCGGCGGGCCGACAAAGCACAGAATCGGCCCCTTCATGTTCGGCTTCAATTCCAGAACGCTCAAGTAGTCGAGGATCCGGTCCTTCACCTTTCTCAGCTCATAGTGGTCCTCGTCCAGAATCTGCTTGGCCAGATTGATGTCAATCTTCGAGCCCGAGCTCTTGGACCAGGGCAGGACCGCCAGCCATTCGATGTAATTGCGGGTGAGCGAGTAGTCCGCGGCCATGGGCGACATGCGCTGCAGGCGCGTCAGCTCCTTTAAGGCCTCCTTCTTCACCTCTTCGGGCATGCCCGCGGCTTCAATTTTCTGGCGCAGCTCCTCAGTATCGCGCTGGCCCTCATCCTGCTCGCCCAGCTCCTTCTGGATGGCCTTGAGCTGCTCGCGCAGGTAGTAGTCGCGCTGCGACTGCTGCACCTGGTCCTGCACCTCGGTCTGGATCTTGGCCCGCAACTGCTGCACCTCGATCTCCTTGGCCAGAAGCTTGTTCAGCTGCTCCAGCCGTTCGGCGATGTGGGGCGTCTCAAGCAACTGCTGCTTCTCGTCGGTGGTGAGGATGGGCAGAGAGGACGCCACAAAATCCACCAGCCGGTCCGGCTCTTCGATGTTCGCGGCGATCGTCCGCAGTTCGTCGGAAAGCGTCGGCGACTCGGAGACGATTTGCTGGAACTGCCCGATCACGTTGCGCACCAGGGCTTCAAAGTTCGCAGAGGGCGCCGGCTCCACATCCTCCAGCGTTTCCACCTCGGCCACCATGAACGGTTCGGACTGGACGAAGCGCACCAACCGCACCCGGCTTACGCCCTCAGTAAAGACGAACCGGCTCTGGTTGGGCATCCGTACCACCTTGTGTACGGTGGCCAACGTCCCCACGGAGTGCAGGTCAACTGGCTTGGGAGTATCCAGGCGGGGATCCAGTTGCGCCGCCACCGCAATCGCCCGCTCCTCCCCCAACGACTCGATCAACTGGATGGAGCTCTCCCTTCCCACAGTGAGCGGAAGCACGGCGTGAGGAAACAGCACCGTGTCGCGCACGGGCAACACGGGAACTCTGCGCGCTCCTGGGGCGTTCCCTCTGGCGGGTTCGTTGGGCTGTCCGGCTAGTTGGTTTGGCATTGAGCGTCCTCGTATCAACTTTCCTTCATTAGATAGCTCAGAAAGGCGAAAGTTGCAAGTTTCGTGCCCGCCTCGGGCATCTCCTTTGGCCACTAGCGCCCTTTGCTACGTTCCGGCTCTAGTCTGGGTTCCCTTCCCTGTCCCTGCCGGATGGCCGGAAGCACTTCGGCCCACGCCAGATGGGATGCACGCCAGCACCCAGCCGCAATGATCTCCGGCGCTGGACTCTCTAAGGCATACCCCTCCCCTCGGGACGCCACACCGGTGTTCGTGGGGTCTATCGGCGGAAATGGCCGGAAAATGAGCGCCACAGTCCGGTGCTTGAAGGCGAGTTTCCGCTGGCAAACGCCCCGGTCCAGGCGTCGATTAAGCGCTTCCCCGAATTGCCCAACCTGGCTGGGAGGGTCAGCCAGGCCAGGTCACCGATGATGAGGCGCCACTCCGGGTTCGACATCGTCTTCTTTTTCCCGCTTGATGGCCGACTGTATGTTCTCCCAGACCTCGTCCGGCGGTTCCACGATGGGAAATAACTGGCGGGCGGCCTCAGCGATGGTCTCCAGATCGGAAAGCAGGGCACGGCAAAGCTCGCAGCTCTGGAGATGGGGATGGGCGGCGGCATCTTCCCCTGAGCTGATCAGATCGGGAAGTTGGGCCTGGAACTCGGCGCAACTCAACTTGCTGGGATCGCCGGTCATCACCGCTCCTCCTGGCGCTTCTGGGTGCGCAGAGCGTCGCGCAGCTTCAGACGCGCCTTGTGCAATTGCGACTTGCTGTTGCCGATTGAGCAGTCGAGCATCGCAGCAATTTCATTATGCTCAAAACCCTCGATGTCGTGAAGGATAAAGATAAGCCTGTAGCCGGCCGGTAGTTCGGCCACCGCGCGTTCCAGCGCCAGACGGTCGATCGCTCCGGTCAGCGTCAGATCGGGAGCGCCAAAGCTCCGGCTCGGCCCCTCCTCCGGCGTTGGCTCCATGGCTTCGTCCAGCGAGATCAGCGAAAGCCCTTTCTTGCGCAACTGCATCAACACCACGTTGATGGCCAGCCGGTGCAACCAGGTGGAAAAAGCCGAGTCCCCCCGAAAGGTGGCGATTTTGCGATGGAGCTGCATAAACGCCTCCTGCGTCAAATCCTCAGCCTCCGCGACGTTGCCTACCATACGCAGGCAGAGTGAGTAGATTCGCCGCTTGTGCAGAGCATAAAGTTGGGCAAATGCCTGATGATCGCCGGCCTGAGCGCGGGCCAGCGCTTCTGCTTCGCTTGAATTGAGCAGACCGGAGGCCGCGGGGATTGCGGATGGGCCCGCTGGGGCCGTGGGCGGTGGCTCTGAGGCACGATCCGATCGGATGCGGCCAGGCGCTTGCGCGGGGGATGGAGAATTGGACATGCGCTCCCCTCGGGATGGTTCTCGAAATCGGTCTTCGTGCGCGTCGGCAAAAGCCCAGGATGGCCAATCCCGGATTCAAGGCTCTTCGCTCCGGCTGCCCGGATCTTCTTGGGCGCGGTGGAAACTCCGTGGCTGTTGCGCGCCCACCACAACCGGAGTCGATGGCCGGGGTCTATAAGGACAGGCTTTCCTCTTTGTCGCGGAGGGAGCGCCCGCCCGGATCGGAGCTAATTGGAGCAGACTTTCTCTGGTTTTGACGATGCATCCTACCTCGTTAGTATAAGGTTAGGCAGCTCGGGTTGGCTGAACTCGAATAAAAACTGAAAAGCCGACGCCCTTCGAGAGCGCGTGTTGAGCCGCTCCCGCTTCGCACTGGGATGCTGAGGTTCCACCGCACCTTTTAAGATATGGTCTTGCGAACAAAGCCGGCAGAAAGATGCGGCGATCACCGGGGTCGCGCAGCGGGGGGGCGATGGGTGGCGCGCAGCGCCGGGGACGCCGGGGTGGCTCACCCGACCCCCCCGCCACAAGGCTCCATGAATCAGCCTCTTTCCTCGATGGCGGAGCCGGCGGGCCGGCGAACCCGCAAGGCGTGGAGCCGGGCTTTGTGCGCATGGGTTCTCTGGTGTGCAGCGGGTGTATCGTTCGCGGGCTGGTGCCAGGGGCCAGCCGCGCCTCCCATAGCCGGCCCAAGTGTCTCCACGACGGCTGATCCGCCTCAATCCCTAGACCCAGATCCGGCGAACGACCCCGTTCTGGCGTGGGAGGGTTTGCCGGTGCGGCGCATCTCGTTCGAAGGCGTTCCGGCCGATCGTCTCGCACCGCTTCCGGGCCATCTCGCTCAGGCTGAAGGAGCACCCCTTACCGCCGAGAATCTGAGCAAGAGCCTGCGGCAACTGTACGCGTCCGGACTCTATGACACCGTCGAGGTCGAAGGATTGCGCAAGGCTGACGGCGTGGCGCTGGTTTTTCTCGGGAACCCGCGGACGTTTATCGGGACGGTAAGCGTGAACGGAGCCACCGGGGCCAACATGAACACTCAACTGCAGCGCGCCTGCCAGCTCGAAGCCGGTACCCGCCTGACGCAGGCCAAGATGCTTCGGGCCGTTGAGCAGATGCGCGCCGCACTCGAGGAGAACGGCTATCACGAAGCGGCGATCACGCAGACCGTGACGCCTCACCCCGAACAGCAGCTCGCCGATATTGCGTTTCGCGTCGTCTCAGGGCTGCGGGCGCGCGTCGGCACGGTTACAGTCACTGGCGATTCCGGAATCAACCTGGAAACATTTCGCCGCCATGCCCATCTGCGCACCGGCGCTCACGTGGACCACGATACCGTCAATCGCGCCCTGGATGGCGTGCTGCGGGGGTACGAGAATGAGGACCGCCTAGAGGCGGAGGTCAAGCTCGAATCCGCGGCGTATGATTCGACGACCCATTCAGTCAACTTCCGGTTTTCCGCCAACCGCGGACCGGTGGTGAACGTGGCCGTCGAGGGCGCCAGCATTGACCCGGAGCGCGTCAAGCGCCTCGTCCCGATTTTTGAAGAAGGAAGTGTCGACGAAGATCTGCTCAACGAAGGCAACCGCCGCTTGCGTGACTACTTTCAGCGCCTGGGCTACTTCGACGCCAGGGTCGATCACGAACGGCAATCGCTCGGCGGCGACCAGGTCAACATCCTCTATACGGTGCAACTGGGACCGCGCCGCCGCGTGGATAAAGTCTCCATCACGGGAAACCATTACTTCTCGACCGCGACGCTCATGGATCTGATCAGCGTTCGCGCCGCCGATGTTCTAGACCGCCATGGAGTGTACAGCCAGGCATTGGTATTGGCTGACGTAAACGCGCTTGAAGCCGTGTATCGGAATAACGGCTTCGCCGACGTGAAGGTCACTCCTGAAACCAGCACTCCCGAAACGGTGGAAGCCGATAATCCGCCGCCCGCCGTCGACGCAGCCGGACGCCAAATCGCCTTCGCGCGCATCGCTCCACTCGAAGTGACCTACCACATCACGGAAGGCCAACAACTGCACGTGGGCACGATGCGGATCGAGGGCAACGAGCACATATCGACGGCCGCGCTCACGGCGCTCATGAACACCACGCCAGGCCAGTTGCTTTCACCGCGCAACCTGGCTGGCGATCACGACGCGCTCGTGACCGAGTACTTGAGCCGCGGCTTCGAGCAAGCGGCCGTTAACGTGACCCAGCAACCCGAACCCTCCGATTCCAGCAAGGTCAACGTCGTCTTCGATATCAATGAGGGCGAGCAGGTCTTCGTTCGCAACGTGCTGTTGACAGGCCTCGAGTTCACGCGTCCCGAGACGGTGGCGCGGGCCATCACCATACACCCCGGCGATCCGCTTAACCAGACTGCGCTTTCGAATACGCAGCGCAACCTCTACTCCTTCGCGCTCTTCAACGAAGTGAATGCGGCGGTGGAAAACCCCAACGGCGACGCGCCCGAAAAGACGGTCCTGCTGCAGGCGGTGGAGGCGCGGCGCTGGACATTGACGTACGGCTTCGGTTTCGAGGCGCAAACCGGTCAGCCGCAAAACAACTGCGCTGGAGCCACGGCGGGAGGTGTCGCATGCAGCCCCAACGGCAAGACCGGGGTGAGCCCCCGCGTGCTTGCTGACATCACCCGCAACGGCTTCTTCGGCCGCGAGCAGTCGGCCTCGCTGCGGGCCACCTACGGCCTGCTCGAGCAGAGCATCGGCCTTCTTTACCAGGTTCCGCATTTTGAAGGCAACCCCAACTTCGGCCTCGCCTTTTCCGGCGGCTATGCCAACAGTGAGGACGTTTCTACTTACGTGGCTTCCCGCCTCGAAGGCGCATTCCGATGGACCGAGAACTTCAATCACCCCGGGTCGTGGCTTTCCCGAGCCAATACCTTCATCTATGAGCTTGATTTCCGTCGCGTCAAAGTGGCAGCCAGTAGTTTGCAGGTCTATCCCGAGGAAATCTCCTTACTGTCGACGGCGACGCGCGTGGGGGGCCCGGCATTCACATGGATTCGCGACACCCGGGACGTGCCCATGGACGCGCGCCGCGGCACGTACACAAGCTTTCAGGAGTTTCTTTCCGACCGGCTTTTTGGCGCGCAGGCCGAGTTCAACCGCATCGACACGTCGAACTCGAGCTACTACAGCTTTGATAAAGGCCAGTTCGTCGTTGCCCGTAATACGCGCTACGGCCAGATTCGCGCCTTCGGCAACGGCTCCAGCGAGCTGATTCCGCTTCCCGAGCGTCTTTACGCCGGCGGTCCCGTATCGCTGCGCGGATTTTCTCAGAACGCCGCCGGCCCGCGCGATCCCGAAACCGGTTTCCAGATCGGCGGTGCGGGGGCGCTGATTAACAGCACCGAGTTGCGCCTGCCACCGCCCACATTGCCTTGGCTGGGCAATACGGTGAGCTTCGTGATTTTTCACGATATGGGGAATGTCTTTACCAACGCCGGCGATGCCTGGGCCAGCTTTCTGCGCGTTCACCAGCCGAACAGCGATGCCTGCAGAAACGCCGTCGCCAACCCCAGCGATCCCGGCTCCTATATCCCCACCAATACCGGTCCCATTACCTCCACCGGCCAACAAGGCCGGTGCAGTTTCAACGACTTTTCTCATGCGCTGGGCTTGGGCATGCGCTACCACACGCCGGTCGGGCCGATTCGTTTCGATGTCAGCTACAACCTGAATCCACCCATCTACCCCGTGAACATCAACTACGCGATCCCTACGCCGTCACCGAACCCCCTGCCTGTTCCGGGCTTTGAGCAAGGGCCCTATTTAGGACAGGCTCCGCACATCGGCTTCTTCTTCAGCCTGGGGCAGGCCTTCTGATGCGCCAAAGCGTTCCAACCCGGATCTCGATCGCGTCTGGCCGCGCCTGGTGCTGGGCTCTGGCCGCGTGCCTTGCTGCGACTGGAGCGGCTTCGTGTCCAGCCCAAACGGACCAGACTGCGCCTCAGACGTCCGCGCCGCAGGCCGCATCGCCAGTCGTCCTTGACCGCGTAGTCGCTGTGGTCAACAAGCACGCGATTCTGGCCAGCGATCTGGACGACGAGATCCGCCTGTCTGTTCTCGATCCGAACGGCGTGGGTCAAGGCCAGCTCACGCGGCAACGGGCGCTCGAGCAACTGATCAGCCGCACCCTCATCGAGCAGCAAATCCGCCAGGAAGACATGCAGGCCATCGAGCCCTCGCAAGAGGAGGTGAATGCCCGGCTGGACGAGCTGCGCAAACAATTGCCCGCCTGCGTGCATCAGAACTGCGCCTCCGACGCCGGATGGAAGGCCTTCCTGGCGGCGCACGAGCTGACGCCGGAGCGCGTCGATTCTTATCTTCGCTATCGCCTCGAAATTCTCCGCTTCATCGAACAGCGATTCCGCCAGGGCATTCAAATCTCCCCGCAGCAGATCGAAACCTATTATCGCGACACGCTGCTTCCGCAGTACACGCCGGGAGAAGCCGTTCCGCCGCTCGATCAGGTGGCTCCGCGCATTCAGGAGATCCTGCTGCAACAACAAGTCAACACTCTCTTTGACAATTGGCTGACGAATTTGCGCCAGCAGGGCGATGTTGAGGTGCTTGACCCAGAACTCGAGTCCGCTGAAACCCCGAGCGACGCGGGAAGAGAAGAGCCATGAGCGAACACGGCAACACGCCCATCTCTCCCGAGCCGGCCATCCCGCCGGAAGCTTCTCCGCGCGGGCCTCGCACCCGTTTGCGCCGATTCTTCCTCCGCCATCTTCCCATTACCGTGGCCGTTGCGGCTGTGTTGCTTGTGCTTACAGCGGTTGGCATCTATTTCGCCGCCAGTTCCGCCGCGTTCGAGAATGTGGTCCGCAAGCGCCTGATCGCGCGGATCGAAACCTTGACCGGCGGACGAGCTGAGATCAAGTCCTTTCACTGGCGCTTGCTCCATCTTGAGGCCGAAGCAGACGGCGTAGTGATTCATGGCACGGAAGACCCCGGCGAAGCGCCTTACGCGCAAATCGAGCGCCTGCGCGTCCAGATCAGCATTTTCGGCTTCCTCACTCCGCGCATTCTCCTGCGCGACCTGGAGATCGACCGGCCCAGATTGCATCTCATCGTATACCCCGACGGATCAACCAACCAGCCGCACCCGCGCAGGCCGGGGAAACGCGGCAAGTCCGCGATCGACACGCTCTTCGATTTGCATGCGAACGATATCGTGGTCGAGCAGGGAACGCTGGACTACGACAGCCGCGCTGCTGCCTTCGACAATCAACACCGGCACTTGCCGCTGGACTTCAAAGCCGACGACGCCTCTTTGGTCATGAGCTATGTCCCTGCCAATCCCGGCGCGCCCGAGCGCTATCACGTCGATGCCGCGGCCGAGGACCTGACGCTGGTCCGCGATCTGCCGCGAAAGCAAAGCCCGCCGGTGCACGGCAAGTTGCAACTCGCGCTCGATCTCGAACGCAATCGCCTGTCGTTGCGCAGCTTTCAGCTTACCGCCCGCAGTCGTGGCATCAAGGATCGCACACTTGAAGTCACCGGAGTTCTGGAGGATTTCAGTCACCCCCGCTGGCAGGCCAGGGCCGCAGGCGACCTGGACATGCGGCTTCTCGATCCCGTCACCGGCTATTCAGATGCGCCCGAGGGCATCGCCCGCCTCGATCTCGCGGCCGAGGGCCAGGCGTCTGTGTTTCACATCGACGGCAGCGTGCATGTCGAGGGTGGCTCCTACATCGGCGCTGGCGTTGTGGTCACGGGCGTCAATGTGGACGCACAGGTCCATGCCGATCCCGAGCGATTGCTGATCACGCAGATTGTGGCGCGCCTGCGCCAGGGCGGCCAAATCGAAGGCACGGTTGGGCTCCAGCCCTGGCTTCCCGGCGCCAGGCTCGTGCCCGCGCAAATTACGGCTCCCGTCACCGCTCCCGGATCCGAGGAATCGCGATCCGCCCGCAATGTCCTCGTCCGCGCCGCGGTCATTCCCATCCCGATGAACGGCAAAGTCACCGCCGATTTCAAGGACGTCACGCTGGATTCGATTCTCGACATGGTCGCCGCGCCGGCCTACCGGCGCCTGGGTATAGACGCCCGCCTGAACGGCCCGGCAGATAGCAAACTGGTCCAATGGCGACGGGCGCACCGTCTCCGTCAGCACCACTCTGAGCTTGAGCCCGTCAGCCGAGACCCCTGCCGGGGAAGCGCCCGCGAGCGGAGCCATCGATGCCACCTACACGCAGCGCAACGGCGGCGTAGATCTGCGCAAACTGGAACTGCACCTGCCGGGCAGCGAATTGGAAGCGCATGGCGCGCTCGGCGCTTATCCGGTCAACAGCCCGTCGGCGCTCACCGTCGATTTTCATTCCCATGATTTGTCAGAGTTCGACGCCGTCCTGCGCAGCCTGGGACTCAAGCGCAATGGCAAGACCGGAATCGCGGCTCTGCCCCTTGCTCTTACGGGTCAGGCCGATTTTCTTGGGATCTGGACCGGTTCCTTGGTGAAACCGCATCTTACGGGCACACTGAAGGCCACGCAATTGGCAATCGAGATGCCGTCGGCAGGCGGGATTTCCAGCCAGCCGCAGTTTGTCCGCCTGGATTCGGTCGATGTCACGGGCAGCTATTCGCCAGCCCAGATCGCCATCGAACACGCGCAGTTGCTTCGCGGCGTGACCCGCATTGCGCTCAATGGAACGCTGGACGCCTCGCCCGGTCTCGGACGACCAACGGCAAGCGTTCGTCGTTGGGCTGGTGGTCCCGGGTCCCCAACAACAGGCGGCTCGCAGAACCGGGGTCGCCGGGCCGGTGGCCCGCAACCGGCGTTCGATGGCAACTCCGTCATCCATGCGCGCGTTGAAGCTGCGAACCTTGACGTCGCGGATGTGCAGCCGTTCATTGTCGCGAGTAGCGGCCGAAGCCTGCCGGTGACAGGCGTGTTCAATGCGCGGATCCAGGCCGATGGCCCTCTCCATGCGCCGGCAGCCTCCGGCTCCGTCGAAATGGCGCGCGGCAGCATCTACGGCGAGCCCGTCACGCAACTCCGCATTGCGGGCGCGATGGCCAACCAGATGCTGAAGTTGACAGCGGTCGGGATGAGGGGAGCGGGCGGCGATATCTCCGCATCGGGAAGCTACGACCTCAAAGCCAGAACATTCCAGGTGGACGCGCACAGCGCTGGAATCGACATCTCACGCATCGAATGGGTACACCGGCACAATCTGGACGCAGCGGGCAAGTTGGAAGTCTCCGTCACCGGCTCCGGCACATTTGACGACCCCCGCCTGCAGGCCCATGCCACGATCAGCACTCTCACCCTGGGCGGACAGAGTTTCGGCGCATTCGACGTTTCCGCACACACCGCCAATCACACCCTAATTTACAACGCAACCACGCAGTTGGAGGGAGCCGAACTGCACCTGCAAGGTCAGACAGCCCTGAGCGCCGCTTACGCAACCCAGGCCCAACTCGAATTCTCCCGGTTCAACATTGGCGCCCTGTTGCGGATGGCCAACATCGAGGCCTTTAGCGCCGACTCCACGCTCGCCGGCACAGTGACGATCGAAGGCCCACTCACGGATCTCAGGCAGCTTCGCGGCGAGGCTCAACTCCGGCAGTTGGCGATGACCGTCGCCGGCGTCCATCTCGAAAGCGAGGGTGGCGCGCACGCCACGCTGGCCGGCGGCCGCGTCCGCCTCGATCCGCTGCACGTAACCGGTGAGAATACCGACCTGCGCGCGCAAGGCAACCTTTCGCTTGAGGGAGCGCAACAACTGGATCTTGCCGCGAGCGGTTCCATCAATCTCAAACTAGCTGAAACGCTCGATCCCGACCTCACCGCGAGCGGCGTCACCAGCTTCCAGGTGGAAGCCCATGGGCCGCTGCAACATCCCGATCTTCAGGGACGCATCGATTTCCAGAACGGCTCTCTTTCTCTTGAGGATTTGCCCAATGGCCTGAGCCAGTTGCACGGCACACTGGAGTTCAACCAGAACCGGCTGGAAGTGAAATCTCTGACGGCAATGACCGGCGGCGGCCTGTTGAGCGTCGGCGGCTACCTCGCCTACCAGCACGGCATCTTCGCCGATCTCACGGTCACGGGCAAAGACGTTCACATTCGCTACCCCGAGGGGGTCGAGCTCGCTTGCCGACGCCAGTCTGCATCTCCAGGGCCCGCAGAATAATCTCCTGCTCAGCGGCGATGTGCTCATCACGCGCTTCACCACCAGCCCCGACCTTGACCTGACGACCCTTGCCGCTGCTGCTGGCGCATCTGTGCAGACCATCGCGCCTCCCGAGGCGCCATCAAACCACGTCCGCCTCGATGTGCACATTGTCTCCACGGCCCAGTTGAACTTCCAGAATGCCTTCGCCAAACTGGCTGGCGGCGTGGATCTGCGCCTGCGCGGCACCCTGGCCTCGCCTTCGCTGCTGGGCAGCGTCTCGATTACCGAGGGCAGCGCCCTGATCGCCGGAACACGCTACGACCTCGAGCGCGGCGACATTACCTTCACCAATCCGGTCCGCATCGAACCGATCATCGACCTCAGCGCCATGGCTCATGTCGAGGACTACGACATCTCCCTCGATCTGCACGGCTCGCCGCAAAAGCTGGCCGTTACCTATCGCAGCGATCCTCCGCTGCCCGAAGCCGATGTCGTATCTTTGCTGGCGCTGGGCCACACGGCTAGCCAGCAGCGCCTCTACACCCAGCAGCAGGAACAGGCCATCAGCAATCCCACCACCGACGCGCTGCTCGGCGGCGCTCTCAACGCCACGGTCAGCAGCCGCGTGCAAAAGCTGTTCGGCGCCGGTTCCGTCAAAGTTGACCCGAACTATCTCGGCGCCTTCGGCAACTCCACTTCCCGCATCACGGTCGAAGAGCAGTTGGGCCGCACCGTCACCCTCACCTACGCCACCGACGTGAACACTACCAGCCAGCAGTTGCTTCAGGCTGAGGTGGCCATCAACCGCCATGTCTCCCTGGTGGTGGCTCGCGACGAGTCCGGCGTCTTCTCCATGGTTATCAAGGCCACGCGCCGGTACCGTTGACGGCGCTTGCCGGCCAATTCAGAATCCAGCCGCGCAACCTAATGGGGCCTTTTTGTGTCTAATCAGGCGCGTACGGCAGGCTGGCTGGAGACCCCTTGGAACCAACCCGCGCCCGCCGCCGGAACGCAAAAATCGTGATGATGGAGGATCTTCCCATGACAAGAATCATCAGTCATCGCAGAGTCTTGGTTTTCGCCGCGGCGCTGTTTGGAGCGGTTCTTGCTCTTCCCCAAATCTCGCCCGCTGCCGCGGGGCCGCAGGATGTGGCCGGCGCAGTGCGGGCCAAGCTGAATAAGTCGCAATTCAAAAATGTCCAGGTCAGTGTGGACGCGAACGGCATCGCCACCTTGTCCGGTACCGTCAGCCTTTACGAGTACAAGGCGGATGCCGACAAGGCAACGCACAAGGTGAAGGGCGTCACAGCGGTCCGCAACGCAATCCACGTCGCCGGCCCCAGCGTGCCCGACAGCCAGTTGCAGAAGAGTCTGCTCGAGAAGCTCTCCTACGACCGCGTCGGCTATGGCAACGAGTTCGACGCCATCACCCTGAACGTGCGGAATGGCGTCGCCACGCTGGGCGGTCATGCCCTCGATTACCCCAGCAGGGACTCGGCCTTGGCCCTCGTAGCCACAACCCCCGGCATCAAGGATGTCATCGACAACATCGAAGTGGATCCCGTCTCGCCGATGGACTGGGGGATCCGGATGGCGGTGGCGCGTGCCATCTATGGCTACACGGTCGTTGAACAAATACTCCCTCGATCCCGCCAAGCCGATCCGCATTTCGGTGCAGAACGGCAACGTGGAGCTCTACGGCGTGGTCGATTCCCAGACCGACAAAAATCTCGCCGGACTCCGCGCCAATGGTGTCCCCGGCGTTTTCAGCGTCAAGAACTACCTGCAGGTTGCCGGCCAACCGGCTGAGAAGCAGCCGTAACTTTCAGCACGCGGCGCACCCCTCCCCGGCCCCGGCTGCTCATTCGCGGCCGGGGCTGCCGCAATAAGCTCCCGAATATGGTTATGCTGTAGAGTGCCTTTTTGTCCGGCGCAAACCGTGCGGCCGGATTCCCACATCGGTGAAGGAGGCTCGATGGAGCCGGAGTCGCAGCCCGCAGTCGAGAAAGTGCCGCTGGCCGCACCCGCTCCTGCGGCGAACCCGGCAAATACGCTGCACCACGCGCGGCCGGCGAGGCAGGAAGGCCGCGACTTTGACTGGGTCTTTATCGGGCCGCAAGGACTGCGCGCCGGCTGGTCCATCGTTCTTTTTTGCGCGATGTACTACTTCTTCCGAACGGTCGTCGGAAGCCTGTTTCTTGCGGCTGGCCTTGTCAGCGAAACCAGCAGCGATTCCGCCGCCGTGCTGTTGGGAGAGCGATTCCCTTTCTTGCCCTGCTCGGCGCTGCCGCGGTGATGGGTCTCATTGAAGACCGGAGCATCCTGAGCTACAACCTGGCCGGGCTGCGCCGCGTGCGGCATTTCCTCTTCGGGCTGGCCGCGGGCTTTGCCGCGCTCTCCTTGCTCGTATGGGAGCCTAGCCTGGGGCGGCTGGCTGCGCTTCGGTTCCACGGCGCTTCCCGCCGCGCAAGCGCTCCGCTTCGCTGCACTCTGGGCCTGCGCCTTCCTCATCGTAGGCTCGGTCGAGGAGGGTCTTTTTCGCTGCTATACGCTTTCCACGCTCACCCGCGGCATCAGCTTCTGGTGGGCGCTTGCTGCACAAATCGCGATTTGCCTTTACCTTGCGCTGAACGGCGGAGGCCACGGCGCGTCGGGCGTCTACTTTGCCGCGGCGCTGGGCCTCGTTCCCTGCTTCGTGCTCCACCAAAGGGCTGCGGCACGCATGCGCATTCTGGCAGGCCGCGTGGGTCACCTCCACGGTCTTCGGCCTCTATCACACCTCCAACAGCGGCGAAAACTGGATCGGCATCCTCGCCGCCGCATTCATCGGCTTTGTGTTTTGCGTCAGCGTCCGCGTCACCGGCTCGGCCTGGTGGGCGATCGGCTGCCACGCGGCATGGGATTGGGCAGAGACCTTCTTCTACGGCACCGCCGACAGCGGAATGCAGGGCAAGGCCACTTCCTGACCGCGAGCCCGGCAGGCAATCCGCTGTGGAGCGGCGGCGCCGACGGCCCCGAGGGCAGCTTGCTGGTTTTGGGCGTCATTCTGCTGCTGCTCCTTTTCTTGCTCGCCCTCTACGCCCGCAACCCCGGCGCACAGCCGGCAGATTGATCACTCCAGCCGTCGCGCCCGCGAGGCACTCATGCGATTCCATTGCAGCGCCGTCCGGCCCAGCGTATCCTGAATCTGGCCGATGCCCGATCCGCCTCCAACAAGTCCAATTTCAGCGCAGCCAGCAATACCGCGACGCCGCCGCGCGCCCCTTTGGCCGCGAGTTCTCCTCTGGATCTCTGGCAGCCTGTTGGTGCTTCTCCTGCTCGCCGCAGGCGCGGGCGTGCTGTGGCTGCGCTCCGTCACGCTCGCCGCGCTGCCCCAGCTCGACGGCGACATGCATCTCGCCGGCCTCTCAGCACCCGTCATCGTCCGCCGCGACGCCCACGGCGTGCCCCACATTGATGCCGCGAACCAGGACGACCTCTTCGTCGCGCAGGGCTACGTCACCGCCCAGGATCGCCTGTGGCAGATGGACAGCCTGCGGCGCGGCGCCAACGGTGAACTGGCCGAGATTCTGGGCCCCGCGCTCGTTCAGCACGATAAGACGCAGCGCGTGCTTCAGATACGCCTCACCGCCCAGCGCATTTACGACCATCTGCCCGCCGCCGACCGCGCGCGCCTCGACGACTATGCTCGCGGCGTCAATCTCTTCATCGCGCAGTGCGAGCAGTCCCATTCGCTTCCCGTCGAGTTCCGCTTGCTCATGTACCGCCCGCAACCCTGGCGCGGCGTGGACTCCATCAGCGTCGGCCTCATGATGGTGCAGACTCTCGATTCGCGCGCCGCCACCAAGCTCTCGCGCGCCCGCATCGTCGCCAGGCTCAACGATCCCAAACTCGAAGCCGATCTCTACCCCGTCGGCTCCTGGCGCGATCGTCCGCCTACCGGCATCAAAGTGGACCTCAGTGAGCCGCAGCCGATGCCCCCGCCCTCAAAAAACGACGAGGACGACAACGAGAACACTGAAACGCGCGCCGTTCCAGCCACCCCAACTGTCCCGCAGGCACAGGTCGCAGCTTTGAAAGGGCACGGCGGGGCACCCTCTGGGTCCCGTGCCATAACAGCCGCACAATCGGAAGGGGCTTTAGCCCCTGAGGCCGCGCCCATCGACACGCACGCGTTGATGTCCCTCCTCGGCCAACCCGATTGTGCCGCCTGCGCCGCAGGCTCGAACAACTGGGTCGTCGCCGGCAGCCATACCGCCAGCGGCAAGCCGCTCCTCTCGAACGACATGCACTTGACCCTCCGCGAGCCCGACACCTGGTACATCGCCGATCTGCATGCGCCCGGATACCATGCCGCCGGCGTCACATTGCCGGGCATGCCGCTCATCGTCGCCGGCCACAACGAGCACGTGGCCTGGGGATTTACCGCGCTCTATGCCGATGCGCAGGATTTGTACACCGAAAAGCTCGACGGAAAAGGCAACTACGAAGGTATCGACGCAGCGTGGCATCCGCTCGCCGTCGATCGCGAAGTCATTCACGTACGCGGCGGCAAGGATGTCGTCCTCAACGTCGAGTCCACCGAACACGGCCCGCTGCTCAACCCGATTCTCACTGCGAGCGATCCGCCCATCGCCCTCAAATGGACCCTCTACGATCCCACGCTCAACGCGCTGCCGCTCTACGAGATGAACACGGCATCGAACTGGACGGAGTTTTCCGCCGCGCTCGCCCACTGGTGCTGGCCCGCGCAAAATCTCGTCTATGCCGACGACCAGGGCCACATTGCCTACCACGCCATCGGTAAAGTGCCCATCCGTGGGGGTGGAGTCGGCTTATTCGATGTGCCTCTGCCGTACGACACAAAAGACACGCGCTCTGTATGGGGGTACTCATTCTGTGCCGGGATCTGTCCGATCTACATCCCTTTCGACCAGATGCCCAACGCCTTCGATCCGCCCTCGGGCTTCCTGGCCACGGCAAATTCCCGCGTAACCACTGACAAATCGCCCTACCCGCTCACCGACGATTGGGGCGATCCCTATCGCGTCGAGCGCATCTACAAATCGCTCGACGGCCGCGACCACCTCACGCTAGCCGACATGCTGGCCGTGCAGACTGACATCTACAGCGAAGTGGATCAGGAGATGGGCCATCGCTTCGCTTACGCCATCGACCACACTCCCGGCCCCGAAGGCTCGGGCGACCCAAGGATGCGCCAGGCTGCCGATCTGATGCGCGGTTGGGATGGCCGCCTCACTACCGACTCCGCCGCCGCATCCCTTGTCACCCAAACCCGCGCCGCGCTCTGGCCCATGATCCTCGAGCCGAAGCTGGGCAAGCTGGCTGCCGACTACCATTGGAGCGAGTCAAACTTTGCTGAAGAAGAGATCGTGATGCACGCCAAGCCGGAATGGCTTCCGCTCGGCTACAAAAACTGGGACGCGCTGCTCACCGCCGCGGTCCGCAAAGCCATGCACGACAGTCACGCCCCCGCCGATGTGGCTGAGTGGAGCTACGGCAGCTGGCACGTGGTCGATATCGAGCACCCGCTGGCCGGATTTCTGCCGCTGATTGGCCGCGTCGCTGGAACCGGCCCTCAGCCGCAGAGCGGCGATGGAACCACCGTCAAGCAGGTGGGCCGTACCCTGGGCCCTTCGCAGCGCTTCACCATGGACTGGAGCAACATCGACGGCTCAACGGAGAACATTGTGCTGGGTGAGAGCGGCAACCCGTTGAGTCCCTACTTCCGCGACCAGTGGAACGACTGGTACAACGGAACCACATTCGCGCTGCCGTTTACCCCGGCTGCCGTCGCCGCCCAAACCACGCACACGCTCCGCCTGCTGCCGTGAAGAGCCAGGGAAAAAGGGGCCGAGGGACCAAAGGAACAAGCGAGCAAGGAATCGAAGATGATCGCTGAGAGCGGAACAAAGCGGAGCTGGAGCCGGTTCGCCGGTCCCGCTCTCATCCTGCTTGCCGCATTCATCGCCATCGTCCCGCAACTCATTCGAGGCAACTCCTGCGGCCATGACTTCAACGTTCATCTCGTCTCCTGGCTCGACTGCCTCAACAGTTGGCGCCATGGCATTCCCTATCCTCACTGGACGCCCAGCGCCAACTACGGCGCCGGCGAGCCTCGTTTCGTCTTCTATCCACCGTTCACATGGATGCTGGGCGCCGCGCTGGGCGTCATTCTTCCCTGGCATCTCGTACCCATCGCCTTAACCTTCCTTACTTTGGCCGGAACCGGATGGGCCACGCGCGCCCTTGCTCTCGAAGCACTCGACGATGTGCCTGCCACGCTGGCCGGTTGCGCCGCCATCTTCTCCGGCTTCGCGCTTTTCACTGCCTACGAGCGGGCCGCATTCCCCGAGTTTGCCGGCGGATTCTGGCTCCCGCTCCTGGTTCTCTTTGCCATGCGCGATCGCCCGGCATCTGGTTGCCCCATCCTTTCGCGTTTTGTGCGAAAGGGTGGGAACCCACCCACGCCGCCCGGCAACTTGGGAATCGGAGTCTTCCGCCGCGCCTTCTCGGGTTCCACCGTGCCGCTCGCCGTTGCACTCGCCGGCGCCTGGCTCTCGAACCTCCCGCTGGGCGTGATGGCTGGCTATTTGCTGGCTGGCGTTGCGCTCCTCTGGGCCGTGGTGAACAAGACCTGGGCGCCGGTGTTGCGCGCCGCGCTCGCAACTGTGTTGGGCTTGGGTCTTGCCGCGATCTATTGGCTCCCGGCGGCTCTCGAACGGCATTGGGTCGACATCCGCCAGGCCACCGAAGATCCCGGCTACAACTTCGAGAATAGTTGGCTTTTCGCGCGCCATGCCAACCCGGAGCTTGCGCTGCACGACGTGGTCCTGCGCCAGGCCTCCTGGATTGCGGTCTCGATGATCGCCGTCGCTGTTGCCGGCCTGATCGTCAGTTGGCGTCGCGGCACGCTGCCTACACAAAAGATCACCGGTTACCGCTTGTGGATTCCCTTGGCGGCCATCCCCATCATCATCTGCTTCTTCCTGTTCCCCATCTCACGGCCGCTCTGGCACCTGCTCCCTGAGATGCCTTTTCTGCAGTATCCCTGGCGCTGGCTCGAAGCAGTCGAGGCGCTCATGGCCATCTTGTTCGTTGCCGCCATCTGGCCCTCCAGCCGCATCGGCCGCAGGCTCGCCCTGGCCACATGCGCGGCGCTCTTTCTCGCCGCCACAGTCTACGCTGGAACCACCTTTTTCCAGGTCTGCTACCCGGAGGACACGGTCGCATCCGTCGTGGCCGCCTACCATGCCGGCGCGGGCTTTGAGGGCATGTACGAATACGGGCCTCCCGGCTCCGACGAGTCCATGATCGCCACGGGCCTTCCCGATGCATGCCTCGTCAGCGACCCCTCCGTCGAATTGGGCAAACCCGACCCCGACGACCCGGACAACAACCCAACTTGGGCTCCCGATCAGAGCAGTTGCCAGGCCACATTCACGGCAGTCGGCGGCAGCCAGACGAATCCCGAGCATCGGAGGATCGACGTCACAATCCCTCACGCCGGCTTCCTGGTGCTGCGTCTCCTTCGCTATCCCGCGTGGATGATCCGCCTCAACGGCCGCTCCCCGGCCGCTTTGCCGCGACGTGACGACGGCCTCGTCGCCGTAGCCGTCCCGCAAGGCCCAATCGACCTCACCGTCGACTGGACCACCACCCCTGATAATCTCCTTGGCCGCTGGCTGAGCGCCGTCAGCGTCCTGCTGCTCTTTGCGCTATGCTTGCTTGAACGAAAGAGTACAGGTCCTCGTCTAACATGATTGCAATGCCCGCAGACGTAAAATCGCTGATCCAGGAAGGCGCTGACCTCACCGACAAGGCGCTGGAGAAGCTGCTCCCATCCGCGGACACGGTTCCTGTTTCGATCCACGGCGCCATGCGCCACTCCGTCTTCGCCGGCGGCAAACGGCTCAGGCCGGTGCTGGCTATGCAGGCTGGCATCGCCATCGCGGGCCGTCTGCCCAAAGGAATCGAGCGTCTAGGCGCGGCCATCGAGATGATTCATACCTATTCGCTCATCCACGACGACCTGCCCGCCCTGGACAACGACGACCTGCGCCGCGGCAAACCCACCTGCCACGTGGCCTTTGGCGAGGCCATCGCCATCCTGGCCGGCGACGCGCTGCAAACCCGCGCCTTCGAGGTGCTGTCGGGCCTCGAGTGCCCGCCTGACGCCACCGTGCAGATCATCGGCCTCATCGCCAACGCCGTCGGCACCGTCGACGGCATGATCGGCGGCCAGGTGCTGGACCTCGAAAGCGAGCACCTCAAGCCAACGCCGGAGATCGTTGAAGCCATCCATCGCGCCAAAACGGGCGCTCTCATCCGCGTGAGCGTGGTGACTGGCGGCGTCTATGCAGGAGCTTCTGCGGAAGACGTAGCGCGGCTCAACCGCTTCGGCCGCAAAGCCGGCCTCGCCTTCCAGATTGTCGATGATGTACTCGACATGACGGTGGATTCGGCGCATTTAGGCAAGACCGCCGGCAAAGACCAAGCTACCGAGAAGGCTACCTGGCCGGCCATCTATGGCCTCGAACAGAGTCTGCGCGATGCTTCCCTGCTTGTTGAGGAGGCCTTTGCGGCGCTCGAACCGTACGGCAGGCGCGCCGATGGCCTCAAAGCCGTCGCCCGCTACCTGGTCGAACGCAAGAACTAACTTCTGCCCATTCGGGCACATCAAATTCTCCCCCCGGATTCTTCCCCGAGACGCCGTGAACCGAAAGACAGCACGCAACTCGGCCACTGCACAGTAGATCAACATCGCGCTTGAACCGTCGCGGTTCAACCGTGCGCCCGACCCGCGAGCCTGACCCGTGATCTTGACCCGCGCGTTTGCGAGGGAGAGGCAAAGCATGATGACCCAGACGGCATTCGTTACCGGCGGCGTTGGCCTTCTTGGCAGCAATCTCGTCCGGCTCCTGGCCGGTGAGGGCTTCTCCGTTCGTGCCCTTGTGCTTCCCCAAGAGATGAATAAGGTCCGCGTCCAATTCGCCGGCATCCCGGTTGCAGTCGTCACCGGCGATCTTCGCGACATCGACGCCTTTGCCTCCTCGCTCTCCGGTGTCGACATCCTCTTCCATACCGCTGCCTTCTTTCGCGAGTACTACAAGGGAGGCAGTCACTGGCAAACGCTGTACCGCACCAACGTGGCCGGCACGCGCAATTTGCTCGAAGCTGCATATCGCGTAGGAATTCGCCGCTTTGTCCACACCAGTTCGATTGCCGTTCTCGATGGCCGGTCATCCGACCGCATCGACGAAACCATGCTTCGGGATGAACCCCACGCCGACAACTACTATCGCAGCAAGATTCTTGCCGACCGCGAGGTGCTGAGCTTTCTCGACGAGCATCCGGACATGTGGGCTGGCATGGTTCTGCCAGGCTGGATGCACGGCCCGGGAGACGCGGGCCCTACTCCGGCCGGCCAGTCGGTGCTCGATTTCCTGCGCGGTAGGCTGCCGGGAATCCTGCCCGGAGCATTTCCGATTGTCGACGCGCGCGACGTGGCAGAGGCGATGTTGCTCGTCGCGCGAAAAGGCCGCCGTGGAGAACGCTACCTGGCTGCCGGCCGCTCCATGACAGCCGCTGAGTTCATGGCCCACCTGGAGCGAGTGAGTGGAGTCAAGGCTCCCAGGCGACGCATCCCGCTCGGGGTCATGTATGCAGTGGCAGTGGCAAGCGAGTGTTGGGCGCGGCTGGCGCGTCGGCCGGTCATGCTGGGACTGTCGTCTGTGCGTCTGCTTGACCGGCGGATGGACCAATTACAGTTTGACCACAGCAAGTCACACCGCGAATTAGGTTTGGAATTCAGACCCGCGGAAACCACGCTACGCGATGAGATCGCGTGGTATCGTGGCCACGGCTACCTGAGCTGAATGCCTTCCGGGTCCGCCTGGCTTGAGCTTACTTGCCCAGGGCCCGGCGAAGATTCTGGCTTTGCGCTGAGAGGTCCTCCACCGCAAGCTGCGCCCGGTTGAGCATCCCTTGCAGCTCCTCGAGGAAACCGGGAAGCATGTCCCACCAGGCGCGAATCGTTTCCTGCTGATCGAGCATTGCCAGAGCCGTGCCGGAGACGGCCGTCACCAGTCCGGCGCGCGTCTTCCCTGTGATAAGCAGAGCACCGCTGGCGGCAAGGGTGCCCGCCGCGGCGATGCGAATCCAATTCGTGGAATTGACTCCATCGGCGGGCGGCGCGCCACCCGTTTCGTTCGTTCCTATCGATAGCGGCACAACCACCATGACCCCCTCCTAACGCTTGCGGCCAACCTCTGGTGCGGAAACAGAATTGCCTAAACCGGTTCTCCAATTCGTGTAGCGCGAAGCAAAATCGCAAAGTGGCTTTTTCATCAAGAAAAAGCCACCTTGACGGGCGCCAGAAACGCCACATAGTAATTGGAGAACCGCCGTATCAAGTATCGCCCCAAAACCAGCCGCGAGGCGATCTTTCTCGAGCTCTGGCCCAGAAAAAAGTACCGTACCGGGACGAGCATCCATCAATCCAGATCGATCTCGCGCAAGGGCTTGCCCTCGGGGGCGTCCTTGGCCTTGCGCATCGCCTCAGCGAATTTCTTCTCCAGCAAATCGGCCTTGTTCTTTTCGGCGTCCACGCTCTGCCTGAAGATCGACTCCGTCCGCTCCCCATGCTCCCGCATGGCCTGGGCCGCGGTCTCCAGGTCCTCGAACATCCGCTTACGCGGCGCCGGGGTATGGCTCACCACCAGCCCGGTTGCCCCATCGATTTTGAGCATGGACCCGCACTCCGGGCATGCCACCTCGAACGTTTTGTCCTTGTTCTTCGCCATTCCAACTAGCATTCTATGCGCTTGACCGGGCCCCTGGCAGCACTTTGACGCACCTGCCGTCGCGCCTGGCGAAACGGTGCAGACGCCTCGGCGCGGCGCACACCTTCGCCTCAATCGCGTCACTCGATCGTCACATGCACACTGAATTGCTCCTCGTTTGGATCGGGTGGCTCCCAGGAACGCACGTAATGGAGCAGCAACACGCCCGTCCCCTTGGCAACGGCCTTGAACTTGAAGATTTGCACGATCGGCCGTCCCACGCCCGGCTGTGTGGCCTGCGTCTGCGATTGGCCCGCCGGCTTCAGCAACGGAGTCGATTTTGGGTGCACGTACCACTCGTATCCGGTCGTGGGATTGGAGTTGAGTCGAACTTCAAGAACGTCTCCGGTTTTCAGTTGAACCGTCGACCCCTTGTCCGCGTCGGTGATCACTTTGGTCGCCGCAGACGCCATGGTTGAAAAGTAAACCAGCAGGAAGATCGCAATGGGAACTAGCCCCGACGCCAAATGAAACCGCCGGCACGCACTTCGAGCTTGCATGGAAGATTCCTTTCGCGCGATCGCACCAGACATACCGTTCCACCGCGCACTCCGAAGATAACTCCGCCGCGATCCGCGCGCAAGGCTGAGGACTCCCGCCCTCGATGGAGCTAGTTCCCTTTTGGGTCCCTTGACACGCCCGCGCCCCCAAGCGAAAGATGAATGCGCTGGATGCTCTTAAGCTACACAGCGTGGAAATCCGTGACTGCAGAGGATCTCCGGCCACACCAATCTCCATTCAGGAAAAAACCAATGAACAGGAACTCGACGAAACTGCTGCGGTTGCTCGGACTTTTGGCGCTGGTGCTTCCCTGTCTCTTCCTCGCCGGAGAGAAGAACGCCGCTGCCGGATCCGATCCTGCCCAACCAGCCCCGGCAGCCCCCCTAAGCTCCACGCCGCTCAAACCCACGCCCCTCAAATTCGACCGCCTCGATCCCTCCATCGCCCGCATCATTCCCCCGGGTGCTAAGCTTGAGCGCATCGCCACCGGCTTCACCTGGGTCGAAGGCCCGGTCTGGGTCCACGGCAGCCTCTTCTTCGCCGACATTCCCTCCAACTCCATCCGCCGCTGGACGCCGGGCAGAGGTGTGAGCATCTTCCTTCAGCCCAGCGGCTACAAAGGCTCTGCTCCCTATGGCGGCCGCGAACCCGGCTCCAACGGCATGACCCTCGATGCACTCGGCCGCTTGACCGTCGCCGGCCACGCCCAGCGCGATGTCTATCGCTTCGAGTCGCTCAACCCTGAAGCCCCTCAGACCGTCCTTGCCGATCGCTACCAGAGCCTGCGTCTCAACAGTCCCAACGATCTTGTCTACCGCTCCGACGGCTCGCTCTATTTCACCGATCCGCCCTACGGCCTGCGCAAGCAGAACGACTCCGACCCCGAAAAGGAGCTCCAGGTCAACGGCGTCTACCGCATCCCGCGCGCGCTCCAGCACAAGCCCGGCTCCCCGCCCGCCCGCGACGACCTGCAGCTCCTCATCACCGATCTGCCGCGGCCCAACGGCATCGCCTTCTCGCCCGGCGAAAAATTTCTCTACGTCGACTCGACCGAGCCGAAGAAAATCTGGATGCGCTATCGCGTGCTCCCCGACGGCACTCTGGCCGATCCCAAGCTCCTCTATGACGCAACCACCGATCCGCGCCCCGGCGGACCCGATGGCATGAAGGTCGATGTCCAGGGCAACATTTACAGCGCGGGCCCTGGCGGCGTTTTGATTCTTTCGCCGGAGGGCAAGCCGCTCGGAACCATCCTCATGCCCGAGCGCGTTTCCAATGTGGCCTGGGGAGGACCCGACCGCAGAACGCTCTACATCACCGCCTCCAGCAGCGTCTATCGCGTCCGCCTCAACATTGCCGGCGAGCCCATCGTGCAGAGCAAGCGCTAACCCCGCGCGAAACCTGGGTACCCCATCCTTCGCCTTTTTTCTGGCGAAGGGTGGGACACCGCGATCTCATTTTTTCGCGTTGTCATCCTGAGCGGAGCGTTTTGGGGCCCTATGATCGCGGCTCGATCATGGGGTAAGCGGAGTCGAAGGATCTGCGGTTGCTTTTCGCGATTTCCCCGGCGCACAACCCTTCAGGAACTCGCCCGGTTAGTCGAGGCGCCGCGTTCTCACCGCGGCTGACTTGCTAACTCGCTGACTTGCTGACCTGCTAACTCCGCGAGCCCTGCCAACTCCGCTAACTCCGCTGTCTTTATCCCGCCGGCGTGGCTGCCGTCTTCACGTTCACCACGTGATAAACCGCCGGCTCCGTTCCCACATTCTTGAATCCGTGCAGTTGGTTCGACGCGTTGAAGATCACCGATCCCGGCCCCACGCGGATCCACTCGCCGTTCGAAAGCGTCTCCACCGTGCCCTGCCGCAGGATGATCAGCTCCTCGTTGGGATGTTTGTGCGGCGGGTGCGGCGACATGCCCGGGTTCAGCGTCGTGACGTGGATCTCAAGGTTCAGGAGCGTCGCCGTCGGCGCCGAGCAGAACGACCGCACCGTGCCGTAGGGCGTGGGCTTCTCCGGGATCGAGTTCCAGTCGAAAACCTTCGATCCCATCACGGGCGATTGGCCGGGCGATGGGTCGGCGAATGCCAGCGCGTCGCCGGCGACGGCAGTGGCGGCAAGAGCCGCGAACAGTTCTCTGCGATTCATGGTTGTTTTCCTTTTGTTCCTAAGGTTCACTCCGATTCATTGATCGATTCCTTCTTGCTCGTCAAGATCGGGCCAGCGCCGGCACGCACAAAACCGTCCGGCTCTTCGTTCGCTGTTACTTATAATGGACCACGCTGACGCATGCAACCTCGCCAGCTTTCTCTACCCCATTCACGGAGCGCCCTCACCCAACCGGCCACAAAGACTGGGTGCCCCATCCGTTTCGTGGCTTGATCGCGAAACGGGTGGGATAGCATAATCCCAACCCAGCGGGTCTTGTATCAGGGCATGAGTTGACTCATGCCGAAAACCATCCTAATGAATCCGCGGGCTTTAGCCCCCGCGGAGGGAGCAGGGACCTTTAGGTTGAACGGGCGCGACAAATTCATCCGGCCTTTAGCCCCGGACCAAAGTGCTGTCCCTCGTTGCCTCGCTCCCTCGCTTGTCAAGCCCCTCCGAAGGCGAATTCTTCCATATCTCTCTCAATCCAAAAGAAATATTTCCTTGCCCAACTTTGCGGATTAATTCCGCGAAATCGCTAAGCTTAAAACCATAGGAGCTTACGCAATGATCGAACCCGCCGAGCTTGCAACCGACGAATCCGAATCCGAAATACCCGATCGACTCACAGAAGAAGTACCCGATCGGCTCTCCGAAAACGACGCCGTTGCGCAGTGTTTGCGCGCATGGAACATCACCATGAAGAATGAGCGCGCCAGGCTCGACGAGGGCGAAAGCGAATACGAAGCCGAAAAAGAAGCCAATGAAGCCTTCCTGGCGGCCATGCCTCCACTTTCCGGCTACCAGAACATTTGCGACTTCATCGCTTGCGTTACCCAGGCTTACATGTGGGAGGTAATCCGCCAAAAGCAAGCAGAGCACTTGTTTGCAGCCGCCAAAATCGCTCTGGGCGCCCTTCGCCTCGAGCCAAAACTGGCTGGGTCCGCGCAGAGACGCCCGGGCCGTCCACGCAAAACCGCCGCCACGGAGGAAATTAAATAACTAATTTTTTTGAATACCCCATGGGGGTATGTTTCGGCTCTAACTCGTTTAGATTTGACGAGCCTGCCCCAAGAATGCAGCAAAAATGGCCGAAATTGCCGGTAATTGTTCGCCGCCCGCCCGCGGCCTTCCGCTCTCGCGCTCGATCCCTGTCTCGATAACTCCGCTAGCTCCGCCATCCCCACTAACTCCGCTAGCTCCGTTCGCGCTACTTCTCCGCCGTCTGCACCGGATTCTGCCCGCTCGCGGCAGGCGGATTCAAGCGCGCGTTCAGGACTGTCTTTCTCAAATTTGAATTGGAAGGAGCGAATCAATAGCCCGCCGCGAACACTGGTCTGTGATAAGAAGCACTTCCGGTTGTGACGCGTTGGGTTAGGCTTCCGCTTTACCTTGGTCATTTCGCCGTTGCCTGGGTTCGCCGCTCGCGGCGGCAATCGCGGGGCTTAAGCGAAAAGAAATTCCAGGCCGGATGGACGGCACAATGAGGCGACCCAATTCGTCGATGCAACTGACGCGCGCTGCCGACTATGGCGTTCGCGTGATGATTCAGTTAGCTGCGCCGCCGGCTGGCGGGCGAGTCTCGCTTCTCCCGCTGGCCCAGGCTACGGGCGCTCCGGAGAGCTTTCTCTCCAAGGTTCTGCAAGCGCTGGGGCGCGCCGGGCTTATTACCTCGCGGCGCGGGCAGTCGGGCGGTTTTCGCATCACGCCGCACGGCAACATAGCAACGATGCGCGAAGTGATTGAGGCCATCGACGGCTCCATCTGCCTTAACGTCTGCCTCATGCATGGCCGGTCCTGCCTAAGGAAACCGCGTTGTCCTGCGCATCCGGTTTGGGTCAGGGCCCAGCAGGCCATGCTGGAAGTTCTCTCCAACACCACTGTCGCCGCAATGGCAGCCCAGACCTCGCCGGCCAAGCCGAATCATCGGGCGAGTAGCGCTCGCTCTCTCCAACTGCTCGCCAAACCCACCCGGCATTAGCCCGTCCAGCAAGCCGACGCTCGATTTGCCATCTCCGGGCTCACGGTGTTTCAATCGTGTTATTGAAACAGGGGTGCTCCGCGGCATTGCGGGGCTGAGAAATACCCTCGAACCCGATCCGGATAATACCGGCGTGGGAAGTTTTCTCCGACCGAGCGGCGTTCTTCTTCACTTCGCGGCGCAAGCTCCTTTGTTTCAGGCAGCACCGAAACGAAGGGTTCCCATGCAAGCAGCCGTATCCGCCGCAATCATCCGCACTCCACCGTCACCGTCCAGCTACGCCCGCCATTCGCTTGCGAAAGCCTTCCTGCTGGCCTGCTGCCTTGCTTTGCCTCTCTGTGCGCAAACCGCTCCGCAGGCGCCGCCTAACTCCGCGTCGGCTCCGCCAACCAACGAGCAGAGTCCCGCTCCATCGCAGCAGAAGCCCGCTCCCGTCACCACCACTGTCGTCGTCCACGGTGAAGTGGAAGACAATTACCTTCCCGAGTCGGTTACTGTGGGCACGCTGGATGGCGCGCAACTTAAGAACGTACCGCTTTCGGCCTCGGTGGTCACACGAGACCTGCTCAACGACCAGGTGTCGCGTCTGCTTTCCGACGTGGTCCAGAACGACGCCTCCGTCGGCGACGACTACGTGCCGGTCGGCTACTATGGCGACTACCAGATTCGCGGTTTTCCCATCGATCTTGCCACCGGACTTGAAGTCAACGGCATGACCATCGCCGGCGAGCAGGATGTTCCGCTTGAAAATAAACAAAGCGTGGAGTTTCTCAAGGGCATTGCCGCCGTGGAGAGCGGCGTGGCCTCGGCTGGTGGCCTTATCGACTACGTGACCAAGCGCCCGGCCAACATCCAGGCGCTCGATCTCGCCACCGATCATCGCGGAACGGCTTACGGCGCCGCCGACCTCGGCCGTCTCTTCGGCAGTCAAAAGCAGGTGGGCGCGCGGCTGAATCTTGCCGGAGAACGAATCGTCACCTACATGAACGACACCAACGGCTGGCGAGCAGTCGGCGCGGGCGCGGCCGACTGGAAGCTGAACCCGTCAACGGTGCTCAAAGGCGACTTCGAGTACCAGCACAAGACCGAGCGCGACGGCAGCGGCTATCAACTGCTTGCCGGCACAACGCTGCCCGACATCAACCGCATCTACCGTTCAACCATGCTCGGCGATCAACCCTGGGGCCCTCCTGACACCTACGACACCTTCAACACCAGCGCGCGCCTCGATCGCACCTTCTCGCCCTCATGGCTCGCCTTCGCCGCCGCCAGCCTCAGCCACTCGCTTATCCAGGACAACGTGCTCTACGTTTATGGCTGCTACTATGAGGCGGAGTGCAACACCGGATCGGCTCCTTACCCCTTCTTCTTTGCGCCCGACGGAACCTACGATGTCTACGACTACCGCGACCCCGGCGAGCTGCGCATCGATGCCGAAGCCGAAGCCATGTTGACCGGCCACGTCAAGATGGGAGCGATCACGCAAGACATCACCGCCGGCGGCGGCGTCTTCTTACGCAGCGTGCAGCAGCCCGGCTTTTACTCGGTCGACAATCCCTATTCGCCCGATGGCATTGTGCAGGACGGCGCCGTCTACACCTACGTCGGTTCGGCAAACATCTACCAGCCCATTGCACCGCTTCCGCCGCCCGGCGACCCGAATTCGCTCGAGAGTATGCTCCAATCCGCTGGCCCGCGCCGCCTATGGGAAGACAGCCACCAGTCCTCCGCGGTCATTCAGGATCGCGTTCATCTTCCCGCGCGCATCCAGTTGATTGCCGGCGGCCGCTACGATTCGCTGCGTGACCATAACTACTCGCTAGAGGCCACAAACCCCTGCGCGCAGTCCAATACGCCCGGGCCTGCCAATGATCCTTGCCCGACAACCTACGACTCGTCGAATCAGCCGGTTTACTCCGTTCCCACTTTGCCCATCCTTACCGAAAAGCCCGTCTGGCTTCCGCAATTCGCTGTCACATACAACCCCGTCGAGAATCTCACGCTCTATTCGAATTACGGCGTGATGTTGTCTCTCGGTCCGCAGGGGCCCTTCTGGACCGATAACAGCAGCCAGTTCCAGTCGCCCTTCTTCACGCGCCAGGCCGAGGTGGGCGCCAAGTACGAGCCTGGCCAACGTATTCTGATCACCACCGCGCTCTTCCGTATGCGCGCGCCATTCTTCTACCCCAAGATGATCACGGGCCCCGATAGCTTTTGCCTCAGCGGCAACGCAGGCGATCTATGCTTCGAGCAGGAGGGCCGCGAAACGCACGAAGGCATCGAGTTCAGTGCTGAAGGCAAGGCTGCGAACTGGCTGCGTTTGAACGGCTCCGCGACGGCACTGAATGCTGTCTCGACCAACACTGGCACGCCCTCCT
This sequence comes from uncultured Acidobacteriaceae bacterium, assembly GCA_963799155.1. Classification (GTDB taxonomy): domain Bacteria; phylum Acidobacteriota; class Terriglobia; order Terriglobales; family Acidobacteriaceae; genus Telmatobacter. The sequence continues at coordinate 63,832 of CAWCWB010000003.1, forward strand.
TCGACAACAAACAAGTGATCAACGTGCCGCACCTGCACACCACTGTGTTTGCCGATTTCACGGTACCTCGTGTGCGAGGCCTGCACCTGATGCCTGGCTGGAGCTACACATCGCGCAAAGAAGCTACTCGTGACGATGCAGTCAGCGTACCGAGCTACAATCTCATCAATCTCGGCGCGCGCTACACTCCCGGCGGCGAGCAGGGCCGCGTTACTTTCCACATTTACGCTGACAACATCACCAACAAGCGCTACTGGTCCGATACCGGCGCCAGTTACGGCGACACGTTTGTCTGGCTCGGCGCGCCCGCAACCGTGCGTCTCGACGCCCACTACACGTTTTAGAGCCGCTCGGCTCGATGAGGGAAGGCGCTGCAATGAGCGCAACAGCAAAAGCCCACGGCATGGATGGTTCGCTGGTCGATCCTGACTGGCCGCCGCTCACGCTCGCTGAGTTGCGCGTGCTTCTTGGCCAGTTTCCCGCGCTTGGCGAGCCGGTCCGCATTCTCTCCGTCAGCCCGCGACCGTTCTCCGCGGCAGGCATCGTCGCCACGCGCAACGCCCGCGTCTTCATCAAGCGCCATCACTGCTCCGTGCGCGATCGCGAAGGATTGCTCGAGGAGCATCGCTTTCTTTGGCATCTGCTGGCGCATGGCGCACCTGTCCCGCGTGTCTTTGCCTCCGCGGCCGGCGAGACAGCCATTGAAACCGGCGAATGGACCTACGAGGTGCACGAAACTCCACCGGGCATCGATCTTTACGAAGACGCCATCTCGTGGACGCCGTTTCGCAGCGCCGCCCACGCGCATTCCGCTGGCGCTGCGCTGGCGCGTCTTCATCTCGCCGCACGCGATTTCACCGCCCCGCCCCGCAAGCCTCGTGCGCTCGTCGCCAGCTTCACCATCTTCGCCGCCAGCGGCCCCGTTGCAGCGCTTCAACGGTATCTCTCCGCGCGTCCGTCACTTTCCGCGCATAAAGCCGTGTGCGCATGCGCGGAGAGCGCGCTCGAACTCGTCGCGCCCTTCCATGCCGAGCTTCTGCCGCTATTGCCCGCGCTTGCCCCGCTCTGGACCCACAACGACCTTCACGCCTCCAATCTCTTTTGGACCGATGCGGGCCCGAGCGCCGATCTCACCGCGCGCGCTACCGCCATCATCGACTTCGGCCTCGCCGACCGCACCAACGCCGTGCACGACATCGCCCATGCCATCGAGCGCAACATCGTGGAGTGGCTCGTCCTCGTGAACGATCCCGCGCACCCTGACGATGTGCCCATTCACCTCGACCATCTCGAGGCCCTTCTCGACGGCTATGAATCAGTCCGCGCACTCTCCAGCGAGGAATCCTCCGCCCTCGCGCCCATGACCGCTCTCTGCCACGCCGAATTCGCTCTCTCTGAGGCCGATTATTTTCTCAGCGTGGTCCACTCAGAAGTGAAAGCCGCCATGGCCCACGATGGCTGGCTCGTCGGCCACGCCTGCTGGTTCCATAGCGCACCCGGCCGCAAGCTGCTCGACGCGCTGCGCCGCCGCGCCGCCGCGCGCCAGGCAAGAGGAGCGGCTCAGCCATGATCTGGACCGCGATCGCGGCCTACCTCACCGCTCACGGCCTGGAACTCACTGGAGCCATCACTGCGGCTCTTGGAATCTGGCTTACCACGCGGCGCCTGCTCATCTGCTGGCCCGTCACTCTCGTCTCGATCTTTCTCTACATGGTGGTCTTCTTTCACGCGGGGCTTCTCTCCGACGCTTTGCTGCAAGTGTTCTTCGTTGTCTTCACGCTTTATGGCTGGTGGCATTGGTGGCGTGGGTTACGCGAGGAAGGTGTGGTGCGCGTCGTTCCGCTGCCGTGGCCAAGCCTGGTGATTGCGATCGTCCTGGGCGTGCCTGGCAGCTTCTTACTGGGAACACTTGCCAAGCATCTTCACGCCGCGCTGCCGTATCTCGACGCGGTTTTGATGAGCTACAGCCTCGTGGCTACCTGGTGGCAGGCACGCAAGCACATCGCAAATTGGTGGCTCTGGATCGTAGTGGACCTCGTTTATATTGGCGAGTACATCTACAAGAACCTTTGGCCGACGGCGGTGCTCTACGCGGGACTCGTCGGACTCGCCGCGCTCGGCCTGCGCGACTGGCGCCGCGCGGCAGCGAACGCCTAAATCGCCGCCTGCACTACGTTGTGCAACGGCTGGCCCTTCATGTAGCGCCGCAGCTCGTCGGCTGCGGTGCGCAGCGCGCGTGGCGCAAACTGCGGTGTCGATCCGCCGATATGCGGCGTGAGCAGCAAGTTCGGACACTCCACAGTGGATGTCCTTCGGGCAACGGCTCGGGATCGGTCACGTCGAGCGCGGCGCGAATCCGCCCTGATTGCAGGGCCTCAACGAGCGCATCAGTATCCACGATCGGTCCGCGCGCGGCGTTCACCAGCAGCGCGCCCTGCCGCAACAGCGCGAGTTGGCGGCTGCCGATCAACCCGCGCGATTCCGCGGTCGACGGCAGAATCAACACCACCACCTCTGCGCGCGGCAGCAAGGCGTCTAATTCGTTTACGGCGTGCACCTCGGGTTCCGCGCGTGCTTTGCGCGCCACGCGCAACAGCGTCACGCCGAACGGCGCGAGCACTCGCTCGATCTCCTTGCCGATCGCTCCGTACCCCACCAGAAGCACCGTCTTGCCCGTCAGCTCTTCCGCGAGCACCGGAGGGTACGTTGTGTGCGTGTCGTCGGTCATCTTCGCATAGCACGCGCTGGCCTCAAACCTCCGTTTCCAAATACCCGACCTCTGAATATCGAGATACAACGGAAAGTACTTCAGCATCGCCAGAATGGCAGCCAGCGTCCACTCCGCCGTGGAGATGTTGTGCGCGCCGCGTGCATTGCAAATCGTCACATGCGGTCCCACCGTAGCTGGAATCCACTCCGTTCCCGCCATCATTGCGAGCACTAGCTTCACGCCACGGAGCCGAGGCCATGCGCGCATCGCCCGCGTCGAATAGGGATCGGGAATCCAGACATCGATCTCGACGTCGTGGTCCATTTTGTCCGACACCGGGATCAGCTCGATTCCCTCGGGAAAACCGCGGAACAAATCGGCTGATAATGTAGCTGGATATCCGACTCGCAGCATGGGATTCCTGCGCCCGGCCGGCGGCCGGCTCGTCGCTTCTATGCTACCCCAGCCACCCTGCGGGCGAGATTGCTACAATTCGTGCGGCAGAGCGCCTTCATCACAAGAATCAAACGGCCAACATCTCTGTGTAGACCGCCATCCCCACCACGGCATCGGCGCCCAGCGCATCCAGCATGTCCACTTCCTGCTGGCTGCGAATCCCGCCGGCTACGATCAATTGGCGCTGGGTGAGTTTGCGCAATCGCGCCGCGGTTTCGATGGGAAAGCCCTGCATCAATCCCTCACCGTCCACGTGCGTGTAGAGAAATGCCGCCACGTGCGGCTCGATCTGCGGGATCGCTTCATCCGGCGTGAGCTCCACCTGCGCCTTCCATCCCTTCACGGCAATGCGCCCATCCTTTGTGTCGATCCCGGCCACCACATGCTCCGCGCCCACGCGCTCAGCAAGGTCCGCCGCGAATGCACTGTTCACTGCGCCGCCGCCCGGAAAAAGCGCCGACCCAATGATCACGCGCTTCGCTCCCGCATCCAGCACCTGCCGAGCGCGTTCAATGGAATGAATTCCGCCGCCTGCCTGGCACGGCAGCCGCTTGGCAATCTGCTCGACAAGCGCGGAGTTGTCTCCCTGCCGCATCGCTGCGTCCAGATCGATGAGTTGCACGAGAGGATAGCGCGAAAACTTTTCGATCCAGTACTCAAAATCGTCGAAGGCCAGGTGCAGCTTTTCGCCCTGCACAAGCTGCACAATGCGCCCGCCCATCAGATCAATCGAAGGAATCAGCATGGCAGCCTCACCGGAACGCCTGCCTGCGCGAGTTCTTCTTTCAGCTCGCGCGCGCTCTTCACGCCAAAGTGAAAGATGCTGGCCGCGAGTGCCGCATCGGCCTTGCCCCGCGCAAACACATCGGCAAAGTGTGCCACGGTTCCCGCGCCCCCCGAGGCAATCACAGGAATGCCGACGACCTCGCTCACTGCCGCGGTTAATTCACAGTCAAAGCCCGCGCGCGTTCCGTCCGCATCCATTGAAGTGAGCAGAATCTCTCCCGCGCCGCGCTGCTCGGCCTCGCGTGCCCACTCCACCACGCACCGGCCGACAGGCTTGCGGCCACCATGAACAAACACCTGCGCATCGCGCACCGGATCGGTGGCCTCCGGGTCGCGCCGCGCGTCGATGGCGACCACGACCGCCTGCGCGCCAAAACTGTTGCCGATGGCGCTGATGAGTGTGGGGTCGGCCAGAGCCGCGGAATTGATGCTCACCTTGTCCGCGCCCGCCTCAAACACCTGCTCCGCGTCCCGCGCCGAGCGAATGCCTCCGCCCACGCAGAACGGCACAAAAAGCTCGCGCGCCGTCCGCCGCACCGTATCGAGCAGTGTCTGCCGTCGCTCGTGCGTCGCCGTAATGTCCAGCAGCACAATCTCGTCCGCGCCCTCGCGCGCGTGCCGCGCCGCCTGCGTCGCCGGATCGCCCGCATCCACAAGGTCGACAAATTGCACGCCCTTCACCACGCGTCCCGCATGCACGTCGAGGCAGGCGATGATGCGTTTGGTCAGCATGCAACTCCTTCTGCCTGCCACGCAAGGAAATTGCGCAGAATCTTCAGTCCCGTCGCGCCCGATTTCTCCGGATGAAACTGCACGCCCATTACGTTTCCGCGCTCCACTGCCGCGGCGAACGGTTCAATATACTGCGTCACCGCGGTCGTATTCGCCGTTACCGGCGCTTTGTACGAATGCGTAAAGTAGACGTATTCGCCGGGCTCGACGCCTGCAAGCAACCGCGCTGCGATCCCATTTCTGGCGCGCACTTCCAGCGAATTCCAGCCCACGTGCGGAACTTTTTCATTGCTTTCGGCAAACCGCGTGCACGATTCAGGAAAATAACCGAGTCCCGGCTGCTGCGGCGCCTCTGTCGATCCAGCGTAGAGCCACTGCATTCCTACGCAAATGCCGAGAAACGGCACGCCGTGCGCAATTGCAGCGCGAATCGCGCCCGTGAGCCCCGTCTTGTCAAGCCGCTCAGTTGCCGCGAAGTGACCGACGCCCGGAAGCACAATGCGCTCTGCCGACTCAACTAACGACAAATCGCCATCCGTCACGACCGTCTCCGCGCCGAGATGCCGCAGCGTCTTCAACACCGACGTCAGATTGCCGGCTTTGTAGTCAATTACGGTCACGTGCATCAGAGGAGTCCCTTGGTTGACGGAAGCATCTTGCCGAGTTGCTTGTCGCGTGAGCAAGCCACGCGCAGCGCCCGCGCGAATGCCTTGAAGATGGCCTCGATCTTGTGGTGATTTGAGCGCCCGTACATGGTCTTCACATGCACATTGGCTCGCGCGCCGCGAGCAAAGCCCTCGAAAAAGTCCGTCACCAGCTCGGTTTGCAGATCGCCCACCAAACGCGTGCGAACTTTCGTATCGACCGCAAACGCCGCCCGCCCGCTCAAATCTACGGCCGCAATCGCTAGCGTTTCGTCCATGGGCATCACAAAATAGCCAGCACGCAAAATTCCGCGCTTGTCGCCCAGGGCTTTGTCGAACGCCTCGCCAAGCGCGATGCCCACGTCTTCCACCGTGTGGTGCTGGTCCACCTCGAGGTCGCCAACGCACTTCAGTTCAAGATCGAAGGCGCCGTGCCGCGTGAACAGCTCCAGCATGTGATCGAAGAATCGAATTCCGGTCGAGACGTTGTACCGCCCTTGTCCCTCGATCGTCAGACTCGATCTCAATGCGTGTCTCGTTCGTGTTTCGGACAATCATTGCGGTCCGCGCACTCGCGCGCCTGTTCGTCTTGGTGTTCTGCGTCGCCGTCATCAGTTCCTGCCTTCTGTGCGCAGCGTGGCCAGCGCTTCATGCAGCGCCGCAACGGCCTGTTTCATCTGGTCGCGGGTTCCAATCGTGATGCGCACGCGCCCGTCGCAACCGGGATCGCTGGACCGGTCGCGCACCAGCACGCCCGCCGCGCGCATCAGCCGCACAAACTCTGCGTGCCGCGCGCCGATCTCGACCAAAACGAAATTCGTCCGGCTCGGCCAGCGCCGGACTTTCGCCGCATCAAGCGCCGCCTCAAACTCAGCCCGCGCCGCTAGCACTTCGCTCACATACCAATCGAGGTACGCCGTGTCTTCAAGCGCAGGCGGCAGGCAAGCCAGAGCCAACGAGTTCACGCTATATGGCGAAAGCACGCGCCGGATCCACCGCATCAGTTCAGCCTGCCCGGCGAGCAGCCCCAGCCGCAATCCCGCGAGCCCATACGCCTTCGAGAATGTGCGCGCCACAACCAGATTTGGCAGCGCACCCACAACGTCCATCACCGTTTCGCCATGAAAATGAAAATACGCCTCGTCTACCAACAGCACTGCCTGCGCCGCGCGCCGCGCCAGTTCGAGAAGTTGCGCGCGCGTGGCTACCGAACCCGATGGGCTGTTGGGATTGGCGATCGCAATCACTTTCGTTCGCGGCGTGATCGCCGCAAGTAGCCGCTCAAACGGGAATTGCAAACCGTCCGCAGCCTGCACTGTCACCACGCGCGCATCCGTCGACGACGCGTACACCTCATACATCGTGTACGTAGGCACAGGCAGCAGGACTTCGTTGTCCGCCTCGAGAAATGTCTCGAAGAGCACATGAATCGCCTCATCCACGCCGTTGGTCAGCACCACCTGCTCCGCGCGCAGGCCCAAATGCGCGGCCACGATTGCCTCCACCGGTTCGCGCTCGGGATAGCGTGTGAGCGTTCCCGCCGAAATCTGCGCCAACGTATTGCGCACTCGCGGCGAACACTCCAGCGTGTTTTCGTTGAAATCCAGCCGCAGCGCATCTCGGCTGCCTAACGGGGGGTGATACTCCTTCATGGCCTGCACGCGCGCGCGTGGCGTGGGAGCCACAGTTGTCACAGCTTCAGCCACGGGACCTCCTTGGTGCCGATGATTTGCCCAACCGGGCTCGAATTGCCTCGGCGTGGCCTCGAAGCCCTTCAGCTTCGGCCAGCAGCGCAGCCTTTGGCCCGAGCGTGCGCATTGCCTGCGCCGTGTATTCCTGCACCGTGATCAGCTTCACGAAATCGTTCACGCCTAATCCGCCGCGCACCCGCGCCATGCTGCCGGTCGGAAGCGTGTGATTCGGCCCCGAGATATAGTCGCCCATGGGCTGCGCAGACCACCGGCCAACAAAGACTGATCCTGCGTTCTGGACCCAGGCTAAATCGCTCGCCGCATCCACAGTGAGGTGCTCGGGCGCAAGACGATTCGTGATCTGCCGCGCCTCCGCCACCGAACCCGCCACAATCACCAAACCGTTGCGCTTGAGCGCCTCGCGCGCCACGGCATTGTTGCGGCTGCGAGTCCTGGTTTCTGCGACTACTTCTTTTGCCAGATCCTCCCGCGTCGTAACGAAGATCGCCAGCGCCTCGGGATCGTGCTCTGCCTGCGCCACCAGGTCGCTGGCAATGTCGGCTGCGTGGCCGCGCTCGCTGGTGACCACAATCTCCGTCGGTCCAGCCAGCATATCGATGGCGCAGTCAAACGCAACCAGCCGCTTGGCCGCAGTCACGTAGAGATTGCCCGGCCCAACAATCTTGTCCACGCGCGGCAGGCTCGCGGTTCCGTAAGCCAGCGCCGCCACGGCGTGCGCTCCGCCCAACCGGTAGAACTCGTTAATTCCGACCAAATGCGCCGCCGCCAATGTCTCCGGCGCAGGTTTGGGAGAAACTAGAACAATCCGCGAGACTCCCGCCACCTGGGCCGGAATCGCCGTCATCAGCAGCGTGGAAGGCAGCGGATGCCGTCCGCTCGGCACATAGCACCCGACAGAGGCGAGAGGCCGCACAAGCTGGCCGGTGGTCAGGCCCGCTACTTTCGAATCGGTCCACGATGACGGCATCTGGCGCTGGGCGAATTCGCGGATCTGACCGGCAGCCGTGGTGAGCGCATCGCGCAGCGCAGGGTCAATTGCCTTCCACGCCGCAGCCATTTCTTCCTGCGTCACGCGCATCGCGTTCGGCCCGGCGAGGCCGTCGAAGTTTGCCGCGTAGCGCAACAGCGCGCGGTCGCCATGCTTGCGAACATCGGCCACAATGCGCTTCACCTTCGGCAGCACGCTGTCGAGCGTTGCGCCGCCACGCCGTTCGAGCGCCGCCAGCGTCTTCGCCGCGGCCCGCGCATTTCGTCCTGTGGTCCGGATCAGCTTCATCGTTCGGTTCTCGTCACAGCACCACTTTGTTCAGCGGATACTCCACAATTCCCGCCGCCCGCGCCGCCTTCAGCCGCGGGATCACGTCGCGGGCCACACGCTCTTCGAGAATCGTATTCACCGCAACCCAATCCGAATTGCTCAACTGCGAAATGGTCGGCGAATTCAGGGCCGGCAGCACGGCCAGCACCGCCGCCAGGTCTTCGCGCTTCACGTTGAGCATTAACCCCACCTGCGCCTGCGCATCAATCGCGCCGCGCAGCATCAACGCAATCTGGTCGATCTTCTGGCGCTTCCACGCGTCCGCCAGCGCAGCCTTGCTGGCAATCAGGTGCGTCTCGCTCTCCATCACCGTGTCGATGATCTTCAGGTGGTTCGCCTTCAGTGAGCTGCCTGTCTCCGTCACCTCCACAATCGCGTCGGCGAGCATCGGCGGCTTCACCTCCGTCGCGCCCCAACTAAATTCCACCTTCACGTTCACGCCCTTCGCAGCAAAGTAGCGCTTGCTCACCTCTAAAAGCTCGGTTGCGATGATCTTGCCTTCGAGATCCTCGGCCTTCTCATACCCGCTCGCCTCGGGCACGGCCAACACCCAGCGCACCTTGCGACGGCTCTGCTTGGCGTAGGTCAGCGTGGTCACGCTGGCTACGTCCAGGCCGCTCTCCACCACCCAATCGATGCCCGTTAATCCCGCGTCCAGCACTCCGTGATCCACATACCGCGCCATCTCCTGCGCCCGAATCAGCATGCACTCGATTTCGCTGTCGTCAATCGACGGAAAGTACGACCGGCCGTCGGCGTAAATATTCCACCCCGCGCGCTTGAACAGCGCGATGGTCGCGTCCTGCAGGCTGCCTTTGGGAATTCCGAGTCGAAGTTTGCTACCCACGGCTCACCTCCGTCTTCGCACCCAGGCCGGGGCCCCCAACGACGGGCTCTTGTCGTTGGGATGGGAGCGTGATCGGCCGCGTAAAGCAGCTCACCGTGCCCTCGTGGCAAACCAGGCCGTCGCCTTCCACCTCCACGCGGAACAGCAGTGTGTCGTTGTCGCAGTCGGTCGAGGCGGAAACCACGCGCAGCCTGTTGCCGCTGGTCTCACCCTTCATCCACAGTTTCTGGCGGGTACGGCTCCAGAAGGTTACAAAGCCGGTCTCCTGCGTCTTCGCGTAGCTGGCCGCATTCAGAAAGCCCAGCATCAGCACCTCGCCCGTGCGCGCGTCCTGCACAATGCCCGGCACAAGGCCATCCATCTTGTCAAAATCAATTGTCGTTGTCTTCTCGCTCATTTTGGTTCCCATCCTGGGTTCAGATTTTTCTCCAAACACGAAAAAACCCACCAGCGTCGATCGCCGGCGGGCTTGGGTGGTTCCTACTGATCTCTCTGGCCGTCTACTTCAGGCCATGGCAGTCCGCCGGCATGGTGGTCCCATGATGATGGTGATGGCCGTGATGGCGGAGGCTCTGCATCTACTTCAAAACTACAGGCAAGATCTTTGCATTGTCAAATCATTTTCTTGCCGTCGGTCCGCGGAGGAGTGGAGAATGAATCCGTGTCGGTACGACATCTTATCGCGGCAATCGCAGTTCCGGTGCTCACGTTTTGCCTGGCCATGGCGGTAAATGCTGCTTCCGGCCTCTCGCCGTCCGCCGGCTCGCAATCCGCGCCCAAGCCAAAGTCCATTCCGCCGCCCGAGGCGCGCATCGACATCAACCACGCGAGCGTTGAGGAGCTGCTCAAAGTTCCCGGCATGACGCCAAGTTGGGCCGGGCGCATCGTGCGCTTTCGCCCTTACCGCACCAAGCAGGACCTGCTGGACCGCGGTGTGCTCCCCAGCGACGTATACGACCGCATCAAGGATTACGTGATCGCGCATCGCGACAAGGAATGACCGTTCGTCACCAGCTTTCGGCCCGACGGCGCCGCCAATTCTTGAGCCGCGCGTTCCGATTCCACAAACATTCTCGCCTCCCGCGCTCCGGGGGCCTTTACACTGTTCAGTGACAGGAGGCTATCCCTATGCAAACCCGGATTCTGGGCACCACCATGCCGGTGCTCGAAGTGCTGCTCGACCCTAACGAGAGCGTGTTTTCAGAGAGCGGCGAGCTCTCGTGGATGACCGCCTCAATCCAGATGACGACGCATACGCAGATGGGCGGGGGTGGCGGTATCTTCGGCGTACTCAAGCGGGCCGCCGCGGGCGCCAGCATCTTCATGACCGAGTACCGCGCCATCCAGTACCCGGGCGTCGGTCTCGTTTGCCACCAAGGTGCCCGGCCACATCGTGCCCGTCGAACTCGGCCAGGGGCCGGAGTACATGGTGTACCGGCACGGCTTTCTTTGCGCCACGCCCCAGGTCACCATCACGCTGGGCTTCCAGCAGTCACTGGGCGCGGGCATCTTCGGCGGCGACGGATTCCTGCTGCAGAAGCTGAGCGGCGTGGGCACGGCCTGGCTCGAGCTCTCCGGCGAGCTCGATCCAGAAGAACCTCGCACCCGGCGAAATCCTGTTCGTGCATCCGGGCCACGTGGGCGCGTTTCAGTCGTCGGTCGGCTTCCAGATCACGACGGTTCCTGGCATCAAGAACATGATCTTCGGCGGCGATGGCATCTTTCTGGCGCGGATGGTCGGCCCCGGTACAGTCTGGCTGCAAACGCTGCCCATCTCGCGGCTGGCGCACCAGATCTACGAGTATCTGCCCAAGGCCCCGGCGGCCGAGCAGGCGACTGGCGCCGGACTTCTTGGCGGAATCGTTGGCGGAATCATCAGTGGACAGTGAACAACAGCAAGTGATCAGTGGTCAGTTGTCAGTGGTCAGAATTGAACGCCGGCATTGAACCCGGATTGTAAGGACCGGTAAGCATGAATGAGTTCGCGCAGAGCAAGCAAAGCGTTCGCGGACCCATCGTCTTTGCCTTCGCATTGGCGCTGGCCCTCTATGTTGCGTGGCTGATGCGCGGCGTGCTGGTCCTGCTTTACGTCTCCGCGCTGTTTGCCGTGGTGCTCTCGCCGATTGTACGGGCCACGTCGCGGCTGCGTATCGGCCGTTGGAGGCCGTTCCAGGGCGCCACAGCCATCCTCATCCTTTTGCTGGCTGTGGCGGGCGCTCTCACTGCCTTTGGCTTCCTTGCCCTCCCGCCTGTCATCCGCGACTTGCAGGCTCTCAGCGGCGAAACACCCACACGCATTGCGGCCCTGTTGGCCGGGCTCAAAGAGGTTCCCTTCGCCAATCGTCTGAACTCCACCCAGATCATCGCATCGATTCAAGGCTCTATCAGCAACGCGGCCACACACCTGTTGTTCTCGCTCGAGCATTGGGCCGGCGCGCTCCTTCAAGTGATCGCGGGCTTTGTTCTTACGCTTTACTTCATTCTCGAGGGCGATCGCGCCTACCGCTGGTTTCTTTCGTTTCTCCCGCCGCAGTCCCGGCAGCGGCTCGACCACACGTTGCGGCGCGCTGCCACGCGCATGGAGAAGTGGCTGCTTGGCCAGCTCGGCCTCATGCTCATTTTCGGCGTCACCAGCACCATTGTCTTTCTCTCGCTCGGAGTCCGCTACGCCTACGCGCTCGGTGTGCTCACCGGCCTGCTCAACATCATTCCGGTGCTGGGCGCAGCCGTCTCCATCGTGCTTGCGCTGCTGGTGGCGGCTATCGACAGCTGGAGCCGAGTCCTCGGTGTGGCGATTTTCTTTGCCGTCTACCTGCAGATCGAAAACTCCTGGCTCATCCCCCGGATCATGAAGAGCCGCCTTGATCTTCCCGCCCTCGCCATCTTCGTCGCACTGCTCCTGGGATCCTCTGTCGCGGGAATTCTCGGCGCCTTGGTCGCCATTCCTACGGCTGTTCTGGTGAGCGTGCTGGCCGACGAGTATCTGGTCAGGAAGAACGACGCGTGAAGTGGCGGAGTTGGCGGAGTTAGCGGCGATGATCTCAGCTTTCAGCTCTCAGCTATCAGCCTTCAGCTCAAGGCCGACGAGGCATTGAGTCAGCTAGCAGGCGGCTATTAACCTTTTAGTACCTACCCGCCCCCCTCCCCCGTATGCCATACCTCCATATTTGATGGCAAAGGACTTACGGGGCGACCCATACCTTAGCCATACCTTACCCATACCTTGCATACCAATTTCCAGGGTCGCATCCCGCAAACGCTTAGATTCACGAGAGTTACGGTCGTTTTACGTGCCGTTTCTGGGTGCAATGTGGACGAAAAACGGTGGGCGGCCGAGAGTGCCGGTCAAGCCGACCGACACACGGAGCCGCCCGTCAGCTCTCAAAGAGGAGACGCTCGGCTTTTGTTCTCTAGTAAAAGCGTAGCAAAATGGGGGAGTTAATCGGCAAGGTTCGCAAAAGAAATTTGCGGAATGTTTTCAGTGGGTTGGGGTGCGGAGAACAGGGACGGTGACTTGACACGCGAAATCTAACGCGGCCCGCGGGCACTGCCAATGTGGGGTGGAACGCGGGAGGTGGCATGTAGCTCGGCGGTTTGGAAGCCAGCCTAGGCGGGGGTGCGCATGGCGTCGAGGGCGGCGGTGAGGTCTTTGGCGAGGGTTTGCTGGGCTTCGGGGGTGAGCTTTTCGTCGTGGCTGGTGAGGTAGAAGACGTCGATGGCGGTTTCGCCTTCGGTGTCGATGAGGGCGACCTTGATATTGCACTGATGGGAGCTGAGGGTGAGCGCGATCTGGCGGAGGAGGCCGGGCATGTCCTGCGCGACCACCTGCAAGAGCGTCGAATGCGACGATGACTCGGAGTCGAACTCGAGCTTGGTGGGCACGTCGAGCTTGTAATTGCCGGGGTGGTTGAGATGGCGGCGCGCCTCGAGCAGTTGCTGCACCAAGACCTTTTGCGCAACCACATCGTGGACGTTCGAGAGAAAGCGATCCTTCTCGCCGGGGTTCAGCTCGATGGTGCGGAAGATATCGGTGAACTGAAAGCTGTCGACGATGACGCCGGCATCGTTGGAGTAGGCTCCGGCGCGGACGATGTTCATGCCCCATGCGCTGAGGACGCCGGCGACGTCGGCAAAGAGGCGGGTGCGGTCGCGGGTGATTACGGTGAGGTCGAATAGCTGGCGGGCAGGGCGCAGATCGAGCTGGACGGAATCCTGGTCCAAATTGAGCGCCATTTGAAAGTGGCTGCGAATCTGCTCGGGCAGGCGGGTTTGCAGATAGCGCTGGGGAAGCCCCTCGAGGAATTGCTTGAGCGCATCGTGCTGCGCAGCGGGGACCATGGAGCGGATGCGGTTGAGCAAGGTGGGATCGATGGCGGCATGATAGCGGGCCTCGTCGACCGAGCGGTCCATGAAGTTGGAGGTGGACATGTAGAACTGCCAGAGATTCTCGGCCTTCCATGGCGTGAGGGCGTCGGGGTTGACGGCCTTGATGTCGGCGAAGGTCATCAGGGTAAGCATCTTCAACAGTTGCGGGTTGCCGATCTTGTCGGAGAAGCCGCGCACGTTGTCGACGTCGAAGATGTCGCGGCGCATGGCCTGCGACATATCGAGATGCAGGCGAATGAGCTTGAGGATGGACTCGCGCTCCTCGGCGTCGAAATCGAGGCGGGCCAGAAAGCTGTCGGCCAGTTCGACGCTCTGGACGGCGTGTTCGCCAGTGCGGCGGCCTTTGCCGGTGTCGTGCAACAGCAAGGCCAGAAAGAAGAGATCGAGGCGGTCAATTTCGGGGAGCAGTTGCGCCAGCCGCTGCTCGTGTTCGTTGACAGGCTGGCGAAGGCCGTGGACGTTGTCGATGACCAGAAAGGTGTGCTCGTCAACGGTGTAGCGGTGGTAGCTGTCGCGGATCACGAGCGCGTCGATGCCGTGGAACTCTGGAATCAGCATCTCCAGCACGCCCAGCGCGTGCATGGTGCGGAGAGCATGGGCGGCATGAGGGCCGAGCAGAACCTCGCGCAACGCGTTCCACAGGTAGGGCCCCTCGGGAATGGAGATCGCCAACACCGGCAATGCGTCGGTAATGCGGTCCTCGGCGGCCTGCGACAGCGTGTAGCCGTGCGTGGCCATGAGCGAAAACACGCGCAGGATCGCAGCCGTGTCGTTAAATTGAGCGCCGGGCTGAATGTCGATGCGGCCCTGGTCGAGGAGAAAGTCGGTGCCGGCGATGGGCGTGCGGCGCCGCCGGAACTGGCGGTAGAAGCTCACCGGCGCGGGCAGGTGTTCCATGAGCAGCGCGGCGCGGCGATAGATGACGCGGGCATGCCGGTAATAGGTGCGCATCCAGTAGGAGGGATCAGCGGTGCCGCGGGTTTCAAGGCCGATGGAGCGAGCCGCGGCCTCGTCTTGCGATTGCCAGTCGAGCGTGTTGTCGTCGCGGCCGTGCCGGAAGTGCAGAAAACATCGCGCAGCGGCCAGAAAATCGAAAGCGGCCTCAGCGTCGCCGCGAGCGCTCTGGAAGACGCCGCCCCGCTGCCGCGGCCACTCCTTCGTCTCCTTCAAATGGAAGAGCACTGCGAACCAGACGGCAAGGTGGTAGTCGCGCAGACCGCCGGGACACTCCTTCAGGTTGGGCTCGAGATGAAAAATCGTGTTGCCGTATTTGGCGTGCCGCGCGCGGGCGATCTCGCCCAGCTTTTGCGTGATGGTGGTCCACTCACTCAGGACAAGGCCCGGGAACGTCACCTGGTGAAGTTGCTGGTAGAGCGGAAACTGCCCGGCCAGGAAGCGGCGGTCGAGCGTGGCCAGCGTGAATTCGAGATTGTCTGGGTCGAAGCGGCCGGCTTCCTTCACGGTGCGCGAGCTGGGGCTGGCCCGCAGGCCGACGTCCCACATGCCCTGAATGATGGCCCGGACGGCCTCGCGGGATTGCTCTTCGGTTTTGTCGTCGGCGAAGGTGAAGAGCACGTCGATGTCGGAGTAAGGGAAGAGATCCTTGCGGCCATAGCCCCCTAGGGCCAGCAGGGCCACGTTCTGCGCGGGCAGCCCGGCAAAGGCTCGCCGCCACATCTCAATCAGGATGCGGTCCACGACTGCGGATCGGCGCCGGATGGCGGCCGTACCATCCCCGGTGCGCTCGCAGGTCTGGCGCACAAGCGCCATCTCCTTGAGATACTGCTCCCGAAGATCGTCAACCGCCAAAACGACTGAAGTCATGAGATTGTCTGCGTGGCCTGCCGAAGCAAGAAGGAATTGTTACAAGAATAAGCGATAAATGCCGGGAGGTGGGAGATTTGGTGGGGCGGTGAAGGAGAATGGCGCGCATCGGGCGCGTACCCGCGGCCGCGTACCCTCGCTTGCGCAGTAAACGGGTGGCGATGCTCAGGCCGGGGATGCGACGCACGCTTTTACCGCGGAAAGGGCACGAATTTGTCGGCGCAGATGGCGGGGTTGCCTTCGGCGGGCTTTCCGTCAACGGTCGAGTCTTCGCCGGTTGGCAGTTCGAGGTTCGTCGGGCCGGGTCCAAGCGTGAGGTCGGAGTGATTTACCTCGTAGGTATACTTCGCATTGTCCGTAATCTGCACGCTGTCGAGCGCGGCCGCGATACGGTGGGTTGGATCGTATCCGTTAAAGGTGAATTTGCCGCCACCGGAGACGCGAACATTGTGCAGGGTAATGGCACGCATGGTGGGCGGCGAACTCCCCTGCAGGGTTCCGGCTGCCGTGTAAGCCGTGTCGAGGGTGATGGGATTGGGCGAATTGCGAATGCACACGTCGTCGTAGACTACGTCCTGCGTCAGGCCGCCGCGCGAGCCGTTCGACTTGATGCGGATGCCGTTGTCGGGGCCGTCGAGCGAGAGATCGAAGACGCGGATCTTGCTCACGCCGCCGTTGGTCTCACTGCCGATGGACATGCCGTGACCCCAGTAGAAGTGGTCGTGGCTAATCGTCATGTTGGTGGCGCCGCCCGCACCACCCTTGATCGCAACGTTGTCGTCGCCGGCGCGGATGTAGCTGTGGGTGATGGTTACGTTCTTCGCCCCGTCGCCGGGGTCGACGCCGTCGGTGTTGCGCGCCAGGCGCTTCGGCGTGTCGATCTTCAAGCCCCACACCGTGAAGCCGTCGCCGTGGTTATACACAACGTGGAAGTTGGGCGAGTTCCTGAGCGTGATGCGGTAGAGCGTGAAGTTGTCAGAGTCAGTGGCGACAATGAGGCGCGGAACCTGTTGCCCTCCGCCGGCGCGCGCCTGTTCGGCCAGATCCCACCAGGAGTATTGCGACCCGAGCATCTTCTCGCCGCCGCGGCCGTCGATCACGCCGTCCCCCATGACGCCCGAATTCGGCGCGTGGTCGACGGAGATCAGCGGCTTGCAGCCGCGCGGGCCAGGGCCATGGCTCACAATGCCGCAACTGCCGGGCGAAACCGCGAAGACTGCCGGATCGCGCGAGGCGAAGAGCGTGACGCCCAGGCCAATGATCAACGTCACGTCGGGGCGCAGTTCCAAAGGCCCGCTGAGGAATGCGTTATTGGTCTCGTCCACGTGGAGCAGCACGGCCCGCCCCTTGCCGCACTTGTCGATGGCTTTCTGAATGCGCGCGGTGTCAGGCTTTTGCTCGTCGGCTGGCGCCAGGGTGTGCCCATCCGTATGAAGCTGCGCGTCCAGCGTGGTGCAGAGCTGCGGGAAGAACGGCTCCGAGACGGAACGAGTGTCTTGTGCGACTAGGCAGAGCGGTGCGAAGCAGGCGGCGGCAAGGATCGCCAACAGACTGTGCGGCAGTCGCAGGAAGAACGCAGAGCGGCGATGCATCAGGCTTACTCCTTGAAAGGAATGAGGGCCCGGACCATGTTCCTTCCGCTCTTAAGCATAACCAATCGGCGCGCCGGATTGATGCGAAGCTGGCCGCCTTTCCCCTATGGCCACACGGATTCCTGAACCTGATGGATGCGCGGAAATTGATCGAGACTGCATGGCACGCCGGACGCCGCCTTGCGCAGATGACCCACGGCACCGGAGGCACACCGATCCCTGTGGGAGTACGATGAGCCATGCGCATTCTGCTTTCCGCGGGGGTGTTTCTCTTCGCTCTGTCAATCGGATTGGCCCAGGAAATTGCGCTTAACGCGACTGAGGACAGCGACCACGACGGTCTGAGCGACGCCTTAGAGAATGCGCTGCTGGCGCAGTTCGCGCCCCAGTTCATGGTGAGTGCCGATGACTGTTCTGGCCGGCCAGCCGCGTTCGTTCCATTCCAGGAACTGCCCGTTGTGCAGACGGAGAACGGCACCATTTATGGCCAGGTCTTTCCACGCGCGGGCCATGCCGATCAGGTGGAGGTGCACTACTATCACCTCTGGCGTGTGGACTGCGGAGAAATGAAACACAACCTGGACACGGAGCACGTATCCGCCCTTTTGGTCCGTGACCAGGCGTCAAATTGGAAAGCGCTGTACTGGTACGCGGCAGCACACGAGGACACAGTCTGCGATGCGAGTCAGATAGCGCGCGCAGCCACCGTGGATGCTGAAGAGCGCGGGCCGCGGGTTTGGATTTCGCGCGGGAAGCATGCTTCTTTTCTGAGCGACGCAATCTGCGCGCATGGCTGCGGAGGAGACAACTGCCGTGAGACGGCGCCTCTGGCCGTGGCAAAACTCATCAACCTGGGAGAAATGTCCGCTCCGATGAGCGGAGCCATATGGATCGATTCTCCTGAATGGCCTCTGGCAGCCAAGATGAGCCGCAGCGACTTTCCCGAGGATCGCATGGCTCGCGTGGACCAGCTTTCGCCGACGAGCATAGCGTGGGCGAATCCCGATAAGCGGCCGATGCAGGCAGCCATTCACGCTGGAAACAACACGCTTGGCGGCATGGCGACCGGCCAGCGCTCGACAAGCATGGCCCTTGATCTGGCGGATGCGGATACGGAGAGTTCGCTGCGCCGCGCCTCGGGGAGCACGGGCAGCGGTCTCACAAAAGCCTTTCGCGGCGTCAGGAAGGCGTTGGGCGCGACGGCGCGGATGGCCGGCGATGCGATCGGTGTTCGCTGATAAAAAGACATTGAACCAGAGGGAACAGGGATCTGCCCTGCTGCAAAGACGGAACCTAGAAGCTGTCTCATAAACGACGGTCAGGTCCGAAGGAGGCTTCCTTCAGGGGCTAAAGCCTGCGATTTTAGCGGGCCTCCAACGGCACGCTGAAGCCGTGCCCTTTCAAAACCGTTTATGAGACAGCTTTAGAGGGCGTTTTCGCCGCGTTCGTCGTTGCGGATGCGGATGGCCTCGTCGATGCGGCTGATGAAGATTTTGCCGTCGCCAATGCGGCCGGTGCGGGCGGCGCCGATGATGGCCTGAATTGCCTTCTCCTTCAGATCGTCGTGAATTACCATCTCAATCTTCACCTTGGGCAGAAGATCGACGGTATACTCGCGGCCACGATAGAACTCGGTGTGGCCCTTCTGGCGGCCGTGGCCGCGGGCTTCGAGAATGGTCATGCCTTCGATGCCCGCTTCAAGCAGCGCATCCTTCACGGCATCCAGTTTTGAGGGTTGGAGAACAGCTTCAATCTTCAGCATAAACAGAGATTCCTCGTTCGATAGCGTATCAGGCGGGGCGGCCGGTTGGCCGCCTCCACCGGAAGAATTTTGCCCTGGGAACTACCAAGGGCGCCGACCGAAAACTCGTCAGGAGTTGAAATCGTAACCTTCCTCGCCGTGCTGCGACAGGTCCAGCCCGGCCATTTCGTGCTCGGGAGCGACGCGCAGTCCCATGATCTTGTCCACGACGAAGAGCAGAACCAGCGTGCCTACGATGGAGATTCCCCAAGCCATGCCCACGCCGGCAAGTTGATTCAGGACCTGGCTCCAATGGCCGTCGATGCCGCCCGTGGGCACGCCCTTGCCGTAGATCGGATTGATGAGATAGGTGGCAAAGACGCCGGTCAGCAGCGCGCCCAGCGTTCCACCCCCGCCGTGAACACCGAAGGCGTCGAGAGAGTCGTCATAACCGAAGAGGCTTTTGACTTTGAAAACCATGAAGGAGCAGAAGAAGCCAGCGGCAACGCCGATCAAGAGCGCGGACAGCGGCTGCACGAACCCCGAGGCCGGGGTGATGACGACCAGGCCGGCTACCGCGCCGGAGATGGCGCCCAGCGCCGTGGGTTTGCCGTTGTGAATCCACTCGAAGATGGTCCAGCCGAGGGCAGCGGCGGCGGTGGCGAAGTGCGTGTTGACGAAGGCGCTGGTGGCCAGCGGGCTGGCGGCCAGGGCGCTGCCGGCGTTGAAGCCGAACCAGCCCACCCACAGCAGGCACGCGCCAATGAAGCTCAGCACCAGGGAGTGGGGCGGCATGGCCGTTTGTGGGTAGCCGATTCGCTTGCCTAAATACAGCGCGCAGACCAGCGCCGAGACACCGCTGGTGATGTGGACAACCGTTCCGCCGGCGAAGTCGAGGCTGGGAATATGGCCGGCAGTTGCGTTCAGCAGCCCGCCGACACCCCAAACCATATGGGCCATCGGGCAATACACAAAGAGCGACCAAAGCGAGAGAAACAGGGCCATGCTGCTGAACTTCATGCGCTCAGCAAACGCGCCGGTGATGAGCGCCGGCGTGATAATGGCGAACATGAGCTGGTAGATCATGTAGGTCTGCTCAGGAATCGTCGCGGCGTAGTCGGGATTCGGATTGAGCGAGACGCCGCGCAGGAAGAGATGCTCGAATCCGCCCACGAAGAGGTTGCCGTGGCCAAAGGCCAGCGAGTAGCCCACGATGGCCCACAGAATGGTCACCAGGCCCATCATGGCGAAGCTCTGCATCATGGTGCCGAGAATGTTTTTCCTGCGCACCAGCCCGCCATAGAAGAGCGCCAAGCCGGGGCCCGTCATCAGCAGCACGAGCGCTGCCGAAGTCAGCATCCAGGCATTGTCTCCCGCCGATTGTGCGCTGGCGTTGGCGGCTTGTGCATCGTGCACAGCACGCTCCAGCGCGGCAATCCGCGCCTGGGTGTCGGGGCCGGCAGTCTGCTGAGCCAGAGCCAGGGCTGGAATTGCCGGAAACGGAATAAGTAAGAGCGCCTTCATTGCTCTACCGAGCATAGTTTTTCCACTCCGTTGGGCATGGACAGTTGAACGCCATGCAATGCGGCGGAGTGCCGGCCGCCGTTCCGGATGAAATGCGGGAGATTGCGCCAGCGTTACGCGGCCTGTAATCGACGAGGACCGGCGCCAGAGCGAGAATATCGATGAAAACAGCCAGGCACAACTCGCGCCTGCCCCTCTAAGGGGTGTTGTTGGTCCCAATATTCCACCCTGCGTATAAGGATGCCATGAAGAAACGAATAATCACTATGGAAACCTTATAGGTTTTGTGGTCAAGGTCTGCCAAGCGCGATGCGGCATGGTTTCACCTCCACGCAGGCAGCTACCCTTGGGACGGCATATGGCGAGAGGCAAGCGGCCGCCAGCACCCAGGCGTCAGAGAGCCGCTTCTCCGCGCTCGTCATTGCGGATGCGGATGGCTTCTTCGACGCGGCTGATGAAAATCTTGCCGTCACCGATGTGTCCGGTGCGGGCGGCGCCGAGAATGGCCGCCACGACCTTGTCCTTCAGAGCCTCGGTGATGACGATCTCCAGCTTGATCTTGGGAATGAGATCGATGGTGTATTCGCGTCCGCGATAGAACTCGGTGTGTCCCTTTTGGCGGCCGTGACCGCGGGCTTCCAGGATCGTGATTCCTTCGATGCCGGCCTCAATGAGGGCTTCCTTGACCATGTCCAGCTTGGTGGGTTGAATCACAGCTTCAATCTTGAGCATAAGTACATTCCTCATTCTTCAATTCGTGCGGCCGGGCCCCGCCATGCGGGCGCCGCCGCACTGAAATCAAGCGTTGAACTCGTACCCTTCCTCGCCATGCTGCGAGAGGTCCATGCCAGAGGTCTCGTCGGTCGTGGAGAGCCGCAGCCCCATCGCCTTGTCGACCACGAAGAGCAAAACCAGTGTGCCGACGATTGCAACCAGCCAGCCGATACCCGCGCCGATCCCCTGGTTGAGAATCTGATGCCAATTTCCGTCGATGGCGCCGGCAGGGCGTGGTTGCCCGCTCGCGTCCCTGCCAAACACTGCGTTGATTGCACCCGACGCCAGGACGCCAGTGAGCAGCGCACCCACGGTGCCGCCTATCCCGTGGACGCCAAAGGCGTCGAGTGAATCGTCGTAGCCGAAGACCCTCTTGATTTTCAGCACCATAAACGAGCAAACCAGTCCGGCCACGGCGCCGATCAGCAACGCCGACATCGGCTGCACGAATCCGGAGGCCTGTGTAATTGTAGCCAGCCCCGCCACCGCTCCGGAGATCGCGCCGAGAGCGGTTGGTTTGCCGTTATGAATCCATTCGGCCAGAGTCCACGTAAGAGCTGCTGCCGCCGCGGCAAACTGGGTGTTAATGAATGCGCTGGTCGCCAGCGGACCGGCCGACAAAGCGCTGCCTGCATTGAACCCGAACCACCCTACCCACAATAAGCAGGCCCCGATAAAGCTCAGCACCATCGAATGCGGGGGCATGTCCGTGTTGGGGTAGCCGATGCGCTTGCCCAGATACAGGCAGGTGACCAGCGCCGAGACGCCACTGCTGATGTGAACCACGGTGCCGCCGGCGAAGTCGAAGACCGGCCAGTGTGCGCCACTGGTGTTGACATTCAGCAGCCCTCCCGCGCCCCAGATCATGTGCGCCAAGGGGCAATAGACCAGCAGAGACCAAAGAGACAGGAAGACGGCCATCGCACTGAACTTTACCCGCTCGGCAAATGCGCCAGTAATCAGCGCGGGCGTAATGATGGCGAACATGAGCTGGTAGACCATGAACGTCTGTTCGGGAATCGTCGGGGCGTATTCAGGATTGGGCGAGAGCGACACGCCGCGCAGGAAGAGATGCTCGAATCCCCCGATGAAGGCGCTCCCATGGCCGAAGGCCAGCGAGTAGCCCGCAACCGCCCATAGGACCGTGATCAGGCCCATCATGGCGAAGCTCTGCATCATGGTGCCCAGGATATTTTTTCGCCGGACCAGCCCGCCGTAAAAGAGGGTCAGGCCAGGCCCGGTCATCAGCAGGACCAAGGCCGCTGAGACCAGCATCCAGGCATTGTCGCCGGCAGACTGCGCATCTCGCACTTGCTGTTGAAGGGCGGCGATCTGGGCCTGCGTGGCAGGTGCTGACGCGCCGGCCTGTGCCAGCGCCAGTGCGGGAGACCCCAGGACGATGGCCAGGATCAATGAACAAAGACGGCAAGTACGCATAGGCTTCGACTCCAAGATCCACGCACTCCATGGCTTAACCGGGGACGACATGGCCACTGCCCAGCTCGATCTCAGCGTCGCATGGCCGGTTTGGCTGCTCGCAGGCAGCCTAAGGACACGGAACGCCCCTTGCCGACTCAGGAGTTGAGTTGGATTGCGTGTTTAGGCCATTCTCCTCAAGAGTTCGAGAGAACGCAAGCATTCAGATCACATTTGTGTGTTTCTCAAGGGCGGCGCGCCATGTAATCCGGTCTCAGGTGGCGGAGTAAGGCGCTGAAAAAGAAAGGCAAAAGGCCGCGAGTCGGCCTTACATCGCACGGGAAAGGATTGCATCCATGCGAAAGCTGAAAACTGCGCACTGGCAACTGTCTACCGTTCATTGTTTACTGCCCGCAGGCGTATAGTGGGGCTATGGCGGCTTCCACGGAGCGCGACCATTATCTCTTTGGCGCGCTTGATAGCAGCGCAAAAAACCGCATCAAGGTGAAAGAAGTCAACTACGGCTACGAAGAGCCGGAGGGCGTGCTTCTGACTTCGCTGGATTTTGCGGTGAACTGGGTGCGCAAGAACTCCGTCTGGCCCATGACCTTCGGGCTGGCCTGCTGCGCCATCGAAATGATGTCGACGGGAGCGGCGCGCTTTGATATCGCCCGCTTCGGCGCAGAGGTCTTCCGGCCCTCCCCACGGCAGTCTGACCTGATGATCGTGGCTGGACGGGTGTCACAGAAGATGGCCCCCGTGCTCCGCCGCCTCTATGATCAAATGCCTGAGCCCAAATGGGTTATCTCCATGGGCGCCTGCGCCACCTCGGGCGGCGTGTTTAACAATTACGCGTTGCTGCAGGGCGTCAATCAGGTCGTGCCGGTCGATGTTTATGTTCCCGGGTGTCCACCGCGCCCCGAGCAACTTATCTACGCGATTTCGCTTCTACAAGAGAAGATACAGCGCGAGCCGCGAAGCCTGCTGAAGACCCTGAACGCAGAGTGAACTTCGTCTGAGGCCAGAATTCCTGGAAAAGTTACTGTGGGAGCCGCTCGTTGCCGGGAAGTCGTTGTCTGCTTTCAGGATATGAAAGTGCCGGCTTACCGAAGGACTGTGTCGTGTGGAATTCTACTGTGCCAGGTCTGTGCTAGGGTTGATGATGCTCGATGGAGCAGTCCTGGGTGCGCACTCTGTGCAGTCGAGAGGAGGGAGCTGTGAATCCCTTTCTCAAATCGTCTTTCCAACCGTACATCAACGTAGTCATGAGGCGTAAAAGCATGTATTCACGAACTTTGAAGTCCGTTTTGTTGGTTCTGGCCGTGGCGTGTTTGGCCCTCTTGCCCATGGGGTGTAAGAAGGCCCCGCCGATCACGTTATCGTGCAACGCCAGCGCGCCTGCCGTCTACCCGGGCGATCCGTTGTCAGTTACGGCTACGGCCGGGTCGGTGGACACGAAGAAGAACACCAATGTGATTTACAGCTGGAGCGGAGACAGCGTAACCGGCAATGGCACTTCAGCCACTGTGAATACGGCTGCTCTGGCTCCGGGTTCGTACACCGTGAAGGCTGACGTGAAGGAGGGCAAGAAGGGCAAGGAAGGGCTGAAACCCGGCCAGTCCGCCGAATGCTCGGCCGAGTACGCGGTGAAGGCCTTCGAGCCGCCGACGATCAGTTGCTCGGCCAGCCCCAGCACCCTCAAGCCCGGCGACACGGCGACCATCACTTCAGTTGCTATGAGCCCGCAGAACCGTCCGCTGACGTACAGCTATTCGGCTACGGCAGGCACGATCTCGGGCGGCGGGACGACGGCGGAGTACTCCTCGGCGGGAGCGCCGACAGGAGCGGTGGGGATCACGTGTAATGTGTCGGACGACAAGGACCATACGGTGTCTGCCAACACGACGCTGACCATTCTGGCTCCGCCTCCGCCACCGCCGGCGCCGAAGACGCAGGCGCTGTGCTCGATCAGCTTTGCCAATGACCCGAAGCGGCCGATGCGCGTGGACAACGAAGCCAAGGCTTGCCTGGATCAGGTGGCGCTGGATCTGAAACAGCAGACTGACGCCAAGGCGGTGGTGGTGGGCGAGCAGAACGCCGACGAAGTCGCCAAGGAAGCCAAGGAGCAGAAGTACGCGGCCAAGCACAAGCACGCCACGGTGGACCAGTTTGCGGCGCAGCGGGCGGTGAACGCCAAGGACTACCTGGTGACGGAGCAGGGCATTGACGCTTCGCGCATCAGCGTGGCGACGGGCACGACCGACGGGCAGACGGAAGAGAACTACCTGGTGCCCGCGGGCGCGACGTTCAGCTCCGACGTGAGCGGTACAACGCCGGTGGACGAGACGGCAGTGAAGCCGCAGGTGCGCAAGCCGCTGCCGGAGCGCCACCCCAAGAAGGCTGCGGCGGCGCAGTAAGCCGCGCGGCTGGCTCAGGCCGGCTCTCACCAGCCAACGAATCCGCGAGCCCCTTTTCTGCGCAAAGTGGGGCTCGCGGGAACCCAACCTGAAACAGCTTCCTCCGTAGTGTCTTCGAGGCTGCCCCGTGCACATCGTGGGTAGCCTCTTCGCTTTTTGCGGCTGGAATTGTCTATCCTTAATGGAGATGAGTGGGAGCTTCCTGTCTGAATGAGCCGCTTGCGGTGTGAACGAATTGAATGGCGCCTGGTTGGGGTTCCGGCGCAATGGTTTCTGTCCTTTGCATTTTTGCTGTGCGCGGTCTGCCTACCGGCGCAGAGCGCGTGGACCGTCGCCGGCCCTGCAGGCGGTGATGCGCGCGCCTTCGCTTCGTTTCCAGGTCAGCCGAAACACCTCCTTCTGGGCACGACGAACAGTTGGCTGTACGAATCGACCGACGAAGGCGCAACCTGGCATCGGCTGGCAAAATTGGGCAGCGCCGATGGCTTCGTTCTCGACAGTATTGTGGTGGACTCCGCTGATCCCGCCACGATTTACGTGGGCGCATGGAAGAACTCGGACGACGGCGGATTATGGATCACCCATGACCACGGCCGCAGCTGGACCGAGCCTACACAATTCAAGGGGCAGCCAGTTCATGCGCTGGCGCCGGCGCCCTCCGATCCTCGCATTCTTGTTGCCGGAACACTGGCAGGAATCTTCCGGTCGAGCGACGGCGGAGCGACATGGACCCAAATCAGCCCGCCGGGCAGCCTGGAGATTCACGAGATTGAGTCACTGGCGATCGACCCTGGCAATCCCGACATCATTTACGCGGGAACCTGGCATCTGCCGTGGAAGACGACGGACGGCGGCAAGACCTGGCACAACATCAAGCAGGGACTGATTGTCGACTCCGACGTTTTCTCAATCATCGTCGACCCCGAGCGCACCCACATCGTTTACCTGAGCGCGTGCAGCGGAATCTACAAGAGCGAGAACGCCGGCCTGCTCTTCCACAAGATCCAGGGCATTCCCTCCGAGGCAAGAAGGACGCGAAGTCTCATGCAGGATCCGGAAAATCGCGAAGTCGTTTATGCCGGAACCACCGAAGGCCTCTACAAGACCGTAAATGGCGGCAGGACCTTTAAGCGCATGACCGACGCAGACGTCATCGTGAACGCGGTCTATGTCGATGCCGAGGATTCAACCCGCGTGCTGCTGGCCACCGATCGCGGCGGCGTGCTCGAGAGCGAGGATGGGGGCGCGACGTTTACCCCGTCGAACCAGGGGATCTCAGAGCGCAAGGTCGCGGCCCTGCTGGTGGACCGCGACCATCCCCAGCGTCTCTTTGCGGGCGTGGTCAACGACAAGAACTTCGGCGGCGTGTTCCGTTCCACCGACGCGGGCGCCCACTGGGAACAGTTGGGGTCAGGGCTCGACGGGCGTGACGTCTTCGCCCTGGCTCAGACCAATGATGGAACGATCGTCGCCGGAACCGGCCACGGAATCTTTGTCCTCGACACTTCGGGCTTAGGCGATCCTCCATCGCCAACCCACGGCGCGAATGCCGCGCCCGCCGCCGATGGATCGGCCTTGGCGCAGCCCACCTCTCTCACCTGGCAGCCCCGCAACGCCATCGTCAACACGGTGATGAAGGCGATCACGGAAACGTACCGCCGCACCCGCGTCAACATCGAGAAACAGGTGCAAGCTCCGCCGATCGAGCTCGAGAGCCCGGTGAATGCGCTCGACGTATCGGGCGACGTTTGGGTGGCAGCCACCGGCTACGGGCTGCTTACGAGCCGCGACCAGGGCGCCAGTTGGCAGGGCGGGCCGGTGATGGGCGAAGGCGATTATCTCTCCGTGACGGTTCACGCAGATACCATGGCTGCAGCTCGTGCCGACGGAGTGGTTCTTTCAAAGGATGCGGGCCAGACCTGGTGGCCGATGGGCGTTCCGACGATGCTCACGCGCATCCATCGCGTGGCCTTCTCGCCCGACGGCACGCTCTGGCTGGGCGCACGCGAGGGCGTCTACTACACCCGCGACCTGGGCAAGACGTGGATGTGGATCCATCGTCTCCCGTTTCGCGATATTGACGACCTGAGCTACGACGCGGCTTTGAAGAGAATCCTGGTCAGCTCGCGCGCCAGCGACCAGGTCTACGCGATCGACCCTAAGACCATGACCTGGGATTGGTGGCAGACCGGCTACAACATCGTCTTGATTCGCGCGGCGGGGAATCGCCTTGTGGCGGCCTCGCTCGATGACGGTGTGATCGTGGGACCGCAAGCAGCTCCAGCGGAATCCAACGGGGCAACGATCAGCGCCAGTCAATAACGGGAATTTTTTCGGAACAGGCCAGCGGCCGCAGGGAAGACCTGCGCCGTCACTGCAGCTTGAACGCCTTGTCCACAATGGCGTTGGGGTCGCGCCCCGCCGGCAGCAGTGTAAAAAGCGACTGCGTTGCGATGCGCACCACAGCTACGTCGCCGGATCGGCTGTCGGCTACAAACAGCAGGTGTCCGGCGGCCGAAAACGCGAGCGCCGCGGGCCCGTCGCCAACGTGAATCGCGCCGACGCGCTTGCCCTCGTCGATGGAGTACACAGTCACCTCCTGCGAGCGCTCGTTCGCCACGTAGAGGAGGGAATTGTCGCGCGAGACCAGACCGCGGACGGGATTATTGCCGATCATGTACGTGTCGCCGACCTCGTCGGTGGCGTCATAGATTTCCGAGACGGAGTCGGAAAGGGAATTCGAGGCGAAGATCTCGCCACCGTCGGGCTTCAGCGCCAGATCGACGGGCCCGTGGCCAACATCCATGAGCGTCTCCAGGCGATCGGGTTGAGCGGGGTGAGCGTCAGCCCGCGCCAAGGCGATGACCATGACCTGGTGGCCGGCGGAACATGGCACAAACGCCTTGGAAGAATCCGGGAGAATCACCACGCCGGCCGCTCCAGGACAGCCCGCAAACACCGCGCGCACTTTGTCGCTCGCAGGGTCAATCAACGTCACCGAATCTCCGCGCCGGTTGGCCACCACCAGAGTCTTGCCATCCGGCGCGAGGCGCGCGGCAACGGGCTCATCGCCTGAAGCGATCTGCGCGATTTCGCGGCGGGCCTTGAGATCGATGGCGGAGACGGAATTGGAGCCGGAGTTAGCCACGTACGCCAGCGTTCCAGCCGCGTTGAGATCGATCGAAACTGGTTGCCGGTGCAAGGGAATCGTGGCCACGACCGCATTGTGTTCGGCATCGATGACCGAGATTGAGCCGTTTGCGCCGGCTGCGCCCGAGTTCACCACGTACACCTCGTTGTGCGTGGGACTTGCGGCGACGGCCACGGGGTCGCGTCCCACGGGCAGCTCGCGGTCCACGCGAACATCCACCACGTCCAGCACCGTGACCGTGTCACTGCCTGCGTTGGTCACATAGACGTACTCGCGGTAATTGGGAGGATATTGGGGAAAGTCGTCCTGGCGGCAACCAGCGAAAGACAGCGCAAGCAGCACGGCAGTGAGTCGAGCCAGCTCCCAAATCCACGATCTGCGCCAACTGTTCACTGTTCACTGCTCACTGTCCACTTTTCATTGCCGATTTAGTGTCCACTCGCTCTTGCAACAGCGGGGGCGGCTACGCCGCGGGGCAGA
The DNA here is from genome assembly GCA_963799155.1 of uncultured Acidobacteriaceae bacterium. Classification (GTDB taxonomy): domain Bacteria; phylum Acidobacteriota; class Terriglobia; order Terriglobales; family Acidobacteriaceae; genus Telmatobacter. The sequence goes on from CAWCWB010000003.1 coordinate 92,342, forward strand.
TGGCGGCCGACGATGGGCGCGATCTGTTCAATCTCTTTCATCATCACCTCGAATTGAACAGGATATACAGACTGTGGACCATCGGAAAGTGCGGTCTCAGGATGGTTGTGGACCTCGACCATCAACCCATCGGCCCCCGCGGCCACGGCAGCCCTGGCCATGGGCAGCACGCTGTCGCGGCGGCCCGTTCCGTGACTGGGATCGACGAGGATCGGCAGGTGACTCACATGCTGCAACGCGGGCACGATGCTCAAGTCGAGCGTGTTGCGCGCATGATCGGCAAAGGTGCGCACGCCCCGCTCGCACAGAATCACCTCGTAGTTGCCTTCGCTCATCACATACTCGGCAGCCATCAGGAACTCTTCCAGTGTGGCGCTCATGCCGCGCTTGATCAGCACCGGCTTGCGCAGCCGTCCCGCCTTCTTCAACAGGGAGAAGTTCTGCATATTCCGTGCGCCGATCTGCACCACATCAGCCCATTCGGCCACCAGATCAAGGGTCTCGGTGTCGAGCGCCTCGGTTACGATGCGCAGGCCAAGTTTCTCCCGGATCTCAGCCATGATCCGCAACGCTTCAAGGCCCAGCCCTTGAAAGGCGTAAGGAGAAGTGCGCGGCTTGTAGGCTCCGCCGCGGAAAAATCGCGCCCCGCTTGCGGCCACTTGTCCGGCAATGGCAAAGGCCTGCTCCCGGCTCTCGATGGAGCAGGGACCCGCGATGATAGCCAAGTCGCGGCCGCCGATTGCCGCGTCGGTTCCGGCGAAACGAACGACCGTGTCTTCCTCTTTCACGTCGCGACTGGCAAGTTTGTAAGCTTTTGAGACGCGAATCACTTCTGCAACACCGGAGAGCGATTCCAGATTTCCACGGTCGACCTCACCTTGATTGCCGGTGATGCCGATGGCAGTGCGCTGGGCTCCGGGAAGGGGATGGGCGCGGAATCCCAACTGCTCAATGTGGTCGCAGACCGCCTGAATCTCCTCCGGTGTAGCCTGCGCTTTCATTACAACCAACATGACTCGAGCGGTCCTCCAGTTTCTATGAGTTATTTACAGCGTTGTGCAAGGTGGCTTTTGCTTCCACCCCACGGACGAAGACCTGTCCGTGGGGACCCAGGAGAGGGAAAAGCCGCTTGGCTGTCGCGGTTCCAACTTGCTGCAACTGGAGAACCGCTGTAGCCTCCGATCCCCCAGTCTAAGGCATTTCTCCCAATACTGGAGAGTAGCCAGCTATGTTGAGGGTTGCCGCTCGCTGTTGCTCCCGGCAACTCGGCTGTCTTTAATGCTTTATCGCGATTGGGAGAAATGCTCTACCGGCTGAAGGAGCGAAGGGCAATTCTTATGGGGCAATGAAGAACGACGTCAGTGCCGGCCGCACTACGTTAGCGGTTTGGAGGGGACATGGGGATGGAACAACGCAGATCCGGGTCGGCGCGCCTCGGTCGAGGAGCAGCGCCTCTTACTCTTTGTCGTTGGTAGCTTCAGGATGGGTACTCGTGGCCACGATCGCGGGAGCAATCACCATTCCTATAAAGGCAAGTGCAATTAAGAAATCATGCATACGATCTTCCCTCGGGCTGCGTTCATCCCTTCTCCAGCGCCAAATCGCCCAAGCCTCTGCCGTTCGGTGGCCTTCCCTTGAAGGAGAACCACCTCACGCAACGGCGCAAGCTGCACTTAATCTGGAGAACCGCTCTGCAGCCGATCTACCAATGAATCATCGGCAAGATGAGAGAAGTCTTGAAATACCACAAAAGCCCGCTGAGGGCGCGTCCGTGTTATATTGCCTACCACTTTGGAGAGTAACTAAAGATAATGCGACGCAAATCTATGGAAACAGTATTTGTCATTCTGTTCAGTGATTCAGCGCACAATGATAGAGGTCAAAAGCACTCAACCGCGGCTATCGCGCCGATCTCCGCTTTGCGACCGCCATCTAAGGCCCAGCCACGCCAGATAGCCAAGCTGGATCGCCCAGGTAACTGTGTAAGCCGCCTTCGTATACAGATGGTTCAGCAGGTCCACCACCGCGTCGTGTTGCGCCTGAGACATATGCAGTCTCCAGTCGAATGGAGGTTCCGGTGGCGCGGAAAAGACGAGGTAACATGCCCAACAGAAGAGAGCGATGGGGACGGCAATCATCAGTCCGGTTCCAAGTTTTTTCATCGGTTTCCTCGTCTTGCGGGCACGGTCACAACTGCAGTGCTCGCTCTGCTTCTTCGGCGGCGATCTTCTGGTGTTCCCGCTCCACACGGTAGCGGAGCGCAAGGATCAGCGCACCCCAGGTAAACCAAGCCAGCATGTTCCACAAAAAAGCGGGAAGCATCGCCGGATCCATGCCCGATCCCTCACCGCCGCCAAACACAGGCGCCGGGTGTTGCGTGCGCCACCAGCGGTTCGACATATACACAATGGGCACGTCGAGCGCGCCGAAGATGCCCAGCACAGCGGCCAGCGTTTGCACTTGAGGCCCGGCGGCAAAGCGGCGCAAGAGCAGGTAGCTTACATAAATGAGCCACAAAATCAGCGTTGTCGTCAGCCGCGCGTCCCAGGTCCACCACATGCCCCATGCGCGCCTGGCCCAAAGCGGCCCGGTCACCAGCACCACGCTGCAGAAAACCACGCCCACCTCCGCCCCGGCCAGCGCCCAGGCGTCGAACATCTGCGCGCGCTCGGCATGATCGCGCCGTGAAGCGAGGTAGCCGATCGATCCCACCAGGCTGACGGCAAAAAACAGAAACGCCACCGACGCCGACGGCACATGGTAGTAGATGATCCGGAACATCTCGCCCTGCGCGGCGTCGTTCGGAGCCACGTAGATGGCCTGATAGTAGGCCCAGCTCAGCAATGCGACAGTCACCAGAACATAGACAATGATGGCGAGTTTCTTCATGGAGAAAACCTGCTGCCTCCAGTGTACGACGCTCACCTCTCGCCGCTCCCCGAGGCGGCTCGGCGATGACTACGACACCGCGGCGATCCCGGCTCCGGCGCGCATTCAGCGCGGCTTCCGTCTCAAGGCGATCCTGGTTCGAGAGAAGGATTGACTGCATCGGTTGCAGACCTGTTGCAAGCAAACCCTGCGTGATCGCGTACCATGATTCTTGACTCCTGCCGGAACCGCTATGCGCGACCACCTCGCTCCACTGCTCGATGATTTTCGCCGCTTCGACCGCGAGATCGCTGTGGTCCGCTACCAGGGCAACCGCCGCCGGGTGACCACCTATGGCGATCTGGCCCGCCTCGCCGGCCGCTTTGCCGCGCTGCTGGCGGCGAGAGGCATCAGCGAGGGCGATCGCGTCGTCATCTGGGCAGAAAACAGCGCCGAGTGGATCGCCGCTTTTCACGGCTGCATGCTGCGTGGCGTCCTGGCCGTGCCGCTCGATGCCTTCGGAACCGCTGATTTTGTCGTTCGCGTGGCCAAGGATGTGACCCCGAAACTCGCCGTCGGCGACGCGCTTCTGCTCGCCAAGCTCGCTGCGGCCCGCGTTGCGCCCGCCATTCCCGCCCTCGCCTTCGAAGACTGGCTCAGTGAGCTGCCCGCCGCCGAAATGGGCGCGATCTCCGGCCTTTCAAACCAAACCCCGCTCCAGATTCTCTTCACCTCCGGCACAACGGGTGATCCCAAGGGCATTGTTCTCACGCATGGCAATGTGCTGGCCAGCGTGGGGCCCATCGAAGACGGCGCCAAGCCTTACATGCGTTACGAGCGCCTCGTTCATCCGCTGCGTATCCTGCACACGCTGCCGCTGAGCCACGTTTTCGGCCAGACCATGGGCCTCTGGGTCCCGCCCATCCTCAGCGCCGAACTCCACTTCGAAAGCCGCCTCGCCGCGCCGCGCCTCACCGAGCTGATCCACACCGAGCGCGTTTCCGTCCTTGCCGCCGTGCCCCGCGTCCTTGCCCTGCTCAAGACCCATCTTGAGGTCAACGACCCCAGCCTCGCCGAACGCGCCACTCGCTCGCAGCAACTCGGCCCCTTCCGCCGCTGGTGGCGCTTCCGCGCCGTGCACCGCGAGTTCGGCGTTAAATTCTGGGCCTTCGTGTCCGGCGGCGGCGCGTTGCCCGGCCCCCTGGAGCAGTTCTGGAATGCGCTCGGATTCGTGCTGATTCAGGGCTACGGCATGACCGAGACCACGGCGCTCATCACGCTCAACCACCCCTTTCACGTCGCCAAAGGCACCATCGGCAAGCCGCTCCCCGGCCGCGACGTCAAGCTCGCCCCCGATGGTGAGGTCCTCGTCCGCGGCGCGGTCATCTCAGGCGCCACATGGCAGGATGGGGCCCTGCGCCCGCGCAAGGAAGAGTGGTTGGGGACGGGGGACATTGCGGAGCGGCAGGAGAGTGGCGAGCTCAGATTCCTCGGCCGGAAGAGCGAGGTTATCGTCACGGCAGCGGGCGTAAACATCCACCCAGAGGACATAGAATCCGCCCTCGAAGAACAGCCCGAAGTCGCAGCCTGCGCGGTGGTCGCCATGGAGACTCCCACGGGGCCGGAACCCTGCGCAGTGCTGGCCTGCCGGGGGTCGGGCGACCAGGCCCTGGCGGCGATCGAGCGCGCCAACGCCACCCTGCCCGAATTCCAGCGCATCACCCGCTGGGTGCTCTGGCCGGAGCCCGATTTGCCCCGCACCTCCACCGGCAAGGTGAGGCGCAAGCCGGTCGCGGAATGGCTGGCCCACATCCAGGCCGCCGCCGCCACGCCCACCAGCGGCGCGCCCGCCGCCAATTCCGAACACGCCTTTGGCCCCTCGTCGGACTGGCTGCTGGCGCTTATCGGGCAAATCACCGGCGAGGGCAACCCCGGCGTGGGCGACGAGTTGCGGCTCACTGAGGATTTGCATCTCGACAGCCTGGGCCGCGTGCAGTTGGCCGCCGCCATCGAGGAACGGCTGGGCATTATCTCCAGCAACGGCCTGCTCGAAGAGGTGCAGACGCTCGGCGAGCTGCGCCGGCTGGTGGCCGGCGGCGATGCCGACGCGGAGCCGATCGCCGCCGCCCAGGTGCATGAAACACCGCGCCAAGACGGGGCGCCCGCCGCAGCCGCGCAGCAGCAGACCGAAGGCGGTCCAGCCGGTCAAGGCACGCTCGCTGTCCCCGCTGCGGCAGCCCCGCAGCCCTTCCTGCTGCGCGGCCCGCCGCGCGTGCGCTTTGTCTATCCCGAGTGGCCGTGGTGGAAGCCGTTCCACTGGATCCGCGTGGCGTTCATTGAGGCCATCATGCGGCCGTTCACGTGGCTACTGGCTGCGCCGCGCGTGGTTGGCCCTGCCACGCCACTTCCCGAGGGGCCGCTGCTCATCATCGGCAATCACGTCACGGCTTACGACGGGCCGCTCATTCAATACGCGCTCGCCGGACCCTACCGCCGGTGGATCGCCACGGCCATGATGGGCGAGATGCTCGACGATTACCGGCACTGGCGCAATCCCGACTGGCCGCCGGGACACAAGGGCTTCTACGTGCTCGGGCCGCCGGCTTACTGGCTGGTGACGGCGCTGTTCAACGTGTTTCCGCTGCCGCGCCAGCGCGACTTTCAGGCCAGCTTTGCCCACGCGGGCAAGGCTCTGGACCACGGCTACAACGTGATGGTCTTCCCTGAGGGCACGCGCTCGGCTGAGGGGCAGTTGGCGCACTTCCGGCCGGGTATCGGCCTGCTGGTGAAGCAGAGCTTTGTGCCCGTCGTTCCCGTGGGCATCCGCGGGCTGGGCCAACTGAAGACCCGGGAGCGCCGCTGGTTCCGTTCCGGGATCCTCGAAGTGCATATCGGCGAGGCCATCCGATTCGGCCCCGAGGAGACCGAGGCCGCGATCACCGCGCGGCTGCACGATGAGGTCGAGCGGCTGATGGGGGACAAGAGCTAGCTCTCAGCTCATGGTCCGGATACGGCGTTTCCTAAGGCGTTCCGACGCCGCAAATCGCTCCACCTGCAGGTCATAAAAATGGCAACGCGGCAGCAAAGAAAAATCGTCGCATCGTGAGCTCGCGGAAAATGTGACTTGCAGGTGGAGTAATTGGCCATTTTTGTGACCTGCAGGTGGTCGGAAATCGTGGAAATCGTCGCATTTTGCGTTTGCGATAGGGTTTTTGGGGGCTGGCGAGGGCTTGGGCGTGTGGGGGCGGTGGACGGCGGCGAGAAGGTCGGGACTGCAAACCTCTGCTTCAGTAACCGCTGTCCCGGGACTCGGAAGCAGATGTAATCTCAATCATTGAGTGAGTTGGACTGTTACCAACATTTGACCTCGCAGTGTCGGGTTTGGCGATCAACCAGGACCCGAAGGGCTTTGGAACGTCTAACGCGTAGCCACCCCCATCCGGTCCCGGTCGGGAGGCGACGGCACACGCTGGGTGCTTTGTCTTTTTAAACGATAATGATTCTGGGAATATGATGAGCTTTCCCCGGAGGCCGGGACCAACGATGGCTTTTATGAAAGCCGTTCGCGTGTCTCTCAGCGTCGTAGCCCTTTTCGCCCTCGACCTTTCCGGCTGCGGCGGGAACATCAACACCGCCGTGGCGACGGCGCTGCCGGCGATCACCAGCGCCACAACGGCCAGCGGGACAGTCGGCAGCGCCTTCTCCTATCAGATCGCGGCGACGAATTCGCCCACCAGTTACGGCGCAGCGGGCTTGCCGACAGGCTTGACGGTAAACACCGCGACGGGGTTGATCTCGGGGACGCCCAGGGCGGCGGGAACCTCGACGGTGACGCTGAGCGCCTCCAACAGCGGCGGTACCGGGAACGCCACGCTGACGCTCACCATTGCTGCCGCGCTGGCGCCGCCGGTGATCACAAGCGCGACGACAGCCAACGGAACAGTGGGCAGCGCCTTCTCCTATCAGATCACGGCGACGAATTCCCCAACCAGCTTCGGGGCCACTGGCTTGCCGGCGGGATTGACTTTGAACAGCGCGACGGGGTTGATCTCGGGGACGCCCACGGCGGCGGGAACCTCGACCGTGAAGCTGAGCGCCACCAACAGTGGGGGCACGGGGACCGCCATGCTTACGCTTACCATCGGCTTGGTGGTGCCCGCGCCGGTGATCACCAGCAGCACAACAGCCAGCGGGACAGTGGGAAGCGGCTTCTCCTATCAGATCACGGCAACGAACTCGCCCACCAGTTACGGGGCGACTGGATTGCCTGCAGGATTGACCGTAAACAACGCGACGGGGTTGATCTCGGGGACGCCCACCGCCGCCGGAACCTCAACGGTGACGCTGAGCGCCACCAACAGCGGGGGTACGGGGACCGCCACGCTGACGCTTACCATCGCCTTGGTGGTGCCGGCGCCGGTGATCACGAGCGCAACAACAGCCAGCGGAACAGTGGGCAGCGCCTTCTCCTATCAGATCACGGCGACGAATTCGCCGATCAGTTACGGGGCGGCGGGATTGCCTGCAGGATTGACCGTAAACACCGCGACGGGTTTGATCTCGGGGACGCCCACCGCGGCAGGAACCTCGACCGTGACGCTCAGCGCCACCAACAGCGGCGGCACCGGGAACGCGACGCTGACACTCACTGTCGCCGTCCCGCCGGCGCCAGTGATCACGAGCGCGACAACGGCCAATGGGACAGTAGGCAGCGCCTTCTCCTATCAGATCACAGCCACGAATTCGCCCACCAGTTACGGGGCGACTGGATTGCCTGCAGGATTGACCGTAAACACCGCGACGGGGTTGATTTCGGGGACGCCCACCGCGGCAGGAACCTCGACGGTGACCGTGAGCGCGACCAACAGCGGCGGTACCGGGAACGCGACGCTGACACTCACTGTCGCCGCCCCGCCGGCGCCAGTGATCACCAGCGCGACAACCGCCAGCGGGGCGGTGGGCAGCGCATTCTCCTATCAGATCGCGGCGACGAATTCCCCAACCAGTTACGCGGCGGCGGGCTTGCCCGCAGGCCTGACCGTAGACACCGGGGCGGGGTTGATCTCGGGGACGCCCACGGCGACAGGAACTTCGACAGTGACGCTGAGCGCTACCAACAGCGGAGGCACGGGGAACGCCACGCTGACGCTCACCATCGCCGCGGCGGTGCCGGTGGTCATCAGCAGCGTAACGCCGAACAGCGGTTCGACGGCAGGAGGGACGGCGGTAACCATCACCGGCACAGGCTTCGGCGCGGGAGCAACGGTGGCCTTTGCAGGGGCGGCCGCGACCGACGTCGTGGTGACCGACGATACGACCATCTCGGCTGCGACGCCATCGTGGGGCGCGGGAGCGGTAACGGTGACGGTGACCAACCCCGATGGCGAGAGCGGGGGTTTGGCCAACGGGTTTACCTATGTCGCGGTCCTGCCGCTGCAGAACAGCGCCAATGCGAGGTACTTTGTCGATCAGAACGATACTCCGTGGCTGCTGATGGCGGATTCTCCTCAGGGCATGATCTGCACCATCGACCCCAGCGACATGGCGACATACATGAGCGCCCGGCAAGGCCAAGGATTCAATGCGATCAATGCTGACGCAATCTGCACCATGTACACCGGCGGCAACGCAGCCGGGACGGCCTTTGATGGAACGCCACCCTTCACCAGCGGGTCGTCTCCAGCAAACTACGACCTCTCCACGCCCAACCCGGCCTACTTCGCCGAGTTGGATAGCGCGATCAACCTCGCTGCCTCCTATGGATTGGTGGTGATTCTGGATCCTATCGAGACCGGAGGGTGGCTGGGGACTCTGGAAAACAACGGAGCCACGAAGGCATTCAACTACGGAGCCTACCTGGGAAATCGCTACAAGAGTTTTACCAACATCATGTGGGAGTCGGGGAACGACTTTCAGACCTGGTCAACCAACAGTACCGACAATAACCTGGTCTATCAAGTCATGGCCGGGATTGCCAGCGCCGACCCCAATCATTTGCAGACCATTGAATTGAATTACAATTTCAGCTACTCCAACCAGGACACGCTTCTTTCCGGCGTCCTCACCGATGACGGGGCTTACACCTATTACGAAACTTACGATAACGTGTTGCAGGCGTACGCCAGCAGCCCGACGCTGCCGGTTTTCCTCATCGAAGAAAATTACGAAGCGGAGAACGACACCGGAAACCTGCCCGCCCTCGCGGGACCCTACGTGCTGCGTGAACAAGCCTATTGGACGCTGACTTCGGGCGGCGTCGGCCAGATTTGGGGGAATCACTATTTCTGGGGCTTCATTTCAGGATGGCAGAGCCAGCTCAGCAGCCCGGGCGCGCTTGAGATCCAGTACATCAACCAACTCTTCAGCAACATCTCCTGGTGGGATCTTGTCCCCGACACGACGCATGAGGTGGTCACCGCGGGGTACGGCACCTATGATGCCTCCAATTTGAATCTCACTACGGCTACTTACTGCACCACGAGTTGGATCACCAGCGGAAGCCTGGCGCTGACTTACTGCCCCAATACGTCCACGTTGACGGTGAACCTTTCCAACTTCTCCGGTCCGGTGACGGCGCAATGGTACGATCCCTCCAATGGCGCAACCACCACAATCTCAGGTTCGCCGTTTCCGAACTCCGGCCTTCAGGACTTTACTACTCCCGGCAACAACCACGACGGAGACCCCGACTGGGTCCTGTTAATGACTGCCCCGCCCGGCAGCTAAAACCGGCTCTATGAATGAGTGGTTCGCGTTCGAAATTCCGAGATTCGCGTTCGCCCGAAAGGTCGAAAAAACGGCTGATTCCGTTCCGTCCTGTACGCGCTTCCTGCAGGAGAGCCCTGGATGTGCGGGAGCTTCTAGAGCAGTTTCGGAAATACGGTGTCCGGTCAAACCGTCTACCGAAGTCGTCGCTCTCTCCGCCCCACGGACCATGACCTGTCCGTGGGGATCCCGATTCTGCTGGTCGCGCCGACTTGAGTTTCGTGAATGCGGCTACACTGTTTCCGAAACTGCTGTAATCAAATTTCGTGCTTCGGGCGGTTGGCCGGGAAACCGGAAGTTGACCCACATCCTGACGGGTCAAATGCCGCTAAATCGCCGAGTCACTCACCGGCAAACTCCGAGCCGCCTCGCGCTAACGGACCAGCTTGCTCTCCCAGACGCAGAAGAGAATCTCTTTGAGCCGGGCGAAATCCCTGGGGCCGAGCTCGGCCCTCCATTCGCGCTCGATGTCGCGCAGGATGTCGATGGCCTTGGCGTAGGCGGCGTGGCCGCGCTTGGTGAAATGGACGATGCGCGCGCGGCCCTCATGGGGCGCGTCGGAGCGGACCAGGTACCCGAGTTCCTCGAGGCTGCCCAGCAGACGGTTCATGGCCTGCTTGCTCATGTTGGCGCGCTCGGCAATCACGCCCGGGCGTTTTCCATCCGGACTGGGATAGCGGAAGACTGCCATGTGGGGCAAGCTGAGTCCCTTGAAGCCCGCCGCGTTGAGTTCACGGATGATACGGCGATGAATGGCCTCGGCCGGAGCGCGCAGCAGGGCGCCGATGAGCATATCCCTGGTTTTGACCGGTGAATTTTCCTCAAAAAAAGTCATTGACACTCCAAGTAAACTGTGTTTACTATCGTCTTATGGTAAACAAAGTTTACCACAAAGGAGGTTCGAAATGACACCACAAACTGTTGAAGTTCTCGACCATTCCCCGGCCGAGACCGTAAGAGAAGACTCACAGCAGGCCACGCGGCAGGCTGGCGCGGGGAACGGAAAAGCAAAAACGGACGTGGCGCGGCAGGACCCGGTGAGGTACGTGGTCGCAGGAACCGGACCGGCCTACTGGGGCCCCGGAAACCAACTGACGTTTCTCATCACCGGCAAGGAAACTGGGGGCGCCTTTTTCCTGGCGGAGATGAGTGTTCAGCCGGGCGGAGGCCCACCGCCGCACATCCACCACCGCGAGGACGAGTCGTTCCACATTCTTGAAGGCACGCTGACGATTCAGGTGGGCGGGAATACAATCACTGCATCGGCGGGCGATTTCGCTTTCCTTCCCCGCGGAATCGCGCATTCCTTCAAGAACACCGGCGATGGCTGCGCGAAGGCGCTGGTTTTGACCACGCCGGCGGGCCTTGAGAACTACTTTGCCGAGGTGTTCGAACCTGCCGCGGATCGCGATGCGGCGCCGCCGCCTCCCAGCAAAGCGATGATGGCGCGGGCGATGGCGGCGGCTCCCCGGTACGACCTTGAACTTCTTCCCCCGGCATGACGGGCCCAAGTTTGAGTTTACGAAACGATCAATCAACGATAGCGATATGGGAAACGGAGGTCTCCATGACAGTGCAATCTATCGATCTATGCGTCAATCCCGCTGACGAAACCATCCATCTCGGGCCGCTCGAGGTGCGCTTCCTCGTCACCAGTGAGAACTCGGGCGGTACGGTGGCGGTCTTTGAAGTGGTTGTTCCCGCCGGACAGCGACTGATGGCGCCGGCGCACAGCCACGACCACTACGAGGAGACGGTGTACGGTATCGAGGGCGTGTTGACGTGGACCGTGGACGGCAAGGTGATCGACGTGGGGCCGGGGCAGGCGCTGTGCATTCCGCGGGGCGCCGTGCACCGGTTCGACAACAACGGCGCCGCGGATGTGAAGGTGCTGTGCGTGGTTACGCCCGCAGCGATCGGTCCGCAGTACTTCCGCGAGGCAGCCGAGGCGGCGAAAGCCGCAGGCGGCGGGCCACCAGACAAGACAAAGATGATCGATATCATGCTCCGCCACGGGCTGACGCCCGCGCCGCCGCCGCGCTGATGGCTCGCGTCTGGCTGGGCTGGCGGGGGCGATAGTAGCTGGTGCCGCCGGCGAGGACGGGAGTCCAGAGGGAGAGATCGGCGGGCTGCTCGCTCGAGCCGAGGAAGAGGATGCCGTCGGGCGGGAGCAGGCGGTGAATTCCGGCGAGAAGGGTGCGCCGCGTTTCCTGCGCGAAGTAAAGCATGACGTTGCGCAGAAGGATGACGTCGAAGCGGTCAGTAGAGCGGGCGAAAGGAAATGCGGGGCCGCAGAGATCGGCCTGGCGAAAGTGGCAGAGCTTGCGGACTTCGGGCTTGACGATCCAGTCCTCGCCGACGTGGTCGAAATAGCGGACGACGAAGCGCGCGGGCAAGCCGCGGTTGATCTCGATGCGGCGATAGCGGCCGGCGCGGGCCTGCTCGATGACTTCGCTGCTGAGATCGGTGCCTTCGATGGAGAGGTTCCAGCGTGCGAGGAGGGGAAAGTGCTCGCGGAGGAGCATGGCGACGCTGTAGGCCTCCTGGCCGGCGGCGCAGGCGGCGCTCCAGATGGCCAGCGAGCGCGTGCGGCGGCGCGCTTCGATGAGTTGCGGAAAGAGCTCGGTGCGCAGCAGCTCGAAGGGGCGGCAATCGCGGAAGAAGCTAGTTTCGTTGATGGTCATGGCCTCGGCGATGGCTTGCTCGAGGGCGGGATTTTTCGCGGCGCGCAGGCTGCGCACCAGCTCGTCGAGGCGGTTCATTCCCTGGTTGCGGAGGACTTTGGAGAGGCGCGTCTCGAAGAGGTAGTCGCGCGCGGGGTCGAGGACATTGTGCGTGAGACTGAAGACCAGTTTGCGCAGATAGCCGTAATCGGTGGTGGCGGTTGCCATCGTTACACCACCATCCGAGGGAGGAGATGGGCCTCGGCCGCGGCAACGGCGGCGCGGCCGGCGATTCTGAGGATTTCAGGAGCGATGGCGGCGAGCGGGAGCACCTTGTGCGCCAGGCCGGCTTGCGCGACGGCGCCGGGCATGCCCCAAACGGTGCTGGTGGCCTGATCCTGGGCGAGCACGCTGCCGCCCTGGGCGCGAATGATGCGGCAGCCGGCGAGGCCGTCGGATCCCATTCCGGTGAGCACAACGGCCAGGACGGCAGAGCCGTAGACCCCGGCCACGCTGCGAAAGAGCGCGTCGACCGCGGGCCGGCAATGATTTTCGGGCGGGTCCTGGTTGAGGTGGAGAGTGGCAGGCGAGCCGGCGCGAGCGGCAGACAGCGTTTCCATGTGCCAGTTGCCGCGGGCGATGTAGATGGTGCCTGGAATGGCGGGAGCACCCTCCGAGGCTTCGCACACGCGCAGGCGGCAACGGCGGCCGAGGCGCTCGGCAAAGAGGCGGGTGAAGACCTCGGGCATGTGCTGCACCACGAGAACCGGAAGGGGAAAGTTGGCGGGAAGCTCGGGGAGAAGGACGTCGAGCGCGGCGGGACCACCGGTGGAGACGCCGATGGCCACGACGGCCGGGGCGGCGGCAGGCAGGAGCTGCACGGCGGACGGCGGGAACGGATGCGGGACAAGGCGCGGCGACGCGGGAAAGACAGATGGCCGCGGCGTGGACGCGGTGAGCGCATGAATTTTGGGGATGAGCTCCTGGGCGAGGGCGCGCATGGCTTCCTCGCGGCTGGACTGGCCGGAGGGCTTGGCGACGTAATCGCTGGCGCCGCAGGCGAGGGCCTCAATGGTGACCTTTGCGCCGCGCTGGGTGAGCGAGCTGCACATGATGACCGGCATCTTGTGGCCTTGTTCGCGCAGCTTACGCAGCGTGACGAGACCATCCATGACCGGCATCTCGACATCGAGAAGAACCACGCCGGGGCGGTCGAGGGCGAGAGCGCTGAGGGCCGATGCGCCATCGGCCGCGGTTCCGGCCACCTCAAGTCCGGCGCCGGAGTTCACGACGGAGCGGAGAAGGCTGCGCATGACGGCGGAGTCATCCACGATGAGAACCCGGGTTCGGCTGGCGGCGGCCATGGTTCAGGCCTCCACCTGGCCGATGATGGCCGGTTTGTCGGTCAAAGCTTCGCCGTCGAAGGGCTTCATCAGGTATTCGTCGGCACCGGCATCGAGGGCGCTGGCGATGTAGTCGTTCTCATCCTCGGTGGTCACTATCACCACCTTGATGCCGGAGAAGGCGCCAGCGCGCAAGCGGCGCAGCAGTTCCAGGCCGTTCATCACCGGCATATTCCAATCCACGAGGGCGAGGTCGAGTGCGGAGCTCGAGTGCAGGCGATCGAGAGCGGCCTGGCCGTCGGCCGCGTCCTCGCAGACGATGCCCTTTTTTTCGAGCAGGCCGCGCCAGAATCCCCTGACAAAGCGGGAGTCGTCGACGATGAGTGCGCGCATGGTTGCCTCCTGAGAGAGCGCCTCCGGCGCCGAATCACCTTAGGCCGCTGACCGCGTGATCTCGAACCTAGCGATTGCTAATCCCAGGTCCCAAAATCGGGACCTGGGGCACCCCAATTCGTACAAAACTTAGCGGTCAGAGACCTAGGCCGCATGGGCCGCGCCCAGCCGCATGGGATCGAGCCGGTCCGGATCCAACATCACGAGCAGGCCATCCTTGAGTTTGTAGGCGCCGGCCAGCAACGCCCGGCGGTGCTCGTTGAGGATCGAGGGGTTGGGTTCGTAGCCGGCCGAGGAAACGGTGAGCACCTCGCCCACCGAGTCCACGAGCAGGCCAAAGCATCCGCCGGCGCTGTCGAGCACCAGGATGTCCTGAGCGCCGTCTTTGGGTGGAAGGCCGAGCAAGTGGCGCAGGCTCACGGTGGTGAGCACGTCGCCGCGATAGTGAACCAAGCCGCCCACGAATCCAGGAGCCAAGGGAACGGGCTGGGGCCGGGCCGCGCCCACAATCTCAAGAATGTGGGTGATGGGCACGCCGAAGAGGGTGTTCCCCAGGCGGACGGAGCACACCTCGACCAGGGTCTCGGTGTTCTGCTTGCGACGCGACGCGCCTGCTGCCGCACTCATGCCGCCCCCTCCGCAATCTGCTGCGACTCCAGCGCCGCGCCTTCAGAGGCGGGAAGCGGAGCCACTGCGCCGAGATCGACCACACCTGTGACGCGACTCTTGAGCAGGGTCACGCCTTCGGTCCGGCGGCCGGCGCCGGCCTCGAAGAGGCTGCTCCCGGCGGCCACGTCGAGCACGTGCGAGACCGCAATTCCCACCTGACGATTGCCTTCCCTGCAGACGACCACGACGATCTGGGCGCCGGGATTGCCCTGCGCCTCAGCCAGGATGCCGCCCGAATCCTCGATGGGAAGCAATTGCCCCTCGAAGTTGAGGACCGGCCGGTAGCCGAAGTATTCGATTCGCGAAAGGGGAAGCTGCTCGATGCGCAGCACATCGGCCAGCGGCACTGCAGCGTGGCGTCCCGCGGCCTCCACGAGAAGATAGTCCATGTCGGCGTCGCCGGTTTCGCTCTCTTCTTCGGACGCGCGCGAGGATTCGTCTTCGTTGCTTATGGCCACGGCGGCGCGCGTGGCGATGGCGCCGGGATCGAGAATCAGGGCCAGATCGGCATTGCCAAGGACGGTGGCGCCGGAGTAGAGACCAATATCCTTGAGCACCGCCGAGAGCGGCTTGACGACGATCTCCTCGGGATCGGCGAGCGCGTCGACAACGAGGCCGAAACGGCGGCCGTCAGCGTCGAGAACGGCGATGAAGTTATCGCGGTTCGCGGTGAGCTTGCACTCGCGGCCGGGCATGAGGAGACGGTCGAGAAAGACCAGTGGGAGGAGGCGGCCGCGCAGCCGGTAGAGCGGCGCGTCGTCGATCCATTCGATGGCTGAGGCGGCGTGTTGGGGCGGAACGTGCACCAGCTCAGAGAGCGCGGCCTGAGGGAGCGCGAAGCTCTGGTTGAGGCTGCGCACGATGAGCGCGGGAATGATGGCCAGGGTGAGAGGGATGCGCAGGCGCAGCGTGGTTCCCGTGCCCGTGCGGGAGTCGATCTCGACTTTGCCGCCGATCTTCTCGACATTGGTGCGGACTACATCCATGCCAACGCCGCGCCCGCTGATGTTGGTGATTTGCGCGGCGGTGGAGAAGCCGGGGAGAAAGATCATCTGCAGAAGCTCGCGCTCACTGAGTTGCGCGGCGCGCTGGGGCGTGATGAGGCCGCGCTCGATGGCCTTGGCGCGAACCTTTTCGACGGAGATGCCGGCGCCGTCGTCGGAGACCTCGACGATGACATGACTGCCCTCCTGCACGGCGCGCAGGGTGAGCGAACCTTCAGGATCTTTGCCCGCGGCCTGGCGCACCGCAGGGGGCTCGATGCCGTGATCGAGGGCGTTGCGCACGGCGTGCGTGAGAGGGTCCTTGATGGCCTCGAGCAGGCTTTTGTCGAGCTCCGTTTCCTGGCCCTCCATCTTCAGGCTGACGCGGCGGCCGAGCGACTGTGAGAGGTCGCGGACCATGCGCGGAATCTTGGAGAAGACATTGGAGACCGGCTGCATGCGGGCTTTCATTACCGATTCGCGCAGGTCGGCGGTGACCATGTCGAGGCGGCGCGAGAGCAGGGTCATGTTGGGATCGGCGGCAGTGGCCTGCAGAACCTGGTTGCGCGTGAGCACCAGCTCGCCCACCAGGTTCATCATGCGGTTGAGCAGGGCGACGTCGACGCGCAACGTGCTCTCCGCCGCTGATCCCGCGAGTGGGCCGCGCGCAATTGTGGAGCCAGCGGCAACCGGGGAATCCGCAATTGCGGGCGGCTGGGGCGTGACGGGCGCCGCTGCGGGAGGATCGGAATCCAGCGTGGCGGCGAAAACAGCGGACGCCTGAGAACCTGGTGGTTGCATCTCAGGCCCCATTCGCACGCTTTGCGCGACGGCTTTGAGGCCGACGGACTGCTGCGCCGGCTCCGGGGTCCCCGGCTGCGGATCCTGGCCGCGGGGGCGGCGCGCCGGGGCTTTCGGCGGCGCGTTCCTGCCCCTGGGGTGGATCACGGGAGCCTGCAACTTCTCCAGGCGCGCGATGAGAGCGCCGTCGTCACCGGCGCCCTCGTTGCCCTCGGTTTCGATGGCCTTGAGGATGACGCGCAATCCGTCAAGCAATTGCAAAAGCGCGGTAATCACAGCCACGTTGGCGGTGAGTTTCTCGTCGCGCAGCAGGCCGAGCAGGTTTTCGCCGGCATGAGCCAGTTTTTCCAGGCGCTTGAAGCCCAGAAACCCCGTAGTTCCTTTGATGGTATGCACGGAACGAAAGATCTCGCCCAGCAGAGCCGCATCGCGAGGCCGCTCTTCCAGCTCGGTCAGGCACCGCTCCATGCGGTCCAGCCCTTCCTGGCTCTCGATCAGGAACTCTCTTGTCAGATCGTCCATTGCACGCACTCAACCGGCCGGCGGGAATGGCACACCCGCGCGACGAGGACACATGAGGTCTATCGGAAAATCGGCGGTGAACTTGAGAGAGGCAGGGTTTAGGGATTAGGGAGTAGCGAACAGATTCCGGGCTGGCGATGGGCAGAGGTTCGCGGGTTTGGTTGTGGAGCGTGACACCGGCTGCAGCGCGGGTGTACATGAGAGGTCAAAATGCATTAGCCTCTAATCTTGCCCCCATTTGCAGATGCGAGGGATGCATTCTCCATGACCAACTTGACTCAGCCGGCGCTCAAAAAGCTGTTCGAAGTGGCGCGACAGGCTGCGCGGCACTCCTATTCCCCCTATTCGGGATTCCGCGTGGGCGCCGCGCTCAAGCTTACGAACGGCGAGATTGTGACCGGGACGAACGTAGAAAACGTGAGTTTCGGGTTGACCATCTGCGCGGAGCGCGCGGCGTTGGTGCGGGCTGTCTCCCAATTCGGGCCGGAGATCCGGGTCGGGGCGGTGGCGGTTGCGAATCTGAACGGCTTGCCGAGCCCTCCGTGCGGGGCGTGCCGGCAGATGCTGGCCGAATTCATTCTGCCCGATGCGCCGATCATCTTTCCCGCAGCGGATGGCGTGCGGACGATGACCTTCAGCGACCTGTTTCCGCTGGGGTCCGAGATGAAGTTGAAGTAGGGCACTGAATCCATGACGCCGACCGGCAGCAATTCGATTGAGACTTCCGCCGCTGCTCCGCTGCACATGATCGACATCATCCGCAAGAAGCGTGACGGCGGGGAACTGGATGCGCGCGAGATCGCGTTTGTGGCGGCGGGTGCGGCTAGTGGCTCGATTCAAGAGGCGGAGCTTGCCGCGTGGCTGATGGCAGCGTGGCTGAAGGGGCTTTCGCTCAGCGAGACGCGCGCGCTGACGCTGGCCATGCGCGACTCGGGCGTGAAGTTTTCGCCGGCGAGGCTGGGCAAGCGGGCCGTGGACAAGCACTCCACGGGCGGGGTGGGAGACAAAACCAGCTTTCTGGTTGCGCCGCTGGCGGCGGCATGCGGCGTGGCGGTGCCCATGATCAGCGGGCGGTCGCTGGGCCACACCGGCGGGACGCTGGACAAGCTGGAAGCGATCCCCGGGTACCGCACGTCTTTAACGCTGGCCGAGTTTGAGGCGGTGATCGCGAAGTGCGGCGCGTCGATTATCGGCCAGACGGACGAACTTGCGCCCGCCGACCGCAAGCTCTACGCGCTGCGCGACCGCACCGGGACGGTGGAGAATCCGGGGCTGATCTGCGCGTCGATCTTAAGCAAGAAATTGGCGGCGGGGCTGGACGGACTGGTGCTGGACGTGAAGACCGGCTCGGGCGCATTTCTGCGCAAGGCGGAGGACGGCGAGTTCCTGGCGGCGCTGATGGTGGCGACGGCGGAGGCCGCGGGGACGCGCACGGCAGCGTTGCTCACCGATATGAGCCAGCCGTTGGGGCGCGCGGCGGGAAACTGGATCGAGCTGGTGGAGTGCGTGGAGCTGCTGCGCGGCAAGCGGCCAGCCTGGAGCGAGGACTTGCGCGAGCTGTCGCTGATCCTGGCCGGATGGATGATCGATCTGGGCGGAAAAGCGGAATCGCCTGCGGCCGGGAACGCACTGGCGGAAGCGGCGCTAACCGATGGGGCCGGGCTCGCTGTGTTTATGAAGATGGTGGATGCGCAGGGCGGGGACGTATCGGTCTTCGACGATATGGAGAGCTTTCACAAGCCTGGAGCGACCGAGGTGGTGGAGGCGTGGGAGAGCGGGTACGTGGCGGAGATGGACACGACCGCGCTGGGCTGGGCAGTGCAGCGCACGGGCGCGGGGCGCGAGAAAGCCGGGGAGCCGGTGGATCCACATGCGGGGATTCTCTTCCACGCGCGGCGCGGCGCGCGGGTGCAGCGCGGCGAGCCGCTGGCAACGGTGTATGCCACGCGGTCGGAGTTGCTGGGCGAGCCGGTGGCGATTGTCAAACAGGCTGTTCACTTCTCCAAGACCCCGCCGCACGCAGTGCCGCTGGTGGGGCACGTGTTCACGCGGGACGCGGCGGAGAAGTATTTGAAGGCGGCTTCTAGCCGCTAGCTCCTAGCTTGTTGGTGCTGGGCTGTGTGCTTTTTCGGTGGGATTTGGTTTGCAATGCTGTAACTTAATCGAATAACAGCTTGTCGCTCTTAGATTCTGGCTACGATTTGCGGAGCGAACGGTCTTGATGATCGTGGGCCGTGGCTGGCACGATGGTCGCGGATCGCATCGCGAAGCTAGCGGCCAGGAGCCGCTGTAGGAGGCAATTTCATTGGCTCGATTCACTGGGGTATTGGGGATTCTGGCGGTATTACTGGCCGCGTGGCTCTTCTCCACCGACCGCAAGCGCATCCGCTGGCGCACCATCGCCTGGGGACTCGGGCTGCAGATCACCTTCGCCTTCCTGGTGCTGCGGTTCAGTTTAGGGCAGGATGTGATGAATTGGGCAGGTGGCGTGGTGACCAAGATGCTCTCTGCCACGTTCGCGGGGACGCAGGTATTGTTCGGTCAGCTTGGGCTTCCCAACTCCGGCGCGCTGGGCAACCTGCTGGGAGTGAACAAGGGCGCGATCTTCGCCTTTCAGGTGCTGCCCACCATCATCTTCATCTCGGCGTTCTTTGCGGTGATGTACCACATCGGCCTGATGCAGCAGATCATCCGCGCTTTCGCGTGGGTCATGCTCAAAACGATGCGCATCTCGGGCGCGGAGAGCATGAACGTGGCGGCGAGCATCTTCATGGGGCAGACCGAGGCGCCGTTGACCATCCGGCCGTTTCTTTCGAAGGCTACGCGCAGCGAGCTGATGACGATCATGACCAGCGGCATGGCGCACGTTTCGGGCGGCATCATGGCCATGTACATTTCGCAGGGCGTGGAGGCGCGGCACCTGCTCTCGGCGGTGATCATGACCTCGCCGGGAACGATCCTGATGGCCAAGATGCTGGTCCCCGAGACGGAGGTGGCGGCGACGGAGGGCAAGGTCGTCATCCCCAAGGACGAGATGCACGCGGAGGAAAATTTTATCGGCGCCATCGCGCGCGGGACCATTGACGGCGGCAAGCTGGCTTTGAATGTGGCCATCATGTTGATCAGCTTTCTGGCGCTGGTGGCGCTGCTCGACATGATGCTGGGCTGGGTGCATGGCATGGCTTACATGCACTGGTTCCCGAGCAGCCTGGGGCAGATTCTGGGGTTTGTCGGCGCGCCGGTGGCTTGGCTGATCGGAGTGCCGTGGCGCGACTGCCCGGCTATCGGGAATCTGCTGGGCACGCGCATGGCGCTCAACGAGGTGGTGGCGTATATCGCGCTGGGCACGCAAAAGGCGGCGCTGCTGCCGCGCTCATTTACGATTGCGACCTTCGCGCTGTGCGGCTTTGCCAACCTGGGATCGATCGGGATGCAGATCGGCGGCATCGGCGCGCTGGTTCCGGAGCGGCGCAACGACCTGGCGCGGCTGGGCGTGCGGGCGATGCTGGCGGGAACGATGGCCAACCTGATTTCGGCGGCGATTGCGGGGATTTTTCTGGGATAAAAAACGACGTTTTGGGCGCGCCTTTCCAGTTAGCCGGGGTACGCGCCGGTGATGTAGCCCTCGAGGGCCTGGATGGCGCGCTCCTGGCCGGAGATGACCCACTTGACCATGTCTCCGATGGAGATGATGCCCACCACGCGTTCGCCGTCGAGCACCGGGAGGTGGCGGAAATGGCGCTCGGTCATGAGGTTCATGCAATCGTCCACGGTGTGCTGCGGAGTGACGGAGACAACCGGGCTGGTCATGATCTCGCGGACCTGAGTCTCTTTGGCGCGGTGGCCCAACAGGATGCCCTTGCGTGCATAGTCCCGCTCCGACACGATGCCCACCAGGCGCTGCCCGGACATGACGAGCAGGGCGCCGACATCGTACTCGGCCATCAGCGTCAGAGCTTCGTGCACCGACTGCTCGGGGGAAATGGGCAGGATTCTGCTGAATGCTTTGTGCTTGAGCACCTGATCCACTGTGTCGGTAATCTTCATCGGGTTCTCCTGCGGCCTTGCGGGGCCGGCTGCAAGGGCATGCGTGTCATCCCGGACGGACTAACACGCCGGGGAAATGCAGTATACCCCGGCTTGCACACAACTGTCGTTCCCGCCATTATGCAACCCGGGATGTGATGGAAATCAAATCATCATGTTCCGGCTCGGCCCAGCGGGTCAGGCTGGCAAGTCAGGCCACGGGGAGGCGGCTGAGGACCCGCAGGCGGCGGACCCGGTAGACGGCGGTCAGGAGGGTGACCGTGCCGCAGGTGAGAAAGCTGGCGCCAAGGCCGACGATGAGGGAATTGTCGTGCTGGTAGACGCCATGGACGACGCCGATGATTTGCAGGATGCAGAAGCCGCCAAAGGTGACCAGCGAAATCCCCTCATCGCTTTTCTTGCGCCAAACGGCGAGCGCCTGAGGCACGAAGAGGGCCGCGTTGCCCAAGAGGGCCAGCCCGAAGATGAACGCAACAATCTCCCTCATTCCCGATCGACCTCCGCACCAGAGATGGTGCTCTCCCGATCTTCTCATTTGAGGCGGAGTGGGCTCGAAGCGGGGTGGGCTTGGGCCTGGCGGCAATCTAAACTGGGCGAATGGTTGGGTCAGCAAGGCGGAAGCGGCGGATGGCGAGCAGGTGGATGAGCGGCGGTGCGGCTCTGCTGCTCGGGGCGGCGATGTGCGCGGGCCCGGCACAGCGTGTGGATGATAGAAGTGATTTTCACGAAAGGTTTTATCCTGGATTTGACCGGAACGATTATCCGGGCGATGCTGCCCTGCCCGCGCTGCGCAAAAGCTTTCGGTTCACGGGCTACTGGCTGAATCACCCGCCGGGCGAAACAGGAAACAGCTGGACCGGGAAACGGGGGATTCTCCGCCGGTACGGCTTCGGTTTTCTTGTGCTCTTTGACGGGCGAACCGATGCGGAGCTGAAGGCGGCGGAGTTGAAAGGGCAGGATGTGGCACTTCTGGGCGCGACGGACGGGAAGGCCGCCATGGCCGCCGCGAAGCGGGAAGGGTTCGCGCCGGACGTGCTGATCTTTCTTGACCAGGAAGAGGGTGGCCGGCTGCTCCCGGAACAGGCCATTTATCTTTTCGCGTGGGTCGATGCGGTGCGCGAGGCAGGCGCGCGGGCGGGCGTCTATTGCTCCGGGATCGCCGTCCGCGACGGCAAGGGCACGATCAGCACGGCGCAGGATATTGCAGAGCGAGAGACCAAGCGGGTGCTTGCAAGTGACTCCTCCAAAGGCAAGAATCGAGGCAGCCGCCTGACGCTTTGGGTGGCCAACGACGAATGTCCGCCTGCACCTGGATGCACCCTTGCCGCGCCGCCTCTGACTGCGGCTCTCTCGCCGGCGATTGCGGCCTTTGCAGCCGTCTGGCAGTACGCGCAGTCGCCGCGCCGGAAGCAGTTCAGCGCTAGTTGTCCCGCCAACCAGGCCCCGGACGGGAATTGCTACGCGCCCGGGTCTGCCCCCCAATGCGAGCATCTTTGTCGATCTGGACACGGCAAATTCGCCCGACCCATCTGAAGCCGCGAACGAATGACCTTTAAGTGAAGGACTCGGCCGGAGTCAGTTTTCCGACCTGCGCGGGCGGCCCAGCAATCGCGCGCTGAGAGCACCACCGCCGACGGCGAAGGCGAGAACGATCATGACCAGCAAACCGGTATCGAAAAGCATGGAACCGGCACGTCCTTCGGGCGAGAGCATCAACACTCGATTCGCCGCGATTGCCTGCGCGTCGAAGCCCATGGACGACAACTGCTGGCTTACCTGGTTGACCTGGTTCTGCCAGAGATCGTCGAAGGTCTTGCCCTGGTGCAACCAGAAGCGCTGGGCGTAGAGCGTCAGCCCCATGGTCAAGGCGGCTGCCCAACCACCCAAAATGCCGGTGAGCAGGCCGATGCGCGCGCCCGCGCCGATGGTGATCCACGCCGGCCGCTGGCTGCGCATGTAGAGCGCGACCACCCAGGCAGCGGCGAGGGGCATCAAAAGCGCGCCAATGGGGCCAATACGAGTGAGCTCCGCGCAGAGGATTCCGGCTGGGACAGCCAGCGCGAGCGCCGAGCGCATGGCCGGTTTCCAGTCGACGGCGCCCGCATCCCGCACCGCTTCGCTCCACCGTTCGGGCTGACCTGCGCCGGCAGCCGCGTCTGCGGTGTAGAGGAGTTGCGGCAGACCGCAGTAGGGGCAGTAGCAATCCCCGGGCTGCACAGTCTGGTGGCAACGGCTGCAGGTCAACTCCATATACCTAAGAGCCTATAGCATGGGGCTGCGGGGCAGGGCGCAAGGCAGCGAGCCACCCCAGCGGGTACAAATCACCCGCCGGGGACCCCGGCAAGGAGCAAGAGAGCGGGTCAGCAGGTTTGCGGGGTCGTATGCGGTTCGCCGAACTTTGCGGCGACGATCGCTTCGGCCGCGGCGAGCGCCTGCTGCAACGTCATGTGAGTCGAATCGAGAATCTGCGCATCCGGCGCAGGCTTGAGCGGTGAGTCGGCGCGATTGCGGTCGCGCTCGTCACGAGCGCGCAAATCGCGGATGATCTCTTGACGCTCGAGCGACGAAGAGTCGCCGCCCCCCCCCTGCGCGACCGCGGCTTCCGGCGGCGGAGCGGAGGTGCGGTCTTGCTGTCCCATCTGCTCGTAGCGGCGTTGCCCGCGCACTTCAGGGGCTGCGTCGAGAAAGATCTTGACCTCGGCATGAGGGAAGACGACGGTTCCAATGTCGCGGCCCTCCATCACCACTCCACCCTGCGCGCCAAGCTCCTGTTGCAGACGGACCATCCAGGCGCGAACTGCCGGGAAAACGCTCACCTGGGATGCAGCCTGAGTGACGGTCGGGTTGCGGATCAAGCCGCTCACATCCTCGCCATCGAGCAGAACGAGATTCTCTTCGTCGCCAGGTTCCAGGCGAATGGAGGTTTCACGGGCGAGCCTTTCCAGGGCCGCACCGTCATCCAAAGGGATTGCCGCGCGCAGGGCTTTGAGGGCGAAGGCGCGGTACATGGCGCCGGTTTCAAGGTTTAGCAGCCCGAAATGGCGTGCCAAGTGGCGGGCGATGGTGCTTTTTCCCGCTCCGGCAGGTCCGTCGATGGCGACGATCGCCCTGCGAAGGGGCTCGGGAGCGGCTATGCGGTTGTCTTCCGCGCTCATCCGCGTTTCTTCGATCGCTGCCTGGAGGGAGCGGTAAAGCCATACCGCGCTCTGTTGCTCGCTTTAGTAGCCGCTGTCAATGCCTGTTTGCGGTCTTTGCGGGCGGAGCGTGCGTCAGAACGCGCACCCTTGCGGGAAGCGCTGCCGCGCCGGGAAACGGGCTTTGAGGAACCTTTTCCGGCGGCAACGTGACCGTTGCGCAGACTTCTTGCCGCCGAAGGCTTGGCTTTGCGCAAGCCCTGGGCGCCGCTCGCTTTGCGCGCCGCGCGAACGTTGCCGTTGGAATGGAAGCGGTTTGCAGCAGAGGAGCCTTTTGCGGGGCGCGCGCCATGGCGCTTACTGTGACCATTCCCATGGCCGTTCGCATGACCGTTTTTTGACGCGCCCTGCGTCCAGCGTGGTGCGTGTGCATGGCGGGAACCGCGGTTTGAACGCGACCCGGCGCTTCGCGCTGACGCGGCGCGAACGTCCCGGCTGCCGCGACGGGCCACGCGGCTGCTCGCGGAGCTCTGCGCGGACTTGCGGCTGCGCGCGTGAGCCGGCTGATGGCTGAATTGGGGCCGTGCCGTTTGCTGCTTTCCCCTAAGAGGCGCTGTGCGCTCGGCTGCAATCCGCGCCGCCGGGGGCTCAGCCGGATTGGGTGGCGGCACCGGCGCGGAAGCGGTTGCAGGAGCGGGCCTGGAGAACACCGGTTCGCGTCTTGCTTCCTCGTGCTCGTAGGAGCGAAGGAAGTTTGTCGAAGCAGGCATGGACGAACTGGCATAGGCCGTGGGCGGGGCGGCAAACTCCGGCAGCGTGCCGGCTACGTAAAAGTGCGGCGCATGGCCCAACGCGAGCGTGTGCACCTGGCGGGTGGCCACCAGTCCGCGAAGAACCTCACGCACCTTGCTGCGCGCGGTGAGCGGCGCCAGGAACATCTCCACTTCTTCCATGCTGGCGGCAATGACCGCCTGCAGATAGATGGAGGCAAGCACGGAGATGGCCGTGACCTGAGATGTGGACGCGCCTTCGGCGATAGCCTTCTGGTAGCGAAGGCGAAGAAGCTGCCATTGGGGTGTCTTGCCGGGAGCCGACACCACGGGAATGATGCGCAGTTGCTGCCAGAGCTCGGTGATGGCGCGGAGAACAGCGGATTCGGACACCTCGCGGCCGAGTGTGTGCTTCAACTGCGGGATGGTGGCGTCGCCGGCTTCAAGAACTTTGTAAGTCTGGATGGCCAGCGGCGAAACCTGGCGCGATCCGGTCAGTTGCGGGCTGCGCCGCCAGTCGCGATCACCGCGAAGGGCGTAGACATAGGGCAAAACCCATCCCGCCACGATGAAGTCAGGCTGCTCTCCCGGCTGTCCGAGCAGGTTCAGGCGAACGGCCACGCCTTCCGCTTCAAGGCGAATCAGCAGATCTTCCGCCAAGGCGACAATCTTGGCTCCGGGAGCCGAGTTGCGCTCACCGGCCACGGCTTCGACGAAGGTTGGGGCAGTGAACATAGCGAACTGCCGCCGGGGCAGGAAGAGACACAACCCTGTCTCCTCCAACCAGGTGCGGGCTTCATCGAGGGTGAGAGCCCCAAGTCCGTTCTGGCGCATCCTTTCGGCGCGCGATGCTTCCAGTTGTTCCGCTGTCAAAGAAAACCTCGCTTCCAGGTCTGGCAATCACACCTGCAACCCGCGCTCCTGAGAGCGCGGCGGCCACCTTCCAAGGGTCCTAAATACGGTGAAAGGCCCGCTGGATCTCCTTCCAAGAGTACAACAAAGCTATTGGACGACCATGCGGGCAACTGGTTGGGTGGCTGGTCTTCGCAAGCTCTAACAATAACCATTCTATACGGTTTGAATCAAGAGCGGTATTCACCTTGATGGCTGCATGGCAGGCAATAGAGGCAGCGATGCGGGTACGGAGCTTGGTAAGTTCCTCATTCCGCGTGGGTTCGTCAGATTCTGTGGAGGACTGCTCGATGATCTCACCGAGCGTACGCTCGAGAGCTGCCCCCTCCAGTCCAACAGGCGCGGCTTTCACAGCAAGTGTCTGAGGACCAAAGGGTTCCACCTCAAAGCCGTTGTGATCGAGTTCCTCGGCGATGCGAGCGAACACGACCATCTGTTCGGGCTTCAATTCCACCAGGAAGGGCATGAGCAGGCGCTGGCGTTGCACGCGCTCCACCTGGCGATCACGCAAAATCTTCTCAAAAAGCACCCGTTCGTGTGCAACATGCTGGTCAATGATCCACAATCCGTCGTCGCCGGCGGCGAGAATGAACGACTCCCGCAACTGGCCGAGGGGTTTGAGCGAGCCCAGCCGGTTCAGACTGGTGGCGGCTTGCTCGGCTTCAACCAGAGCCGTCGCCGCCGCCGGATCATTCCCGTAAGGTATTGCACCGTCGAGGTTTGGGCTGCATTCGTTCGCGGCGGGAGCGGTGGCCGGAGTGAAGAGCGCGCTTGCGGCTTCGCCCCACGCCTGCCGGTCGAAACTGCGCGGGTCGAAGCTCTGGGCTTCGGGGCGCAGCCCATCCGTGACGCCGCGGCCATCAAAAGGCAGATTGCCGGGGATGGGGGAAGGCGCTCTCTGCGTCAGGCGAAACGGCTCGGCATCTGACTGGGCAGCGGCGAGGGCGGCAGGATCGGAGTCGGGAGGCAGAGCACCGCCAAGGGAGGGCGAGACCGAGTCACGATCCGGCGCGCCGGGAAGAGGTGAGGCCGCAGGCGGCATGAGCGACGGGCTGGCCGAGGGTTGGGCGTCGAGCGCGGCCAGAAAACCAGCAGCGGGACGCGCCTTGATGAGCGCGGTGCGCAGGCTGTCGCGGACAAAGTCGTGGACGTGGCTCTGCTGGCGAAAGCGCACCTCGGTCTTGGCCGGGTGCACGTTCACGTCAACTTCCTCGGGCGGCATGTCGAGAAACAGCAGGACCACCGGGAAGCTGGTGGGCGGAATCACATTGCGATAGGCCTCGGTGATGGCGTGCAGCAGCAGCCGGTCGCGGATGAGCCGTTTATTTACGAAGATGTAGATGGAATTGCGATTCAGCTTTTGCAGTTCGGGTTTGGAGTAGAAGCCGTTGAGGCGCAGGGAGCCGGGCTTGCGCGGGGGCTGGTCAGGATCCCGCTTCCAAGGCGGTGGCTCGGGCAGGCCGACGTGCTCCAATTGCGTCTCAGCGGCTACGGGCAACAGTTGGCCCAGTGTCTCCTTGCCAAAGACCTGGTAGATGCGCTCGGCGGTGCGGGCGACAGGCGGGGCGGAGAGGATGGTGTGGCTGGCCGAGACGAGTTCGAAGTGCTTTTGAGGATGCGCCAGGGCATAATGCGTGACCAGAGCGGTGACGTGGGCAAGCTCGGTGGATTCGGCGCGGAGGAATTTGCGCCGCGCGGGCGTGTTGAAAAAAAGATCGCTGACGGCGAGCGTGGTGCCGCGAGGCAGCGCCGCATCTTCGACGCGCAGGATTTTGCCGCCCGCGACTTCGACGCGCGTGCCCGCGCCTTCATCCCCGGTAGCTGTTTGCAGCGTGACACGCGCGACGGAAGCGATCGACGGCAACGCCTCGCCGCGAAAGCCGAGTGTGGCGATGGAGAGCAGATCGTCGACGGTACGCAGCTTTGAGGTTGCGTGCCGCTCAAAGGCCAGCAGGGCGTCGTCGCGGTTCATGCCCTGGCCGTCGTCGGAGACGCGGATCAGCTTTCGTCCGCCGCCCTCGACTTCGACGCGAATGCGAGTGGCGCCCGCGTCAAGAGCGTTTTCAAGCAACTCCTTGACCACGGACGCAGGCCGGTCCACCACTTCGCCGGCGGCGATCTGGTTGGCAACCTGATCGGGAAGGATGCGGATCTGGCCCATACGAACTCAGGGTAACGCAAGCTGATGGACCAGACCCGAAGAGAAGCGCCGCGCGGCCAGCGCGAAATTACTTGCTGGTGGTCTTCTTGACATGCGCCGCGGCGGGCTTGGCTTTCGGCGCAGTCACAGCTGCCAATGCGGGCGTGGACGGCGGGGATGGCGCCTCAAGCATGGTGGCTTTGCGAATCACGGCGTCAGGCGCGGTGGTGGTAAAGCCGGGGTTGTTGGTCAATTGAGCTGCATACCATTGCGGAGGCAGATACCACTTGGTATCGCCGGACGCGCTCAAATAGTCGTAGATCAGCGGCATATT
The DNA here is from genome assembly GCA_963799155.1 of uncultured Acidobacteriaceae bacterium. Taxonomy (GTDB): domain Bacteria; phylum Acidobacteriota; class Terriglobia; order Terriglobales; family Acidobacteriaceae; genus Telmatobacter. The sequence continues at coordinate 120,686 of CAWCWB010000003.1, forward strand.
AGCCGGCAATCCAGCGTGATCGCGCTCGGAGAGAGCAACGTATGCCTTCAATTCGCTCGTAATCTGACTCTGGTTTGCCGGGTCGTCAGCCTCAATCAGCGCCACGGCATACTCAAGATGAGCGGAGGGGATCGCGCCGCGGTCCGCATCCAGATGCAGCGCCGTGGTCAGATGACTGAGCGCATCCTGCCTTTCCTCGGGGGTGCGAGCGGTCAGCCGTTCAAGCTTGGCAAGATAAAAGTGCGCCGAAGCATCGTCAGGCCGCTGCTGCACCGCGCTTTGAAGGTTCCTCTTCGCCACGGCAAAAAGATCGAAATCCATCGCCAGAATTCCGTTGTCGCGCCTGACGGAGGCGACCGTGGGGACGAAATTGGGATCGTTGGGGTTGAAACCCTTCCCCTTGGAGCGCATCTCGATCTCCGCCTTCAGCGGTCCATTGAGGAGCGTATCCAGGCGGGCTTGCCGCTCCTTTACGCGCGGCGCACTGCCCATGAACCCAAGGCCCATGCGCGAGTCAGTGGTCACGACCTGATTTAGCGTCGCGAACAGGTGGGAAACCTGTCGCGGGTCGTAACCCTGGTCAAGCATCAGCCGGGTCGCAAGATCATCGGCGTCGTCCTCTTCCTTCGAAGCCCAGAGGACCGGCTCAATTTGCGGATGAATGAAGTAGTGGCCCACTTCCATTCCCGTGGCCAGGCCGGCGCTTCCTCCCATCAACGATCCGAGCCTGAGGGGAATCATCGCGCCGCCTAATCCGGCTCCCATCACCATCGAGCCCACGTCGGTGATCATTTTCTCTTTCTCGGCCTTCTCCTTCGCCAACTCCTCGGCTACGTGCTTGTCACGAATGCGCAGATACGCTTGCCTGAGCTCAACGTGGGCAATCTCATGCGCCAGCACATAACCCAGCTCGGCTTCGTTGTCGATCATCGAAAGCAGCCCGGTGGAGATATAAATCGTCCCCGTGGACAACGTGAGCGCCTTGGGTATGGGATCGTACAGGACGCGGAACGTGTACACATTGCTCGAGGCCTTGGGGACAAGCCGCTGGCCAACGTGATTGATATAGCTCTGAACAACCGGATTGCTATAGAGCCGCTGGCGATCGAATGAATCACCTGCCAGATTGTCCTGGGCCAGGCCCCAGTTTTCAGTCAGGTTGATGCCATAGGCCAACTGCATGTCGTTTCGGCGCAGAGTGTCCCATTCCTGTTGAATCGCGTCCTGAACCTCCGGCATTTGCTCGATCCGTGCGATCTTGTCCTTGTCAACGTTGCTCAGGTCGTTCGGGTCCTGCTGCTTCTTCTGCTTCCCTGTAAGCACGTTGCCAAGCTGGTTGATTTGAGCTGAGGATTGTCGCACTGAAACTCCGCAGAGAAGCAGCGCACAAAAGGCGATGGCGAGAAGTCTTGTCATAAGACTCTCCTTTTTTCCGTGGATGCGGCGTCACGATCACGCCGCTGACCGCTATCTGGCTGGGGGGAAGGCCCGGTATTGAACGAGTATAGGCCGGAATTTCGCGTCGAGTCAAAGTGGCGGCGCGGGCGCGCGTCCCCGCCAATTGAGGGAAATTGGCGGGTGGGCCAAGGAAAGGGATGGACATGGAAACTGGTCGAAAAGCCACGGGGTGAACAAGATCGGTCCCGCATTCAGAGACGCAAGCCCGAACTGTGACGCAAGGCACACGCGTATACGGTCGCGGACGGCACAATAAACGAGTGAGGCCAGGCCAGCCCTTGGCTGCGCCGGCCGGGAGAAGCGATCCATGAGCGATCTAGCCACGCTGGCTGAGGCTGTCGCGGTTGACCCGCTGGTCGGCCATCCGCCGGATTACCACGTCTTTCACAAGTTCATCGCGCGCTGCAAGAATCTGCCGGCCATCACCACCGCCGTGGTTTGGCCGCTCACCGACGTGGCCTTGAGCGGCGCCGTCGAAGCCGCTGCCTCGCACCTCATTGAGCCCACGCTCTTCGGTCCCGAAGCAGCAATGAAGGCACTGGCGGCAAAGATCGGCGTTGACATCCGGTCCTTCCCCATCGTTCAGGCCGAAACCGAGATCGAGGCTGCGGAGAAAGCAGTTGTCGTCTGCCGCTCCGGCAATGCCCAGGCCATCATGAAAGGCAGCCTCCACACCGATGACCTGTTGAAGCCGGCCATGCAGCGCGATACCGGCCTGCGCACCGCGCGGCGCATTTCGCACGTTTTCATCATGGATACGCCGGCCTATGCGCGCACCCTGCTGATCACTGACGCAGCCATCAACATCACGCCCGATCTTGAAGACAAGGTTGACATTGTGCAGAACGCCATCGATCTCGCGCATGCGCTCGGCATCCCCGAGCCCAAGGTGGCGCTGCTCTCGGCCATCGAAACCGTAAACCCAAAGATCAAATCCACACTCGACGCGGCGGCGCTGTGCAAGATGGCCGAACGCGGCCAGATTACCGGCGGCATTCTCGACGGCCCGCTGGCCTTTGATACGGCGGTGAGCGAGAAGGCTGCCCAGATCAAGAAGCTGGTTTCGCCGGTGACGGGCCAGGCCGACATTCTGGTGGTTCCCGATCTGGAGAGCGGCAACATGCTGGCCAAGCAATTGGAGTACCTGGGCGGCGCGCAACTGGCCGGCATCGTGCTTGGCGCCCGCGTGCCGGCGATTCTTACCAGCCGCGCGGATTCGGCGGAGACGCGGCTTACAAGCTGCGCTGTCGCCGTGCTGCTGCACTACGCGGCGCACCCGGCGGTGAAGGTGTAGTTCTTCGTCAGCATCCTGACCGTCGAACGGGCGCCAACGTCCTCCGCGGCGCCCCTTCGTGCCTTTGCCGGCGGGAGCGCGCGGCCCTGCCGCGCGCGGTGCGCTTCCTGCTGGATTTCAAGCATCTATCATAAGGTTGGCCCATCGGGCTCGAGGTTGGCCCATTGGGTTGGCAATGACAGGAGGGCTTTGTGCCGGTCTCCGCAGCCGTATCCCCCATTGTCGCCGCCGCGGGCGGCAGCTTTTTGCTCGAGTCGCGCACGCCGGACGAAATCTTCACCCCCGAAGACCTGAACGAGGAGCAGCGCCAGATCGCGGCCACCGCGGAACGGTTCGCCCGCGAGGAGATTCTGCCGCGCATGGCGGCGATCGAGCGAAAGGAACCAGGCGCGATGCAGGCGCTGATGCGCAAGGCCGCCGAGCTGGGGTTCACCGCGCTCGACATTCCCGAGGAGTACGGCGGCCTGGGGATGGACAAGATAAGCTCCACGCTGATCACCGACCACATCTCTGTGCTGGCGAGTTTTTCGACGGCCTTTGGCGCGCACATCGGCATCGCCACGCTGCCACTGGTCTGGTACGGGACCGAGGAGCAGAAGCGGCGCTACCTGCCCAAGCTCGCTACATGCGAGTGGATCGGGGCCTATGGATTGTCCGAGGCCAGCTCCGGCTCCGACGCCATGAACATTCGCACGCGGGCGGAGCTGACGGCCGATGGGGCGCACTACATCCTGAACGGGGAAAAGCAGTGGCTGACCAACGGCGGCATCGCGGAACTGTATACGGTCTTCGCGAAAATTGACGGCGAGAAGTTCTCCGCTTTTCTCATCGAGCGCGGCACGCCTGGGCTTACGATTGGCGCCGAAGAGCACAAGCTGGGAATTCGCGGCTCATCGACATGCCCGCTGGTGTTGCAGGATTGCAAGATCCCGGCTGCGAATTTGCTGGGCGAGGCAGGCAAGGGCCACCACATCGCGTTCAACGTGCTCAACGTGGGCCGCTTCAAGCTGGGCGTGGCGTGTATTGGTGGGGCGCGGCACGCGCTGGCCGCAATGATCCGCTACGCCAAGGAGCGGCACGCGTTCGGCAAGGCGATCGCGGAGTTCGGGTTGATCCAGCGGAAGATTTCGTCGGCAGCGGCGCGACTGTATGCCGCGGAAAGCATGGCCTACCGCACGGCAGGGCTGATTGACGCAAGGCTCGACGGGGCGCGCTCGGCGCAGGCAGCCGGCGATGCGTCGCAGCAACGCCCCGACGGGCAAAAGTGTGACGACGCTCCGCGCAGCATTGAGGAGTACGCAGTGGAGTGCTCCATCCTGAAGGTCTACGGCTCCGAGATGCTGACGCTGGTGGCGGACGAGCTGATCGCCACCATGGGCGGCTTCGGCTACGTCGAGGAGTATCCGGCGGAACGCACCTACCGCGATGCACGCATCAACCGCATCTTTGAAGGAACCAACGAGATCAACCGCCTGATCATCACCGGATGGCTGATGAAGCGCGCGATGAGCGGAAAGTTGCCGCTGCTCGCGGCAATCAAACGCGTGATGGACGAAGTGACGGAGCCGCCTTCGTTTGGCGGCGAGGCCAACGCGGGCAAGCCGATGGCGCGTGAAGCCGCGGTGCTGGCCGCGGTGAAAAAGATCGCGCTGTTTGCCGCGGGCGTAGCCAGCCAGCGGTTCATGACGGGGCTTGAGGAGCAGCAGGAGATCATGGCCGACCTGGCCGATGGGATCAGCCACATCTACGCGCTGGAGTCGGCGCTGCTTCGCGCGAAGAAGCTGGCGCACTCGGGGCGCAGCTCGGCGGAGGTTGCAGCGGCCATGACGGGAATGCTGGCCGATGAAGCGCTGGCGTTTGCCGAGCAGGCGGCGCGGCGAGTACTCGCAGCCTGCAGCGAAGGCGACGCGTTGAGTACGCAGTTGGCGATCTTGCGGCGGCTGGCGCGGTCAACGCCGGCCGATGTGGTTGGACTGAGCCGCACTGTGGCCCGGCAGTGCGTCGAGCTGGAGCGCTATCCGTTTTAAGTCAGTTTGTCCGGCGATCAGGCCTTGTATTCGTTGAGTGATCCCACCGCTCGCGTTGCGCCGCCATTGGATGAGAGGAGTTGCGCGACGATGGCCACCGCGGGAATCAGGTAGACCATCGATCCGCAAACCCACATGAAAGCGCCCGCGGCGACCTGGTCGTTGAGAGCGCCAAAGCCGAAGGGTCGGAGAACCAAGGCGTAACTTGGATAGAGCAGGCGGCCCGCGAAGCAGAGGAAGGCCGAGACTCCCGTGTTGACCACGTCGGCGAGCAGGAGATAAGGAATCAACACCCAGCGCGAGCGCAGCGGGCGGCTGGGCCACGGCTGAACGATCGGCCACCAGAACATCAGGTTGGTGAAGAAGAAGCAGGCGTGCTCGAAGTTGTGCCAGTTCTCCGAGGCGAGCGCGAATTCGTAGGCGCGTGGGATGTGCCATCCGACGTAGGCGGCGTTCATGGCCAGCCAGGCGACGCGCGGGCGGGTGAGGAACGCCCCGGCGCGGTGAAGGACGCGCGAGACAAAAAGCGGGCGAAGCAGGCGGCGGATCGCGAAGCGGGGCAGGCCGCTCAGCATGGGAACCACGGGAGCGCCGAAAACAATGAGCGGCGGCGCGATGGACATGAGCACAAAGTGCTGCGCCATGTGCATAAACAGGAGCGATTCACTGAAGGTGTCGAGAGGCGAGGCAACGGCGACGAAGAGAGCGACGATGCCGCCGAGGAAAGCCGCGAGCCGCCAGGGGGGAAACTGTTCAGGCCGCGTACGGCGGATGCGCAACCAGCCGCGCGTGTAGACGAGCGCGGTGAGCGCCAGCGCACTGGTGACGGCCCAGGGAATGTCCCAGCGGGTGAAGAGGTCGACGATGGTTGTTGAGTCGATCATGTGATTCTCGTGGTCTGGATCATGGGCCGGGATTCCCCTGGGCAGGCGCGCCCGATGGCGGGGCGGATGCCGGTGGCGGCGGGGCGGAGTTTGCGGGCTGCGAGGCGGGGCGTTCCGGCGGCTGTTCCGCGTCGACCGCGCGCCGCGCAGCGTCGTAAGCAGGCGGCTCATTCGCCGGGTGCAGCGTCTCAAGGAAGCTGACCAGCGCCTCGATCTCCGCCGGAGAGAGATTCTTGCCGTAGGCCGGCATGTTGCCGCCGCCGGTGACCACCTTGAAGCGCATCTGGTCGATGGTCATGCGCGTGGCGACATCGTCGAGGGCGGGGCCGCGCTCGCCGCCGGCTCCGCCGATGGAGTGGCAGTTGCGGCACTGCTTGGCCTGGAAGACTGCCGCGCCTTGCCGCACGAGCGGCGTGGCGGTCTGCAAATAGCGAACGGGGATGGGATCGCTGCTCCAGGCGCTCATGTGCGGACTCCACGGTGTCGTGGTTCCGAGATGCGTGAGAACGCCCCAGCAAACCGCGATGGTGGAGACAGTAAGAACAGCAACCGGGCGCCGATGCCAGCTCTTTTCGCCTTCCGCAGCAAAGAACGGCAACGCAAGCAGGCCCGCGATGGCGAGGAGCGGCACGATGAGCATGAATGGCGTCTCCAACCGCGGCGGGAGATACGCAAGCACCGTGTAGATCCACAGGAAAGAGAAGTCCGGCTTGGGGACGGTCTGAATGATCGATGGATCGGGCTGGCCGCTGGGGCCGTAGGGGCCAAAGACAAAAGCGCAGACGGCGACGGCAGCCAGAATCGCGCCGGAGAAGACGAGGTCCTTCCAGAATGCGCCCGGGATGAAGGGAATGCCGTCCTGGTGCGTTAGTTGCTTGTATTCCTCGAGGTAGGTCGCGCGGCGGACGAGGCGCCCCGGCATCGGCCACTCGTTGATGCCGAGCTTGAGGACCATCCACACATGCAGGAAGACGAAGAGCAACATGGCGCCGGGAATGATGAAGACGTGCAGCGCGAAGAAGCGCGACAGCGTAGCGCCGGCGATGATGGGTCCGCCGAGAAGCAGATGCACCAGGCCGCCGCCGATGAAGGGCACGCGGCTGACGATGGATGCGCCGATGCCGAGACCCCAATAGGCGTCCTGATCGAAGCGCAGAACCTGGCCGGTGAACGCCATGGCGAGCGTCATCAGCAATAGAAAAACGCCCAGAATCCATGTAAGCTCGCGGGGAAATTTGTATGAACCGAAGAGAAACACCTGCGCCATGTGGATGAAGACGATGGCGACCATGAAGTTCGATCCCCAGCCATGCAGCGCGCGCAGAAACCAGCCGAGCGGAATCTGATGATTGAGAACGTTGAGGCTGTTCCACGCCTCGCCTGCCGAGGGGACATAGATGAGGGCCAGCAAAATGCCAGTGAAGATCTGCAGGAACAAGAGCGTGAAGGCGGCACTGCCGAAGACGTACCACCAGCTTGCGGTCGAGCGCGGAACCGGGTGCAGAGCCGCGTCCTTCACCGGCGCTTCGAGCTGCAAACGGAGCTCGAGCCAGGCGTAGACGCGGCTTGCGGTATGCTTCAGCCGCGGCATGAGCAATCTCCCTGGCCGACGGAAATCTTTACGAGCTTGGCCGAGTTCGAGAGCGTGGGCATCTGACCGGCGTCGATGAGCAATTCGCCGGAAGCAATCTTCCATTTGTAAGTGAAGAGGCCGCGCTCTGGCGGGCCGGAGGCGCGTGAGCCGTCGGCGTAGTAGACGCCGCCGTGACAGGGGCACATGAAGAGCTGCGACTGCGGAAACCAGCGCACAGGGCAGCCCAGGTGCGCGCAGTTGATGGCGAAGACGCGGAACTGATTGGCGCTCTCGCGGCGAACGTAGCAGGCGACATTGTCGGTTTGGCCGTCCCATGGATCCGCAGATGGATTTTTGTACGACGCGAGGCGCGTCTCGCCGACGGGAAATGCGTTGACAGCGCCGAGCGAGACCCAGGACTCGTAGCTCGCGTCCTTTTTCCATGGCGCGAAGAGATAGCGCAGGATGGGCACGGCGAGGACGAGGCCGACAAGACCGTTGAGGGCGATGCTGGCTTTGAACAGCAGCCAGCGGCGGGAGACGATGCGGGGGTCGTTGGCGGGCGGCGCCGGTTGCGGGTTCGTGGGTTGGGAGTCGTAGGTCATTTCCTTCTCCTCGGCGTTTCAACAGGCTTCGGATTGTTGAGCCAGCAAAGAACCACAGGGGCTAAAGTCCAAAATCAAATCCTGCCGTTTTCGGCACGACTAAAGTCATGCCCTGATACAAACCTCACTTCCGCACCGCGGTGTCCGCAGCCAACTGCGGCGTTCGGTTGCGCAAACTTCCCAAATAGGTCACGATGTCGTCGACTTCCTGCGCGGAGAGCGGCGTGGCAGCCTGACCGCCGGGGCCGTCATGGCGCCAATCGGGCTGGCCGATGTCGGGCCGTCCGGCGACGATGATGTCGCGCAGAGCCTGGTCGCCGATGAGCGCGAGATACACCGGGCTGGTGATCTGCTGATGCGAGGGCGAGTGACAGGACGCGCAGCGCGCCTGATAGGCGAGTTCTCCGCGATGCGGATCGCCAGCTTGGATTTGCGCGTACGGCGGCGGCGCGGCGCCGGCGAAGGCGTTCGGCCGCGACCACTGTTGACGCAAGCCGGCGATGAGAGCATCCACCTGCGCGGCAGTCAACATGCCGCCCTGCGATTGCGCAAAGGCGGGCATCTCGGTGCCGGGCATGCCGCTGGAGATCCACTTGCGCAATGTGGCGTCGTCGACGAGGGCCTGGTATTCGGGGTTGGCGAGGTCGATGGTCGGACCGTTCTGCCCGTTGGCCCCATGGCACGCGGCGCAGTTCTGGCTGTAGAGCGAAGCGAAATCGGTGACCGCAGTGGGCCGCGGAATGGGATCGGGCGGATAGCCGGGCGCATGGCTGCAGCCCGCGATGAGCGCGGCGACGCAGGCCAAGAGCGCCGCAGTGAAGAAGCGCGGCATTCGGAGCTGCAATGGGAGCATCAGGGCTTCTCCTCGTCATTGCGCGGGGGGCGCGGCGGTTCGGGGTCGCCGTGGTCAGGTTCTCGTCCACGGGGTGGGGGGCCAGCTTCGGCTCGCGAGTGCATCAGCCCGGGCGCCGCAATGCCCAATCGCGCGGCAAAAGGCAGCGATTGGCCGGTAGGAATGCGCTCCTGGCGCTTCACGACGAATCCCGCAGTGACTCCGTAGGTGATCTGCGAGATGAGGAACCATCCCCAGGCGATGCGCTCAGCGAGCGCGGGATTAATGACGCCCATGAAGGAATGAAGGACGCCCGTCCACAGAACGGGCGCAAGAATGCCGCCAAGCAGAACGGGATGGCGCGGCAGCATCGGCAGCATGGCGCCATAGAGCAGGCCCACCAACACACAGGCGAGGGAGTGAATCACGATGGCGACGAGGAGCCCCTGCCAATGAAACGCGGCGATGTCGGCGGTGGTGGGATTGCGCCAATGGGCGACGCCCGCGCCGCCGAGCAGGTTCACCGGGTACCAGATGCTGTGCTGGGCGATGAGGCCGTAGAGGAGCGCAGGCAGAATCATGGCGATGCCGCCTGCGATGCCGCCCTTGATGCCGCTAATCACGGGGTAGGTTTCGATGGGCAGGTGAGCGCGATGCTCGGCGCTGAGCCGGATGCGGTCCACCAGCAAGCGCGAAGATACGATGGTGACCGGCCGATCGACGACGGAGACTTCTTCGTGCTGTTCGTGCGGAAGAACCTGGCGAAACCACCCGATGCAACCGGCGAGCACGAGTATGCCGCCCAGAATGCTGATGCCCGCGCTGGTGACCAGGCCAGCGGCGGCCAGCGTAAAACCGAAGGCGAGCACGATAGGCCACGCGGTGGGCGCGGGCAGGTGAATCGTCGCGCCCGAGGTGTTTTGCTGATCGTGATGAAGTGAATCCGCCATAGCGATTACCTGCCCACGATGTAGACCACGGTGAAGACCACGACCCATACCGCGTCGACGAAGTGCCAGTAGAGCGAGAGCACCTGAATGCGCTCAGCGTGGCGCTGTTCCACGCGGCCGAGCAGGGCGAAGAGCATCACTAGCGACAGCCCGATGAGGCCGACTACAACGTGCGTGGCGTGCAGGCCGACGAGCGAGTAGAAAGTTGTGCCAAACAGGTTCGTCCGGATGGTGAGGCCTTCGTGAACGATGAGCCGGGTCCACTCCTTTGCCGTGCCGGCGAGGAAGACGATGCCGAGCAGAATGGTGAGCGCCCACCACGCGGCGAAAGCGCGCATCCGCCCGCGCTCGATGGCGCGCTCGGCGAGCCAGATAGTCAGGCTGCTCGAAAGCAGGCAAATGGTGTTGAAGATGGGGACGTTGAGAATCTGAGGCGTGGGCCCATACGTGCTGCGGCCGATGTAATACACGTAGGCGACCACAAAAATGGTAAAGATGGCCGACTCGCCGATGAGGAGCGAGAGCATGCCGACACGCCCGCGCGAGGGCAAGCGCCAGTTTTCGTCGGCGAAGATGGGGATGGTGCTCATTGTTCGTACTTCCAGTCGGGATCGTTGGGGTGCTTGATGTCCCATAGCGGCCGGCGGCTGCGCACCACGGGATCAACAGCAAAGTTATAGGCGGGCGGAGGCGAGGGAGTGGACCACTCGAGCGTCCACGCGTCCCACGGATCGTTCCCGGCCTCGTCGCCGTGCAGATAGGAGTCGATCAGATTCCAGACGAAGATGAGTACCGCGATGCCCTGGATCAAGCCACCCGCCGAGATGACCATGTTGAGCGTGTTCCATCCCCGGTCTGCTTCGTAGGTGTAGATGGAGCGCGGCATGCCAAGGATGCCCACGAAGTGCATGGTGTCGAAGGTGAGATGAAAGCCGATGAGGAACAGCCAGAAATGCCACTTGCCCAGCTTCTCGCACAGCATGCGGCCGGTGGCTTTGGGATACCAGTAGTAAATTGCGGCAAAGATGCAGAAGACGATGGCGCCCACGAGCACGTAGTGAAAATGCGCAATGACGAAGTAGGAGTTGTGCAACTGCCAATTCCAGGGCGCGACCGAGAGCATGATGCCGGTGAGTCCGGCCATGAGGAATTGCAAAAGGAAAGCAGTGCAGAAGAGCATGGGCGTGGCGAAGCGGATTCTTCCGCCCCACATGGTGGCCAACCAGTTGAAGATCTTGATGCCGGTGGGAATGCCGACCATCATGGTGGAGAGGACGAAGAAGGCGTTGCTCACCGAGGTCATGCAGACGGTGAACATGTGGTGCGCCCAAACCGCAGTGCTGATGAAGGCGATGCCTACTGAGGCCGCAACCATGGCCGGATAGCCGAAGATGGCCTTGCGCGAGAAGACGGGAATGATCTCGTTGGCAATGGCGAAGGCAGGCAACACGAGGACGTAGACTTCGGGATGGCCGAAGATCCAGAAGAAGTGCATCCAGACCACTGCGGAGCCGCCGGCCTGGGTGTCGAAGAAGTGGCCGCCGAGGTAGCGATCGATGAGCAGCATGATCTGCGCGGCGGTGAGCGGGGTGATGGTGATGAGCGTGAGTCCGCTGACCACAAGCATCAGCCACGCGAAGAGCGGCATGCGGAAGAGCGTCATGCCGCGGCAGCGCATGGAGAGGATGGTGGCGATGATGTTGATGGCCGCGCCCAGAGTGCCGAACCCCATGACGATGAGAGACAGCGCCCAGTAGTCGGTGTTGTGGCCGGGCGAAAACGCTTTGGCGGTGAGCGGCGCGTAGGCCCACCAACCGACGTCGGGCGCACTGCCCATGCCGTAGAGGCCAAAGCCGCCGACAAAACTGAAGTAAAGGAACACGCCGCCGAAGGCCGTCATCCAGAAGCTGAAGGCGTTCAGCCGCGGAAAGGCCATGTCGCGCGCGCCGATCATGAGCGGAACGAGGTAATTGGCGAAGCCGAACAAGATCGGCATGCCGACCAGAAAGACCATGGTGGTGCCGTGCATGGTGAACAGCTCGTTGTAGATCTCGGGCGAGACGAAGTGGTTGTTGGGGATGGCAAGCTGAATGCGAATGGCGAGGGCTTCGGCTCCGGCAACGAGAAGGAAGATGAGCGCGTACACAATGTACAGAATGCCGAGCTTCTTGTGATCGACGGTGACTACCCAGCCGTGCAGCCATTCGAGCAGCGCCGCGCCGCGTGAGGGCGCTGCCGTAAGGGAGCCGGGAATGGGTAAGGTCTGATCGGCCATTGTTCGTCCTTCAGTGCAGGGTGGTGAGGTAGGCCACCACTTCGTCGATTTGCTGGTCGCTGAGCTGCATGGCAGGCATCAGCGCTCCGGGTTTACATGTGTTCGGATCCTGGATCCAGGCGCGCAGGTTCTGCGGCGTGTTTGCCGCGGCGCCGGCGGCGATGGTTGCCCGGCTCATGAGGTGCGTGAGATCGGGCCCGAAGGTTCCATGAGCAGAGGTGCCCACAATGGTGTGGCAATTCACGCAGGCCTCGGATTCAAAGATGCGGCGGCCGGCGGCAGCGGCGGAGTCGCCGGCACTGGAATCGCCGACACTGGAATCCGGGGCGGCCGGCTGCTGCTGATTCTTCACCCAAGCGTCGAATTGCTGCGGCGAATCGACATAGACGCGAATGAGCATCTTGGCGTGCTCGATGCCGCAGAACTGCGCGCACTGGCCGAAATAGAGGCCCGTCTTTTGCGGATCGAGCCACATTTCGTTGGGGTGGTTGGGAATCAGGTCGGTTTTGCCGGCGAGCTGCGGCACCCAGAAGCTGTGATCCACGTCGGCCGAGAGCAGGCGCAGATAGGTTGGCTCGGGTGCGAGGCGCGTGCTCACTGGAATGTGCAGCTCGTTGGCGGTAACGATGTTCAGCTTGGGGTAACGGAACTCCCACCAGAACTGGTGACCGATGACGGTGACATCGAGCGCGGACCTGGGCTCGGGCGCGTCCTGGATGGCGAAGATGATGCGCGCGGTGGTAAGAAAGAGAACCACGACGATGAGCACCGGGACGACGGTCCACGCCAGCTCTACTTGAACGCTGCCGTAGACTTGCGGCGGCTCGTGTTCGGCGTCGGGCCCACGCGCGCGGAACTTGATGATGACAAAGATGAGCAGCCCCGCGACCACGGCGAAGATGGCGCCGGTAATGAGGAGCACGAAGAGCGAAAGGCCGTAGATCTCATGCGCGGGAGTGGACGCGGGCGCAAGAATGCTGGGCGTGGCCTGGGGACCTTGGGCCAGGGCCGGCAGCGCACCAAGGCAGAGCGCAAGAACAGAGAAGAGCCGGGATCGAATTGAGGAAAGACTGCGCCTTGGGTGCATAGTCCTCCACGTTTCGGTCAAGTTCCTGTCGAGTTCCGGTCGAGATAAGCAAGCGCGCCGGCAGACAAAGGTGCGTCTGGCGATTCCCCGGCCGAGGTTCGAAGCGCGTCCGCGCGACGGACGCGCGTCTTTCAGTGGGTTGACTCGCGGGTCAGCGCTTCTGGAGCGATCAGGCGCATCGGGGAACGCGAGTTTCCGAGGTTGATTATAAGGCATCCGTTTTATAGAGCAGTTTCGGAAATACTGTGTCCGGCCAAAGCGTTTGCGAAGGTTGTCGCTCCCTGCTGGTCGCGCCGACTTAGCTTTCGTGAATGCGGCAACACCATTTCCGAAACTGCTGTAGGCCGTTTCTTGCCATGGGACGCCGCCACGAGATAAAACGGAGACGTCTGCGCAGTTAAGGTCCGATGCAGCTATCGCCGATCGATCGCCCGACAATTCGTGTGCTGCTGTCCGAGGCGGAAGGCTCGCTGGTCGAGGGACCGCACGCGGAGCACGCGCGGCGCGATGCGGAGACGCTGCTGCTTCACGTGATGAGGGAAGATGCGCCGGACATCAACCTGGCCTGGCTGATCGCACACGGACACGAAACCCTGGCGGCCCACGCGACTACTGATTTTCGCGCGTGGATCAAACGCCGCCGTGCCGGAGAGCCCATCCAATACATCACGGGCGAGACGCAGTTCTACGGACTGCGGCTAAAAGTTGGTCGCGAGGTGCTGATCCCCCGCCCCGAAACCGAACACCTGGTGGAAAAAGTCATCGAACTAGCCCGCACGTTCAGACGGCCGTGCATCGCAGACGTGGGCACGGGATCGGGGGCGATTGCCGTGGCGCTGGCGAGCAATTTGCCTGATGCGCGCATCTACGCGCTAGACGTCTCCGCGGCGGCTCTTGGAGTGGCGCGAGCGAACGCGGCCCACCATGGTTTTCAGGCCCGCGTGCTCTTCCGCGTAGGCGATCTGCTGGCGCCGGTTGGCGGCCGGCACTTCGATCTCATCGTCTCCAATCCGCCGTATGTACCCGAGGACGATCGCGATTCGCTTTCCATGGAGGTGCGCGACTACGAGCCCGCGCAGGCTCTCTTCGCCGGCGGCGACGGTCTGGAGGTAGTTCGCAGACTAATTCCCGCGGCATTTGCCGCGCTCGTCTCCGGCGGGGTCATCGTGCTTGAGATCGGCTTCGGCCAGCAGGCGGCGATCGATGAATTGCTCGCCGGCGCGGGGTTCAAAGACATCGAATTCACGGAAGATTTACAGAACATTCCACGCGTGGCTTCCGCGCGTAAGCCATGAAGTATCGCTTAGTGATCGATATGAGCTCGCTGTAGTAGAGCACGCGGCCTCCGACTGGGTGCCGAGTACGCAGCTATGGTTTCGGCTCCGGCGGAGGCAGTTGGTCGGGGCTCGGTGGCTCCCGCTCGACCAAGACGATTTGCTTGATCTGGTTGCGATTGAAGTGCTGAAGGCCCCCACCAATCCGCACAACTACATCCATCCCGGAGATCGAATCGAGGTCGCCGTTCAACACGCTGCCGTCCCTCAGTACGATGGTGTCGTACCGTGCCGCGCCGAGCTCGTAGCTGACAGAGCCCCCGGAAACATCGTCCGGGCCGATCTCAAGTGGGAATGTTCCTGAGTTGAATCCTTCCTTACTAAATCCAAGTTGATGTTTTCCGATGCCGACGCTGATCAGTTTTGGCGTCGCGCCGACGTCGACGCCGTCAACCTTGAGATCGGCGCCTTGTGGCACCGAGTTCACAGTCAGCGATACCTTTCGCGGAATGTCGGACGGGGCGAGGACGGCTACTGTCGCTGGAGCGCCTGATGCGTTGAACGAGATCTGGAACTTGGCCGACTGGCCGGGCCCGAGGTTGTCCACCTGCATCCACGCCTCACCAATTCGCACCTGCTTCTTATCAAGCACATAAACCGCGAGTTTCTGGGTGGAAATAAGCTTTGCGGAGAGATTCTCTGCGACGACGTCGGTAACGAACGTCCGCTCACTGCCCATTGAACCGATTTCCTTGAACTTGCTGAAGGTGAATCGCAGGATGGGCGTGCCAGAGCTGGGCCAGGTGACTACTTGGGCAGGTTCAGCGGCAGATGCCGCGATCGAGAAGGCAACCAGAAAAATGAAAGCGAAGAGTTTGCGAGTGAGCATATCGGTACGCTCCTAGCTCGAAGGTGGGCTGATTATATCAACGGGGTGGATCGCTGCCCGGTGAGGCTCACGAAGCGCGCCCCGTCTTGCTCAGCTCCTTATAGAAGCCGAGATCTTTGCCGGTGAGGCTCTTCGTGATGTACGCAATCTGACCGAAATGCAGGGCGACGTGCGCGACGACCTGGTAGACGGCGTCGAGGCCGCGCACTTGGTAGCCTTGGATTTCGTAGGGGGCGAGCAGATCGCCGACGGTGAGGCGGTCGAGGACTTTGCCGGCTTCGTCGAGCGTGGCTCCGAGCCGGTTCAGCAGCTCGGTTGCGGAGAGCCCGCCTTGGGCCGCGAATTCGGCCGGGCGGTTGCGCTTGTCCTCGTGCTTGTTGAACGACGCGACGATCCACTGGCGCGCGTTGCCGTCAAGATGCAGCAGCAGATTGCCGATGCTATTGCTCGCCTCGTTGGGCCGCCACCAGATCTGCTCTTCGGTAAGCGGCGCTACACCCTCCTTGATGCGCGGCCAGCTCTGCTCGAAGAGTGTCTTCCGCGAAAAGTTGAGAAACAGCGCGGCGAGTTCATTGTCGTTTGCGTTCATCGACGATCTATCCTCCTGCGCAAGCCTGAATGCTGAAGGCGGCGAGCTAGATCAGCTCGTAGCCGGCGAACCAATAGCCGATCTCGAAGGCAGCCGTATCTTCCGCGTCGGAGCCGTGAATGGCGTTCTCCTGAATGGAGGCGGCGAACTTCTTGCGGATGGTTCCCTCTTCGGCGTTGGCGGGGTTGGTGGCGCCCATCAGCTTGCGCAGATCCGCAATCGCGTTGTCCTTTTCAAGCACCATGAGAAAGAGCGGACCCGAAGACATGAAGTCGGTAAGGCTCGAGAAGAAGGGCTTGCCGCGGTGGACGGCATAGAAACCCTCGGCTTCGCGCTTGGTGATGGTTTCTTTTTTGATGGCGACGATGCGAAAGCCGGCCTCGTCAATCTCGGCCAGAATGGCGCCGGTAGAGCCGTTGCGGACTGCGTCCGGCTTGATGATGCTTAACGTACGTTGCAGCACTCGATTCGTGCTCCCTGGGGAGAATTCTCTTCCCTTTTCATTGTATTTGGAGGGCATGCGGCGCACCCCAAATTCCGGCGGCAGGAATTCCGGCTCGGCGCGTGCATTTCCTGGAGAGTGGAATGCTTTGCGCTGCAAATGGCCTTTTGCCCGGCATTTACGCGCTTGCGCAAGGGCCTCTTCGCGCCGCCAATCTGCCCGCCGGCAACGAACTATTACTTTCGTACAGTGTCCAAAAGAGAGGCAATTTATCCCCCAAAAGGGGTATACCGGAGCCGGTTTTTCCGCAGACAAGTGCCGTGTTTTCTGCTACAAGTATTGAGTAGACAGAAGTGTTCAGGGTTCGGTCACCGGCATACCGGTTGCCGATAACCTATATTTTGGGGATCACTGATGCTCTTGCCTGTACTCCAAGTTGCCGCCGTAACTGCGATCGCGATGTATCTTGTGCGCTGGCGCCAGAGTGTGCGGCGCCGCAACACGCAAACCTGGGAGTCGTTGATGGCCCGGCTCCGTCCTGAATGGAGCGCGCGTGAGCTGAGTGAACACTTCCTCTGGCAAGAAGGTTTGAGCGCCACACCTGAAGATGCATGGCAGCGCATGGAGGGCCCGAAGGGCCTATGGGTGATGTACCAGAATGCGCGGGTCATGCTGGAGATGGCGGATTTCGCCGCAAAGCACTGCGAACACGTGGACCGCTTGCTGGTAGAAACACTGCACAGCGACGCCCTGCAGATTCGCGTTTGTGTTCTGATGGCTCTCGCGCAATATGCGTTTACGCAGGCGAGTGAAGGTGTTCGCGTGAATGCTTATCGCGCGGCCTCGATGTACACCGGCATGGCCGCCCGCATGACGCATTTGCTGCAGGATCACGCAGCCGTCATGGTTCCGGACTTCGTCGCAGCTATGTAAGTTATTCTCCTCCTCCAAAACACAAGACCCCGGCTGCGGCCGGGGTTCTTGTTTGTGTGCCTACGCAACAGGCCGTCTCACGCCTGAATCGAGGCAAGAAACTTGCCGATCCTCTCGTACTCGTCCTGGCTGAGCCGGAAGCTGAGCGCGGCAACCGTCTCTTCCACCTGCTTCGCGCTGCGCCCGCCCACGATCGCCGCGGTGATCGCGGGGTGATGCAGCGTCCACGCCACGGCTACCACGCCAGGGGTCACGCCGTGCGCGCTGCCGATCTCGCGCAGCAACTCCACCAGGCGCAGGTTGCGGCTTAAGCGCGGCTCGCTGAATTCGACGTTCCGGCGCCGCCAGTCGTCGGGGGCCAAGTTCGCCGCGCGCTCCGCGGTCATTTTGCCTGCAAGCAGACCGGAGAGCATAGGTGAGTAGTTGATGACGCCGATGCCGTTGGCCTGCGCGAAGGGAAGAATCTCGGCCTCGACAGCGCGGCGGAGCATGGAGTAAGGCGGCTGAAGGCTGGTGATGGGCGCGATGTTTCGGGCGCGCTTCATCTGCTCGACGGAAAAATTCGAAACCCCGATCCAGCGCAGCTTGCCTTGTTCGCGTAGTCGCTCCAATGCCGCCCAACCCTCTTCGATCTCGTCTCAGGGTTTGGCCAGTGAATCTGGTAGAGGTCGATTGTCTCCACCTGTAAGCGCCGCAACGAGGCCTCCACCTCTTCGGCCAGCGAATCGGCCTTGAGCGAGTTATAGATGGAGCGATCTTCGCGCCAGCGCAAGGAGCACTTGGTGAAGATGTATGGTTTGCGCGACGAGGATTTGACCGCGCGCCCGACGATTTCTTCCGAGTGGCCGAGACCGTAGACGGCCGCGGTGTCGATCCAGTTGATGCCCAGGTCGAGCGCGCGATGGATGGCGGCTATCGAGTCGTTGTCGTCCTGGGGGCCCCAGGAGAATTGCCAGTCGCCTCCTCCGATGGCCCAGGCGCCGAAGCCGATGGGAGTGAGATGAAGATCGGAGTTGCCAAGTGTGCGCAGGGAAAGCGAAGCAGATTGTGTCATGGCTGCAATATAGATGATTCAGGTTGGCAGGGCGGTGCGAAAAACAAATATGGGTATCGACGCTAATTCAAGAACATCGTCCGATAGAGCGTGTCGCGCTGGACGGGCTTGAAGCCGGCGTCGCGGATGATGCGGCGCAGCTCTTCTTCGGTGGTGCAGTTCGATGTGCCCGCCGCCCGGACGACATTCTCTTCAAGCATCACCGAGCCCACGTCGTTGCCACCGAAGTGAAGGCCCAGTTCGAGTACCTTCAATCCCTGAGTGACCCAACTGGCCTGCACGTTCTCGATGTTGTCGAGATAGAGGCGCGCGATGGCGAGAACCTTGAGGTATTCGACAGAGGTGGCTTCTTCCCAGCCGCGGCCACCGAGAGCGGTGTTCTTGGGCTGGAAGCTCCAGGGGATGAAGGCCGTGAAGCCGCCGGTCTCTTCCTGCAGGCGGCGCACGACTTCAAAGTGGTTGATGCGCTGATCATAATTCTCACCCACGCCAAACATCATGGTTGCGGTGGTGCGCATGCCTAATTGATGTGCCGTCCGGTGCACGGCGACCCAGTCGTTGGTGTCGCACTTGAGGCGCGCGATGCGATGGCGGACCTCGTCGTCGAGAATCTCGGCGCCGCCGCCGGGAATGGAATCGAGGCCGGCATCGCGGAGGCGCGCGATGGTGGTGCGCAGGTCGAGCGAGGAGTACTCGGCGATGGCCAGCACCTCAGAGGCCGAGAGGCAGTGCAGCCAAATTTGCGGGAAACGCTCTTTGATGCCGCGGAAGAGCCGCTCGAACCAGTCGATCTTGAGACCGGGATGAATGCCGCCCTGCATAAGCACGCCGGTGCCGCCCATCTCCAGGGTCTCGGCGATCTTGTCGTAAATCGTCTCGAAGTCGAGGATGTAGCCCTCGTCGGAGCGCGGGTCGCCCTTGCCGGGCCTGGGCAGCGGGCGATAGAAGGCGCAGAAGGTGCAGTACTCGGTACAGAAGTTGGTGTAGTTGATGTTGCGATCGATGATGTAGGTGACCACGCCCTCGGGGTGCAGGCGGCGGCGGACGGCGGCGGCCTCGAATCCCAGTCCGATCAGGTCGGGGGATTGGAAGTAATCGAGGGCCTGCTGGCGCGTGATCGGCATGGTTTCGATTCTACTAAGAACAGGGAACGAGGGACTATGGGACGGAGGATCGGGGGTAGGAGGCGCTTACCTGGGACGAAAAAGGAAGATGCCGCACGTGCGCAGAGGGCGGCCTTGCGTGCACGCCAGGTTCGATGCGGTGGAAGCGCCGCCGAACAAAATGAAAAAATCAGGAAACGCCCGGAAGAAGCCTTTAATTGTCCTGCCGGCCATCGGGGAAGAGCCTCGCGCGCCTTTCCAATGAATTGGATCAACGAAGAAGGCGCGCGGTTGCATGATTCCGCCGGCTGGGCCGCACCTATTTCCATACGAACGTAGCTTTGTCTTTATCCTTGCGCACCCGGCCGACGGGAAAGGCCTGCCCGTGCATGACGACGAAGACTCCGGGTGAGAGCAAACGCGCGGCAAGCAGGCTCTCGGTCAGGTTTTGCAGACCGTCGCTGCCCTCAAATCCCAGTGGCGTCATAGCTCCGGTCAGAATAATTGGCGCCTTGAGGCGGGGAAAAGCTTTCTCAAGAAACAGACCGGTTTCAATCATCGTATCGGTGCCGTGAGAGATGACGATGGGATCGTCTTCGGGAAGAAGTTCGGCAACTCGGTCCCTGACCTCAGCTCGATCGGCGTCGGTCATCTCCAAGCTGTCTTTGTTCATGAGGTGCATGGTGCGGATCTCGGCGTCCGGCAAGCGGAGCATCTGCAGATAGCGGTCCAGCTTGGCAGCGCGATTCTCCACCGCGCCACTCTGCTCGGAGTAGACCTTTTCAATGGTTCCACCTGTTGAGAGCAAATAGATACGTTGCATTCCCGGTTCCTCGGTGACTTTACCACTAGGCGCGATAGTATTCCTGGTGCCAGAGCCAGGCGGTGCGGACGATCTCGTCGAGTTGGGGATAGCGCGGTTTCCAGCCGAGTTCGCGGACAGCCTTTTCGGAGCTGGCCACGAGCACGGCGGGGTCACCGGGACGCCGGGGATGGATCTCCGCCGGAATGGGATGGCCGGTGACGCGGCGCGCCGACTCAATGACGTCCCGCACACTGAAACCCCGACCGTTACCAAGGTTGTAGATGAGCGGGCCTTTTTTTTCGGGCGCAGCATCGAGCGCAGAGAGCGCCAGCAGGTGAGCATCGGCCAGATCGGAGACGTGGATATAGTCACGAATGCAGGTGCCGTCAGGCGTGGGGTAGTCGTCGCCGTAGATGCGGACTGCCGGGCGGCGGCCGAGCGCAACGTCGAGAACCAGAGGGATCAGATGGGTCTCGGGAATGTGCGCTTCGCCGCGGATGACGCCACCCGGGCCTTCGGGTGCTCCAGCCACATTGAAGTAGCGCAAGGAGGCGTAACGCAAGCCGTGAATGCGGTTAAACCAGGCCAGCATCTGCTCGACCAGCAGCTTGGATTGACCGTAGGGGTTGGCCGGCGCGAGATGCGCATCTTCTTGAATTGGAATGGATTCCGGCTCTCCGTAAACGGCCGCAGTGGAGGAAAAGACCAAATGCTTGGGACCGCAGGCCAGCATCGCCTCAAGTAGCGACAAGGTGGAAGCGGTGTTGTTGCGGAAGAAGAGTTCGGGATGCAGCATGGACTCGCCGGCCTCAATGAGCGCGGCAAAGTGGAGCACGGCGTCGAAGGGCCGGTTTTCTTTCCGGGCTGTTTCAAAGATGGTTTCGAGGGCCCGCCGGTCGGCCAACTCCCCCTCGATCAACTCAACTCCAGCAGGCACCAACTCGCGCCGGCCGTGGCTCAAGTTGTCAAAAACGACTGCTTTGTGGCCCTTTTCGGCTAGAAGCGCCGCTACTGTGCCCCCGATGTACCCTGCACCGCCGGTAATGAAGATATTCACAAAAACACTTCCCTCTCCGAGACAGATTGGGGTACCTTGAGTCTATAAGAATTAAGCGGAGTGTCTAGCCGGGCGGCGATCCGAGCCGCAGGGCGTTCGATTCCGACGTTAGCGATTGGCCACGCCGGGAGCCGATGCACGGCGCTTTGAAACTGGCGTGCATGAGGCAATTCGGACGTTCTGATTTCCCATTCCGGCTGCGCGCATCCTGCCGCGAAACCGGCGGCCGATTCCTTTCAGTTGCCTTGGACAAGACGTGGAGGGATTTTCGTGTCCGAGGACAGCAGAACCGGCTGGGGTTACGACGTTTCGCGCGGCGCAATGAGCCGATTGTGGCTGTCCATACACCATTTGGGTGATCTGCGAGTAACCAGCTCGAACGTATAATGGTAATGGTTTTCTTCCCATTTGCCGATGCGGAATATGGACTTGAAAGCGATGAGCCTGGTTAGGTGCATCTATCGGGATTATGGGAAGGCAAGTGGCGCCGCCCCGGACATCGTTTTCATCCGCCGGCACGACCAAGTCTCCTGCTCGTGACGGGGTGGAAAACCTAGTTCGTGCATGATTGAACGTCGTACGACAAATGTAAGAGCGCAGCAGTCGATTCGTTTGATGGTTTGCATTCCCGGATTTTGCAATTTTTCCCGAGGTGGCCCTCCGCTGTCGCGGCGGCCGCAAGCGAGGATTGAGAACATGCCGATGACATATTCCCCTGGACAGACCAGTTTCGGTTTGTTACCCGAGCCCGAGGGCCGGCCCATCGCATTCGTCATGAGTTGGGGCATCAACATAGCCATTGCGGCCACCGCCGTGATCGTGGGCATGACGGCGAATCAGGTGCTTCAGCAGCACTACGAGATGACGGAGTTGGTGATCCCCAACAATCCGCCGCCTCCGGTGAAGATCAAGCAGCCGCCGCCGCAAGAGCTGCCCCCGCCGCCCGAACCGCCCAAGGTGGAGCTACAGCCGCGGCAGATCGAAATGCCCAAGCCGAAGCCGGAGCCGAAGCCCATTCAAATGGAAGCCAAGGTGAACCTGCCGCCGGTGCAGCCGAAGCCGCAGACGGTGGTTCTGGCGCCGCAGCCGAAGGCCGCCCTGGCGGCCGCGATGCCGGCGCAAAACAACCAGGTGAAGCCGTCAACGGCGCCGGTGCATCTGGGTCAGACCTTCGGAGTCACTCCCAATCCCAATGCCACTCGTCCGGCCACAGTAGCGGCCATTGGGAACCCCTATGGCGGCATGAATGGCCCGGCTGTCGCGCCTCATGGAATCGTGGGCTCGACCGGCATCGGAAATGGCACGAAGTTTGGCTCCAGCGCCGGCTTCGTGGGCAAGGTTGCCTCCGCCGGCATTCCCGGCGCCAACGGCAGCGGCACGACAGGAAATTATGGCAAGGTGGCTTCCGCGAGTATCCCGGCCATGACCGCCATGGCAGCGGCGCCGAAGGTAGTCGCCGAGCCCGTTCGGTCAACCGAAGTGGAGGTGCTTTCCAAGCCTCTGGTGCGATATACGAGCGAAGCAAGGCAGTTGCACGTCCAAGGAGATGTGGTCCTGAGTGTGACTTTTCTCGCCTCCGGCCAGGTGGTCGTGCGCGGCGTGCTCCAGGGACTGGGCCACGGACTGGACGAGGAAGCCAAGCGCGTGGCGGAACAGATTCGATTCCGTCCCGCGACCAGCAATGGCCGGCCGGTAGACGTAACGACCAAGATTACCATTACTTTCCAATTGGCGTAGAATTGCGTTGCACTTGGCTTAGCATCACAATGTTAGGATGCTTGTGGCCGAGACTCAACCGCCGCGTACGGAAAGCCGCGAAGGGCGAGAGAAGAGCCTTAAAGAACTCAATTAGGAGTCACACATGACGTTTCGGAAGATCCCCCTAACCTTCCTGATTCTGACCATGGGTGTTAGCTGCGCGTACGCAAAGAAACAACCTAAGTACGAACAGGCACGCCAACTCACCGCCGAGCAGGCCGCGCTGGTGCAACGAGCCATCGCTCAGGAAAAGGTGCTCATCAAGAACATCCAACTGCGCACGCCGCTGGTGGAAACCTACATCCAGGACACGCGGCCGGACGTAAAGCTCTACGAAGTGCCGGTGGATGACCAATACATGCTCAGCCGTGTGGACTTCAGCAAGGGTTTCTTCGACAAGGCTTACGAGCCCAAAGAGGCGGGTAAGCACGGCTTCTTCGGAGGATCATTCGCAGCGATGACGGGACTGAGCAAAGCGCTCGGCCTGGAGAAGTTTACTTACAATCCGAACGGGTTTATGGAGATGATGTTCATTGACCCGTCGGGCTTTGACCAGCAGCACTACGTCTTCAGCTTTGTGCGGCGCGAGTTTCTGGGCTCGGTGCGCACCTGGGTGTTCGACGTGCATCCCAGGGCGGACGTGAAAGGCATCGGCCGGTTCTACGGGCGCATCTGGATCGAAGATGAGGGCGGGAACGTGGTGCGCTTCAACGGCACCTACACCGGACCCACCTCGGAGGACGCATCCAAGTACTTCTTCCACTTCGACAGCTGGCGCATGAATGTGCAGCCGGGGATCTGGCTGCCGGTGGCGGTGTACGTGGAAGAGACGCAGCGCACTGAGACCGACAAATCCGTCGGCCTGAAGGCGCAGACGCACTTCTGGGGCTACTCGCTGAAGCTGCCCACGCGGGAGAGCGAGAACGTGAGCGTGAAGGTGGACGAAGCTGTGGACAAGAGCGACGACTCGCAGGATGTGAGTCCGTTGCAGGCTTCGCGCATGTGGATCACGCAGGCGGAAAACAACGTGATCGACCGCCTGGTGGAAGCGGGCCTGGTGGCGCCACTGGACTCGGGCGGCTATGAAGACAAGGTTCCGGGCCAGATCGTGATCAACCTGGTGGTGCCCAACAACCTCGCCTTCACTGACCAGATCCATTGCCGCATTCTGCTCACCGACACCGTTGAAGCCACGACAGTGGGCAACACCATCCTTATCAGCAAGGGCCTGATTGACAGCCTGCCGAGTGAGGAAGCGATTGCCTCGGTGATCGCCATGGAGCTGGCCCATATCGCCATGGGCCATCACATCGATACGCGCTACGCCTTCAACGATCGTTTGCTGTTCCCTGACACGGCGACGTTCCAGAAGATCAACATGAATCATTCCGACGTGGACAATGGCACCGCCGCCAAGAAGGCCATGGAGTATCTCGAGAACTCCATGTACAAGGACCGGCTGGCGAACGCGGGCTTGTACTACGAGCAGTTGGCGGACCGGGCCAGGGTTCTGAAGGCGCTGAACACGCCGACGCTGGGCGATTCGCTGCTGAGGCCCGATGGCACGCCGTGGCTGGCCGAGCTGGAGCACATGGCGCCGAAGCTGAATTGGGACGACCTGGCGCAAACGCCTGCACTGCCGTTGGGAAGCTGGCTCAAGACCGATCCGTGGGACGACAAGGTGCACATGATCAGCGCCAAGCGCTATGCGCCGATGAATGCCCGCGACAAGATGCCCTTCGAGGTCACGCCGATCTTCTACAAGCTGCAGCGCTACGAGGTTGCCAATGTTCCGCCGCCGGCTGCCGCCGCACCCGCGGCCCAGCCCGCGAGCGAGCAACCTGCCGCCGCGCCCGACAATGCTCAGCCGGCGCCGCCGGCTCAACCTGGAACCAGCGCCGCTGCCCCGATAGACCAGCAAACGGCCGGTGGCGGCGCGCCCCCACCGGGACAGCAACCAACGGCACAAAACCCGCAGCCGTAATTTAGAATTACTCCCGCAGAGACTGGACGCGCTGCGCCAAGGCGAAGCAGGGCCCTCAAACCCGGTCGCAGAGTGAGTGCGATGGGTGTTCCCGCCGAAACGAAGATTCAAAGGAATTGGATGGGCGATGTATTCATGAAGCGATCGATTTTTGCATTTTTCTGCGTGGTATCTTCTTTCGCGATCGTTTCCGCCCATGCTCAAGTTGTGCCGGCGGCCACGGGGAGAACGTTCTCCCTTGACGCCGGTGGACTGGGTTCTATGTCTCAGCCCGATTACGCGGGAGAAGGTATCGCGCAGACAAGTCCCAGCCGCCTCTACGGCGTGGGCGCCTATGTGGATGCGCACTTTACCCGCTGGGTGCAGATTGAGGCTGAAGGCCGCTGGATGCGCTTCAACCAGTTCTATCTGCCAGGTTCCTCGACGGGCAACGGCGAGAACACCTACCTGATCGGCCCGCGCGTTCCCATCGTCACCTTCCACCGCATCAAGCCTTACGGCAAGTTTCTCTTTGGCCTGGGCAACGGACCGTTCCTCAACGGAAACACCCTCGTCCTCGCCTATGGCGGCGGCGTGGACTTGAGGCTGACCCGCCGGATTACGCTGCGCGCCATCGATTTCGAGTACCAGCAGTGGCGTGTGAATCCCGTGCTTTCGCCCTACGGCGGCAGCGTGGGCATCAGCTACAGAATCTTTTAAAGACAGGAAACAAGGGACCAAGGGAATAAAGATACAAAGAAGGCCTGAGCTGTTCAGGTCCACCCAGGTCTGCGGGCGACTGGCGGCCTGTTTACGGCGTGACGTGCAGCGGCGCGGCTTTTGCCGTGGGCATAGGCACACGCAGAATCCGGGCCACGGTGGGCGCGATCTGGCGCATATCCACCACGCCAAGATCGCGATGGTGCGCGATCCCGGCACCAAGGGCAAAGAATGATGCGCGCATCTCAGGATACTCCGGGGAAAACCCGTGTGAGCCGCGCGTGCCAGGAACCGGCGTCACCAGGCTGCCGCTGAGCGCTGGGCCGGTATAGTAGCCGGGTTTCAGCACTACCAGAAACGCCGCATCGGGAAAGGCGCCGCGCTTGCGGATCACGTCGCGATCCAGAATCGCCGCGATCCCGTTCGCGGGATCCGCCGCCAGGCCGTCCAACATCGCCTTTACTTGCTGCTCCGTTGCGTGGTCATTCGGGTCGTGCAGCATGATCGCCGCCATGCCGCCCGCCGTCCACGGTTCGGCCTTCCATGAACTGACTACCGGAGCCTTGGTCGCCGGATTCACCGAGCCCTGGACGAGCCCCGCCTGAAGGAAGGGAATGGCAAGGTTGACGTAGTGCGAAATGTTCATGAAACCGTGATCGGAGACGATGAGCAGCACGGCGGAGGGGTTGCTGGCGAACGCCTCATGTGCGAGGCGGGCGACCATGCCGTCGATCGCTTCCAGGGTCTGATCGGCTTCCGCGCTGAAGGGACCGTGCGCATGCTGGATTTCGTCGAGTGAACTCAGATGCAGCGTCATGAATGCCGGTTTGTAGCGGCGGAGAATCTCCAGAGCATAGCGGGTCTTGATTTCATCGCCGCCGATCGTGGTGTCGTTGCCATTCATGTAGGGACCGGCCGCAGGCTCCAGTTGCTGGATGAGCGTGCCGGGCCGCGCCAGCGCCGCCATCAAGAGCTGGTCCTCGGATTCGCGGCGTCCGAAGGGCTGTTGCCGCGCCAGTACTCGGGGATGAGGTAGTCGACGTCGGTGGCGCCGGCGCTCACCGGCCATCCGATGCTGGCCGTGCGCAGGCCGGCGCGATGCGCAACCTGCCACAGCGTGGGCACGCGAATTTGCGGCGCATACCAGTTCCATGCGCTTCTGTAGCGTTGGAAGGGATCGAACTCCTGGTTGTTATAGATGCCATGCTCGGCGGGCCACACGCCAGTCAGCAGAGTGGCGTGGCTGGGATAGGTGATGGTGGGCCAGATGCCCACTACACCGTCGGCATAGGTTCCTTTCGCAATCAGCGTGCGCAGAAAGGGAATCTTCATGCCGTGCGCATCAGCCTGCGTGATGTACTCGGGCTTGAGCCCGTCGATCGAGATCATCAGGACGGGCGCGGCGCGGGCCCCGAGCGCGAAGATGATCGCGGAGACAACGAAGAGGAGCGGCAAAACCAAAAAGCGGCGAACGAAATGGCGAACGGGGTTGTTCATGCGGAATACTCCTCGAAGTATTTTGATGGGAAACGACGAAGCCGTCCGCACTCTCAAGTTAAATTCGCAAGCGAGCGGCAATGAGGTCTGCGGGGGAAGTATACAGGGAACAGTGGGCGGTGGGCGATGATGCGCGTTCAGACACGGGCATGCCAAGTCAGCGAGCGATGCAAATCCGGGAGAGACTCTCCTCGAAAAACATTCGCCGAATGCAAAAAGGGCTGCTCCTCGGAGCAGCCCTCACTGATCACTGACAACTGTTTACTGAAAACTGTCCCTTACGCCGGCGAAGGCGAGCCTTCGGGCAGGCCGCTGCTTGGCCCGCGGCTCTCAGGCTTGAGGACCTGCTGCTGGCTACCGTCGGAATCGCCCCCTCCAGCCAGCGACGACCGCAACTCAGGCAGCGCCTTGCCTTCGAGCAGCAGCTTCAGCTCCTCTGAGTCGATGGTCTCGCGCTCCAGCAGCGCTGCGGCGATGCGGTGCATGGCGTCCTGGTTCGATTCCAGGATGGTATGCGCCGATTGGTAGGCCTCGTCGATCAGGCGGCGAACTTCGAGGTCGATCTGCCGCGCCGTCTCTTCGCTGAAGTCGCGATGCTGCGCGATCTCGCGACCAAGAAAGATCTGCTCCTCCTTCTTGCCGAAGGTGAGCGGACCGAGCCGGCTCATGCCGAACTCGCAGACCATGGAACGCGCCAACTCCGTGGCCCGCTCAATGTCGTTCCCCGCGCCGGTGGACATCTGGTTGAGGAAGATCTCCTCGGCGACGCGCCCGCCGTAGAGCATGGCCAGCCGCGTCTCAAGATATTCGCGCGTGTAGTTGTGCCGGTCGTCGGGCAGGTGAACCGTGACGCCCAGCGCCATGCCGCGCGGAATAATCGTTACCTTGTGCACCGGGTCGGAGTGCTCGCGCTTGAGCGAAACCAATGCGTGGCCGGCTTCGTGATACGCGGTGACGCGCTTCTCTTCGTCGCTCAGCAGCATCGATTTGCGCTCGGCGCCCATCAGCACCTTGTCCTTGGCCAGCTCAAAGTCGTACATGGTCACTTGCTTGCGGTTCAAGCGCGCCGCGTTCAGCGCCGCCTCGTTCACCATGTTGGCGAGATCCGCGCCACTGAAGCCCGGCGTTCCCCGGGCCAGCACATTCAAGTTGGTGTCGTCGGACACGGGAACCTTCTTGATGTGGACCTTTAACACTTCCTCGCGGCCGCGCACGTCGGGCAGTCCCACCACCACGCGCCGGTCGAAGCGGCCCGGCCGCAACAGCGCGGGGTCGAGCACATCGGGGCGGTTGGTGGCTGCCACCAGGATCACGCCGTCGTTCGACTCAAAGCCGTCCATCTCCACGAGCAACTGGTTCAGCGTCTGTTCGCGCTCATCGTGCCCGCCGCCCAGGCCGGCTCCGCGATGCCGGCCGACAGCGTCGATCTCGTCAATGAAGATGATGCAGGGAGCGTTCTTCTTGCCCTGCTCAAACAGGTCGCGCACGCGGCTGGCGCCCACGCCCACAAACATCTCCACGAAATCCGATCCGGAGATGGAGAAGAACGGAACGTTGGCCTCGCCGGCCACGGCACGGGCCAACAGCGTCTTGCCGGTTCCCGGAGGACCAACCAGCAGCACGCCCTTGGGAATGCGCCCGCCCAGCTTCTGGAACTTCTGCGGCTCGCGCAGGTACTCGATGATCTCCTTCAGCTCTTCCTTGGCCTCATCCACGCCGGCCACGTCCTTGAACGTGACCTTTTTCTGCTGCATAGAGAGCAGGCGCGCGCGGCTCTTGCCGAACGACAAAGCCTTGTTGCCTCCCGATTGCATCTGGCGCAGCATGAAAAACCAGACCGCAATCAGCAGCACGAACGGGCCCGCATTGATGAGCAGGGGAATCAGGACGTTGTTCTGCGGTTCCTTGATGGAGAAGTTGACCTTCGCGGCGATCATCGCCTTCAACAGGTCTTCGTAGTTGCTGGGCAGAGTGGTGTGGAACTCGTCCTTCGATCCCTTTAGGTGGCCTTTCAACTCGTCGCCCTGGATGGTGGCGTCATTTACCTGGTTGTTGACCACCTTGTCGTAGAGGTCGGAGTAGGCGTACTCCGGCTCTTTACCCATGTTTGCGCCCTTCTCCACCACCGTCCACAACAGCACGAGGCAGACGAGGATAAAGACCCAAAACATGATTGTTTTAACGCTCGAGTTCACCAACATCTCCTTTTTCGCAGCGAAGGATGAGCAACTCACACGCCCTGCGCCGACGGTCCCTGGCCAAACGTCACTCTCTTAGACGCCCGCGCGCCCCGGAAAGTGGCAAAAGTTAATCATTGCCGCTGGCGGACACAACTACCCGCCCGCCTGAGAAGCAGTAACCCGATTGTACTCCCGGGGCGGTGAAAGTTGTGGGATTTCGGCTGCTACGAAAGAGGTAGAATCCGCCAGGTCACCGACGCTCCGCCTTTGGCTTTGGTTGCGAGTCCGGGCCGCTTTCCCCCGCAAAAGCCGCCGCAATCGCAAGGCCGGGCTCCGGCTCCAGCTCCACGCCGCGCATCCAAACAATGCGTCCGTCGACCTCCAGGACCGGCCAGACCGACCGTTCAGTTCCCGTAACCCGCAGACGTTCCAGCACTTCCTTCACCTTGCGACCTGCGCTGGAGTAGCGGAGCCTTACCCGGTCGCCGGGCTTCCAGTTCCGCAACGTAGCCGTCTTGCCCAGAAGGTCACTGCGGCCATTTGGGCTCCCGTTTGCCGTTGCGGAGCCAGAAACCTCGACACGGAGGCGGAGTCCGAAGGCCGGGGCTTCGATTTCGCCAGGAATCGGCACGCTGTACTCGAGAAGCGGGGCTCCCGCCCTTTTCTCTCTTGGAGGAATTCCTGGCCCCACGGCCAGCCGCAGCTCACGCGCGGTCCGTTCGGCGCGGAGACCCTGCGGCAGCGCCAGCTTTTGCCCGGCCCGGCCGCCGAGCGCGAGCGACCGCACGGCTTCAGTGGCCGCAAAGTCGAGCGCGGCGCCAAACTGCTCTGCGGCATAGCGCAAAAGTCTTCGTTGCAACGCCGGCGCGAGCGCGCCCAGCCGGCTTACCTCGATGGCCAACCCCGCGCCAAGCCCCTCGCCAGTGGCACGGCCGCCTCCCCGCGCCGGACGCCCCGGCAGCAGCAACTGAGGGGCAAGCCGGGCCAGCTCAGACTGCCACCAGGCTTCCTCATCGCAGGCCATCGCCGCTATGTGTGCCAGGTGCTCGCGCAGCCGAGGATTCCAGTCCTCAAGCAGCGGCAGAAGCTCGTGCCGGATGCGGTTGCGTGTAAACGTCAAATGGCGATTCGACGTGTCTTCGCGCCAATCCTGGCCGAGTTCGCGCAGGTAGGCCTCAACTTCGGCGTGTGTCGCGGCCAGCAGCGGGCGCAAAATGCGGCCCTCAGGAAACTCCAGCACGGGATGGATGCCGGCCAGTCCCTCGGTCCACGCTCCGCGCAGAAACTTGGCCAGAACCGTTTCGGCCTGGTCGTCGAGGGTGTGCGCGGTGGCGACGGCATCAATCTCGCCCGACGCCATCAGTTGCCGGAACCATGCGTAGCGCAGCCTGCGCGCAGCCTCCTCGATGGTTTCGGCGGCTTTGCCCGAATTGGTGTCGGCCCGCGCTTCTCGAGCGGTGTCAACGCGCGCGTCGTGAAAGGGCAGGCCCAGCTTGGCGGCGAGTTCACGGCAAAAAACCAGATCAGCGTCGGCCTCGGCTCCGCGCAGGCCGTGATGCAAGTGAGCGGCATGGAGCGCCAGCCCCAGCTCCCCGCTTCGCGCCGCCAGCATGCGCAGCAGCGCGACCGAGTCCGCGCCGCCCGAGAAACCCACGGCCAGACGCAGGCCGGGCTTGAGCAGCTTGAGATCAAGCGGCGGGGCGGGGACTGGCTTTGATTTTGGCGCAGGGCGCACGAGAGGATCATAGCGCGGCAGACGAGCCGTCAGCCTTCAGCCATCAGTCCGGGCTTGCCAGTGCGGACCACCTCGGGGTTGCGATGGGGCGGTATCCGCGCGGCTTGCGCCCGGAAAGTCGAGAGACGAAAGCTGAAGGCTGATGGCTGATGGCTTGCCGTTGTATACTCCACCCGTCATGCAAGTCTTTGTGATTCTTCCCGCAGCCGGTCTGGGCACCCGGATGGCGGGCCCGCAGCCCAAGCAGTTCCTCGCGCTGGACGGGGTTCCCATCCTTGTTCATTCGTTGCGCGCCTTTGCCGCGGCGCCGCGGGTAACGGCGATGTACGTGGCCGTACGCAAGCCGGAGATGGAGCGCGTTGAGGCACAGATCAAGGAGTTTGCATCCGAGTTTGGCTTTGCCGGACGCGTCCACGTGGTGGAGGGCGGCGACAGGCGCCAGGAATCGGTAGCCAACGCGCTCAGCGCGCTGCCCGCCCAACCGGATGACATTGTGCTGGTCCACGACGCGGTGCGGCCGCTCATCGACGCGGCCACCATCGAGCGCACCATTGATGCGGTAGCCGAGTTCGGCGCCGCAATCGTCGGGCTGCCCGCCGTGGACACCATCAAGCAAGTGGAGCGCACGGCGCACGGCGCGCTGATCACCTCGACCATCCCGCGCGAATTTGTGGTGCAGGCGCAGACGCCGCAGGGCTTCCGCTTTGGGCTGCTGCGGCGTGCCTTTGCCGAGGCCACTGCGGACGGCTTTGTGGGCACCGACGAGGCTTCGCTGGTTGAGCGCGCCGGAATTCCTGTAGCCGTGGTGCACGGTTCTCAGGTTAATCTGAAGATTACACAGCCGGGCGACCTGGAACTGGCCGAGTTCTATCTGCGGCAGCGAACGCATTGAAGTTGACCGGACGAGCCAGCCAGATCCGGCCGGTGCGCTGGAAAGAACAAGTTCGGAGAGCCACGCGAACCATGGACACACGAATCGGATTTGGCTATGACTCGCACGCATTCAAGGCCGGGCGTGCCGCTGCGCATCGGCGGCTTGACGCTGGACCATCCCGAAGGCCTGGCCGGCCACTCGGACGGTGACGTGCTGCTGCACGCGATTACCGACGCGCTGCTGGGCGCGGTGGCTGCCGGCGACATCGGCAGCTTTTTTCCGCCCGGCGATCCGCGCTGGAAAGACGCCGACTCGGCCATCTTTCTGAATCTGGCGATGGAAGAGCTGCAGCACGCCGGCTACCGCATCGTCAACATCGATACCACACTGATTCTGGCCGCTCCGAAGATTGCGCCCATCGCCGGGGAAATGCGCGCCCGCGTCGCCGACCTGCTGGGCGTCGAGATCGACCAGGTAAGCATCAAGGCCAAGACTCCCGAGGGCCTGAACCTGGACCGCGTGGCCCAGTGCCATGCCGTGGCCCTGGTGGAGCGCGTGCAGGAACCCGAGGAGCTGAAAAGCATGAGCGAAGTGATCGAAAGCCAGCGCCAGCTTGAGGACGTGGTCGATGACCTGCTCAGCTCGGTTCACGGCGTGCCCAAGAAGCGCATCATCACGCCGGTCTACGATACCGAGGACATCACGTAGGGACAGCATTTCAGCGCACGCTCCTGCAATGCAAAGCAGACTCCAAAGTTTCCCATTGCGGTTTCGGGGCTTTGGCATTACCTTGGCTGAAATACTCTCATCTCACTCCGGAGCGTTCTCTATGAATTTCCTGGCGTTGCTTCTTCAAGACCAACCCGACATGGCGACCGTGCAGCACATTCTCGCCATCATGATCCCACTCATCGGCATCATCTTCTTGGTGTCAATCGCCATCGTGATGGTGCCGTGCTGGTTCATTCTCAAGAAGGCCGGTTTTTCGCCGTGGCTCGCGCTGCTGTGTATCCTTCCCTCGCTGGGCACGCTGGTTCTGCTTTACGTGCTGGCCTTTGCGGAGTGGAAGGTGGTGCCCGCGCCGCAGGCAGCGTGGCCACCGCAGCCGCCGTATCCGCCTCCAGCGCCTCCGCTTCCGCCGCAGGCTTGAGGCGCCGAACTCCGCTCCAGAGGAGCCTTGCGATAGCATCGTGAATAGAAAGTCATCGTCACGATGCCCGATCCCAACTCCTCCGGCGCCACCACTCCGCGCGTTCGATTTGCGCCCTCGCCCACCGGCTTCCTGCACGTGGGCAGCGCCCGGACCTTTATCTTCAATTGGCTCTACGCCCGCCATAATCACGGGACGATGGTGTTGCGTCTGGACGACACCGATGTCGAGCGCAATACCGAGTCCAGCGTGCAGTCCATCTTCGAGGGACTGCGCTGGCTGGGCCTCGACTGGGACGAAGAGTACAAGCAATCCGAGCGGCTTGCCCTGCACCGCAGGCAGGCCGAGGCGATCTTCGCCAAAGGCCTTGCCTATCGCGACTTCACGGCCGCGCACTCGACCGATGACGAGCAGTCCTCTTCGCAGGGAGCGTGGCTCTGCAATCCCGGTATGCGCGAACTGTCGAGGGAAGAAAGTGACCGCCGCGCCGCCGCGGGCGAACCGTTCGCGCTGCGCTATCGTGTGCCGCGCGGCCAGGGCCGGATTCTGCGATTTGTCGATGGCGTTTATGGCGCGCAGCAAAAGCTCGCCGACGAGGTGGAAGACTTTGCGCTGCTGCGGTCGGACGGAATGCCGACGTATCACCTCGCCTCCTGCGTGGACGACGCCGATCTGCGCATCAGCCACATCATTCGCGGCCAGGATCACCTGACCAACACCTTCAAGCACCTGCTGATCTTCGAGGGCCTCGGCGTCCCGCCGCCGCAGTTCGCCCATCTTCCCCTGCTCGTCGCTCCCGATGGCACGCAAACTCTCCAAGCGCCGCCACGGCCCCGTCGTCAGCGTGACCACCTATCGCGATGCCGGCTTCCTGCCGCAGGCTTTCGTCAACTTTCTCTGCCTGCTGGGCTGGTCGCCGAAGAACGACCGCGAGTTCATGACTCTCGACGAACTCAGGGCCGCATTCACTTTGGAGGGCGTCAACCGCGCCAACGCCGTGGTGAATTTTACGGAAGCAGCCTTGAGCTCTTCGGATCTCGCCCCGTTTGACGCCAAAGCCGTCTGGCTCAACGCCGAGCACATCCGCGCCCTGCCCGTCGACGAGCTTAGCGCCGACCTGCAGCCCTTCTTCGTGCAGGCCGGCCTCCACGCCTCGCCGGAAAAGCTCCTCGCCGTCACCCCACTCATTCGCGAGCGCATCAAGCTGCTACGCGATGCCGTCTCCGCCGCCGATTTCTTCTTCCTCGATCAACTCGCGCCCTACGATCCCGCCGAGTTGATCCCGCAAAAGGGCGATGCCGCACTTGCGCGCCGAGTGCTCCGGTATGCACTTGAGGTCCTCGCCACAACCAATTTCGACCACGATTCGCTGGACCATGCCCTGCGCCAGGCCGCCGCTTCGCTCGGTCTCAAGGCCGGGCAGGCCTTTCAGCCCATCCGCGTCGCCGTCTGCGGACGCAAGAACGCGCCGCCGCTCTTTGAAACCATGGTTGTGCTCGGCCGCGAGGTGTGCCTCGAGCGCATCCGCAAGGCCGAAGAAAGCCTGCAATCGCTCGGTTGAATACAGAGCTTGCCGTGGGATAAAGATAAGGAATCGCCGCTATGACGAATGCAAATCCGGAAAACCACGACGTTCTCACTCTCTCCAACTTCCTCCGCGACATGATCGCCGAGGATGTGCGCACCAAAAAGTACGGCGACGCGCAAATCCAGACGCGCTTTCCACCCGAGCCCAATGGCTACCTCCACATCGGCCACGCCAAGGCTATTTGTCTCGATTTCGGACTGGCGGATGAGTTCGGCGGCAAGACCAACCTGCGCTTCGACGACACCAATCCCGAAAAGGAAGAAGCAGGAGTACGTCGAATCGCATCATGGACGACGTGCGCTGGCTGGGCTTCGAGTGGGAGCGGCTGTGCTACGCGTCAGACTACTTCGGCCAGCTCTACGAGTGGGCTTTGCAGCTTATCAAGACAGGGAAAGCTTATGTAGATGACCTCACGGCCGAAGAGATCCGCCAGCATCGCGGCACGCTCACCGAGCCCGGCAAGGACAGCCCCTATCGCAACCGGTCGATCGAGGAAAATCTGGACCTGTTTCAACGAATGAAGTCCGGCGAGTTCCCCGACGGCTCGCGCGTGCTGCGCGCCAAGATCGACATGGCGTCGCCCAACCTGAACATGCGCGACCCGGTGATGTACCGCATCCTGCACGCCACGCACCACCGCACCGGCGACGAGTGGTGCATCTATCCCATGTACGACTTCGCGCACGGCCAGTCGGACTCGATCGAGCACGTCACTCACTCCATGTGCACGCTCGAGTTCGCCGACCACCAGCCGCTCTACCGCTGGTATATCGAGCAGTTGGGCATCTTCCCTTCGCAGCAAATCGAATTCGATCGCCTCAACCTGACCTACACGCTGCTCTCTAAACGCAAACTACTACAGCTTGTGACGGAAAAACGTGTGAACGCCTGGGACGATCCGCGCATGCCCACACTTGCCGGCATCCGCCGCCGCGGGTTTACGCCGGAAGCCATTCGCGCGTTCTGCGCGCAGATCGGCGCTTCGCGGACCAATGGCGTCACCGACATTGAAATGCTCGAGCACTTCCAGCGCGACGACCTGAACCGCCGCGCCAGCCGCGCCATGGCCGTGCTGCACCCCTTGAAGCTGGTAATCGACAACTACCCGGAAGGTAAAGAGGAATTTGTCGAAGTGGCCAACAATCCCGAGAACCCCGCCGCGGGCATGCGGCAGGTGCCCTTCTCGCGCGAGCTTTACATCGAGTACGACGATTTCCGCGAGGTTCCTCCGCCCAAGTACTATCGCCTTTCGCCGGGGAAAGAAGTTCGCCTGCGCAACGCCTACTTCGTCACCGCCCAGCGCGTCGTAAAAGATGTCTCCGGCAACATAATCGAAGTCCATTGCACCTATGATCCGGCCAGCCGCGGCGGCAACTCGCCCGACGGGCGCAAGGTGAAGTCCACCATGCACTGGGTCTCGGCCGCGCACGCCATCTCCGCCGAAATCCGTCTCTACGCCAAGCTCTTCACCAAGGCCGATCCCTACGACCTGGAAGAAGGCCAGGACGTGCTCGACAATCTCAATCCCAATTCGCTGGAGATCCTAACCGGCGCGAAGCTCGAGCCGTCGCTCGCCAACGCGAAGCTTGGAGACCGCTTCCAATTCGAGCGCGTCGGCTACTTCTGCCTGGACCCAGATTCGGTCCCCGACTCGACGCCGGCAAAGCTGGTCTTCAACCGGACGCTGCCGCTGAAAGACTCGTGGGCCAAGATCGAGAAGAAGGCGGGGAACTAGCCACCTGAAGTGGGGCAGATGCTTGCTCATCGCTCGCATGGGCTGTTGCGGTTTTTCCCGGGCCCAAAGCCGGGCCTAGGGTGCTCATTCTGCTCGCTGGCGAACAGCCGCCGACTTGCCGTAGAGTGATTCCGTTCACAAGGGAGATACGCATCGTGCATCGGAACAAGAGAGTGGCGGGAATGCTAGCGGCGGTTGCGGCTTTGGCGTTGGGATTCAACGGATCGGGCATCGTGGCCGCGCAGGCAGCCAACAGTTCACTCGGCGTCTTCGAAAACCAGTCGGACGTGGGCAGCGTCGTTCCGCCGGGAACTGCGACCTTCGACGCCGCATCGGGCGTCTACAACGTCCGTTCGGCGGGGGCAATTTTGTGGGTCAACGTCGACGCATTTCACTTTGTTTGGAAGAAGGTCTCGGGCGACGTCTCGCTGACCGCCGACGTGAAGTTGGGCGACGCCGGCCCCGGCGCAAACCCGCATCGCAAGGCGCTGCTGATGTTCCGGCAGACGCTCGACCCGGACTCGCTCTATGCGGACGCCGCAATTCACGGAAACGGCGAAACGGCCCTCCAATACCGGCGCAACAAGGGCGACACCACGCAGGACATCGCTTTCAACATTGGCGCGCCGCAGCGGATGCGCCTTGAAAAACGTGGCGACACCATCACGCTTTTCCTCAGCATGCACGGCGAGCCGCTGCACCAGGTGGGCGCGTCCATCAAGCTGCACTTCGACGGCGATTTCTACGCCGGCCTCGGACTTTGCGCGCATAACCCGGTCGCGATCGAGCAAGCCACCTTCGCGCATGTGGATTTGCAACCGCTGATGGCCTCGGCAACGCCCGCGCCCACGGTGCTCTACAGCACTCTTCAGACCATCGCCATCGACAACAACGCGCGCATGGACTTCGTGATCCAGACCGGCATGGGACAAATGGAAGTGCCGAACTGGAGCCGCGATGGAAAGACCCTGATCTTCGACCGTGCGGGCAAGTTGTGGACCGTGCCGGCCGCGGAAGGCGACGGCTCGATCGCCGAGGCCACGCAGCTCGACATCGGCGACGCCAGCGACTGCACCGGCAGCCACGGCCTCTCGCCGGACGGCAAGTCGCTCGCGATGACCTGCACCACGCCGGACCATCCCGGCCGACGCGTCTATATTGTGCCTGCAACAGGCGGAGCGCCGCGCATGGTCACCGAGAATCCCAATTCCTACTTCCATAGCTGGTCGCCGGATGGGAAGACGATTTTGTTTACGCGCCCCAGCAACGGCACGCTGAACATCTTTGCCATTTCGCCAGACGGCGGAGCAGAGACCGCGCTGACCACGGGCACCGGCGTGAGCGACGACCCGGATTTTTCGGCCGATGGCAAGTGGATCTATTTCAATTCCGACCGCGCTGGCGGAATGCAAATCTGGCGCATGCATCCCGACGGCAGCCAGCCCGAGCAGGTGACCTTCGACGAGAAGCACAACTGGACGCCGCATCCCTCGCCCGACGGAAAATCGATTCTGATCCTCTCCTACGACAAGGACGTGGCCGGGCACGCGGCCAATAAGGATGTGACCTTGCGCATCATCAACGTCGCCGACGGGAAGATTCGCGATCTGGTCGAGATTGTGGGCGGATCGGGTAGCGACAACGTGCCCAACTGGGCTCCCGACGGCCAGCACTTTGCCTTCGTGAGCTACCAGTTCTTGTCCGCCGACGACAACGGCTCGACGCAATGAGCCGTTAAGAAAACGACCGAGCTGGGAGTCAACGGCAACCGGGATCGTGCCGCATTGCTCGTAGCCAAACCCGACAACGGCTTCCAGTTCGAGGGTGTTGGCTACTTCTGCCTCGACCATGACTCCACGCCCGAGAAGCTCGTCTTCCACCGCACCTCTGCTCAAGACTCCTGGGCTAAGATCGAATAGAGGTCCTGTGCGTAATTGAGCATGCTAAGGTCCCACAGATCCCGCCTCTGGAGCCTGGGAGTTAGAACGGCTCCGGACAAGTCCGCCGGCAAAAATTCGATGATGTCTTCCAGATCGAAAATCGTCACCCTGCTCTTACTCGCGATCTATGTGCTGGTGATGTTCGCCACAAACGGCATGTTCACCATCTTGGACGACGAATCGGGGATCGTAACCATTGCCGGTCACCCCGTGATCTCCACCATCAAGCTCTTCTTATTTGGCCCGGGTCAGCACCAGCATCCGCCGTTTTCTGACGTGCTCTTACACGCATGGCTTATCGCTACGGAATTTTCTTTCAGCCTGCTGCGCGTCTTTGCCAACTTGTTTTATGCGGTATCGATCCTCTTGGTAGCCATGTCCGCCCGCGAAATTGGCGGACGCCGGTCGTATTGGGTCACATTCGTTCTTGGACTTCTTTGGCCCTTCGCCTTTCAGTATGGGCGAATCACGGGCTGGTACTGCGTCTTTCTGTTTTTCCTGTCGCTCGGAACCTGGATTTATCTTCGCCTCGTCCGGGGCAGCGGCAATAATGCGGCCTGGTTCGCATTTGCGCTCACTGCCATCCTCGCAATTTGGACGAATTATTTCGCCATTGCAGTCCTACTGATTCTTTTTGCCGACCTGCTCCTGTTCCATCGCTGGTTCGCCGCGCAAAATGCGTGGCGACTGGCAGCGTGCGGGATCGCGGTCGCCATCAGCGCTCTGCCTCTCTTGCCGGCAGCACTGCTCAGTCTGCCGGCGATGCCGCTCCGGCCCGCAGAGCCTTTTCAGATCAGGAACTTGGTCGCGGTCGCCGGCTATCCCATCTTCGCGCTCTTTGGCTCGGCTGCTATCGCGCCGTGGTATTGGCCTTTGAGTCTGCCCATCGCTCTTTGCGCGATCTTACTCCTCATCACAGTGTGGTTCAGCCCTGGACGAAGATGGCTCTTTTATTCATTTGTCCTGACTATCCTCCTCACGCTGAGCGGACAAATGAATATCAAGCGCATCCTTTTTCTGCTTGGCTGGCTCTTCGTGGCTTTTGGCCTGGCGGCCGCTTCTTCCTCTGTGCGCGTCTCCCGCTGTGCTGCAACAGCTCTCGCGGTTCTCGTTATTCTCGGCTGGGTCGGCATCTTTTCCGGCAAGCATTACGCTACCACAAACCTCTTGGAGCCATGGCGCCAGGTTGCGTCCGGCGTCGCCCACGACATGAGGCAGAACAATCCTGCTGTCGTCAGCAACAATGAGCCCTTCTTCTTTTATTTGAATTATGATCTCGGCCTCCAAGCCAGCACTGCGCAGGCGTCCGGTGTCAACCTTGGCCCTGAGGTCTACGCCGCGCAGGGCTACAGGGTATTTGGGGCAAACGAAACGTCCTTGCCATCCGACTTACTCCGCGGCAACGTCATCCTGGTCACCGGTCCCGGGTTGAGCCCCGATATCGAGGCGATGTCGGAACTGAGCGGTCGAGCACAACGGCATTGTCGCATCACGCGAACATTCCAAGCGGCCCCGGATCCTGCTCTTGCAATCAAAAAGGCGTTCGTTCCGTATGCGGATACGCTGCGCTTTCGCGTTAACGTGGTCTGCTATCAATGTCCCGACAGCCAAACGCGTTAAGTTCCGTTGGCAGTAAGTAGGCGGCAACTAGGATCGTGCGCCGCACCGCTCGCCGCCGAACCACCTGAAAGCGATAGCTGAATCTTCACTTGCCAATCACGTCGATCGGCACGTTGATGGTCTTGGGCGGCAGGCATTGGTTTTGGTCGCAGGCCTGGTAATGGAGCTTGCCTTGAACAAGGTGGTTGCCGGGCGTGGCCACGATGCGCGCCTGAATGATGAACTCGCCGGTGTAGACGCTCAGTTTGGTTTTTGGATCGAAGGCGAGCGAGATGATCGTGCCCGGCGGGTAGGTGGCTGCACCAAGCCGCACGCCCATGCTGTCGGGAATCGAGAAGGTCGTCGGAATCAGGAAGTCGTCGCTGGGCGTGTGCGAATTGATGTGCAGCCCCTGCGCGACGCGGAAATGCAAAGTGACCGGGCTCGGCTTGCCTGAGGGAACGCTTACCTGCTCGGGGAAAAGGTATTGAACCGCGTCGGTCTTGATGATGGAGCGATTTTCGGCGGCCGGCGAAATGACCTGCGCGTGAGCCGCCAACGCTCCGAGCAGTAACACCGCGATTGCTGTGCAGCCTGACTTCATTATTGCAATCATCGATTCCAGTCCCCCAAAAATACTTTTGATTCGGTCGCCGAATTTCCCTCAGGGGCTAAAGCCCGCACTCATTTGGAGTCTTTTCGGCACGGCTAAAGCCATGCCCTGATACAAAACGCCAGTTTTGAAACGCGCTCCAACTAGCGAACTTGCTAACTCCGCTAACGCCGCCGACCC
The DNA here is from genome assembly GCA_963799155.1 of uncultured Acidobacteriaceae bacterium. GTDB lineage: Bacteria > Acidobacteriota > Terriglobia > Terriglobales > Acidobacteriaceae > Telmatobacter. The sequence goes on from CAWCWB010000003.1 coordinate 161,349, forward strand.
GCTAACTTGCCAACTTGCTAATCTCCCAACGCCTTCCTGATGTTTGCTTCGATGTCGCTCTCGGAGGTCAGGCCAACCTGGGCCGCTACCACTTTGCCGCTGCGATCAACAAAGAACGACATGGGCAGGTCATCGAGGCCTCCGTAGTCACGGCTGATACTGTCACCGTCCAGCAGAACAGGGTATGGCACCTTCATCTCAGCGACAAACTTGCCGACAGCGGCCTCTTCCTTGGCCCAGCCGGCCTTGTCGCTCGCCTCGAGGTCGTCACCCTCGGTGTCGACGCCCAACACCTCGAAGCCTTGCGCCGCGTACTTGTTGCGCAGCTCGACGAGCCACGGCGTCTCCACCTTGCACGGGCCGCACCACGTGGCCCAGAAGTTGATCAGCACGGCCTTGCCCTTGTAGCTCGCAAGCGAGACTTTTTTGCCGCTCAGGTCATCGAGCGCGAAGGCGGGCGCGGGCTTGCCGTTCAGCGGCGAAACATAGTTCAGGGTGTCGCCGCCGGGAGCCGGCACCAGCTCGCCCTGCGCAGCCCCAGCCAGCAGTTTTTCGGCGGCCTGCCGGCGATACTCCCAGTTGGCCCAACCCGCCCAGGCAAAGATCGCCAGGATGAAAAGAACAGCAGTAAGAACGATGGTGTTGCGCCGCATGGGGAAGGCCTTCATGAGTCTATTGTACGAGCGGAAAACAGTGCGCAGTGAACAGTGCGCAGTGGACGGTTGCAGCCCCTCGGAATGCGCAAATCGAGCTGAAAGCTGAGAGCTGAAGGCTGAAAGCTTGCTTCCAAGCTGTTACCATCTAGAACCAATGAGCCCCACCGGGAAAAACGACCCGTTCCAGCCCGCGGCGCTGGTCCGCACCGAGGCCGCGGCGCTTCAGGCGCTCGCCGCGCGCCTCGACGGACCGATGGCCGGGCCGTTTACGCGCGCCTTGGAGATGATCCTGCGCTGCGGCGAGTCACATGGCCGCGTGGTGGTCACCGGCATGGGCAAGAGCGGCATCATCGCTCAGAAGATTGCAGCCACGCTCAGTTCCACCGGCTCGCCAGCGCTGTTCCTGCATCCCGCCGAGGCCGTGCATGGCGACGTGGGGGTGCTGATGCCCGGCGACGTGGTCATCGCGCTCTCGGCGAGCGGCGAAACGGAGGAGATTCTGCGCCTGCTGGCCACGCTCAAGCGCAAAGGCGACGCGCTCATCAGCTTCTGCTGCAATCTTCACTCGACTCTCGCCACAGCCAGCGACGTAGCGCTCGACTGCTCGGTGGAACGCGAGGCCTGCGGGCTCAATCTTGCGCCCACTGCATCGACGACGGCGATGCTGGCGCTTGGCGATGCTCTGGCCGTTGCCGTGAGCCTGCGCAAGGGCTTCCGCGCTGAAGATTTCGCGGAACTGCACCCCGGCGGCAAGCTGGGCAAACAGCTCGCCAAGGTGCGCGACCTGATGCATACCGGCGAAGACGTCCCCGTTGTCGCGCCCTCAACGCCCATGGCCGATGTGATCTTTGAGATGTCGTCAAAGAAGCTCGGGATGACTACCGTACAGGAGGGTGGACGGCTGCGCGGCGTCATCTCGGACGGCGATTTGCGGCGCCTGCTCGAACGCGAGGGCGGCGCGGCGCTGGGCAAGACGGCAGGCGAGGCGATGAACGCGCATCCCAGGACGATTGCCGGCGGAGAGATGGCGGCGAAGGCCTTGGCGATTCTTGAAGAGCGCAAGATCACCTCGCTCATCGTCGTCGACGCTGCGCAAAAGGTCGAAGGCGTCGTGCATCTGCACGATCTGTGGGGCGTTGAGCTGATCTGAATTAGGTGCTCGCAGCCCAGTACCAGTTCTTTCGAAGATGCGTCACTTCGACCCACTCGCCTCCGAATTCTTCATTTTCGGGCGGCAGGTCATTTGCGGAGTAGGCGAATCCTGAAAAACTGTCGAGAATTCCGCGAAATACAAAGAAGAAGACCATCTGCTTCTGAGCCGTGTGCCAGACCATGACATCCCCGCCGTCCGAAAGACTGTATTCGGATCCAGTTAGATGGACAATGTCCCCTCGCCCACCCTGCATCGGTCCATCGAGAGATTTGCTTGCCAGAATTCGCTGTGCAACAACCGTTCGGCTATGGAGATTGATTGCAAAGTTGACATCGAGTTCAATCTCGTTGAACGGAACAAATAGAAGGACCGCGAGGGCAACCAGCCCTAGCAAAAGTGGTGAAAAGCGATTCGCGCGAACGCCGCGGAGTGGAAGAATTGCATGGATGATCGCCCAGACCAGTACAGCCGCGAATGCGGCAAAGATCGCGATTTCAACGGGGGGCTCGAAGAAGACAGTTAGAATGTCCACGAACTGCCAGCGGAAGATGCAGACAATGAGCCCAGCCGCCGAAAAAATCACCACGAAGTAAAACACGAGCGGGAGCCGCGTTCGATCAAAGTCGAAGATGGCCCGGACCAATCTGCCGACAGTTTGGAGCCGCATGGCGAGCCTCGGAAGGTAAGATTGTATCAATCGGGTTCGTACTGAGAAAGCTAGCATAACTCTATGCATCGTTGGTCGAAGCTCTTCATTCCCACTCTGCGCGAGGCCCCGGCGGACGCCGAAGTGGCCAGCCACAAGTTTCTTCTTCGCGCGGGCTACATTCGCCAGCTCGGCGCAGGAATCTATAGCTACCTCTTCCTCGGCCAGCGCTCGCTGAACAAGATCATCGCCATCGTGCGCGACGAGATGGACAAGATCGGCCAGGAGTTCTACCTGCCCGGGATTCTGCCGCGCGAGCCGTGGGAAGAGAGCGGCCGCTGGACGACGATGGGCGACAACATGTTCCGCCTGAAGGACCGCAAAGGCGCTGACCTGTGCCTGGGCATGACCCACGAAGAGATCATGACCACGATCGCGCGCGGCGAATTGCGCAGCTACAAGCAGTTGCCGCAGATCTGGTACCAGATTCAGACCAAGTTCCGCGACGAGCCGCGCCCGAAGTCGGGCCTGCTGCGCGTGCGCCAGTTCATCATGAAGGATAGCTACTCCTTCGATATCAATATGGCTGGCCTTGACCGCAGCTTCGATCTGCACGACCGGGTTTATCGCGCCATCTTCACCCGCTGCGGGCTTAAATTCGTTGCCGTCGAGGCGGATTCCGGCGCCATGGGTGGGTCCCAATCGCAGGAGTTCATGGTCTACAGCGATGCAGGCGAGGACCTGATTGCAAGTTGCCCGGTGTGCGGTTACGCGGCGAATCTCGAGAAGGCGACGTCGCGTCTCGACCAGGTCGCCGAAATGGAATCGACCGGCGACGGCAAGCCTGAGCTCGTCCACACGCCGAACTGCGCCGCCATCGCCGACGTGGCCGCGTTCTTCAAGATTTCGCCGGCGTCGGACATCAAGTGCGTTGCCTACATGGCGCAGATTCGCAGCCGGAAACAGGCAGACCCCGGCGCGCATGGGGGCAACTGGCAGGCGGTCGCAATCTTCCTTCGCGGCGACCACCAGGTGAATGAAACAAAGCTCGTAGGTCTCCTAGCGAAAACACTGCAGGCCCAAAGCTCGGCGGGCGAAGCCTTCGCGGTGAACGAGCTGCGGCCCATGCAGCCTGGCGAACTCGACGTCTTTTTCAACGGCCCCGGCGGGTATCTCGGCCCGGTCGGACTCGAAGTGGCCAAAACGCCGCTGGCCGGCGGCCTTACCGTGATCGTCGACACGGCGCTCGAAGGGCGCAAGAACATGGTCTGCGGCGCGAACAAGCTCGACTACCACCTGCGCAATGTCGCACCGGGCCGCGACTTCGGCTGGACGCTCAGCGCCGATATTCGCAGCGTGAACGAGGTCGAAGGCTGCCCGAAGCCGGACTGCGTGGGTAAGCTTGTCGTCGGCAAAGCTGTCGAAGTCGGGCACATCTTCAAGCTCGGCTACAAATACTCCGAGTCGATGGGCGCCCGGGTGCTCGACGAGAACGGCAAGGAAGTGACGCCCATCATGGGCAGCTACGGCATCGGCATCGAGCGCATTCTTACTGCGGCCATCGAGCAATCAAACGACGCCAACGGCTTCTGGCTGCCCGCCTCCATCGCGCCCTTCACGGTCGTCGTTACGATCACGAATGTGGCCGACCCATTGCTCTGCGCGACCGGCGAAAAACTTGCCGCCGATCTCGAAGCCGCGGGGCTCGATGTGTTGCTCGATGACCGGAACGATCGCGCCGGCGTCAAATTCAAGGACGCGGACCTGGTGGGCATTCCCTACCGCATCAACGTGGGCAAGAAGGCTGCCGCGGGCCAGGTGGAACTGGTGACGCGCTCGGCGAGCACCAGCGCCGATGTAGCCTTGAGTGAAGTGGTGGCGCTGGTGAAGAAGCGCGTTCAAGAAGATGATTTGCTAACCGGGCTGGAGGGTTAGGCACAAGCGTTGGGTTCCGCGGCCTGCCGCGATAGAGCGAAACGGCTGGCGCAGGAACGGGGCCCCCAGTGCGGCTCAAGGAGCAGCGATGGTGGTACGAATCCGATTCACGAGGCCCCCATCGGGTCATCATCTGAGGTCGCGGATTCTGCTGTTTCTGCTGGCGGCCTGTACCTGCGTCGCGCTCGTAGGGCTTTCTGTCTTCTTCTATCTCTACGTCAAATACCAGGGCATCGTGGACGAGCGGCTCAAGCAGCCGATCTTCGCCAGCACCGCCCAGATCTACGCCGCGCCGCGCGAGGTTCGCCCGGGCCAAAAGCTCACGGTGCACTGGATCGCCAACGAGCTGCACGAGGCAGGTTATACCGGCGACGGCGCTGCTCAGCCTTCGCCGTTGGGCACTTACAGCGAAGGCGTGCAGCAAATCACGGTACAGCCCGGCCCGCAGTCGTATCACGCGCCGGATAGCGCCACCATCCACGTGAGCAACGGGGTGGTGGACGCGATCACTGACGCGCACGGCCAGCCGCTTTCCAGCTACGAGCTCGAACCGCTGCTCATTACCGGCCTGAGCGAAGGCGCCCAACGAACCAAGCGCCGCCTGCTCACTTACGAGGAAATTCCCCCGAATCTCGTCCAGGCCGTCATTGCGATTGAGGACCGCCGCTTTTTTGAGCACAGCGGCATCGATTTCTGGCGTATCCTGGGCGCGCTGCGTAACGACATCTTTCACCTTCACCGCTACACTGAGGGGGCATCAACCCTCACGCAGCAGCTTGCGCGCGGATTCTTCCTCACCCCCGAGCGCACTTATTCACGCAAAGCGCGCGAAGCCGTCATCAGCATCATCCTCGAGCACCGCTTCTCCAAGCAGCAGATCTTCGCCATGTACGCGAACGAGATCCCTCTCGGGCAACTGGGCAGTTTTTCCATCGACGGCTTCGGCGAGGCGTCGCAGGACTACTTTGGCAAGGATGTGCGCCAGCTCGATCTGGCTGAGTGCGCTCTGCTCGCCGGACTCATCCAGAGCCCCAGCCGCCTGAATCCCTTCCACCATCCGGATCGCGCGATCGAGCGGCGCAACCTTGTGCTGGACGCGATGGTCGAAACCGGCGCCATTACCAAGGAACAGGCTGAAACCGCCAAGGCTGAGCCGCTTCATCTGGTCCCGGCCAGCGTGGACGAAAGCGAAGCGCCCTATTTTGTCGACCTGGTTCACGATCAACTCACGCAAAAGCTGGGCGACCGCGACTTCAACCGCGAAGGCCTGCGCATCTACACCTCGCTCGATCCGGATCTGCAGCGCCTGGCGTCGCAGGCTGTGGATTCCACCATTCATGAGGTTGACGCGCAGGTGGATCGGCTCCACGCTCGCGACAAAAAGCTGGGCAAGCCGTATGTCTATCCGCAGGTGGCCTTGATTGCGCTCGATCCCCACACCGGCCAGGTGCTGGCCCTGGTGGGCGGACGCAGCTATGGCGCGTCGCAAGTGAATCACGCGGTGGCGCACCGCCCCACCGGATCCATTTTCAAGCCCTTTGTGTACGCCTCGGCATTTCAAACCGCCGTTGAGGGCACGATGTTACCCGGCCAAACCAAGCTCTTTTCGCCTGTGACCATGCTCGACGATGCGCAGCAAACCTATGGCGAGGGAACGCAATACGAGTACACGCCACGCAACTATAAAGGCGAGTTTTACGGCGAGATGACTGCCCGCTTAGCGCTGATGCGATCGGACAACAACGCAACCATTAGCCTGGCGAGCATGGTGGGCTTTGATCGAGTGGCGTCGCTCGCTCGCGATGCCGGGATTAAAAGCGCGCAAGGCACGCCTTCAATGGCCATCGGTTCATACGACGCCACACCGCTTGAAATGGCCGGCGCGTATACGACCTTTTCCAATGGCGGCGTGCACATCGATCCGTGGATGCTGGCCAGCGTGCGCACGCCCACCGGCGACATCGTCGAAGACTACACGCCCACGACGCGGCAGGTGCTCGATCCGCGCGCCGCCTTCCTCACCACATCCATGATGGAAGCTGTTCTCGGAGGCAACGGGAGCGATCCCTGCGAGATTGGAGGACGAGATTTCTGCGGAACTGGCGCCGGCGTCCGCAACATGGGGTTCACCTCTCCGGCTGCGGGCAAAACCGGCACCAGCCACGACGCTTGGTTTGCGGGCTTCACCAGCAGCCTGCTCTGCGTGGTGTGGGTGGGCAACGACGACTACACCGACATCCAGCTCGAAGGTGCGCATGCTGCAGCTCCCATCTGGGCCGACTTTATGAAGCAGGCGGTCCTTTTGCCGCAGTACTCCGACACCAACGAGTTCACGCCGCCGGATGGCGTCCAAATTGAGACCATCGACAAGACCACCAACCTGCTGGCCGACGCCACCTGTCCCGACGACTACACCGCGGCGTTCCTCGATGGCACCGCGCCCACCGATAACTGCGACCACAAAGGCGGCTTGAGCGGCGACGACCACCGCAACATCTTTCAGAAGATCTTCGGAATCGGCAAGCCGGGAAACTAGCGCTTGCGGCCGGGCTTCGCAGCCACGCGCCGCGGCCGCTGCTTCGCCGAGACCGAACGGATCACAAGTGTTCCACGCCCGGATTTCGGCAGCGGCACTTTTCCATGCGCAATCGCGGCGCGAATCAGCCCTTCAACCTCAGGTTTGCTCAAATCGCGCGCGCTTTCGAGCCGTATGAACCGATTCTGGGTCCCACCGCCGAGCAGGATTCCTTTCGGATCGTGCAACGAGGAGCCATAGTAAAACGCCAGGCGCACTCCGTGCCCGTCGGCCACTAACTGAGCAAAACAGTCCGACGGGCGCAGGGTTGAGCTGTAACCGATCACGAAGAAGTTGTAGTTGTCGTAGACGAGTTCATTCGCTGTGGGCAGTCGCTTGCGCAGGGCAGCCCGCACGGCGCGGATCTCGGCGGCCATCTCCGGGCTGAACTTGTCGATACATCCGGCAAGCTGGTTTTCAGCACTGTTCTCGAGGGAAGATGCACCTGTCTTCATTTCGCCTCCTTCTTTGGGGGCCCTGGTCTTCTCACGATCCATCTACATCCGATCCATCTGGCATGGGCTGGCAGCACGGGCACCAGAACGTGATGCGCGCATCCGCGCCTTGAATGCGGCGGCGAATTGGCTCGCCGCAGCGCCGGCATGGCTCGCCCGCGCGGCCGTAGACCCACAGGCTGGCGCCGGGATCGGATGCGTGCGTGGTGCGACGCTGCTGCCCGCGATAGGTAACGATGGTGTCGCCGGAGTCTTCGAGCACGTTCGCCTTGAGCAGCTTTTGCGCGCTCGCGATCGTTGCCACGGCTTCGTCGCGGGTTAGCGTTCCGACGGCGCGGAATGGATTCAGGCCCTGGACGAAGCAGATCTCCGATTTGAAGACGTTGCCGATACCGGCGAGAACTGTCTGATCGAGCAGCGCATCCGCCACCGCTTCGCCGCCGCGAGCCATCAGCCGCTTCAGCGCGGCTTCACTGTCAAACTCCGCGCCAAGCAGGTCGTTTTCCGCGCGGGAGATGCGCAGATCGCGGACCAATGATTGTTGCGTGTGCATGCGCGCCACGGGAACGCGAAAGCCGACCACCTGGTACTCGCTGTTCTCAATCACGATGCGCATGGCTATCCGCGGGACCTGCCAGCGCTCGCCCTGCCGGTAGATGTGCCAACGGCCGTTCATCAGCAAATGAGAGGTCAAAACTCCGCCGCCGGAAAAATGAATGAGCAGCCATTTGCCGCGCGCTTCGACGCGATCGATCGTCTGCCCGACCAGTGGCGTATCGTCGTTGAATCGCGTTAGGAGTGGGAATGTCGATCGAAAGCCGGTGACCGGTTTGCCAACGAGCGCGCGGCCCAGGTTGCGCGCGGTGCGAAAAATCGTATCGCCTTCAGGCATTTCCTATTGGACCTCGGGCCGGCTCGGTTCGGCATGCGCAATGGGCAGCGGAATGCGGCGCAGATGCATCCCCAGCGGTCCGGGATGAAAGCCTGCATCCATCAGGAAGCGCGCCATGAGATGCGACGCCACCGGCTGGCCGTTGATCGTAGTGATCAGCACCCCCTCGTGGCTGCTGGCGCGCATCCGCTGCTGTCCGCGCGAGCACAGAAAATGCGCCAGCCCCGCGGCGGCTTGCGAGCGCTCCGGCTCTTCGGCGGGCAAAAAGACCAACAGGTTTGGATTGCCGCGCTTGAGCCACGCCACGAGCTGACCGTTGCGCAGAATCACTTCGGCATAAACCGCGCGCGTCAAAATCCGCGGCGCGGACTCCGAATCCCCATCCATCACCGGCAATTCGGGCCAGCGCAGCACCGAGCCGTATGGGTTGGCGGGATCGGTCGCCGCCAACTGCACAAACTCAGGCTTCTCTGCCAGAGGCTCCGTACGCAACTGGCGCAGCAAATCCACCGCAGCCGGCAGCGCAAACTGCGTGGCGCCCAGGCCGCCGACAAAGTATCCACGGCGAATGCGCCCGCTCTCTTCGAGCGCTTTCAGCACGTCATACACGGCGCTGAATCCGCCGGGCACGTTTTCTGCGGCAACTTGCTCGCGAAGCAGCACGCCGTAGCGGTTGAGCAGTTGCAGCGCGAGCGCGTGGCTGCGCTCCGTTGCGCTTGGTTCGCCCTTTCCGATCGAGGAGGCTGCTGCATGCAATGCCGACCATCGCCCCTGCGCAGTAGGCGGCGTGGTGCGGCGGGAGCGAAAAACGACGCCTGTCTGATAGCGGCGCGGCGTGCGCGCGCTTTCAGGCCTGGCAATATACGCGCGCAACGCGTGCAGAGAATCATTCGTGATGAGCCCGCGCCAAATCAAACTCCAAAGCGCATCGATCGTCTCGCCGGGATAGCCGCCGCCCGCAGCCTCATGCAGCGAATCGAAGAAGCTCGCGCCTGTCGACTCGAGCACGGCAAGCAGCTTCTCTTCGCGCTCGCTGAGCGGTTCAAGACTCGCAGTGGGGAGCGGCCGCTGCTGCGCCAGCAATGGCAGCTTGTCGGCGAGAAATAGCGCGATGCGGCCATCGCGCTCGCCGATCGGCTCGACTCCAGCCCACGCCACCTCGCCCGCGGCGATCAACGTGTCGAGACCAGAGGGCGCGTAGTCGGCGATGCGCGCAGGCAGAATCGAAGTCTCGAGCAGCGAGGCAGGCAATGGCGCGCCCTGCAGGCTTTCGGTCACGTCAAGCAGCGCGTCGAGATGCGCCGTTCCCGAGCGGCGCGGCGCCAGCAATCCCTGCCAGTGCGTGAGGAACCGCGCCAGCGTGTGCTGCTCGACCGGTTCGACTTCGCGGCGCAGTTTGGCCAACGATTTTCGGCGAATCTGCCGCAGGATTTCCGCATCGCACCACTCACGATGGAAACCGGGCCCGGCGGATGATGTGTATCCGACGGGGTGTTGAAGGCCGCCCGGCGAAATCCGCCTTCGAGCACGCGGCCCTCGTGGGCAAGCTGGCGCAGTGCGTTCTCGACTGCCTCTGTATCCAGTGCAAAGCGGTCCGCAGCCTCGCGCAGCGTGAATGGGCCGTGCGTGCGTGCATAGCGCCGCACAAGCTCCAGCACGGGATGGGCCACCGGCTCAAGCAGTGCGGCCGCCAACCCGGGCGGCAGCGGAATGCCAAGGCCATCGCGATAGCGTGCCGCGTCTTCGGCAGCGATCAGCCGCTTTTCTCTGCCCATGCGCAGCTCCAGCAACCTCCGCGAGCGGATGAGCCGGTCGACATGAGTGAGCAGATCCGGCGAAATCAGACGGCGGGCCAGTTCTTCGCGCGAAAGATCGCCTAGCCGCAGGCAAAGATCGTGGATTCCGTCGGCCGAACGCGCGCGATAATTCTCCGCAAGGCACTGCGCCGCCTCCTCGACCTGCGCAATTGCGTCGGCGTCGAGCAGCTCGCGCAGATCGGCCTCACCAAGCAGTTCGCGCAACTGCTCTTGATCGATAGTGAGCGCCTGCGCGCGGCGCTCGGCCAGCGGCGCGTCGCCTTCATACACAAAATTCGCCACGTAGCTGAACAGCAGCGACGACGCAAAGGGCGAAGGCTTGCGCGTCTCCACTACGTGCACGCGCAGCTGCCGCTGCCCAATGGCGCGAAGCGTCTCAATCAGAGCCGGCATGTCGAAGACGTCGCGCAGGCATTCGCGATACGCCTCGAGCAGCAGCGGGAATTTGGGGTAGCGCGAAGCCACGCTGAGGAGATCGTACGAACGCTTGCGCAACTGCCACAGTGGCGAGCGCTGGTCGGCGCGCCGGCGCGGCAGCAGCAGCGCGCGGCCCGCCGCTTCGCGAAAGCGCCCGGCAAACAGCGCCGTCGATCCCAACTGGCGCAGCACGAGCTGCATGGCCTCGGCCGCCTCCACCAGAACCCAGTCCGCATCGGGCGGGTCGTCGGTGTCAGGGAAGCGCAGCACGAATCCGTCGTCGCCCCAAAGCGTTTCGACTTCCGGCCCGCCCGCGGCGCGGATGCGCGCAGCCACCGCCATCGCCCAGGGAATGTGGATGCGGCTGCCGAAGGGGGTCAGCACGCACACGCGCCAATCGCCTAACTCGTCGCGGCAACGCTCGACGACGATGGTGCGGTCGTCGGGAACCTGGCCCGTGGCCTCGGCCTGGTCAGCAAGAAAGCGCAGCAGATTCTCCGCAGCGCCGGGATCGAGATCGTGCTCATTAACGAGGCGGGTGAGCGCGGCCGCATGCGGCAGCGCGCGCAGCTCGCGCACCATGGCGCCGATGCGCCGGCCGAATTCGAGCGGGCGGCCAGGGCCGTCGCCCTTCCAGAACGGCATTTTGCCGGGCTCGCCGGGAGCCGGCGTCACCAGCACGCGGTCGTGCGTGATGTCGGTGATGCGCCACGTCGACGCGCCGAGAATGAACGTCTCGTTGGGATGCGACTCGAAGACCATCTCTTCGTCGAGCTCGCCCACGCGCACCGGCTTGCCTTCGGTGAAAGCAAGAAAAACGCCGTAGAGGCCGCGATCGGGGATGGTTCCGGCATTCAGGATCGCCAGCCGCGCCGCGCCGTCGCGCGCCGAGACCACGTTGCGCACGCGATCCCACGTCAAGCGTGGGCGAAGCTCGGCAAACTCGTCGGAAGGGTAGCGGCCGCTCAAGAGGTCGAGCACACCGTCGAAGGCCGAGCGCGAAAGCGAGCCAAACGGCGCCGCGCCGCGGACAAGATTGAAGAGAAAATCGACGGAAACTTCAGGCTTTTGCGATTCGGCGTTGAGCGTCTCGGTCGGATCGAGGCCATCAAACTTCAATTCGCCGCTGAGATTCTTCGCTCGCCGCGACGGCCTTCGAAGTCTTGCTGAGCGTGCATCCTTCGCCGGCCGTGCAGCCGCGACGATCGCCACCACCTGTTGCGCCAACACGTCCAGCGGATTGCGCGGGAAACGCGTGGACTCGATATGCCCGTCGTGCATGGCGCGCGTCACTGCCGCGCAAGCCACCAGATCGGCGCGGAATTTGGGAAAGAGAACGCCCTCGCTGACCGCGTCCACGTGGTGGCCGGCGCGGCCGATGCGCTGCATGCCGCTGGCTACCGACGGCGGCGACTCAATCTGAATGACGAGATCCACCGCGCCCATGTCGATACCCAGCTCCAACGTCGAGGTCGCGCACAATGCGCGAATCTGCCCGGCTTTGAGCTGCTCCTCGATCACCGAGCGCTGCGCCGCTGCCAGTGAGCCGTGATGCGCGCGGGCAATCGGCTCGCCGGCCAGGTCGTTCAACGCTCCGGCAAGCCGCTCGGCGGTCTGGCGCGCGTTGACGAAGAGAATTGTCGAGTTGCGCTCGCGAATGATTTCAATCAGGCGTGGATGGATCGCATTCCAGATCGATACGCGCCGCGGCGTCTGCGAGGCCGGGCCCGACGGAATCTCTTCCATCTCGCCCAGCCGCGCCATGTCTTCCACCGGGACCTCGATGCGCAGCTTGAGCTGCTTGGGCGCGGCGGCGTTGACGATGGTGACAGGCCGGTAGCGTAGCGGCGTGGCGTCGGCCACGTCTGGGAGCGAGGGAGCCAGGGAGCCAGGGAGCAAAGGATCGGCGGCATTCGCGGGGGCATCGTCCTCCGGGGCTAAAGCCCCATCATTTTCTTCATCTCCTACGGCACGACTGAAGTCGTGCCCTGACACGAGGCCAGAGCCATTTCCCGACTCGGACGTTGGCGCTGCTTCTGAGGTTTCCACTCCGCCGAGGAACCGCGCTACCTCTTCAAGCGGCCGCTGCGTGGCTGAGAGGCCGATGCGCTGCAGCGGCTTCGCGGTGAGTGCCTGCAGCCGCTCCAGCGTCAGCGCCAGATGCGCGCCGCGCTTGGTCGGCACCAGCGCGTGAATCTCATCCACAATCACGGTATCTACCGAGCGCAGCGCCTCGGCCGCTTGCGAAGTGAGCAGTAGATACAGCGACTCGGGAGTGGTGATGAGAATCTCGGCGGGATGCCGCGCGAACCGCGCCCGTTCCCGCTGCGGAGTGTCGCCGGTGCGCACGCTGATGGCCGGCTCATGGAAGGTAACGCCCATGCGCCGCGCCATGTTGGCCATGCCGGCCAGCGGCGAGCGCAGGTTCCGCTCTACGTCCACTGCCAGCGCCTTCAACGGCGAAACGTAAACAATCCGGCAACCTGGCCTCTCATCGCCGGCGGTTCTTTGTTCCCTGTTCCCTGATCCCTGACCCCTGTTCTGCAGCATCAGCCGGTCCAGGCACCAAAGGAATGCGGCCAGCGTCTTGCCTGTGCCCGTCGGCGCAAGGATCAGCGCATTCTCGCCGCGCGCGATCACCGGCCAGCCCATCCGCTGCGGGGCGGTGGGCGCTTCAAACACAGCCTTGAACCATGCCGCTGTCACGGGGTGAAAGCAGGCAAACGGATCGGAAACATCGGGCGGGCTGGGTGTGGGCGGGGACATGCTGCTCTCAAGAGAGTAGCGCAACCGCCCCGGCGAAGACAAAGCGAAGAAAAAGACGCGAGCAAAAGACAGTAAGGGCGCAGGCGGCGCTACTTCTTCACGTCCCCGATCCGCGCCACGCTGAACTGCGCTCCTGCGAACAGAATCAGCCCCGAAATATAGGCCCAGAAGAGCAGTCCCACCGAAATGAAGAACGGTCCGTAGAGCGACTCGAGATCGAGGTGCGGCAGCACGATGATAAAGATGAGCCGCGAGAGCAGCCAAACCAATCCGGTAATGATCGAAGTGCGCAGGACCGGGCGCCAGGGCACTTTGCGGTTGGGCAGGATGTAGTAGACCGAGAAGAAAAACAGGATCGAAGCGACGCTCGTCGAAAGCGCCAGCCATGCGTAGTCGACGCTTCCGGACACGTAGTGAAACACGGCGTTGTTGGTGTGATGCAAAAAAGCCACCGGCAGCGCATTGTCCACGGCCACGTTCGTGACCATGCACGCAACCGCCAGCCCCAACATCAACAGCGCGAGCCCGAAAGCAATGGATTGGTTGAAAAGATAATTGCGGCTCTTCCTCACTCCCCACGCCTGGTTGAGAGCCACCTCCAGGGGCAGAAAGATGCCTGTGCACGAGATCAGAATCATCACCAGCGAGAGGGCCTGCACGCCGTGCCGCTTCACCAGGGGCAGCACGGCCTCATGGAAGATGTTGTAAGTCACCCAATCTTTGGTGGTGGTAGCCGAAGGCAGAAAGTAGTTCACCATGTTGTCCACGACGGCCTTCATCGCCGTCGAGTGGAAGAACGAAAGCGCCAGTGTGTAAAGCAGAACCACAAATGGAATGAACGAGATGATGGCGTTGGCGGCCACGCTGAAGGCGAAGGTGTGCACTTCGCTGTCGAGCAGGTAGGCGATAAGCGCGGTGCCGTCTTTGCGCCAGCGGTACCACTTGGATTGCGTGACCGGCTGAGCGGGGCCGCTTGCGGCGGCAGCCAGTGTCGCCGCAGCGTCGCGGATTTCCGTCGTTGGATCAGTTGCGGAATTCAAAGCATCGGCCACGTGTCAGTCCTTCTTACGGCCAGAAGATCTCCGTAGCTCCAGTGTATGGGGTGCAGTTGCAGGAGGATGCTGCTTTAAGGATCGCCCCTTCCGCGCGTGGCTTTATCGGTGTTGACCTCGTCATGGATGATCTCTTTCGGGGTCCGCGCCTTGCGGATGAGCGCGCCATTTCACTCCCGCCGCAACTTCTCGAGCGCCCATCGCGCGGCGGCGCGCAGGCCGTCGTCGGCTGCTGTCGCCCACGCTACGAGCCGGTCAGCAAACCGCGCCTGACCACTGTTGCCCATGGCGATGGCCACATTGCGCTTGAGGCCCACGAATCCGGCGCGGCGCACCGGTGAGCCGTTGAATTGGCGCTCAAACTCTGCTTCGTCCATCGCCGCCAGCCACTCGAGCTGCGGATTGAACAGCTCCGTGCGCGGCTCCAATTCTGCGTCCGCCGCGATCGGCGCCAATCGATTCCAGGGGCACACATCCTGACAGATGTCGCAGCCGAAGACCTGGCGTCCCATATCCTCTGCCAGCTCTTCCGCGATCGGCCCCTTGTGCTCGATGGTCAGATATGAGATGCACCGCGACGCATCCATCTGGTAGGGAGATGTCAGCGCGTTCGTCGGGCAAGCCTCAATGCAGCGCGTGCAGGTGCCGCAGCGATCGGGAACGAGAGCCGCCGCCCCACCTTCCTCGCGAACCGGCAACGAGGCGAGCAGAACCGCGAGGAACCCAAACGACCCCAGCTTGGGATGAATGACACACGTGTTCTTGCCGATCCAGCCAATCCCGGCGGCCACGGCAAGCGCTCGCTCCACCACCGGGCCTGTATCGACATAGGCGCGCGATTCGAACTCGCCAAACTGCTCATGCAGCCGCGCCTCGACCGCGCGCATCCGTTTCAGCAGCACCTTGTGATAGTCGCTGGGCCGCCGCTCGCTGTTGGCGTCCCTCCGGCTGGGCGACAAACGGCTTGTCCAGGCGTAGCGCGCAATCCACCCCGCGCCCTCCGGAGATCGGTCCGTCGACAGTGGTTGCGCCGAGTGATAATTCGCAAAGCAAACCAGCGCCGATCGCGCCCAGGGAAACGGAACTCCGACGCGCTCCCGCACCAACTGCCCGTCATCCGCTGTGCGCTTCAGGTAGCGCATGGTCCCCGCGCGGCCCGCACCCACCCACTCGCGAAAACGCCCCGCGTCCCGCGCCTCGTTGGCGTAGGGCAGCGCCACCAGGCCCGCCTCAGCAAAGCCCGCCGCCAGGGCCACCGAGCGAGCAAGGTCGCGGGTCAGGCCGGAGGCGGCGATCCATTCAGAGGCTTCTGCGGGCGCGTCCGGCGAGCCGTTCCGAAATGCGAGTTTCACCTTCACTTCCCTATTCTCGCTCGCTCCGGCCCCAGATGAAGCACCCGCGCGAGAAGGCCGGAGCCCGCAAGGCGCTATAGCGGTTCCAGGGCTACTTTACCCCAAAGCCGCTCCACTCAAGTCGATGCGACCGTCTGGGAGCAGCGACCTTGAAGTGACTCAAAAATGGGTATAGCTACCCTGGAACCGCCGTAAATTCACTCCTTTCGCCGTTTCGGGTTCTTCTGTCCCCTCCTGTAACATTTTTGTAGGTGTAATCGCTCTCCGCAAGACGATGAAAACGCCTCCGCAAGGCGCCAGAGAGGCACGAAAACAGCAGAGCAAGCACGCGGAGAGGAGGGGACTCGCTTAATGAAGGTTGTCTTCTTCGAGACCAAGGATTGGGAGCGCACCTACCTGCGCGACCGCCTCGAAGGAATTGATGCAGTATTCGAGGAGCCGGAGACATCGGTTGCCGAGACCGCGAAGCGCCACGCCGATGCGGAATGCATTTCGCCGTTCATCCATCCCAAGCTGGATCGAGCCGCGCTGGCGCTTTTCCCCGCGCTGAAAATCATCGCCACGAGGTCTACGGGAGTCGACCACATCGACCTCGACTACTGCAAGGAGCGCGGGATCGCGGTGGCAAATGTTCCGACCTACGGCGAGAACACCGTGGCAGAGCACACGTTCGCGCTCATCCTTATGTTGAGCCGTAAGGTGCACCAATCCTACGAGCAAGTACGCGCCGGACACGTGGAACGAGCGGCGCTTATCGGCTTTGATCTCCAGGGGAAGACGCTGGGCATCATTGGCGCCGGGCACATCGGCCTGCATGTGATTCGCATCGGGCGAGGATTTGGAATGCGCGTGCTGGCGAGCGACAAAAGGCGGGATCCGTTTCTGGCTGACCTGCTTGGGTTTCTCGTACGCATCGATAGAAGAGGTGCTGCGGGAAAGCGACATCGTGTCCCTGCACTGCGGCCTCACGCCGCAAACGCATCACCTGCTCGGCCGCGAGCAGTTCGTCATGATGAAAGACGGCGCCTTGTTGATCAATACAGCTCGAGGCGGCCTGGTCGATACCGATGCGCTCGTTGAGGCGCTCGAAAGCGGCAAGCTGGGCGGAGTGGGGCTCGACGTCGTTGAAGGCGAGGAGCTGATCCAGGAGGAGCGGGCATTGTTGCAGCAGGAAAGCGATGTGAAGAAATTGCGCGAGGCGCTGCGCAACCGCCTGCTGTTCGCGCGAAATAACGTGGTATTCACACCGCACAATGCCTTCAACAGCCAGGAAGCGTTGCACAGGATTCTAGATACCACGGTGGCCAATCTCGAAGGATTCCGGGCCGACACAGTGCCAAATCGCGTAGCTTGAACCGCGGCCTGCTCGCACCCACGCACGAAACCGTCATCCCGCGGCTCCGCCCTCACGGAACTTTCCTCACCATGCTTGCGTATCGAATACCGTTGTTCCTTTTTGGGATGTGCGGAACGGGATGGCACACCAGCCTCCGCTCCGGCCGATGGCAAGGGCGCTCAGACGCCCTGCAGGTTCAGCATATTCCCCAACCGCGGTGCTCTAAAGCTTTGGCCCGCCGCGTGCATCCCTTAAGGCCAGGCGAAGTGAAATCACACGAGTGAGCAAGCGCGGCGCAGGCATGCGCGAGAAACCGCCGTCCGTCGCGCGCAAGGAGACTCTTATGAACAAGCCCCGGTTCGACCCAACCATCAACGTCGTCAGCGGCGCCACCGAGCTCGTCAGAGGGCAGGACGAGAGGTTCCTGGAGGAACTGAAACCGCTCGTGCGCAGCCAATCAGTGCGCCTCGACCTCAGCGCGATCCAGCGCATCGACGCCGCGGGCCTCGCCGCCCTCATCACGCTCTATTGCGCCGCGCATGAGGCGGGCCATAGCTTCACGGTGTCGCGGCCGGCCCAGCACGTGCGCGAAATCCTTTCGGTCGTGGGCCTCGACAGGATCCTGGTATCCGATCGTGCTGACGATCTTTCAGATCCCGGCATTCAGATGGCCGAAACAGCGGCCTGAGTGGGTCTGCAATCTCCCGAAATCGGCTTGCCTCGCTGCACATTGTCCTAAAATGCGGTACTTCCTACTAGCCCATGGTCCGATCGTTCCCCGCCTCGCGTGCCCCCTGTGACCTCAAGCACAGGCAATCCTAATCCCCAGGGGATATTCCTACTAACGACTCAAGAATCCCGCCTGTGCGGTCCTATTTTTCGGTGACTCCATCGCTCAGCCCATCCGGAACTTCCACCAATTGGCGTGCTGGGCCTCCGTTCCGTTACCCTCTCATAAGGACCGCGCGGCGGAAATCCGATAATGGAGGCTTTATCCCATGGCGCTCGGCGTAATGGAGCAGGTGTCTGCTGAACCGGCAGGCTCGACTTCGACCAAGTATGTCTACTTTTTCGGCGGCGGCAAAGCCGACGGCAACGGCAAGATGAAGGACGTGCTGGGCGGCAAGGGCGCCGGCCTGGCTGAGATGACCAATGCCGGTCTGCCGGTTCCTCCGGGATTCACCATCCAGACCGAAGCCTGCCGCGAATACATGCGCGGCGCGCTCAGCCCGCAGATCGACAGTGAAATGCACGCGGCGCTCGAGAAGCTGGAGCACATGCAGGGGCAAAAGCTGGGCGCGGGCGCCAATCCGCTCCTCGTCTCGGTCCGCTCCGGCGCCAAGTTCTCCATGCCCGGCATGATGGACACGATTCTGAACCTGGGCCTCAACGACCAGGCCGTCGAAGCTCTCGCCAAGCGCAGCAACAATCCCCGCTTTGCGTATGACTCGTACCGCCGGCTTATTCAGATGTTCGGCGACGTAGTCCTCGACATTCCCAAGAAGAAGTTCGAGCACATCTTTGACAGCGTGAAGGCCGCCCAGAAGGTCAAGTTCGATTACCAGCTCCAGCCCGACGCGCTCAAAAAGATCATCGCCGAGTACAAAAAGCTGGTGAAGAAAGAAACCGGCAAGGACTTCCCGCAGATTCCGCTCGACCAACTGGTCGCGGCCCGCGACGCCGTCTTCCGTAGCTGGAACAACGACCGCGCCAAGACCTATCGCCGCATCAACCACATCGACGACTGGCTCGGCACCGCGGTCAACGTGCAGTGTATGGTCTTCGGCAACCTGGGCGAGAACTCCGGCACCGGCGTGGGTTTCACGCGCAATCCCGCCACCGGCGAGCACAGCTTCTTCGGCGAGTACCTGATGAACGCGCAGGGCGAGGACGTCGTCAGCGGCGTGCGCACTCCGCTTTCCATCAGCGAGCTGCAGAAGGCCATGCCCAAGGTCTACGACCAGTTGAAAGACATCACCCGGCGCATGGAAAAGCACTACCGCGATATGCAGGACTTCGAGTTCACCATCCAAGACGGCAAGCTCTACATGCTGCAGACGCGCAACGGCAAGCGCACCGGCCTGGCCGCGGTCCGCGTGGCCATCGACATGGTGCGCGAGGGCCTCATCAACCAGGAGGAAGCCGTCTACCGCGTCGAGCCCAACCAGCTTTACGACTTCCTGGTTCCCCGGCTCGTGGAAAAGGGCGAGAAAGTGGAAGTGCTCGCCACCGGGCTGCCGGCCTCACCCGGCGCGGCCGTGGGCCAGATCGTCTTCACCGCCGAAGAAGCGGTCAAACAGCACAACAGCGGCGCTTACAAGACCGTGATTCTCGTTCGCGGCGAGACCACCCCTGAGGACATCGCCGGCATGGAGGTTGCGGCCGGAATTCTCACTTCGCGCGGCGGCATGACCTCGCACGCCGCCGTCGTCACGCGCGGCATGGGCAAGTGCTGCGTGGCAGGTGCGGGCGACTGCACCGTCGACGAAGCCAAAAAAGAGTTGCGCGTCAAAGGGCACACCTTTAGGCAGGGCGACTGGATCTCGCTCGACGGCACCACCGGTCGCGTCATCGCCGGCAAGCTCAAAACCCTCCCCGCTCAGCCCGACGATCCCGATCTGGTCAAGTTTATGAGCTGGGTCGATCCCGTTCGCCGCCTGCGCGTTCGCGCCAACGCCGACATTCCGCGCGACGCCAAAAACGCGCGTGCCTTCGGCGCCGAGGGCATCGGCCTCTGCCGCACCGAGCACATGTTCTTTGCCGAGGACCGCATTGAGCACATGCGCGCCATGATCCTGGCCGATAACGAGAAGGACCGCCGCGCCGCGCTCAAAAAACTCCTGCCCATGCAGCGCAAGGACTTCATTGGCCTCTTTGAGGCCATGGAGTCGCTGCCAGTGACCATCCGCACGCTCGACCCGCCGCTGCACGAGTTTCTGCCCAAGCGCGAGGATTTGCTGGTCGAAATCCAGCACCTTGAAGACACTAAGCCCCGTTCGCCCAAGCTCAAGGAGCTGCGTCCGCTGCTGGCTCGCGTGGAAGAGCTGCACGAGCAGAACCCCATGCTCGGGTTGCGCGGATGCCGTCTCGGCATCACTTTCCCTGAGATCACCGAGATGCAGGCGCGCGCCATCATCGAGGCTGCCGTTGCAGTCAAGGCCAAGGGAGGCGATCCGCATCCCGAGATCATGATCCCGCTCATCGGCTCCATCGAGGAGATGCGCAACCAGGCGGCCATCGTTCGCCGCGTGGCTGACGAAGTCTTCAAGGAAAAGGGCGCGAAGGTCGACTACATGGTGGGCACCATGATCGAGTTGCCGCGCGCCGCCCTCACCGCCGATCAAATCGCCGAAGAGGCCGAGTTCTTCTCGTTCGGCACCAACGACCTGACGCAGACCACTTACGGCATCTCGCGCGACGACATCAACAACTTCCTGCCCGCCTATCTCAAGCTCGGCATCTTTAAGCAGGACCCCTTCGCCACCCTCGATCAGGCTGGCGTGGGGCAACTGGTGAAGATGGCCGTGGCCAAGGGACGCAACACGCGGCCCAAACTCAAGGTCGGCATCTGCGGCGAACATGGCGGCGATCCAGAGTCGGTCAAGTTCTGCCACAAGATCGACCTCAACTACGTCTCCTGCTCACCCTTCCGCCTGCTCACGGCGCGCCTTGCCGCGGCGCAGGCCGCAATCGACGAGAAGAACGCGGGCAGCGTGCATTCAACCAGCTAATCGGGTCTCAGTACGAAACACCGGGGGCGTTCGCAAGTGCGGACGCCCTCGCTGCTTATAAGCACATCAAAATGGGTGCCCCATCCAGGCTTCGCTTGGGTGGGGGCGCGCGGGACCGCTCGCACACTTGGCGAAGCGCGACGTCGAAAGATCTGCGCCATTCAGCTCACAGCGGTTGGTGCGCGTACAATTGCGCCATCGATATTCCGGGAGGCTGCAATGCTTCGATTTCGCAGACCTGCCATCATCTTCGCTTGCATCGCCCTGGTGATCCTCGGTGTATTCGCTTGGCTCGCCGTTGCGAAAGTCATCGCCGCAAAATCAACCGAAAGCTACGACCATCAAGCCACGTCAGACTTTCTATTTGAGCAGCGGCCACTTCAATTCCAATGTGCAGACCGGCCGCAACCCTTGCCGCCGGGAGTGCACTCTTGGGTGAGCTCGTCCGGCATGGCGCCATACGCGCGGACAAGAGCCGAGACCCTGAACCTTCCGCTCACGCAGGTGCCCGCACTCACCATGGCGTCCGACCTGGCGAGCTATATCCACGTCGCCGGGGCGCACCAGGATACTTGGGAACTGCAGTTCTGCGCCATTGGAGAAGGCGACAGCGAGCAGGAAGCCCGCCAATCCCTGGAACAGGTCTCGATGAGCCGCACTGGAAGCCTCATCAGCCTGAATGCCACACAATCCGGAAGAACCGGCGGCCATGGTGACCTGCTTGCGCGGGTCCCCGAGGACGCGCCCCTGACGGTGCATACAGTTGGCGCAGTCGAACTTCGGAACTTGAGCGGCCCGGTGCGCATCTCCGCGGGTGGGCGCGCAACCGTTCTGAACACCACAGGCACAGTCGATGCCGATGGAGGGATCGTCGATTTCGCCGGCGCACGCGGGCATGTGATGCTCAACTCTTACATGGAGATCGATATCAAACTCACCGGCCCCAGGTTCCTGGGCAGCCTCTCCGCCTACGCGCAACGGGAGGTGCGGGTCCTGGTTCCGAAGGGATTTCAGTCACCGATCGAGGTGATGGTGAGCCAAAAAAAGGATCTCGTCTGCCGGGCTGACTTCTGTTCCGGGATGAAGCAGTCGAGGGACGCCGGTTCATATGTCTTTAAAAAATATGGCGGCAGCAGCGAGGCTGCGTTGGATCATGTTTTTCTCCGATCCGATCATTCGACAGTCGTCATTGACAATTGGCGACTTGGCCCGATCCATCCACTGTATCGTTGACCGGCTGGGGGTAGAACGGCTCTCCTGTTTCGCCAGGTGCCCCAGGATCCCGGGGTGGAGGCGCCGATTTTCGAACCTGAGATCGCGCGATCCTCGATCTCCATTCTCACCTTCGCACAGAACAAAACTGCGCTAAGGCGCCGCCCAATTCGCCGGTCAAGGCATCTTTACCAGGTTTTCCTCGTAATTCACTGAAAACACTCGCAAAAAACATCCGTCAAGTTTGCAGATCATTTCGCCCTCTTCCCGCATAATCACTCTATGGGCATTCATCCGGGCAATTCGTGCCTCGGGGCAATCCTTGCGCAAAATATCGTCGCCGGACGCCTCCAAGCGTCTGAATACGCAGCTAACTCTCATGAACTTGTACATTTACGAGATGCGACCCTTTGGAATCAGACATTTACGAACAGGGACCAAAGGAAAATGCGGGTAACTCTCGTAAATCGGTACGTTTACGAGTATGTCCCTTTAGAATCAGATATGATCGGACATATCCCCTCCCGTAAACCCTTTGATACCAAATATGGAGGTATGGCATACCGGGGGAGGGCTAGGTGCTAAAAGATAAACAGCCTCTCGGCCACGGACTGCGCTGACTTGCTGACTCGCTAACCTGCTGACTTGCTGCCCTCGAAGTGCGCTTCAATCTCTTCCAGCGTCTTGCCCTTCGTCTCCGGCAAAAAGAACACAGCCACGAGGAAATACACCACTGTGAAGCCGGCAAAGAGGAAGAACATCGACGAATAGCCGTGCTTACTCACGAACGGCAGAAAGATCGCGGCCAAAGTGGTCGAGACCAGTTGGTTGATCACCAGCGCAATGCTCATGCCGTTCGAGCGGATGCGCGTGGGCATCAATTCGCTCAACGCCAGCCACACCACCACGCCCGGCCCCATGGCGAAGAACGCCATGAACATGTAGAGCCCCAGCGCCACCAGCCAGCCGTGCCCGGCCTGCGGCACGCGCCCGATGAGCGCCTTTTGAATCACGAGCGGCGCCGTCCGCGCGGCCGCTAGATCGGCAAACGGATTCTTGAACGACGCTTCGATCCTGTTCGATGGCACGCAGCTTGCGCGCGTGATCTCGATGGGCGCGGCTGCAGGATCGTCAGACCGCACAAAGCTGGTGGCCGCGGTAAAGCCGCCGTAGGAGTAAATAATCGCCAGCGAGGCGCGATCACTCTCGATTCCGGGGACCCCGGCGAGCGGTTGTTGCTCGCTGGGGTGGTTGCCACGGCCTGCCTCTCCCGCGACCGCAAGCAGCTCGCTCGCTTCCGCAGGATCGAAGTGCAGGGTCAGTTCCTGGCTCGGCCCTACCAGCGCCTGCACTGCGTCGCGGCAATCCGCGGTCTGCTTCTC
Source organism: uncultured Acidobacteriaceae bacterium (assembly GCA_963799155.1). Taxonomy (GTDB): domain Bacteria; phylum Acidobacteriota; class Terriglobia; order Terriglobales; family Acidobacteriaceae; genus Telmatobacter. The sequence continues at coordinate 184,726 of CAWCWB010000003.1, forward strand.
TGTCGTCTTGAAGAGCAGCCCTACGCAGACCAGCGCGACAATCACTCCGCTGGTGCCGATTGCGAGCAGGAATTTGCGCCCCTTGCGATCCACCAGCACCATGCCGATCGTAGTCGCCAGAAAGTTCACAATCGTAAAGATCACGTAGCCCCAGTGCGCGTGCAGGTCGCTTAGACCGCTTTGCAGCAGGATGCCTGTGTTGTAGCCGATGATCGAGTTCACGCCCGTGGCTGTGTTGCAAAACAGAATCACGCAGGCCAGCAGGAAGGGAATCATGTACTTTCGCCGCAGCAGTGAATCCCGAGCCTGTTGCCCCACCATCGCGCGCGCCGCGTGCGCCCTGGCCTGCATCTCTTCGAGTTCCAGCGCGGCCTGCTCGGGGCTGCGCGAACGAAGCAGCGCTGCGTATGCTTTCTCTCTTTGATTCCGCCGGAACAGCCAGCGCGGCGACTCCGTGACGAACAAACTTCCCAGCACAAACACCGCGCCCGGAGGCAACGAAACCCAGAAGATGCTCCGCCACGCGTGGTCCTTGAAGCGGAAGAGCGCTGCGGTGTCGCCCGCTTGCGCGACTGCCGCTACACGATAGCTGAAGTACATTCCGATCAGCGCCGCCGCCACGATGCCCAGCGTCAGCATCCACTGAAAGATGGCCGTGCCTTTGCCCCGGCTCGACGCAGCCAAACACTCGGCCAAATACAGCGGAACTACCACGCCGATGAGCCCGCCGCTCATGCCCTGCAGCAGCCGCCCGAAGAAAAGCGGTCCATAGCCGTGGGAGAGCGCAATCACCGGAATGCTTAGCACAAAGGCGCATCCGCTGAGGATCATCAGCGGCTTGCGCCCGATCCAATCGGCCAGCAGCCCTGAAAACAACGTGGAGAAGACGCTGCCCAGCAGTACGGCAGCCACGATCACCGAAACCTGCGAAGCCGTCAGGCCTGAAGTGGCCTGCAGGTAGGGCACCGCGCCTCCGATGATGCCGACGTCGATCCCATAAAGCAGGCCGCCTAAGCCCGCGACCAGCAGCAGAAAGGCATTGTAGGGCCGTATCGCGGCCGAACCGGCCGGCGCTTGCGCGCGCGTAGAGCCGCTTGCCATCATGGCGCTGACTTCCTTTCGCTCATTGCAATTCAGCCGGGTCGCTCCCTCGCTCGGCAAGCAGAATCTCGCGATTCACCAGTCTACAATGGTCGCATTCCCTGGAAGGGCTCAATTGCTTGAGTCCGAGGCGGCCGCAGTTGCAAAGGCACATACGATTTGTCGAATCATTGTTGTCCGCGGCGGCGCTCGTCTCCCTGCTTTGCTTTGCGGTTCTCGGCGCCGCGCAAGCGCCGGTCCGGCTTTTGCCCGCGCCCCGCGAGGCGCATTTCGGACAAACGACGGAGCTGCCTTCGAGGATTCTGGTCACCGTTCCCGGCCACGACGCGGAAGACGAGTTTGCCGCCCACGATCTCGAGGAAGCGTTGAAGCGCATCGCACCGTTCGCGGACGAATCCCGCGCCGGCGCCGCGCAGCCCTATCGCGTCACGCTCGTCCGCACCGGCGCCGCAGACGCAAAATCTGTTCTCGTGCGCAACAAGCTCGCCTTCGATCCGATCATGGAATCGGAAGGCTACGTGCTGGTGATCGAAGCGCACGAGGCAGCCATCGTCGGCGCCACCGGCGCGGGCGTCTTTTACGGTGTGCAAACCTTCAAGCAGTTACTGCCATTGCCCGGAGCGCCGCACGTGTTGCCCACAGGCACGGTGCGCGACTGGCCGGCCATGCAATACCGCGGCATCAGTGACGATCTCTCCCGCGGCCCGTTTCCCACGCTCGACTTTCAGAAGCACCAGATTCGCGTCTTCGCCTCGTTCAAGCTCAACATCTACTCGACCTACTTCGAGCACACGCTCCTCTATCCCGATCACCCGCTGGCCGCGCCGCCCGGCGGCTCGCTTACGCCAGCACAGGCCGCGGAGCTGGTGGCCTACGCGCACCAGTATCACGTCACCATCGTGCCGGAGCAGGAGGCCTTCGGTCATCTGCACCACGTGCTCAAGTGGGAGCTCTACCAGGATGAGGCGGAAACCCCGCACGGCTACGTGCTCGCGCCCGCCGCGGCGGGCACGCTGCCCCTCATCAAGGATTGGTTTACTGACATCGCGCAGGAGTTTCCCTCGCCCTTCATCCACATCGGCGCCGACGAAACCTTCGACCTTGGCGTGGGCCGCACGCACGAGGTGGTCGAGCAGCAGGGCTACGGGCCGGTCTACGTCGCTTTCCTCAAACAGATTCACGACGAACTCGCGCCCCTGAATCGCCGTCTGCTGTTCTGGGGCGACATCGGGGATGCTAATCCCGATGCGGTCGCCGGACTGCCCAAGGACATGATCGCTGTGCCCTGGAACTATTCGAATCAGACAGACTTCGACAGGCTCATCGAGCCGTTCGCCAAGAACGGCATCGAGACCTGGGTCGCGCCCGGCGACGCCAACTGGAACGAGGTCTATCCCGTTGCGCGGACTGCGCTCTGGAACATTCAGGGCTTTATTCGCGAGGGCCAGCGGCTGGGGTCCACCGGCGCGCTCACCACCGTGTGGAACGACGATGGCGAAGGCCTCTTCAACATGGACTGGTATGGCGTGCTCTTCGGCGCGGTAGCCGCATGGCAGCACGGCGAGAGCCCCATCGCCGACTACCAGGACGCCTACGGTCAGGTCTTTCATCTCGACCCCAGCGGCAATATCGATGCGGCCGAGAAAGAGCTAATGGCCGCTCAGGAGGCCATTGGCAACGCCAAGACTGGCATGACCAGCGACGAACTTTTCTGGCTCGATCCGTGGAGCACGGAAGGGCAAACGATTGCAGCCAAGCTGCTGCCGGTTGTGCGGGATCTGCGTGTCCATGCCGAACGATCCATCGTTCTGCTGGCTCAGGCGCGCCACTTGAACCCGAAGCTCAGCGAGCTCGATGCGCTTACCGCCATGGACCTGGGCGCGCGCCGCCTCGATCTCATCGGCCTCAAGTTTCAACTCGCCCAGGAGATCGCCACGGCTTACGCTCAGGCCATCGCCCGCCAACACGACAAAACGCAAGCCTCGGCGACGAGCAATCTGCTTAGCGAGATTAGCGGCACCAACGGCCGCTGCCAGGACCTGCGCGACGCTTACTCTGCCTTGAAAAGCGAGTACAGCCAGGCGTGGCTCGCCGAGAATCGACCCTATTGGCTCAGCAACGTGACTGTCCGCTACGACCTGGCAATCGAACGGTGGCAGCGGCGCGGCGACCAGTTCGCGGCGGCCATCTACGCCTGGCAGAATGGCCAGGATCTGCCTGCGTCCGCGGCCCTGGGATTGCCCGTCCCTGCCGAAAGCGCGCACTGAGCCGGTCAGGCTGCATCCAGGCTGCGCCGCTCGGCCTACCCGGGCGTCTATCGGCGCCCCGAGTGCGGGACCTGGGAGTTCCAGGTTGAACCAAATCGATAACCGGCCTGAAGATTTCTCTCCTCAGCAGAGCGCCGCGGATGCACACTAGATGCATGCACGAACGCTCCGCCGAAAGACAGCTTCCCGTTGTCCTGCTCATTGACGACGATCTGGTCAGCCGCGAAGTAACGGCCACCGTGCTCACCATGAACGGCTTTATCGTCCACACCGCCGTCAACGGAGCGGCTTCGCTGGAAATGCTCGGCAATGGAGTGTGCAGACCGGGCGTGATCCTGATGGATGCGCAGATGCCCGGCTTAAGTGGAACACAGTTGATCGCGGAACTTCGCACGCGCACCAAGGCTCGCATCTACGCCATCAGCGGCAGCAATCCGCCGCCTGAAGTGGCCGCTGCGGCTGACGGCTTCCTGATGAAACCCTTCACTGCTGACGCGATCCACAAACTGCTCGAGGGACACACAACAGAGATTACCTCCTCGGTGCTTGATCCCAATGAACCTGTTGTCAGCGCCGAGGTTCTTGCGCAGTTGCGCAAGGTCATGCCCGAGCCTGCGGTGCGGCAAATCTACTCTGCTGTCGTAGCCGATCTCGCCGGGCGGATCGAAGCGCTCGGAACCGCCATCGCCAAAGGCGACGCTGCCGAAATCCGCCGCATCGGCCACGCCATCAAGGGCGGCTGTGGCATGGCCGGGGCTCTTCAGGCCGCCCGTCTGGGCGCACTCCTGGAGAGCGCCCCACTCGAGTCAAAGGATAACCAATTGGATAACAGCGCCGCCTTGCTCCGCGATTTGCAAGCTGCTGCCCGCGGGTTGGAGCGTATGCTGGATGCTGAGTTGCCTGCCTGAACCATCGTAATCTCCCAACGCATGGACCGGGCCTCGCGGAGGCGTTTGGTAAAAATGGAAAGAATCATTCGAATTGTTTTGGCGGATGACCATCCCGTCGTCCGCATCGGCGTGCGCAATATGCTCACCAAGAACGACGGCTTCGACGTGGTGGGGGATGCCGCCGACGGAGACGAAGCCATTACCCAGACCCTTGAACTCCAGCCTGATGTTCTTCTCCTCGACGTGTCCATGCCGCGCTTGCCCGGCCTTGAGGCCATGCGCGCCATCATGAACGGCCCATCCACAGCTAAGATCCTTCTTCTTACTTCCACCATCACGACGCAGCAGATCATCGAGGCCCTGCAGATCGGCGCTCGTGGCATCGTGCTCAAAGACGCCCTCGCCAGCCACCTGCAGACCGCCATCCGCACCGTCCATGCCGGCGACTACTGGATCGGCGGCAAGCGCGTCGTCAATCTTGTCTCTGCTCTCCACGACCTGATGCAGCAGGCCGCCGTGCCGCAGCGCAAAACCTACGGCCTCACGCCGCGCGAGCTTGAGGTGGTCGGCTGCATCGTCGAGGGCTGCAGCAACCGCGACATTGCCAAGCAATTCACGCTCAGCGAAGAAACCGTCAAGCGCCATCTCTCCAACATCTTCGACAAGACCGGCGTCTCCACGCGCCTCGAACTGGCGCTGTTCGCCATCGCCCACCACCTGATCGCGCCGCAGTAGTTCGATTCCCAGTAGCGCGCTATGCTGAGTTTGAGCGTCAGGCTGGATTGCCGCCGGGAGTGCGCATGGGAGACCTAAGCAGAATCGGCATTGCCCTCGATTCCGAGCTGTTGAAACGGTTCGACCGTTCCATTGAGAAGAGCGGATACACCAATCGCTCCGAAGCCTTTCGCGATCTGATCCGCGACCGGCTGGTGCGCGAGCAGACGGCCGCGCCCGATGCGATCGTCGTCGGCACGGTCACGCTGATCTTCAATCATCATGCCTTTGGGATCACCGAGAAGCTGACTGAAGCGCAGCACGCACACCACGACCTGGTCGTCTCGACGAGTCACGCGCATCTGGACCACGATTCCTGCCTCGAAGTGCTGATCGTGCACGGCAAGGCCGGCCGCGTCGAGCAGTTCGCCGACCTGATTATCGGCTTGAAAGGCGTCGAGCACGGCCGCCTGGTGATGAGCGTGCCCACGCACGCGCTCGATGCCAAGCGCACCCACTCGCACCAGCATCCGCACAAGCACCCGCACTGAATCCGCATTGCGCCCTTTATCAAAAGCCTCTCCCCAGCGCGAATCGCAACAGAAACGGTTCGGTGGGGTGGGTAACGCGTCCAAATGCCGGCGGCGTGGCTAGCGCATTGGGAGTGATCTGGTAGACATACCCGTAGTCAATGTCGGCATCTTTGCGGTTCAGCATATTCAGGAATTCGGCCGTAATGTGCCACTTCTTGAAGAATCGATAACCGACTTCGCCGTTGAGCAACACCGCCTGACTCGACTGATAGAGTCCGTCCGACGTTAAACAGCGCGGACCAAAGTAGCGCAGACGCAAACTCGTCGAAAGGCCTTTGTAATCGTGCAATGTGGCGCCCGATGAAATCACGACCTTGACCGCTTCGGGCACAAGCTTGCCGCCCGGGCCCAGCGTTTGCCAATTTACATACACACAGCCGGGTACGGGCGTGGAAGGCGCTGTGGTCGGACAGCCGCTGGCATTATAAATCGTGGTCGTCGAGAGCGCCGCGCTTGTAACAGTTGCAGTCAAGGGCAAATTTGAGACCCATACCGTCGCATCAAACGGGTCTGATTGGGTGAATTGGGCTCTCGAATCGGCAATGTCGAAATCGAAAGCCAAATGTTCCGCAGGCGTGTAGTAGTTCGTCCATTCGAGGCCATAGCGGTTGCTCGACTGTTCTGAAGCAATGGTGCCTCCGGTGTCGCCATCCTGTGTCAGCTCGGAATTACTGTGGAGATACCAGAGCTCAAAGGTGCTTTGCAGATTTGGAACGGCCACATTGCGCACGCCGATCTCCCCGCCTTTCTGTTGAACCAGCGGGGAAATCTTCGGCAGGATGGTGTTGGGGTAAGGATAGTCCGGCGAAACCGGCTCCACTACCTGCGTTGCGCCGCGCCCGTCGTTCGAGTGAAAACTGAATCCGCCCTGCAAATAGAATTCTGTACGAGCCCACGGACCGAAGATCAAGCTTGCTTTGGGGCTGGGCATGAACTTGGTGGCCGAGCCGGAATTGGCCGCGTTCACCGATTCCGTGACGCCGTCGGGCAAAGTAACAATGTCGGGAACGGTGACGGTGGCGCCGTTGGCCAAAGTAACAATATTGGTCGCGTAGGCCAGGCTGGAGACGATGAATTTTTCGTCGTCTCCGCGCACCGCCAGGACCGAGCGGAATTTGCTCGACCACTGGATTTTGTTTTCCCAAAACGCGCTGCCAATCGTGTCCGTAAAGTTATCCCGGGACGTGGTCGCAGGCAATGTGGGGCAGGTGGTGTTGGGAACAGTGACAGAAGCGGCGGTGCTGCCGCCGTTAGCAAAAGCAAGGTTGCTGGGCAAAGTAACCGAAAGGTTGATGGTGGAAGTGGGGTCGGCGTAGATGCACGTGGGAAGAACGCCGGCGTTGGGAAGACCGGTGCCCGCGGCAGGGAAGAAACTGGCCCCGCTGGCGGAATAATCCGTCTTGGCCGTGCGCACGCGATTCTGCGAACGGTAAAGGCCGTTGTCGATCCAATCGTTGCGGAACTGCACGCCGAACGTATTCGACATTTTGCGGTGAAGCCACGCGTTGAAGACGGTATGGTGCGCATCCACGTAGCCCACCCAGCGCCTGTCCTGCTGGTTGAACTGGTCCTCCTTGCCGTAGTCCACCAGGTAGTAAGTGAAGTCGGAAAATAAATCGAGATCGTAATAAAACACGGCGGCCATGATCTTCGACTCGGAATTTTCGCCCTCATGATGCCACTCACTCTGCAGGCTGTAACGCTGCGAGCGCCCGCCGTCAGACGGGTTCAGCGTGCCGAAGAAACCAACCAGCGGTTGGGCGGCATCGGGGATCTGATCGCTCGAGTTCCATTTTCCGCGGTATGCATGGGTCGTAATGCTGAAACCCTTGGCGTCGTCCCCCTGGCTGTAGGTCAGGATGCCGTTGATTTTGTTAAAGCCGTCCGGATGCACCCATGGGCCGTTGTAGTAATACTCTTCCGCGCCGTACAGCAGATTGCCCGAACCGAGCTTTCGCGACGCGCCGAAAACGGCCCGGCCGTAAGTGTGCGTGCCGCCTTCCACCTTGAAGAAGTTCTCGGGCAGCGTCTTGAAAAACTCCACATCGGCGTTTGCAGCCGAGCTGAAATTGCCCACATTCGCGTAGTAAGGACCTTTCTCGAAATTCACCCGCTCCACAAACTCCGGCATCGCGGTGTTCATGTCGGAGTAGCCCTCGCCGTGCGCGTGCGACGGAAGGTTAAGCGGCATACCGTCGAGAAAAATGGCGATATCCGTGCCGTGATCGAGATTGAAGCCGCGCAGAAAATACTGGTTGGCCTTTCCGCCGCCGGCGTGTTGAGTAATGATCAGCCCGGGAACCGTCTCCAAAACTTCTCCCGAACGAAGAATGGGGCGATCCTGGATTTCTTTTGCGCCCACCGTGCCCTGGGAGCCGGATTCGGCAACTCCGATAAGGTCGTCCTCGCGTCCCTGCACGTTTACGGTGGTGCTCACGGCCCCCACTATAAGAGTGATGCGCAACGGGGCCGGCACGCCGGCCGCCCCTATGCTGACAAGGATTTCCTTGGCTTCAAAACCGGGACTCATTGCGACCAGCCGATAATTGCCCGTCGCGAGTCCGGAAATAACAAAGGCTCCATTCACGTCCGAATGCGCGGTTTTTAAGACAGTGCCGTTCGCGGCCAGAACATGCACGTCCGCCCCGGCAATCACCGCGCCGGAAGTGTCAACGACGGTTCCCGATAGCTGCGGTGCATCGCCTGAAGCAGCGGCGATTTTAGGCGCGAGCATTCCGGCGAGCACCGTCAGTACGCAGAGTGTCCGGATTAGCGTCGTCCTCCGGGGCATATAGGCAAACTATTTGCGAACGCAGGTAATTGCCTGTGCCCTTTGTCACACGATTCCAAAAATCGTGCTACCCATCTATCAAATTGGGCGCACGAACCCGCGCGGATCGATCTCAAGTTTCTTGACCCACTACAGCTCACGGATGACTCTGCGCTCCGGCCGCAACCTCCAGCCCATGCCGCAACAGAGGCAGAATCAGCTTCAGGCTCTCTTCGGCGCCGCGCTTGCTGCCGGGCAGGTTCACGATCAGTGTCGTTCCCCGCATTCCCGCCACGCCCCGCGAGAGCCACGCGTATTGGTTCTGCTCCGCACCCCTGGCGCGCATCGCCTCCGCGAGTCCCGGCGCCTCGCGGTCGATTATGCGGCGCGTAGCCTCTGGCGTTCGGTCGCGCGGGCCCAACCCGGTGCCGCCCACGGTGAGCACGAGGGCAGCGCCCTGACGGCCTAATTCTTCCAGCGCCGCGGCAATCGCATCTTCGTCGTCTCTCAGCAGCGCGGTCTGAATCTCAGCCAGCGGCCACTCGCGCCGGAGCAGGGCAACCACTGCCGGGCCCGCAGTGTCAGTTTGCAGGCCTTCCGAGCAGCGGTCGGAGATGGTCAGCACGGCAACGAGCATGAGGCGATTGTAAGCTCTAATCCGTCGGCGACTGCGCAAACAGCTCCCTTGCCGTGATCTAAATCACATTCCGTGGTGCTGCTTGGCACATCCTCGCCCCCTGGCCAGTGACACGCTTTCGGGTATGAGGTGTTCGCCATGCGGGATTCCGATACCGGCCGCTGGACGCATCCAGCCACAATCCTCGTCGCCACTGATTTGAGCGACCTCGACCACCTCATGCCGTTTGCCCTGGAAGAGGCGGGCGAAACCGGGGCCCGGCTTATTCTCCTGCATGTTCTCTCATCCGCCGCGGTCATCACTGCCGATGCCGCCGGAATGCCCTACTACGACACTGTAGGAGCTTTGGAGATTGCGGAACAGATGCTGCGGCCGTGGTGTGAAGTAGCGGCCCGGCGAGGCATCCGTTGCGACGCGCTGGTGCGCGAGGGCCACCCCACACAGCAGATTGCAGCCGCCGTCCGTCAGTTTCAGGCCGACCGCGTGCTGCTCGGGACACGGAGCCGGAGCAAGATCGGCAAGCTGCTCATTGGCTCTGTGGCAGAACAAGTGCTGCGCTCGGTCAACCTCCCGGTCATTACCGTGGGACCCGAGGCTCATCTCCCGGTGGACAGGGGCGAGGAACGTGTCGTCCTGCATGCCACCACATTAAGAGAGACCTCTCGCCCGAGCGCGGCGCTTGCCTGCCAGGTCGCGGCCGCCCAAAAGGCAAAGCTGGTTCTGCTGCACGTGCTTCCGCCGATTTCGGAGATGGAGCGCAAAGGGCTGCCCACCGGAATGGACTCATCGGCCATGCTCGAGCCTGCGCATCCTCGCCGAGGAAACCGGAGCCGGGGTCCCCGCGGACAGGTCCTCGTCCGTGGGGTGGGGAGCCGGCTGCTGCTCCGCCGTTGAACCGGTCGTCGCTCACGGCAATCCATCCATCGAGATCCTGGCTCTGGCGTCGGAACGTCACGCCAGTCTGATCGTGCTGGGCGCCACGCACCGCTCGGCTTTCGAGAGCTTGACCCGCGACCACACTGTCTATCGCGTGCTCGCCCACGCCCGCTGCCCCGTGCTTACGCTGCGCGAGCCACAGGCCGTGCGCGAAGAGGCTCACGCCGAATCCACGGCCATGCATCGTTGAGCCGGAGCCGGGTCACGCGAAAGTCTTTAGCCTCTTCAGGCATTTGTCTTGTAAATAATGAAGGTGGCGCAAGCGGGCCATGCCCTGATGGTTCCCGCCATCGACCTGCGACTCGAAGATCTCCCTCGCCAACTCGTGCAGCTGCCGATGGAGGGTGTCAATGGCCTGAATCGCCGAATGCGTGCTGCGCGTGGACTGCTTTTCGCCGTCGAGCCAGGCACCAACCCGGCATTGGTTGGCGTCGAGCGGAGGCGGAATGGAGCGCTTGCCCTGCAGGTAAGCCTCAAGAGCCCCAAGCCAGGCGCGGTGCTCCACGCTGGCGTACAGCACGGGCGAGTTGTCCGCGCGCACCACGGGCACATCGGCCCAACTCTGATCGGGACGCCACGCAGCCGCCCAGGCCCGCAAATCCCGCGCCGGCATGGATGCGGCAATGCCGTAACCCTGAGCCAGATCGCAACCCATTTGCAACAACATCAAGCCGTGTTCCACGGTCTCCACTCCCTCCGCGATGACCTGCCTGTGGAACGCGGCGGCCAAGCCCAACACCCCTTCGAGGATGGTCAGGTTCTCCGGCTCTTCGAGCATATCCCGCACGAAGCTCTGATCGATCTTCAAAACGTTGGCGGGCAAGCGCTTCAGGTAGGTCAGCGAGGAGTAGCCGGTGCCGAAATCGTCCAGACCGATCGATACTCCGATATCGCGGCAGGCCGTAAGCACCTGGGAGGTTCGCACCACATCCTGCATCGCGCTCGTTTCCACTACCTCCAGCTCCAGGCTCGATGGCTTGACCTGAGGATGTGCCGCAAGCCGCGCGCGCAGGCGATTGGCAAAGTCCGGCCCTTGCAACTCGGTGGCGCTTACATTCACGCTGACGGGAATATCGAAACCCTCCGCTTGCCACGATTCCATTTGCGTCAGCGCGCTCTCGATCACCCACTGGCCCAGCTCGATGGCCAGCGGGTGGTCTTCAATGACGGGAAGAAACATGCCCGGCGGCAGAAGTCCGCGTTCCGGGTGTTGCCAGCGGATAAGAGCTTCGGCGCCGACCACCTTGCCGGTGCGCATATTCACCTTGGGTTGGTAATAAAGGACGAACTGCCGCGCCGCCAGGGCCTGGCGGATGTGCTCGATGTTCTCGTGGCGACCGCGGACCATCAGGTCCTGGCCGGGATCAAATACACTGAAGCAGTTGCGCCCCTCCAGTTTGGATTGGTACATTGCCTGCCCGGCTTGACGCAGCAGCATATCGGCGTCGACATCCTCCATCTGCGGATAGTAGGCGACACCGGCGCTGGCCGACACCCGCAGCATCACTTCACCAATCTGCGCCTCTTCTGACGCGGCCGCCAGCAGGCGGTTCAGCGTAGGGGTACACGCCTTGGTGTCGTCCAGATCGAGGATCACAGCAGCAAACTCATCGCCGCCCAACCGGGCCAGCGTGTCACCCTCCCGCAAGGCGCGCTTCATCCTGAAGGCCAGCGCGGTGAGCAGCACGTCGCCGGTCGTGTGGCCATAGCGGTCGTTGACGGCCTTGAACCCGTCGACGTCGAAGTAGGCTACGGCCAGCAACCGCTTGGTTCGGTGCGCATGAGCCATGGCTTGACGCAGCCGATCGGCAAGCAGCGAGCGGTTGGGAAGGCCAGTCAGCGCATCGAAATGCGCCACGTGCTCAAGTTGCTGCTCGTGCTCCTTGATTTCCGTGATGTCGGAGAACAGCCCCACATACTGCTCAACCTCGCCGTTAGCGTCGCTGATCGCGTTGATGGTGAGCATCTCCGCGTAAATGTCTCCGCTCTTCTTGCGGTTCCAGATTTCCCCTGACCAGCGACCATCCCGGAGCAGAGACTCCCACATGTTCTCGTAGAACTCCTTACTCTGCAGGCCGGATTGGAGCAGGCGCGGATTGCGCCCCAACACCTCCTCGCGTGTGTAGCCGGTGATGCGCGTAAAGGCCTCGTTCACCTCCAGAATCGTTCCCGAGCGGTCGGTGATCGAAATGGCTTCGCGGGCGCCAGTGAAGACCGTGGCGGCCAGGCGCAGCCGGTCTTCAGCCTCCTTCCGCAGCGTAATGTCTTCGGCGAAGAGCACGATGCCGCCCACCGAGCCGTCGCCGGCTCGCCAGGGGATAACCTCCCACCGGATCCATTGCACCGTGCCGTCGGCGCGGCCGAAGCGGTCCTCATCAACGCGCTGCGCCTCGCCTGCCAACCCGCGCCGGTACGCTTCTTTCCACCTCTCCGGAATGTCAGGGATCACCTCGTAATGCGAGCGCCCGATGATCTCGCGATCCACGAGACCATACTCCTCCAGCCATCGCTGGCTCACGGCTACGTAACGCATCTCGCGGTCAAACATGGCCAGAGCAACAGGTGCGTGCCTGATGAAAAGTTGCAGCAACTCCTTGCTCTCGCGCACTTCCGTTTCCGTGCGTTTGCGCTCGGTGATGTCCTCGGAGAAGATGATGATGCCTCCGATTTGCCCGTCGCCGGCAAACCAGGGGAGAATCTCCCGGCGTAACCACTGTAGGCTACCGTCCGGTTTCTGCAGGCTAATCTCGCCGGGCGGGATGACTTCCCCCGCCAGGACGCGGCGATGCAAGACCTTGAAACTCTTCGGCGCGTGTGGAATCGCTTCGTAATGAGAGAGGCCGATCAACTCCCGGCCGTTGAGATCGTGGATCTCCCGCCATCGCCGGCTCACGGCCAGGTAGCGCATTTCGCGATCCATCATGGCCAGAGCGACGGGCGCATGTTCGATGAACAGCCGAAGCAACTCCTCCCTCTCGCGTAGCGTTTCCTGAGCCTGCCTGGCCTCGGTGACGTCCCGGATAATGCCCAACATCTTCACGGGACGCCCCTGGACGTCGAATTCCAGCCGTCCCAGGCCGTGGACCCATCGCACCGCTCCATCGGTCCGACGAACAATCCGATACTCGCTGTCAAAGGGCTTGCCCTGGCCAAGCACTTCATTCTTGAAATAGGCAACCATCGGCGAGCGATCGTCGGGATGCACCAGGGCAGCCCATCCCTCGAGGGTGCGCTCATATTCCTTGTCGATTCCAAATATTTGATCCAGGACATCCGAACTCGTCCACAGTCCAGTGTCGATATCCAGCAAGTAGCTGCCCAGACCGGCAATCCTCTGTGCCTCCTGCAGCGACTCCTCGCTCTCGCGCAACCTGTGCCGCGATTCAACGTATTCGGTGACGTCTGGAGCGATGCCTAAGATGCCGATGACTTCGCCGTCCGGGCCGTTGATTGGGTACTTGCGGTTGTCGACCCAGCGCCTCGTCCCGTCCTGCGCCGCCACCTGCTGGATTTCATTCATGCAGCGGCCTTCGGCGAGGGCCCGGTTCTCCAGCCGGTAATTACGATCGGCGACATCTTCCGGGAGAAGATCGTAAAGGGTCTTGCCGACAAACTCCGTCGAATCCCTCGCCGAATTGGTAAGGTTCAGCATTGCCCGGCTCGCGGCCAGAATCACATGGTTGCGATTCTTGACGTAGATTTGGTCGCCGGTATGCTCGATCAAGCTCTTAAAGTTGGCCACCAGAATCTCGTCGCCGGGTTCGCGCACGGTCCGTACGTCCTCAAGGACCAGATCGAGAAGCGCTTCCCCGCCGGCGCCGTCCCGCCGCTTCGCGTAACTTCCTTTGAAGCAGCGGATGCGCCCGTCAGCATGGCGCAGACGGATGTTGATCACGCCGGACGGTTTTTCGAGATTGGGAGAGAAGATGCTGTCGGCGATGCCGGCATCTTCCGGGTGAACAAGGTCCTTGAACTGGACCTTCGAGCTAAGGAATGCCCGACGGCTGTAACCGAGCAAGGCTTCGGTGCTGCCGCGAACCGATACCAACTGCGGCAATCCGTTCAATTCGAAGCAGAAGGTTGGATTCGACATGGGGCCCGGTACCTCTGCGTCGATCCTTGCTAGCGTCCGGCAGCCTAACATATCGGAAATTCCTAAGGCAATGAAAATCGTAGGACATAGCGGCATCCTGAATCATCGCCCCCGCAGAGCAACTTTCTACAACTTTCCGGGGGTGGCAAAGCCGCGATGGTGGCAGGCCATTTCGGGGCATCTCGCCTTCCGGGATCCTACCCCCGGTGCTTGCCGGTCCGTCCCCCCACTGCCAGGTCTTTCGCCCAGTGGGGCTGCGACAGGCGCGGACTTTCGACGCTTCTCCCGCCCGCATGCGCGGCATGAACCAAATCGTGCACTCGTTATCCACTTGTTTTTTGTTGCGGCCGCGATTCCGATGCACTTATCCACGCCGGCTCTTGGCATAATCGCACTGGGAGCGATTCCTCCGTAACTGTTCCGGGAGTTGCGGTCTGGGTCTCGGCCGGGAACTTAGGTTCAGCGCACGAATTGGGAGCTCAGGTTCACCAGCCGGGCTGTGTGGTAACGGGGTCCCAGCGACACGCCTTTGCCGCTGGGGTGGCGTAACAGGGACACCAGCGGTGGGTGGCTTGAAGAGCCGGGGCCGCTGGGGTGGCCTATCACCTGGGGGACCATTCAAGCGTGACCAGCTATCGCCGTCAGGACGTTTTGCGCATCCTGCAAATCAGTTCCCGCCAATTGCAAGCCTGGGAGCGAGCCGGGCTGATTCCTCAAAAGGAACTCTATAGCTTTCAGGATCTCGCGCAAGTGCGCATGCTGCGCTCGCTACGCGAGGACGACGTGCCCGCCGCGTCCATCCGCGAATCCATCCTGGCCATGAAAGCGGTCGCCGGCATGAGCAACCCGCTGCTCGAGGCGCGCGTGGTGCGCACGGGAACGCGCTTGGCCTTCCGTCATCACGGCGCCATGGTTGACCCCATTCGCCGCCAGTTGCTCTTTGACTTCGAGCGCATCGGCGAGCCGGAAGCGGCTTCTGCCGCCACGCGGCCGTCTCCGCTGCGGCGAATCGGCGCGCCCGGTCTGCGCGGCATTCAGGAGCGCTTCCATGCCGCGGTACAGGCCGAGGAAGCAGGCGAAAAGCAGCACGCAATCAACCTCTACCAGGAGATTCTCTCCATCGATCCGCAGTACGCGGCCGCCTGCATCAACCTGGGCACCATGTTCTTCCATCTGCGCCAGTATGGCCGCGCCGAAGAGCTCTACCGCCGCGCCACGGTGGCTGATCCCGGATACGTGCTGGCTTACTTCGATCTCGGCAACGTGCTCGACGAGCTGGAGCGGCTCGACGAATCCATCGCCGCCTACGAGAAGGCCGTAGCCCTCTCGCCACGCTACGCCGACGCCCACTATAACCTGGCCCTGGCCTACGAGCGCAGCGGCCAGAACCGCAGCGCCCTGCGCCACTGGCGAGCCTATGTCAAACTCGATAACCGCGGTCCCTGGGCCGACCACGCCCGCGGCCAGATTCGCAAGCTGCTCAGCCGCGAAAAGCTCTCCATCGCCTCCCGCGCCGACCACTTTATCGCTCCCCGCAAAAGCACAGCCGCGCTACAACTCGTCTAGCGCTGTCAACTCAGGGCGAAGCGCGTCTGTTCATCCTCATCACGCCCGGCTTGCACGGGCCCAGCTTGCACGGACTTTGACAATTTCCGGCAAACTCGGCGCTATACTGCTGCCATGAAAAACACGGCGCTTGTATTGCTCTGCGGATTGGTGGGCATGCCCGGCGCCGTGTCCCAGCAGCAAGAGCCTCCCGCAATCGTTGGCTACGTGACACGCGTAGCCTCCAACTCCGATTTCGACGTTAACGGGACCCGGATCTTGTGCGGAGCGGGTACCGAATCAAACATCCGGCAGCCCCAATCCGGAGAAGTCTTGTCCAGCCAGGGTTGCCCACCCGATGCTCCTTATTTGGGCGAACCAATGAAGGTATTCGGCTCGTGGAAGCAGAAAGGGCACGCGGTTGAGGCCACGCAGATCGAAGCCCAGCCTGTGCTTCCCGGCGAGATTGCGGGCTCGGCGGTCATCGACGCGCTGCCGGCGCTCGACTCCGCCGGGGCGCAGCCGGGAAGCCTTGTGGTGCGCGCCGACGGTTACAGGATCCTTATCACAAGCAAGACAACAACCGAGTGGACCTCGCCATTGAACGCTCTCGCCGATGTGAAGGCAGGCGACTGGATCGAATACAAAGGGAAGCAAAACGAAGCCGGCATCGTGGTTGCCGCGAACGCCAGGATCTCCCACGGCGTTGTAACCGCGCGTGAGGAGAAACTACACGCAAAAGAAGATTTCGATCCCTCCTCCGTGCCCGCATCGCAAAAACAAAGCACCGCTAGCAGGGAGTTCAAGGGGATCGATCCGAAGAGATTCCCTCCATACGACAATCCCTCGATGCAAGCACGCATCACAGAAATCGGAAACAAGCTGATTCCGGCCTACCAGCGCGATCTACCCGACCCTGATCCGGCCAAGATTCACTTCCGTTTCCAGTTGATCGATACCACGTGGTTTCGCGATGCTTTGACCGTCTCCAACGGCATCATCCTGGTTCCGCATCAGGTCGTTGAACGTATGCAAAACGATTCTCAGCTCGCTGCAGTCCTCGCGGAAGCCATCGCGGGCGATCTCGAAAAGATCGAGTACCGCATCCAACCCGCAGCAAAGCGAGCGAACGAGGAGTTCTATGGCGGAATGTTAGTGCCCTTGGCTGGACCTGTTATTCAAGTCGCTGGCATGGAAAGTTACGCGAAAACTCTTTCCAGGGCGGAGCAGCAAGCCGAGCGCGTCAGCCTCGGCCTCCTGCACGACGCAGGCTTTGACATCGATCAAGCGCCAGTGGCGTGGTGGCTGCTGGCTCCGAAAAAGTCCGAGCCGATTACGGAGGTTCCGCTTCCGGCACACTCGGCTTATCTCTACGGTATCCTAGGAACGGTCTGGCATCACCCAACCTCAGCCTGCACCGTCGACGAACTAGTCGATTTTCGCGGCCGCCCGCGCCACCTCGCGAATGTGTGCCGGGCGCGCGCGGCAACACCCGCCCACCATCTGCGCTCCCCCCTTGAACCACTCCGCCGCCTGCGCGCCAAAGTCCTCCGGATTGCTCACGCCCGTCCAGCACCGCCGCGCCGCGTCCCATCCCTCGCCGGAGTTCGGATAGACCACGATCGGCTTGTCCGAAGCCGCGCGCAATTCCTCGATCAGCGCTGGGATCCACTTCGGCGGAACGCAGTTTACGCCGATGGCCACCGTCTGCGGGAACGAAGCAACCAGCGCGGCGCAATCGGCCAATCTCTCGCCGTGGGAAACGTGTTTCTCGTCGCGGCAAGAAAAGCTGAACCAAGCCTGGAGTTCGGGCCACAGCGCCAACGCCTCGCCCACCGCGCGAGCTTCTTCGAGCGAAGGAAAAGTCTCAAAAGCGAGAAGATCCGGGGCCTGCGTGCCCGTGGCTCGCGCGAACACCTCGATGCGCTCGCGATGGAAGCGGATCAGATCGTCGTAGGAGCAGTCGTAGTTGCCGTGATACTCGCCGCCGTTGTGCAGCGCCGCGCCATAAGGCCCCAGCGAGCCGGCGACGAGAACATGCCGGCCGGGAAACTCCGCAACCACCGACCGCGCCAACTCGACGGATCGCAACAGCGCCGCATCGGCGCGCTCGGCTGGAAGTCCCACCTCGGCATAGCCCATCCGCGAAACCTGGTAACTGCATGTGGCAATGCACTGCGCGCCCGCTTCGATGTAGGCGCGATGCACGGCGAGCAGCTTTTCCGGCTCGTCCTCAAGGACGTGCGCCGACCACAGCGGACCGTCGATCCGCGCACCCGTATATTCGAGCTCCGTGGCCAGGCCGCCGTCGATGACATGAATGCCACGCAGAAGTGTGTCGCGTTGAGGCATAGACGTTTGCTTCCGGGCTTTTACGGCGGTTCTCCAATTTCTGTGGAGTATCCAGCATCGTTCAAGGTGGCGTTTTCTTAAGGGAAAACGCCACTTAGCGAAGGTGGCTTCGCTTTACACCAATTGGAGAACCGCTATAGCTCCCAGCTTCTAGCCTCCAGCTTTTCGTTCGCCTATGCAAGCAGATCTCAAAGACATAGAGCAGATTCTTAGATGGGATTCGGAAGGGGGATGTTCGGAAAACTTGACAGAGAAGAGAATCTGTACGAAAAAGGCTAGAAGCTAGGAGCTAGCAGCTAGAAGCTGCCTCTACACTTTCTGCGTTCGCTCGACCTGCCGCACGCCATCCACGCGGCGCAGGCCAAGGACCATGCGGTTCAGATGGCGCACATCCTCGGCCTCCACCACAAACTCGATCACCGCTTCACCTTCCTCGTCGCGTCTCAGTTCGACTCCGCGAATATTGGTGTCCTCGTCGGAGATGACAGCGGTCAGCTCCTTCAACATGCCGGTGCGGTCGTCGCAGTACACCGTGATTTTCACCGGATAGCGCTGCGCCTGCCCTTCGGCTCCATCGGCCACGCGCGACCACTCGACGTTGATGCGCCGGTCGCTCTCGTACAGCAGGTTCTGCACATTGGGGCAACTGCGTGCATGCACGGCCACGCCCTTGCCGCGCGTGACGTAGCCCACGATCTCCTCGCCGCGAATGGGGTTGCAACATCGCGCGCGATACACGAGCAAATCGTTCTGGCCCTCCACCTGAAGCGAATCCGACCCCGCCAGGTGCAGCTTGCGCACCGCGTCCGACATGCCCGCTTCGCCCGGCTTGGTCTCAGCGCCCGGCTCGGCCTCGGCCGGACCGGCGAAGCCCGGAGCGAGCTTGTTTAGCACCTGGTGCGCCGTGTGCTTGCCCTGGCCCAGCGTGGCCAGCAGGTCGGCGGACGTGGCCACGCCGAACTCGTGGGCAATGCGGCCCAGATCCTGGTCGTCGATCTGGGTCATCGGCACTTTGAATTTGCGCGCCTCGCGCTCCAGCAGCTTCCGTCCGATCTCCACCGCGCGCACCCGCTGGTCCTCGTTCAGCCAGTGCTTGATCTTGTTGCGCGCCCGGGGACTCTTGACGAACGTGAGCCAGTCGCGGCTCGGCTTGTGATCCTTCTGCGTGACGATCTCGACAATGTCGCCCGTGCGCAGCTTGGTGCGCAGCGGCACCATGCGGCCGTTGATCTTGGCGCCCACGCAGGTGTGGCCCACATCCGTGTGAATGGTGTAGGCAAAGTCGACCGGCGTGGCCCCCGCGGGAACCACCACCACCTTCCCCTTCGGCGTGAAGGTGTACACCTCATCGGGATAGAGGTCCATTTTCAGGCTGGAGAGAAATTCGTTGGGATCCGTCATCTCCTTCTGCCACTCGACAAGCTGGCGGATCCAGTTCAACCGCTCCTCGTCCCGTGCCGTCACCACGCCGCCGCCCGCCTTGTACTTCCAGTGCGCCGCAATGCCCTCCTCGGCCAGGCGATGCATCTCTTCGGTGCGGATCTGCACCTCGAACTGGTGCCCGCTGGCGCCCATCACGGTGGTGTGCAGCGATTGATAGCGGTTGGCGCGCGGAATGGCGATGAAATCCTTGATGCGCCCCGGTACGGGACGCCACAGCGTGTGAATCAGCCCGAAGACCGCATAGCACGAGGCCACATCCTGGGTGATTACGCGCACGGCGAGCAGGTCGTACACCTGGTCGAACGAAACCTTGGTGCGCTCGATCTTCTGGTAGATGGAGTAGAGCCGCTTGATGCGCCACTCCACGCGCGCCTGAATGCCATTTTCCCTCAGTTGCTCCACCAGCGTGTCTTCCACGCCACGCAGGAACTGCTCGCCCTCCACGCGCCGCGCCTCCACTGCAGCAGACACCCGCTCGTAGCTCACCGGATCGGTGTAGCGAAAGGCCAGATCCTCAAGTTCGCCGCGCACCTTGCCCATGCCCAGCCGGTGCGCCAGCGGAGCGTAGATGTCCAGTGTCTCGCGCGCGATCGCCTCCTGCCGATCGGGCTTCAGGGGCTCCAGCGTGCGCATGTTGTGCAGCCGGTCGGCCAGCTTGATCAGCACCACGCGCACATCCGAGACCATGGCCAGCAGCATCTTGCGCACGTTCTCCGCCTGGCGGTCTTCGCGGTTGGCAAATTGGATCTTGTCGATTTTGGTTACGCCATCGACGATGTGCGCCACCTGGTCGCCAAACGCGCTCGCAATCTCCTCGCTGGTGGCCTTGGTGTCCTCCACGGCATCGTGGAGCAGCGCCGCAGCGATAGCCGTCGCGTCAAGCTTCATCTCGACCAGCACTTCGGCTACTTCGAGCGGGTGCGAAATGTAGGGCTCGCCGCTCAAGCGAGTCTGCCCCTCGTGATGGGAGACGCAGAACTCCCAAGCCTTTCGAATCAGCGAGATATCTTCATTTGGCCGGTTGGTCTGGGCTTGCCGCAGGAGCGCTTCAAAGCGCTCGCCGATAGGGCGCTCTGCAGGTGGCGTCAGCGCGCTCGGGGCGGGAACCGGAGCCTGCGCTGCGGGAGACACGGGCACGCTCGAACCCCCTGCCGGGATGGTCTGCCGGGCAGTCGCCATGCTTTATTATAGGCCGCTTGCATTCGACGGGCATGAATCCATTCTCTCAGTGTGGACAGGCTCTCGCGCCGCCGGAGGGAGCACTTTGCGGCGAGTCTCGCATTGGGGCCAGTGAAATCGGCACATATGCCCGGCCCGCAGCCGTCACGATGCCATTCTGGGAACCCCACGCTTGGTAAGATTGACTCTGCCTCCAGTCGAGCGTGAGGGCGCTCATAATCAGTAACTTAAGCCAATGGCCAAGCGTCAAAAATCGGAACCGGCCGCACGCCTCGCATCGCGCACTCGACCGGAAGTTGCTCCGCTTGGCGCCGTCGTCACTCGCCGCGCTGCTGACCGCCTCTGCGGCGGTTATCTTTGGGTCTACGCGTCAGACGTTGTGACGATAGCTCCTCCAAAACCAGAAGAAACGCTTCTGCCTGTGGCAGACAGTCGCGGACTGTTTCTCGGCACGGCACTCTATAGCCCCGCGTCGCAGATCGCGCTGCGCCTTGTCTCCCGCGAGGCCCTCGACGAAGCCGCATGGCTCAAACTGCTCGCGTCGCGCCTGCGCGCAGCCATCGCGCGCCGCAAGCCGCTGCTCGACGCTGCCAACGACGCCTGCCGCCTGTGCTTCAGCGAGGCCGATGAGTTGCCCGGCCTCATCGCCGATAAGTACGGCGAGTTGGTCGTCCTGCAACTGCTGACCAAAGGGCTGCTCACCGCAGGAGTGCGCGAGGCCTGCGTGCGTGTCTTGCGCAAAGAACTTGAGCCGGCGGCCATTCACGAGCGCCCCGATCCGCGTATCCGCGAATTGGAGGGCCTTCCCGCGCCCAGCCTGGATCCCTTGTGGGTTGCCGATTCCGCGCGGCCCGTCACAACTACGCAGTTTCACCTCAACGGCCTTGCCTTTCAATACGACGCCAACGCCGGCCAGAAGACCGGCGCCTTTCTCGACCAGCGCGCCAATTACGCCGCCGCGCGCGACTGGGCGCAACGCCTGGGCGCGCCAAAATTCGAATCAGGCGGCCGCGCGCTCGATGTTTTTTGCTACCAGGGCGGATTTGCTCTACATCTCGCCCAGGTCTGCAGCCACGTGACAGGCATCGACGTTTCACGCGCCTCGCTCGAAGTCGCCGAGCAGAATCTCGAGGCCAATCGCTCGCGCGTCGCCGCCGAAGTCGACTGGATCGAGGCCGACGCCTTCGAGATTCTCCGCGACTGGTCGCAGGCCCCCAGAACTTCCGACGCCAGCTTCGACCTGATCGTCCTCGATCCGCCGGCCTTCGCCAAAACAAAGCGCGCCGTCGAAGGAGCATTGCGCGGCTACAAGGAACTGAATCTGCGCGCGTTGAAGATGGTGCGTCCCGGCGGCCTGCTTGTCACCTGCTCCTGCTCGCACCATGTGGCCTGGGCCGATCTTGAAGCAGCAGTTGCCGCGGCCGCCGCCGATGCCTCCCGGCGTGTGCGCTTGCTCGAGCGGCGCGGCGCCGCGCCCGATCATCCGGTCGTGCTGAACCTACCCGAGACCGAATATCTCAAGTGCCTGGTGCTGGAAGTGGAATGAAGCTACGCTCATATGCTCCGCTCGTTCATCAGCGGATCTGGTTCGGCAAGATCATTTGCCCAAGGCCAGGCCAAGGCAAAGGGTACCGATGCGAGCCAAAACGCGGCCAAGTCTTATTCCCTCTTTTTCTCGTTGCTTCAGCCCCTTGTTCGCTTGTTCTCCTGGTCCTTCGGTCCCTTGCGGTCCGGCCGTCCGCAACCCGGCCAGAGCTGCCTTCACTTCCGCGCGCAGCGCTTCAGCCTCAAAGGTGCATGAGCGCAGATAGGCCGAAACCGTCACACCGGCTTCGGCAGCGCGCTTGTGCAGCCGCGCGCACTCCGCTTTGCTCAGTCGAATGGTCACGCTCGCTAATCGGAGATCCCGGTCGGCCGCAGCCTGTCTCGCCGCGTCAGCCTGTGCCGTCAACCCTTCGCCGAAGGTCTCTTCGGCGGGTGCTGGTCCGTCCAGCGCAACGCTTGCCCTCGCACTCGCTGCCTGCGTCAACGCCCAATCGCCGCGGTCGGCCGGCTTGTACCGGGCGTGCGCGCGCAATGCGCGTTCGTAGCTCAGCGTCGCCACATCCTCGCCCAGATCGCTGCCGCTCCATGCCGTCGTGAGATCCGTTGCCTTACGTAACGGCAAGGCAAGCGCAGTCAGCATCCCGGCAAAGCTGGAGGCAGTAGGGGAGGGCTGCGTCTGTGCCGATGGCTCCATGACTTGGAGCATAGCGCCTCACACGCTCACAGCCATGAGAAAGCTCCAACGAAAAGGACCGCGCCCTTCCCAAAACAGAAGGAGTCCCGCACTGTTCCCATTTCGGCGCGGTGCAACTGGTCCGGCTCGATCGCCCGCTCAGTCCTGCGGGGCTGCGGATTGCGCCGGCTCAGGCAGAATGCGACCGGGCAGGCGCAGCATTCGGCCGATGGTTTCCGCTGTCACGGGGCGCGAGAAGAGAAATCCCTGGCCGAAACGGCAGCCCAACTGCCGCAGCAGCGTGTCCTGCTCCTGCGTCTCAATTCCTTCGGCTACCACGTCCATCCCCAGCACGCGCGCCAGCTCGACAATGGTGCGCACAATCTGCAGCGGCTGGTTGCCTCCTGTCATCCGCGCAACGAACGAGCGATCGATCTTGAGCACATCGAAGGGCAAGGAGTGCAGGTGATGAAGTGAGCTGTAACCGGTGCCGAAATCGTCCATCAGCAACGAAACTCCAAGCCGGCGCAGGCTGCTCAGCACCTCGAGGGTCGTGCCATTGTCCGAGATGAGGCTGGACTCCGTCATCTCCAGGCCGAGCTGCCGGCTGGAGACGCCGGACTGACGAAGCAGCGCCTCGACGTGGTCGGCCAGGCCTTCGCGCGCGAACTGGCGCGCCGAGAGGTTCACGCAGACGCGCGGCGCTGCCTGTTTGGGATCCTCTCGGCACCACTTCTGAATTTGGCCGCAGGCTTCGGAAAGTCCCCAGTCGCCGATGGGCAGGATCAGTCCGCTCTCCTCGGCGAGAGGAATAAAGTCCATGGGCGGAATGAGTCCCCGATCGGGATGTTGCCAGCGGATCAATGCCTCCAGCCCAACGATCCTACGCGTAGCCAGCTCGATCTCCGGCTGGTAATACAGCACAAATTGCTGCTTGTCGAGGGCGTGCCGCAGGTCCGACTTGCGCGGCCAGATCCCGGTCACTGACTCGGCAACACGCGTGTGGCGCGCGCGATAGCCGCGAAAGGCCTTTCGCATCCTGCGCAGCTCTAACTGGCTAGCCACAAGGTCGGCCAGGCTTTCCAGCATGCGCAGCTCCTCCACAGCCATTTCCCGGCGCGGCTGGCATCCGAAGACGGTCAACGTTCCCAGAATTTTGCCTTCGCCCGAGCGGACCGGGGCGCTCGCGAACGACGCCACCTCAAGCCGCCGAATCATCATCCGGCTGCCTGCAAAGTCGAGATGCTGCGAGACGTCCGGCACCACCACCGGGCCATCCTCTATGAGCACCATTTCAAACACGCTCCGCTTTCGCGGCAGTTCCCGCACCGGCTCGCCCCAGTAGGACTTGATCCATACACGGCTCTCGTCGGCAAAGCCGAGCAGCACTGTATCGGCTTTGAAATACTCGGCAGTCAGACGGGTAACGGCGTCGAAGCCGGGCTCCGGCGCCGAGTCCAGGATTCCCGTCGAAGCCAGCGCGGACAGCCGGGCGTCCTCTTCCTGCCAATCGATCTTGCCGGTCTGCAACTCTACCTGCGGCATTCCTTCTCCGGGCTCACGCTGCGCCGACGCAGCTCCTTTGCCGGCTTGGGGCAGCCTGCCTGTTGTGTGCCTGAATGCTCTCCGCGCCGCTCGCAGTCGTCCGCTGCCATGCGCTCGCGATGGATTTTCGCACACAAATCCCAGTGCGCGCTTCTGAGCATGCTTCCTGGTTCTGTAAATTCCTTATCGGAAGATCTTGCCAGGGTATGAGGTTACGTTCGGACATTCTCCCATCGGGTCTCGATGGGGCTATTGCCACGAAGGGAAGTTACTTATGTGTGGAAGGCTGTCCTGTTTCCGTCCATAGAAAGGTGAGCTGGTCTGTGTGATCCTGGATTTTTTGTTCCACGCCCACGCCGGCCGAGTGGCCGCCGGAAACGCTGTAGTGCAGAAGGATTGGCCGCCCGCTCGACGAATCCGCTTGCAGGAGCGCCGTCATCTTGCGCGCGTGCAGCGGATCCACCCGCGTGTCGCTTGCGCCGGTAAAGAACAGCACCGCCGGGTAGGCGGTGCCGGCCTTTACGTTCTGGTACGGCGAGTACTTGAGCAGATACGGAAACTGCTTCTCGTTGTCTGCCGACCCGTATTCCGTGGTCCAATGCGCGCCCTGTTCGAACTTCTGGTAGCGAAGCATATCCAGCAGCGGATAGGTGCAATCCACCGCCGCAAACAGATCCGGCCGTTGCGTGATCGCCGCGCCCATCAGCAGCCCTCCGTTTGACCCGCCCATGATGGCAAAGTGCTCCGGCGAGGTGTACTTGTTGGCGATCAGGTACTCAGCCGCCGCAAAGAAGTCGTCGAAGACATTCTGTTTCTTCTCAAACATCCCCTGTTCGTGCCAATGCTCGCCATACTCGCCGCCGCCGCGCAGATTGGGTAGGGCGAACCATCCGCCCGCTTCGAGCCACCAGGCATACGACGCCCTCCATTCAGGCGACATGCTTATGTCGAATCCGCCGTACGCGGTCATCAGCAGCCGTTCTGTGCCATCCTGTTTCAGTCCCTTTTTGCCGGCGATAAACATCGGAACCCGCGTGCCGTCCTTCGACGTGTAAAATACCTGCTTCAGTTCATATTGGCTGGAGTCGAAGGAAATCTTGGGTTGGGCAAAAACCTCGTGCTTGCCCGTCAGTGTGTCGAGCCGGTAGATCGTCGGCGGCATGATGAAGGACTCGAAGCTGTAGAAGCCATATCGGTCCGTGGCGCGGCCGGCGAGGGTGGTCACTGACCCGATGCCTTCGTATGCAACGCTGCCCGCGGGTTTGCCGTCCAGCGTGTAGACGGCCGTCTCCGTCTTCACATCGTGCAGCCGGTTGACGTAAATCTTGTTGCCCACGATGTTGAAGCTGTCGATCGCGTCCGGCCCCTCGGGCACGATGGTCGTCCACGCATCGGGCATGATACCGGGGTCGGCCTTCATAATGCGCCAGTTGGGAGATTTGTAGTTGGTGCTCACATACCACGCGCCCTTGACGTAATCCGCCGAAAATCGCGAGTCCACACCCCAGATCAGGACCTCAAAATACGAGTCCGGTTTGGTCAGATCACGGTAGACAATATCCACGCGCTTTGCCGGCACGCCGCGGTCGATCTCGACTACCAGATAGCGGTAGTCGTCCGACATGGTGGCATCGATTAAATCGCTCGGGCCCAGCGCTTCGCCGCGAAACTCCTTTCCGAAGACCAGCGTGTCGTGCGAGACCCTTGTTCCCAGCGCGTGCTCGTATACCAGCGTCCCCTTGCGGTCCATGCGCGCGTAGTAGAGCCCGCTTCCGTCCGGCGTAAAGGCCACGGAGAGATACACTCCGCTGGGCAGCTCGTCCTCGAGCGTCTTGCCCGTCTTCACGTTGAGGACACGCACCGTGGATTCATCCGCGCCGCCCTGCCGCACATCGTAGGCCACCAATGTTCCGTCGCGCGACACATCCTCCAGGGTTACTGACGTGTTGGGGTCGCGGCTGAACTGCGCCGGATCGATGAGCCGTTTGTCCTTCTCCGCCCAGCCGTGGCGCACGTAGATCGACGGCTGATCCTCGCCCGCCAGCATCTTCTCAAAGAAGAGATCGTTCCCGCGCTGGATGGGCGCCGTCCAGGTACTTACGTGCTCCAGCGCGTCCAGATCGTCGCTGATCTGCGGTCGAATCCGCGCCTGCTCCATGTAGCGCGCGGTGTAGGCATTCTCATCGTCGATGAACGCCTTCGTCTCAGGGCTGTTCGCGTCCTCCAGCCAGCGGTAGTTGTCGACGATCTTCGTCCCGAAGTAATCGTCGGTTACCGGAACGGCCTTCACCTCGGGCGGAAGCGGCAGCATAATCCCGCCGCGCCCGTGAATCGCCTGGCTTGAGGCAATCAATCCGGCAAGCGCCCATGGCGCCAATCCCCATGCAAAAGTCCGGCGTGTCCAGTACCACATGGGAACAGCATACACACCCACTTGACGATCAGCATCCTTGCCAAGGCAATGCCCCGGTAAAATCGACTGCAGTGACCAGCCCGCCGTCAAACCAGGATCCCCAGCAGTTGGACTTCGCCGCTGGGGTGGAACCTCAGCCGCCGCCGCGTCCGTGGTGGACGCGCGTGCTTGGCCTGCTGCGCCCCTCGCACGCACACAGCATCTTCTCCGCCACCGTGGTGCTCATGGTGTCGACGTTTCTCTCGCGCATCATTGGCCTGGTGCGCGTCAAATACATCGTCTGGCTCTTTGGCCGCGGCGTGGAGGCCGACGCCTTCAACGCCGCGTTTGTCCTGCCCGACATGATCTCGTACTTCCTGGTCGGCGGTGCGGCCTCCATCACCTTCGTCACCATCCTCACCCGCTATCGCGAGGGCGGTCGCGAGGCCGAAGGCGAGCGTTCGCTCTCCGTCATCCTCGCCACCATGTATCTGGTGCTCGGCGCGGCCATCGTTCTCGCCGAGATCTTCGCTCCCTGGTACGTGCGCTGGTGGTTCAATGGCTTTGACCCGCGCAAGGCAGCGCTCTGCGTGCTGCTCACGCGCATTCTGCTCCCCGCGCAGTTGTGCTTTTTTGCCGGCGGCGTCTTTGGCGCGGTGCTCCTGGTGCGCAAGCAGTTCAACGTGCAGGCGTTTTCGCCCCTCATCTACGGCTTGGGCACCATCGTCGGCGGCCTATTGCTCGTCAAGCACATCGGCGTCTCCTCGCTCGCCATCGGAACGGTCGGAGGAGCCGTCTGTGGGCCATTTCTCTTGAATTGGCTCTTCGCGCATCGCGCCGGCGCGCGCTACCGCATGATTCTCGACTGGCGCGACGAGGGCTTGCGCGAGTGGGTCCGTCTCTCGCTGCCGCTCATGGCCGGTGTCTCTCTGGTCACAGCCGACAACTGGATCATCGCTCACTTTGCCTCCAGCATCGGCGGCGCGGTCTCCCTGATGAGCTACGCCAAGCAGTTCTTCACCGCGCCCATGTCCATCCTGGCCCAGGCTGCCGGCGCGGCTTCTATGCCCTTCTTTGCCAGCCTCTGGACGCGCGATCGCCGCTACGAATTCGCCACCGGAGTCGCCGACTCCGTTTCCCGCGTTGCCTCGCTGGGCCTGCTCTCGGCCTCCATTATGGTGGCGCTCGGCTGGCCGGCCATCGATCTGCTGTTTACCGGCGGGCGCTTTTCAGCGGCCGACGCGCGCCAGTGCTCCGTGTACTTCGCCGTTTTCTCGGTCTCACTGTTTCTCTGGTCGGCGCAGGCCATCTACGCGCGCGCATTCTACGCCGCCGGAAACACCTTCGTGCCCATGGTTGCCAGCACCGTCGTGACGGTGGTCTCGCTGCCTGTCTATGCCTCGCTCTACCACTGGCGCGGAGCCACGGGCCTGGCGCTCGCCTCCGACATCGGCATCGCCCTGCAAACCCTCTCCATTGCCCTGCTCCTCCACAAGCGACGCATGGTCTCGATCGCCAGTCTCGACTTCACGGAGATGGGCCGCTGCCTGTTGGCTGCATGTGCGAGTGGCGCGGCCGCCTGGCTGCTCGCTTGGGCTTTCGTCGCCGGCTTTCACCATATGCCCGGCATGGCCCGGCTTCCTCACGCCCACTATTGGATTGACACGGCCATCCTCATTGCCGGTCTCGCGGTTTGGACGGCGCTGGCGAAGTGGGTTCTCGAAAAATCCGGATCGGCTCTGCCGCAAGTGGCCATGCGCCGCCTCGGACTCGGCTGATGGTTCGCCGCCTCCGGGCCCGCGCTGCTCCGGTGGCGCAGAGCGACTCTCGAATCTCCGCCGAAAGACACACGCGCCCCTGTCCCGGCAGAGGCGCTCGTTCTCGCGCGAACTTGTGCAGTGGCGCAGGCGACTGGCCGCCGGGCCAACCGCTACGCCTAAACCGGACGTTGCGCCTCATGTATGGCCGGGGCTGGGCCAGGGACCGCAACCGGACCCCCAGTGCCGGTTGCCTGCACCGGCTTGGCGTCGGGCTTGCGGATATCGATGCCGCCCTTGAAGAACGCGCCGTCTTCAATGCTGATCCGCGCCGCCGCTACATCGCCGTTCAGCGATCCTTCGGCGCGAATGTCCACGCGGTCCGTGGCGGAGACATTGCCGCGAACTTTGCCCAGCACCACCACCTCGCGCGCGGTGATGTTCGCCCCGACTTGCCCGTTGCGGCCGATGGTGACGCGGTTGCCGGGGAGGTTGATGGCTCCCTCCACCTTGCCGTCGATATATAGCGACTCGGAGCCTGTGATCTCGCCTTTGATAAACAGGCCCTTGCCGATAGTGGCCTGATCCGCCGTTCCCGCCTGTATGCGGGCTGAAGTTTCAGGCACGAAAGCCGGCGGCGCCGCATGAGGCGTTTCCGGCGTGGGATTGGGCATCGTCGATCCGGTCTGGCTTGGTTTCCACATTGCGCTCAAGGGATTCTTCCTTTTCTGTCCACCTGGGGACTGGGGGATGCCAAGGCAAGGCCAATGGCTCGAACCCAAAATTGTATAAGTGCGTTCGCCGCCCTTCCTGCAGCCTGCGGCGATCTCCTGTGTGGCCGGGGAATCGGACGAATCGGTCTTCCGGCTCCGCCAGGTTCGTGCGTCCTCATCATTCTACGGCATGTCTCGGATTCCTGCCCGCCCCCATCCGGCTATAGCGGTTCCAGGGTTACTGTACCCCGAAGCCGCTCCATTCAAGTCGATGCGACCATCAGGGAGCAGCGACCTTGAAGTGACTCAAAAATGGGTATAGCTGCCCCTGGAACCGCCGTAGAGCGTCACACCGTCGTAATTGCCGTAATCTTGGCGTATGACCGATCGCAAACTGCTGGCGTGGATTGCTGCCTCCCCTGGCCGGAAGGCCGGATACAAGCAGTTGGTCCG
This sequence comes from uncultured Acidobacteriaceae bacterium, assembly GCA_963799155.1. Taxonomy (GTDB): domain Bacteria; phylum Acidobacteriota; class Terriglobia; order Terriglobales; family Acidobacteriaceae; genus Telmatobacter. The sequence goes on from CAWCWB010000003.1 coordinate 214,324, forward strand.
CGAGCTCTCGCTCGCCGGCGGGCGCGAGCGCCGCCTGCTTCTCGAGCAACTTGCCCGGCTCACAGTGAACGGCCGGCTCGTGAAGATCGACCGCGATCACTGGAGTCTACCCCACGCAATCTCCCGCCCCGGCGCCGCGCGCGAGAACCTCATTGCCGGACGCCTCGATCTCCACCGCGACGGTTACGGCTTCGTGCGCCCCAATCGTAGACCCTCCGCGGCGAGCTCAAAGCCTGCCGCTGGGACCGAAGATATTTTCATTTCTCCCAACGAAATCAACGCAGCCATGCAGGGCGATCAGGTCCTGGTCGAGCTTGACCCTCCCAAAGCTGATGGCCGCCAGCAGGGCCGCATCGTGCGCATCCTCGAGCGCCGCAACCCCACCGTCGTCGGGACGTTTCACTATGGACGCTCCGGTCGCGGCCGCAACAACATCGTCCTCCCCTTCGACGACCGCATGACCCAGCCCATTGTGATCCCTCCCGGTGCGGAAATCCCGCCCACCGCCGTGCGCTCCACGCCGCATCGCGTGCTGGGCACTGAGGCAATTGCCAGTCCAAAACACGAGAGCGCGGAGCGCCTGGAAGACATCGTCGTCGATGTCGAGATCACCAGTTGGCCCACGCCCACGCGCCCTGCCATCGGCCGCGTGATTGAAGTTCTCGGCTCGCCCGACGACTTCGGCGTCGACGTGGAGATGATGATCCGCAAGCACCAGCTCCCGCGCATCTTTCCCGAGCTGTCCTCGCCGAGGCGCGCAGGGTTGCGCATTTCGACCAAAACGTTGCCGCACGCAGGGCCGACTTCCGCTCGCTCCCCATCGTCACCATCGATGGCGAGACGGCGCGCGACTTTGACGACGCGGTGCTCGTTCGCGAGCGCACCCACGGCGCCGGCTACGAGCTCCAGGTCCACATCGCCGACGTCGCTGAGTACGTTCGCGCCGGCTCGGCCCTTGATTTCGAAGCACGCATCCGAGGCACCAGCGTCTATTTCCCCGATCGCGCCATCCCCATGCTTCCCCAAGAGCTCTCGACGGACATCTGCAGCTTGCGCCCCAACGAGGATCGCCTTGTCCTCAGTTGCCTGATGCAGCTCGACGACGCCGGCAACATCGAGAGCTTCGAGATCGTCGAAGGCGTCATCCGCTCCGCCGCGCGCATGACCTATACCCAAGTGTCGGTGATCCTTGACCAAACCGGCACACTCGTCCAAGACCTGGGGGCGCGGGAGCGCTTCGAACGCATGAAGCGCCTCGCCGTCCTCATGAACCAGCGCCGCGAGGAGCGAGGCTCGATCGATTTTGACCTGCCCGAGCCGGTCATCGAGTTCGACGAGCACGGCCAGATGCGCGGCGTCACCCGTGCAGAGCGCACCTGGGCCAATCGCCTCATCGAAGAGTTCATGCTCGCCGCCAACGAGTGCGTTGCCGTCTGGCTCGAGGATCTCGGCGTCCCCTCGCTTTATCGCATCCACGAGAAGCCCGATCCACGCCGCGTCGTCCAGTTCGAGGAGCTCGCCGCCGGCTTTGGCTATTCTCTTGGTCTTGGACCGTTGCCTGTGCGGCGCGTCGAGACCCGCGCCGAACGCCGCGAATCGCACGGCCGCGGCCGCAATCCCCGCCAGCACGAGGTACCCGAGGACATTGCCGTCACGCCCCGCATGTATCAAAAGCTGGCCGCGCGCATCGAGGGCAAGCCGGAAGAGCGGATTCTCAGCTACCTCATGCTGCGTTCGCTCAGCCAGGCGCGCTACTCCGAGGTCAACGAAGGCCACTTCGCCCTGGCCGCGCCCACATACACCCACTTCACCTCGCCCATCCGCCGCTATCCCGATCTCGTCGTGCATCGCATCGTCAAGGCCCTGCTCCGCGCCGGCGTCCCCAGCCACAGAACCGTCACAGCGTCCCGCCTCAGTTCGCCCTGGTCGCACCCCAATGAGGGTCAAACGAAAACCGCGGTTGCCCCATCCTTTCCGCGTTCTGAGCGGAAAGGGTGGGAAACCACGCTTGCTTCAAAAGCGACGCCCCGTTCCGCTCCCATCCCGACCCCCATCCCCGACCCCGAACTCGCCGAGATCGCTGAAGAATCAAGCTACACGGAGCGCCGCGCTGCCGAAGCCGAGCGTGAGCTTGTGGAGTGGAAGAAGGTGCGCTTCATGCGGGACCGCGTGGGCGACGAGTTCGCCGCCCTCATCCTCAACCCCGCCAAATTCGGCCTGTTTGTCGAGCTCACCGATCTCTTCGTCGAGGGGCTCGTCCCCATCGATACCCTGCGCGCCGACCGCTACACCTGGCGCGAAAACACCCACGAGATCGTTGGCGAGCGCTCGCGCCGCCGCTTCCGCGCCGGCGACCGCGTCCAAGTCATCCTCGACCGCGTCCTCGCGCAGGAACGCAAGCTCCAGTTTGCTCTTGTGGAGGAAGAATTGCCGCTGGCAGGCAAAAAGGCGACCCGCGCACCGTCAAAACTGAAGAAAAACCGGCACAGAGATGCATCGCCACCGCCCCCGGGCGGGAGCAAGCGGCGTGCGAAGAAGGGCCGCAGACGCTGAGGCTCGGCGTCCTGCCGGCTCATGCGCCTGGCCGCGAGGGCTTATGCGCCCGGCTGCGGCTGCTTATGCGCCCGCCTGCTTCTCGGCCAGGGGACCTATAACAGGAATCACGAATTTCTTTCCCTGGAACGCCTGGATGATGCAGATGAGCCAAAGCACGAAGACTCCCACACCCAGGAGCAGCATGATGAGCCATCCGATGATCGGTATGAAGGCAAGCACAATATCGGCCGCCCACAAACAGATGCAAACACCCGCCAGAAAGATCGACTGCCAGGCGTGGAACTTCACCTTTGGATTCGTGTTGTACGGCGCGACCACTAGAAAAATGATCGCCGGGATGAACGTCAGGTAAGCAATGCCGCTCGCGGCATCGTCTGAGAGTCCTGAGCTGGCTGCTGGTACATTCGGACTGGCCATTGCAACTCCTTTCAAGGAAGACACTCGAAGGGGGAGTGCTGCTTCACTGCGCGAACGGCTCGCGAATCGAGGGCATGCTTCTGATCGACCTGCGGACCGCAAAATGAGGTGGAGATAGAACAACCTGCCGCCCTTCCACTTGTCAAGAGAATTTACGCCCCACCGCGTCCAGTCGCCGCCCCGGTCATCCCATTACAATGGCATCTGGGAGCAACCTGCATGGCGCACACCGTCTTTTGCGTTCGCTACAAAAAGGAAATGGAAGGCCTTGACGAGCCACCCTTCGACTCGGAGTTTGGCCAGAAAATCTATAAGAACGTCTCCAAGGCCGCCTGGGACGAGTGGCTCGGCCGCCAGAAGATGCTGTTGAACGAGTACCGCCTCCAGCCCTGGCTGCCGCAGGCGCAGCAGTTCCTCGTCGAGCAGATGGAAGAGTTCTTCTTCGGCTCAGGGTCGGCCCTGCCGGCCGACTACGTTCCCTCGTCGCACTAGGCCGTATCGAAATCTAGGCAGCGTTCAGTCGCCGAACGGATAAAGGATGAAGGTGTCATCCCGAGCGGAGCGCGTCTGGGGCCCCGTGTTCGCAACGCGAATACGGGGTAAGCGGAGCCGAGGGACCTGCTTCTCGGCTGCTCCGCTTGAGACTTCGCCGGAAGGCTCCGTTCGATCCAACCTATTTGTCGATGCCGCCTAATGACTCGTTTGGCCGCTGTCGTTCGTCACCATCAGGCTCGACACGTTCACCGGCTCGAAGTCCGAGAGCGTCAGGCTCGTCAGGCAGGAAAGATCGGCGTCGTTCCAGCGGGCGTCGGGCGTTCCAATCAGCCCGCCGCTGTCTCCATTGTCGGCCAGAATGATTCCGTAATTCCTGAACGCTGTAATAATGATCGCCGCCTGCGGACTCGTCGCCGCGCAAGCCGGAGTCGCCACGGAAGCCTTCAGCCGGTAGATCTCGCCCGCGGGTCCCGTCATGGTGCAAGTTGCCGGCGGCGTAGCCTGCGAAATCTCGCTCTCCACCGGAATCGCGCCCCCTCCGCTCGCCATGCAGCTGCCCACGCCAGCCGTTTGCGTCGCGGGCCACACCCAGTAGTTCAGCATATGATTCAGCGTGAACCGGATGGGATGCTGAATAGTGCCTGCCGGCGCGCTTGGCGTGCCCGCTCCGATCACCTCGTCGGCATTCGCCAGCAGCGGCGCCACCGGCAAGCCCGCGGCATCGGATGTCCCCTGTCCCTGCGCCGTCAGCGCATTCGAAGAGACGTTCGGCCAGAGCGCGTTCGACGAATCGGTCCACGGACCGTCCAGGTAGATTCCCTGCCACATCTCGTATAACGCAGGGCTATTTCCTCCGCCCGCCTCCAGGTACACGAGCACGTGCCGGTCTCCTGACGAGTTGCTGGTTCCCTCCACCGGCGCGTAGGCCGGAATCGGTCCCGAGGTAAAGTACGACTGGTACACCGTCGTCGCCACCGAAACGTCCGGCTGGTTATACGGCACCTCGATAGCCGGGATTCCGTTCGGGAACGGAGCACCGGAATTGTTGCCGAAGAACGGCTTGATCGTCTCCGGCAGATACGCGCTGTAAATCGGCGCCGCGGGCGAAGTATCCACGGGCAGGCTCGTCGTGGCCGCATCCACCCGATGGTGAAAGATCGACGTCGACGGAAAGATGTTTTCGAGAAACGCATTGCTGCCGTTGATGGCGAAGCTGATCTGCGCCTTCGCCGTTGCGCTTGTCGCATCCGTCACCACAATCTCGGGCGTGTACGTTCCCTGCCCGCCAATCAGCGGGCTCGTGATCTCCCCCGTCGATGCGTCCATCGTCATGCCCTCCGGCAGCGGAGGATAGCTGCCGCTATCGTCGACAGAAAAACTGTAAGGCGGAGTCCCGCCAGTTGCGGCGATGGTGCAACCGACATAAGCCGTGTTCTGCGTTCCGCCAGGGCACATAGTGGTCGTGATACTCAACGCACCGCCTGGCGCTGTCACGGTCACTTTGGCTGTCGCCGTCACCGATCCCGCGGCATTGGTCGCCGTCAACACGTAGGTGGTCGTCGTCTCCGGGCTTACGTTCGTCGAGCCGCTCGCGGAGGTTGACGCAATGCTCCCGGGCGCGATGGTGAGCGTTGTCGCGCCCGATGTCACCCAGCTCAGCGTGCTGATCCCGCCCAACGTGATGCTCGCCGGGCTCGCTGTAAACGAGCTGATCGACGGCAGGCTGGGCTGCGAGACGGTTACCATCACCGTCGCGGTGGCCGAACCGGTGGTGCTTGTGGCCGTCAGGGTATATGTGGTGGTCACCGTCGGGTTCAGAACCACTGAACCGCTCGCGGAAACAGACGCAAAAGTCCCCGGCGTGACCGTGATGCTGGTCGCGTTTGCAGTCGTCCAGCTAAGCGTGGTGCTGGCGCCGGCGATGATGGCCGCCGGACTCGCGGAAAAGGAGGTGATAGTCGGCGCAGGAGCTTCTGCAATGGTGGGGAACGGCGTTGTGCAACCCGCCAGTCCCGCGCAGGCAATCAGGCCGATGATCAGGAAGAAAATCTGCGCACGCCAGCCGGTTCCCGCTGCGTTGTGCCCGTCGACGGCCGGCTTTCCTGCGCTCTGCACGTTCCTTGCGTCCATGCGGTACCTTTCCGCAGCTCGATTCTGAGATCGGCTGAAACGCTCGCCTCCGCGGAAATCGCCGGCGAATCGTTCAAAGTCTCGGTGGACGCGAAGAGATGCAAGACAAGGAAAACGATCGAGTTGAAAGCAAAGGAAGTCGATCCGGCAGAATCGGGCTGCGGCGCATGGTTCTCAAAATCCGTGCTTTTGCACGCCGGCCACCAGGAACCAGCGGTCCGTGGCGGTTCCGGCGCACGGGCGCACTGGCTTTTCTGCCTCTCTTCAAATGTGCCCGCAGAATCTGCTTTTGGGTATATGACAAAAGTCACGTTAAGATCGGAGTCAACAGGCCGCGCCAGGCGGCTGGACTCTTGATTACATGGTCGGGACGGGCAGATTTCTGCCCCAGCGACCCCGGCTCGGCGAGCCACCCGTCGCTGGGGACCCCATGAACTGCCGAACACACTCGGCGAAGCCTCGCGCCCCTCGCAGGCAATTTCGGCCATCCGCTGCGGCGGATGCCAGGTCGGGGCGCTTCGCGGATCGGCAGTTCTATCCTGTCTTCGCGATGCCGCACAGGGAGATTTGGCGGTTGATTGGTCGGGACGGGCAGATTTGAACTGCCGACCCCTCGCACCCCAAGCGAGTGCTCTACCAGGCTGAGCCACGTCCCGACACAAGGCAAAACCGGTCCGCCGTGGCGGACCGGCTTTTGGGGTCACTGCTAGTTTACACCGCTGCGCGTCTGGGCTGCATCACGGTACGAGCGCTTCCTTCGCGTAATCCAGAATCTCGTCCGCAATGGCCAGCGCCGCAGTCGCCGCGGGACTCGGTGCGTTCAGTACGTGCAGCGCTCCCTCCTGGCGCGCGAAATAAAAGTCCTGCATCAACTCGCCGGATGGCGAAAGCGCCTGCGCCCGCACTCCCGACCCTCCCTGCGCCAGGTCTTCCATCTCCAACTCTGGCACCAGCCGCTGCAGCGACCGGCAAAAGAGCTTCTTGCTATACGACCGCTTGAACTCCTCCCAGCACATGCGCGGATACCGCACAAAGAATCTCCAGAACCCGCGGTAGGTGAGTGTCTCCAGCGTGTCGCGCAATGAGAAGTCGGTGTGCCGGTATCCCTCGCGCGCAAAAGCCAGCACGGCATTGGGTCCGCACTCCACCCCGCCGTGGATGAGCCGCGTAAAATGCACGCCCAGGAAGGGAAACTTCGGGATCCGGCACGGGGTAAATGAGGTTTCGCACCAGATACTGCCGCTCCGGCCGGAGCTTGTAGTATTCGCCGCGGAAGGGCACAATCTTCGCCGGATCGCGGCTGCCCGCTCTGTGGCCCACCCGGTCGCAGTGCAATCCCGCGCAGTTAATCAGAAAGTCCGCTTCGTAATCTCCGCTCCCTGCATCGCCCTTCGTCTGGATCGTCCATCTCCCGCGCCTCTCGAGCCGCGTCACCTCCGCCGAAAACTGCATCTCTCCGCCTCGCGCGCGAATCTCCTTCACCATCTCCGCGCACACCGCGCCGTAATCAACAATCCCTTCCTGGGGAACGCGGATCCCAGCCAACCCCGCAGCGTGTGGCTCGAATTCGCGAATCTGCTCGGGGCCCAGCAGTTGCAGCCCTGTCACGCCGTTCGCTTTGCCGCGCTCCAAAAGCGCGCGCAGCCTCGGAATCTCCTCCGCCTCCGTTGCGACGACCGTCTTGCCGCACAGTTCGTAGGGCACGCTGTGCTGTTCGCAGAACGCCGTCATCCTGCGAATTCCTTCGACTGCCAGCCGGGCCTTCGTCGAGCCCGGCTTGTAGTAGAGGCCGCAGTGCAGCACTCCGCTGTTGTGCCCGGTCTGATGCCGGCCGGGGCCGTCCTCCTTCTCCAGCAAAAGCACTTTGACTGAAGGATGCCGTTCCAGAAGCTGGTGCGCCGTCGCCAGCCCCACGATGCCGCCGCCGATGATCGCCACTTTCACGGATATGGAAAGGATACTACCGGCCCGGACCGCACCAGAGCCCCTGCCGTTTTCTGTTCACTATCCTCTGCATGAAGGCTCTGTGCCGGGCGCCTTGCCGCCGTCCGACGACGGCGTCAGCAGTTTCGGAAATGGTGCAGCCGCATTCACGAAAGCTAAGTCGGCGCGACCAGCCCGGGGTCCCCGACGACGACTTCTCGTCGTTGGGGTGGGAGCAGCAAGGAGCGACGACCTTCGCAAACGCTCTGACCGGACACAGTGTTTCCGAAACTGCTCTAGCCTACGGATTTGCCTTCAATTCCGCGCACGATGTCTCATCGCCGTCATCGCAAGCCTTGCGGTAGAAGCTCAGGGCCGTCGTTTCATCCAGCGCTACGCCCAGGCCGTTCCGGTAAAGCCAGCCGACAACCCGGCAGCCCGTGGGCTCGCCGCCGTCGCAGGATTTGCGGTAGAAGTCAGCGGCTTGCACGGCATCTATCGACGCGCCAATGCCATTTTGGTAGAAGAATCCAACGTAGACGCAGCCCGCCATCGAGCCGCCGTCGCACGCCTTGCGCTCGAAGCTGAGCGCCTGCGCCGGGTCCTGCTTCACGCCGTCGCCGCCATACAGGACCACGCCGTACCCCTGGCAGGCCATCATCTCGCCGCCGCCGCAGGCTTTCACCAGCAGGTCATTGGAAGCGCCGAGATCCCTCGTCGTGCCCAGGCCGTTACGGATCATGAAAGCCAGGGCTGCGCAGCCCTTCATGTCACCGCCGTCGCAAGCTTTGCGATAGTTGGTCAGCTGGTCACTCAAACTCTTTGCCGAGTCGAATCCCTCGTGATCCATGTAGTCGATCACAGCGGCGCCCGCGCATCCTCTCGGTTCGCCGCCGTCGCAGGCTTGACGGTCCAGCACCTTCGCTTTGGGTTCATCTTTCGCGATTCCCACCCCTAGGTAGTACGTAGCGGCCAGATTGGAGCAGGCCAGCATCACGCCGCCGTCGCAGGATTTCTGCGTCAGTTGAAACACCTTCGTCGCGTCCTTAGCCACGCCGATCCCGTTGTAATACAAGTAGCCGAGCTGCGTGCAGCTCCTCAGGTCGCCGGCATCGCAGTTGCGCTGGAACAGCCGCGCTGCCTCCGTCTCATCCTTGGCCACCCCCTGGCCCGATTCATAGGCCAGCGCGTAGTTCACGCAGCCGTTCATGTCGCCGCCGTCGCAGCCCTTCTTGTAAAGCGCGAAACCCGCCGCCTCGTCCTTAGCCACACCGCGGCCACTCACTGTCAAATTGCCCAGATCGGTGCAGCCCGCCATGTTCCCTGCATCGCAAGCCTTGCCATACAACTTCGCCGCTTGCGCCTCGTCCCTGGCCACGTCCTGGCCGCGTTCAAACATCGAGCCGAGACCAAGGCAGCCCCTCAACTCGCCGCCGTCGCATGCCTTGCGGAACAACCCGATCGCTTGCGGCTCATTCTTCGTCGCGCCCTGGCCGGTCGCCAGCATGAATCCGAGCTGGGTACACCCGGCCAATAATCCCCCGTCGCACGCCGTACGGTACATGTGCACCGCTTCTCCCTCGTCCTTCGACGCGCCGCTCCCGTTCAGATACATGTTGCCCGCGTTGTCGCAGGCGACCATCTGGCTGGCGTCGCAGGCCTTGCGGTACAGGCGCAGCGCCTCGGTCGCATCTCTCCCCACGCCCTGGCCCCTTTCGTACAGCAGCCCCAGGTTGTTGCAGCCCCACGTGCCCGCGCTCGCGTCGCAGGCCTTGCGAAAAAACACGGCTGCCTGCGCCACGTCCTTCGTCACACCATCGCCAAGCTGGTAATGGTTGCCCAACTCGTTGCAGCCCACAGCCGATTCGCCGTCACATGATTGCTTGTAGAACGTCAACGCCTGCGACTGATCCTTGTCTACGCCCTGTCCGTTTTCGTACATCCATCCCAATTCGGCGCAGCTCTCCATTTCACCGCTCGTGCAGCCTTTGCGATAAAAGTTCGCTGCCTGCAATGGGTCCTTGGCAACGCCTTTGCCAAACCAGTACAGCTGGCCGATGTTTTCGCAGGCTCTCGCCGTGCCGCCGTCGCACGCCTTCTGCCAGAAGCTCATCGCCTGCGTGTAGTCGCGGGTCACGCCATCACCGAAGCTGTAGAGCACGCCAAGACCATTGCATCCCGACATCTCGCCGCCGTCGCATGCCTTGGTGTAAAGCGTTTTCGCCTGCACGTAATCCCTGGCGACACCGTGCCCTTCCATATAGAGCCTGCCCAGGCCAAAGCAGCCGCGCAGGTTCCCTTTGTTGCATGAATCCTGGAAGAGCCTCATCGCGCTTTCCAGGTCCGGTTCGATGCTCTCACCAGTTTGGTAGAGCGATCCCAGCAGCACGCATGCGTCGGTATCCTTCCCATCGCATGCCCCCTGCGCAAGGCTCGCCGCACGCGTGTAGTCCGTCTCGCCTCCCAACCCCGTGCGAAAACTTCTCGCGGCCTGCTCGCATCCCCAGTATTTGACGCTGTCGTCGCCGCTGTCGCAGAGCTTCAGCGCCGCACTTCGCGCCGCCGGAAAGTTCTTCAATGGATCGTCGTTTTGCCAGTAGCGGTTTCCGGCCTTCTTCAGCCGGTCGAGCTCCAGGGCCTCGTACTTTGTCATCGAAGTGCCCGGGTTGGCGCCGTTCGCCGCGGCCGGCTGGGTTCCCGCGCCCATGTGGATCACGAGTTCGCCCCCCTGGTCATCGTCGAACGCACCAAACAGGGGAGTCTGCCGCGAACCCGCCGCAACCCCTACCTCGTGTTGCGCATAGGCGCCCAGTTGGCTCGACGTGACAAACCCCTCCCCAAAGCTGTCCGCCTTCCCTGAAGTCAGTCCCTGAATCATCAGCCCGGTAAACAACGAGTGGTTCGGCAGCGGGCCGCTGTCGGCGGCAAGCTGGTCGCCCTGCGCGCTGGCGATCACCTTCCGGCTCACCTTCACCAGCATGTCCCGCTCGAACCGTGTATCGGCGCGGCTTGTCGAGAATTTGCTTCCCAGCGCCATGCCGCTGTGGCAACTGTCCAGGATCACCAGGATGTGCGACGCGGGCAGCGAGTCGATGGTGTGCAAAAGATCCTCAATCTTCAGGTAGTCGCTCCAGTGCTCGTCCTTTCCCGGCGCGCGCGCATCCACCGGAACAATGAATCCGTCCGATCGCGCCTCATCCCCGATCTTGTACTCATGCGTGGTCCCGTGGCCGGCGAAGAAGATGATCAGCGAGTCTTCGGGTTTCAAGCGTGTCGACAAATCGTCTTCAATCAGCGAAATGATTGCCTCGCGCGTGGCGTTCTTCTCCGTCAGCGGCACCGCCGCGTATTCAAAACCGAATCTGCTCGTCAGCAGTTTGGCAAATTCCGTCGCGTCGCTCACCGCCGTGCTCAGGATGGGCCAGTTCGCGTAGTGATCGATGCCGATCGCCACCACGTACTGGTGGCCGTTCTTCACCGCCGGCTCATCAGTGGTTTCCGGCTGTATGCCGCGCTGCGCCCCACCCGCGCCCTGTTGCGCCAGCGCCGTTATCGCTGTCGCCGCCAGAAATACAACGCACGCCGTTCTCCAGGAAATTGACATAGGCAAATCCTTTGATCGAGTTGGCCGAGGGAAGGGAATGACTTCGCGCTACCAGTGATTGGCAACCATTTTAGACCTATGGTCGCCCCACTCTCCAGAACTTGTTGCGAACCATTGCATCGGCTGGAGCCGATCCTCCCTTTGCTCCACGCCGGGCTGCCGGTTTCGAGCCCTCAAATCGCCCTCTGCCGTGAGGTTGCGCCCACTAGAGAATCGATTTAATGTTGATTGTTAGCCTTGAATCTTGGGAGCGGCGCAACGGGTCTGCGGAAGCGGAAGCAGGACATCTCCGGGGAGCGCGGCCAGCCGCGCTTTCAAGCCCACTGCGGCAGTCGCATCATGCGTCTGCCCGCACGCTGCGTGGCGTTGAGAGGTGAATCAATGGCGCAGGGGAGCGCCCTTCACGATGCGATTGTGAACGGCGACGAGAAGACAGCGCGCGCGGCGACCGCGGAAGCGCTCGCGGCGGGCGCCGCACCCATGGACTTGATTCAGCAATCGATGGTCCCGGCCATGGATGAAGTGGGCCGCCTCTTCGAGGCCGAAGAGTACTTTGTCCCCGAGCTTTTGCTCGCCGGCCGCGCCATGAAGAGCGCCATGGAACTGCTCAAGCCGCTGCTCTCCGCCTCCGGCCAGAAGATGGCGGTCCGCGTGGTCATCGGCACGGTGAAGGGCGACCTGCACGACATTGGCAAGAACATCGTCGCTTCCATGCTCGAGGGCGGCGGCTTTGAGGTCATCGACCTCGGCACGGATGTTGCGCCGGTAAGCTTCGTCGCCGCGGTCGAAGAGCGCAAGCCGCAGGTGGTGTGCATGTCGGCGCTGCTCACTACCACCATGCCGGCCATGAAGCTCACCATCGACGCGCTCAAGAACGCGGGCCTTCGCACTCAGGTCAAGGTACTCGTCGGTGGCGCGCCCGTCACCATGCAGTACGCCAAAGAGATCGGCGCCGACGGGTATAGCGACAACGCCAGCGCCGCCGTTGGCCTGGTGAAGAGTTTGCTCGCGAAAGAGGCAGCCTGACGGATCGCAGTTTCTATCTCGGCCTCGCCGCGCGCGGCCTGCGCATGCCTATCGCCGCCGACCTTGCGCTGCACGAAGAGCCTGATCCAGAAGAGGCTCGCAATGACGGCGCGTCGCTTGGCCGCGTCATCGAAAAAACGGCCCGCCGCTGGGCCACGCCCCTGGCCATTCCGCTCATGGATCTGCGCCTGGAGAAGGTCGATCTTCTCGCCGGCGCCGGCATCTCTGCCAGGGAAGCAGAAACTTGGCAATTCAAAACTCCGCTCGACGAATCCACACTGGCTGCCCTCTGCGACGCACAAAGAGCGCCGCTCTGCCCCGGCAGCGTCGCTCGCGATCAGGCCCTCGCCTACATCGCTTCGCTCCCCGATCTTGTCCCGGTCGGAATGGCCATCGGTCCCTTCTCGCTCGCCACGCGTCTTATGCCTGACCCCATCACCGCCGCGGCGTTGGCCGGTTCCGGCACACAATCTGAAGACTCCGGCGAGGTCCGCCTTCTCTGGCAGTGTCTCCAACTGGCCGAGGCTGCAGTCGAGCGTTCGGCACGCAGCCAGATCGCCCATGGCGCGCGGGCCCTCATGATCTGCGAGCCCGCCGCCTGCACGGCATTCATTTCTCCCCGCCAGCTCCGCGCCGGTTCCAATCTCTTTGAGCGCCTCGTCATGGAACCGAATCTCCGCCTCAAGGCCGTTCTCGACGCAGCCGGATGCGATCTCATCTTCCATGACTGCGGCGATCTCATTGACCTCATGGTCGAAGCCTTCGCTCACCGCGCTCATCCCGCCGTCCTCTCGCTCGGCAGCTCGCGCAAGCTTTGGGAAGATGCGCGCCTCGTCCCCCGCGACGTCGTTCTCTTCGGAAACCTTCCCACCAAGTTGTTCTACTCTGACAGCGTTATGCCCGTTGAAGAAGTATCCCGCCGCACTCGCGAGCTGCTTTCCAATATGAAGGCCTGCGGCCATCCTCACATCCTCGGTTCGGAGTGCGACGTTCTCTTCGTCCCCGAGGCGCACGAAGCGATTCTGACCAAAGTCGACGTAATGATGGCCGCCGCTGCCCAGCCGGCTTCATGACTGCCTTTCCGGAACCGCCAGCGGCGTAGGCCTGCTCCGGGCTCCGCCAACGCTCCCCGTGCGCAATCCCCGCACCACCTGCTATCTTTTACCTTTGTTTATCTCAGGAGAACGCAAGCAATCCATGCCTCATCCCGTCATCAAGTTCGGCACCGACGGCTGGCGCGGCGTCATCGCCGACGACTTTACCTTTGCCAACGTGCGCACCGCCGCTGAAGCCATCGCCGCCTACGTGCACTCTCGCAAAGGATCGGACCAGGAAGATCCCGCCAAAGGCCTCTGCATCGGCTACGACACGCGCTTCGGTTCCAAAGCCTTCGCCCGTGCCTGCGCTGAAGTTGCCTCCGCCACGGGCATCCCTGTCATGTTCGCCAACGCCGTCACGCCGACGCCGGCCTTGAGTTTCGGCGTGCGCGAGCGCGGCTGCGCCGGCGGCATCATGATCACCTCCTCGCACAACCCGGCGCAGTGGAACGGCGTCAAGTACAAGGCCTGGTACGGCGGCTCGGGCAAGCCCTCCATCATGACGGCCATCGAGTCGTATCTCGACAAGCCCGCGCCGCGCGCCCCTCAGCCCGCTCTCATCACGGAAGTCGACTTCCTGCCCACCTACCTCAAAGCCATTGAGAGCTTCGCCGACCTCGACCTCATCGCCAAATCCGGCATGAAGTTCTGCGTCGACTCCATGTACGGCGCCGGCGGCACGATCCTTGCCGACATCTTCGCCCGCATCGGCGTCGAGCACGTGCAAATTCGCTCCAACCCCGATCCGCTCTTTCCCGGCATCAATCCCGAGCCGATTGAGCCGAACATCCGAGCCCTCGGCGAAGCCGTCGTGGCCAACCGTTGCCACGCCGGCCTCTGTACTGACGGCGATGCCGACCGCATCGGCGCTACCGACGAGCATGGCAACTTCGTCGATCCGCACAAGATCTATTCCGTCCTGCTTAGTTGGGTATTGAAGTACAAGGGCTGGCCCGGCGCCGTCACCCGCGCCTTCAACACCACCAAGATGCTCGATCGCATCGCCAGGAAATATGGCCGCGAGCTTATCGAGCACGGCATCGGCTTCAAATTCGTTTGCGACCTCATGCTGGAGCGCGAGATCCTGATGGGCGGCGAGGAGTCGGGCGGCATCGGCTTCCAGCGCCACTTGCCCGAGCGCGACGGCCTGCTCAACTGCCTGCTCCTAGCCAACGTCATGGCTCAGGAGAAGAAAACTCTTGGGGCACTCGTCGCCGACTTGCAGGCCGAGTACGGCGAGCACCAGTTCGGTCGCATCGACCTGCACATCCCCGAAGCGCAGAGGGACGCCGTCATCGCCCGCGCGCGCGCCCTCCAGCCCGGCGATCCCATCTTCGCCGGCATGGCCATCTTTTGCCAGGAGAATCTTGACGGCGTGAAGTTCTTCCTCGACAATCCCGAAGCCACCTCGAAGCCGAAGGCCGCCGAAACCTGGCTGCTGCTGCGCGCCAGCGGCACCGAGCCCCTCCTGCGCATCTACACCGAGTCCTGCTCCAAGGAATCCGTCGCCAAACTCCTCGACTCCGCGCGCGCCTTCGCGCTGAGCAACTAGCAACGTAGCGCCGGTCTCCATACCGGCTGTCGTGCGGGCGTCCCCGCTCGAGCCCATGTACTCGGCAGCTAGCGCCCACCTCAAAACCGATTTGTCATCCTGAGCGGAGCACGCTTGGGGCCCCGCGTCAGCCGGGTAAGCGGAGCGAAGGATCTGCGGTTGCTTTTCCCGCTCCGAATTCAGCACGAAAATGGGTGCCCCAGGTCTGGATTTTCAGACCTGCGATAGCGCGGTGCGGAAAGGGCGCGGCAACGTGTTTTGTATCAAGGCATGGCTTTAGTCGTGTCGAATGTGCCACGGGAATGCGAGGGCCTTCGCCGCTGCGGGAAGTTTTACGGTCGCCTTGAGCCTTTTATGCAACTAAAACGAGGTCTTATCGAAGGAGAACGAGTTTCGCCTTCTTCCCAAGGCGGGTTTGCAGCTTGATCGGCAGAACGAAGTGCATCGTCGTTGAGTGATTCCCTGGAGCTGCAGGGACGGCCAAGAGAGAGCTTAGCGGCAGAATTGGCTTCATCCACACTTGATCGTTGATTTGCACCGCTCCTTCCTTCAGCTTGCGCTGGGCCTCCGCATTTGAACTGGCCAACCCGCAATCTGTAAGCAGCTTCGCCAATTTAATAAACGAGCCCTCGCTTACCCATGCCGAAGGAGCTTCGTCACCAGCATTTTGAACGATCTCTAACTCGCTGGCAGGCATGTATTCGGCCAATCGCAGGTTCACTTTTTCTGAATCTGCCGAGAACCCTTTCTGCTGAAACATCCTTGCCCAGTTCTCGTCCGCGCTCTCGGCCGCAGCCTCGCCGTGGAACCCCGCCGTAATCGTCCGCGCCAACCGCTTCTTCACGGCCATCGGATGCTGCCGACCCGCCGTCACGTCGGCCTTCAATCCCTCAACCTCCGAGCCGCGAAGGTCCGTCAGCAAGAAAAAATACTTCCACATCAGCTCGTCCGAGATGCTCATCAACTTCCCGTACATCTCGCTCGCCGGCTCATTGATCCCGATCGCGTTATTTAGGGATTTGCTCATCTTCTGCACGCCGTCGAGGCCTTCCAGAATCGGCGTCATCAGCACGATTTGCGGTTTCTGCCCGTAGTGCCTCTGCAGTTCACGCCCGCACAGCAGATTGAATTTCTGGTCTGTCCCGCCCAGCTCCACGTCGCACTTGAGCGCCACCGAGTCGTACCCCTGCATCACCGGATACAGCAGCTCGTGCAAACTGATCGGCTGTTCGGCTTGAAAGCGCTGATGAAACTCGTCGCGCTCGAGCATCTGGCTCACCGTAAAATGCGCCGTCAGCCGGATCGTCTCTTCGTAGCCCAGCTTGCCCAGCCATTCGGAGTTGTAGCGCACCTCGGTCGTCTTCTCGTCGAGGATCCTGAACACCTGCTGCTTGTAGGTTTCGGCGTTCGCGTCAATCTCGGCGCGTGTCAGCGGCTTGCGCGTCACGTTGCGCCCCGTCGGGTCGCCGATCAGCGACGTAAAATCGCCCACCAGAAAAATCACCGTATGCCCGAGTTGCTGAAAGTGCCTCAGCTTGCGCATCAGCACGGTGTGGCCCAGGTGCAGGTCGGGCGCCGTCGGATCAAACCCCGCCTTCACGCGCAGCGGCCGTCCGGTTTTGCGGCTTTCTTCCAGGCGCTCGCTCAAGTCGGCGACACGGATAATCTCCGCCGCGCCCTTCTGGAGCAGATCCATCTGCTCGGCAACCGGTAGGAATTTTTGAGGTAGGAATGTTTGCATGTCCCCACAAGTATAAATTTCGGGGCTTGGGCGCACCGAAAGCGGACTGCGCGATGAGTGCCTTAAATTGGCGCTGCTTTGAAAGGGCACGCCGGGTACCCTCTGAGTTCCGCGCCGAAAATGCGGGAAGATGAGTGCGGCTCTACCCGCCGAGGGACGCTTGCATGGAGATTAGTAGCTTGCTATTTCCGCCCAGCGCCGCAGTTGTTCTAATCGCTGCCTTCACGCTCCGGCTGCTGCACCGCCATCTCCGCCGTCCCCGCCCGCGCCGTTGCCACGGCCTTATCCATCGCCTTTGACAGCTTCCGCGTCATCACCTGGAAGTGATGCCCCATCACCGCGAGCGTCATGGCCGCGCCAAAGCAGCGCCGATACCGCGTGGCCGCCTCCGCCAGGAACTTCCAGTAGCTCCACTGGTGCCGCCCAAACACTCCCTGCCGCACGATAGAGTTCACTAGCGCGCGCATGTTATTGCGGGTCATCCATGTCTCGCGCGGCTGGCTCTTCGCCTGCTTCGCCGTCCCCTTTTCCGGCTTCGGATGCGCCCGATTCAGGTAAAGCTTCACCCGCTCGTAGTAGGCCTCGCAGCTGTAAAGCCTCTTCATCACCTCGCGGTAGCCCTCTACTAGCTTTGCCGAATCCATGCGGGGCAAAAAGTTCAACCGGTCGCAAAAGGTGTTGTTGCCGCCGCCCGCGTCCACAATCCGGCCCTCGCTCTTCAAGCGCCGGAAGAGCTGCGTCCCCGGCATGGCCTGCAGCAGGCCCACCATCGCAATCGGTATCCCGCTCTTCTGGATGAACTCCACCATGCGCTCGAAGATGTCTTCCTTATCGGTGTCGAAGCCCAAGATGAAGCCGCCCATCACCTCTATCCCGTAGCTCTGGATCCTGGCCACGCTCTCGAGCAAACTGCGCCGCGTGTTCTGCAGCTTGTTGCTCGCGATCAGCCCCGACTCATCCGGCGTCTCCACGCCCAGAAAGACAGATCTGAAGCCCGCGTCCTTCATCAACTGCATCAGCTCCGCGTCGTCGGCCAAGTTCAGCGAGGCTTCGGTGATGAATTCGAACCGGGTTCCACGGTCCTCGCGCCACTCCA
This sequence comes from uncultured Acidobacteriaceae bacterium, assembly GCA_963799155.1. Classification (GTDB taxonomy): domain Bacteria; phylum Acidobacteriota; class Terriglobia; order Terriglobales; family Acidobacteriaceae; genus Telmatobacter. The sequence continues at coordinate 231,961 of CAWCWB010000003.1, forward strand.
CCATCGCCCGCAGCAGCTCTTTGGCTCGCGCCTTGTTGCCGATAAAGTTGTCGTCCACGATAAACACCGACTCGCGCCAGCCCGCGGCGAGCAACTGGTCCAGCTCGGCCAGCACCTGCGCCACGGCCTTGGTGCGCGGGCGCCGTCCGTAAATCTCAATAATGTCGCAGAATTCGCAGTTGAACGGGCACCCGCGCGAGTACTGCACGGTCATGGTCGAGTAGCGCTTCATCTTGATCAGGCTCAGGTCGGGCAGCGGGCTGGCCGTCATCTCCGGCCGTTCCGCGGCCTGATACACGTGCTGCGCCGTTCCCGCTTCCAGCCCCCGCGCCAGGTCGCCAATCAGGCTCTCAGCCTCGCCGATCACTACATGATCCGCCTTCAGCTCCGCCGCCGGCACGCTGCTCGAAATGGGCCCGCCCACCACAGTGCGCAGCCCGCGCGCGCGGCAACGCTCCACGATCTCAAGTAGCGACTCAAACTGAATGTGCATCCCGCTCACGAAAACTACGTCGGCCCACTTGAGGTCGCGATCGCGCAGGCGCTCCACGTTGGTGTCTACCAGCCGCTTCTTCCAGCCGCCCGGCAGCAACGCCGCCACCGTCATCAGGCCCAGCGGAGGCTGCGCCGCCCGCTTGCCCAAAAACTTGAGCGCGTGTTTGAAGCTCCAAAATGTCTCAGGAAATTCCGGGTAGACGAGCAGTGCGTTCATCGGCCATCTTTCAGCAGGAAGTGTGGCTGCGCGGGCGCGATCAACGGATTCAGGCCGTGCTTCCCAGCTCGGAAGCAATGCGGCCTCGCTCGGTGCGGCAAACTAGTCCCGCATCCATTCTCCCACGAAACGGCTTCGCGCGCACAAAATCATCCGTAAACCCGGCTAACTGACCCTAACCCCTGACTCCTGAGCCCCGCACCCCCTGTCTCTTTTGTCCGTGTTTCCCTTTGTCCCTGCTCTTCCCATTGCAGCCTTCCGCTATAATGAATCCATGCAGCAGGTCACCGGCCATCGCGCTCTCGCCTTCGCGCATGCTTACACCGCCCGCGCTGCCTGTGCTGCGGCCGCGGCGGCTCCGGCCGCCTAAACTCCCGCTTCACCTCATCCCCAAAAGCCAGTTGCCAGTTGTCAGTGATCAGTTTTCAGCCCGGCGTTTGTTGTTCGCTCGGTCCGGCTCTCTGATCTCTACTCACCATCCACTGTTTACTGACTACTGACCACTGACCACTGACAACTAATCACTGTCCCCTGGTCTTACACTGGAGTCATCATGGAAGAGTTTTCCCGCATTCAGCGCCTTCCCGCCTACGTCTTCAACATCACCGGCGAAATGAAGTCCGCCGCGCGCCGCCGTGGCGAAGACATCATCGACTTCGGCATGGGCAACCCCGACGGCGCCACGCCCAAGCACATCGTCGACAAGCTCATCGAAGCGGTGCTCAAGCCGCCCACGCATCGCTACTCCGTCTCCCGCGGCCTGCCCCGCCTGCGCAAGTCCATCTGCATGTGGTACAAGTCCCGCTACAACGTCGATCTCGACCCCGACTCCGAGGCCATCGTCACCATCGGCTCCAAGGAAGGCATCGCCCACCTCTGTCTCGCCATACTCGACTCGCGCGACACCGTGCTCGTTCCCAACCCCAGCTACCCCATCCATATTTACGGCCCGGTCATCGCGGGAGCTCATATCGTCAGCGTTCCGGTCCACGACCAAGAACAATTCCTCGCCCAGCTTGAGGAGATCATCCCGCGCATGACGCCGCGCCCCAAGGCGCTCATCGTCAACTTCCCCTCGAACCCCACCACCGAATGTGTCGACCTGCCCTTCCTCGCGCGCCTCGTCGAGCTCGCCCGCGAGCACGGCTTCTATCTCATCCAGGACCTCGCCTACGCCGACATCGCCTTCGACGGCTACAAGCCGCCCAGCGTCATGCAGGTTCCCGGAGCCAAAGAGGTCGCCGTCGAGTTCTTCACGCTTTCCAAGAGCTACAACATGCCCGGTTGGCGCGTCGGCTTCATGGTCGGCAATCAGCGGCTGGTCAACGCCCTCGCCCGCCTCAAGAGCTACTTCGACTACGGCACCTTCACGCCCATCCAGGTCGCCGCCATCGCCGCGCTTGAAGGCCCGCAGGAATGTGTCGGCCAGATCTGCGATAACTACCGCCGCCGCCGCGACGTCCTCGTCGATGGACTCAACAAGGCCGGCTGGACCGTGGCCAAGCCCCGCGCCACCATGTTCGTCTGGGCCCAGATCCCCGAGCCTTACCGCGACCTCAAGTCGCTCGAGTTCTCCAAGCTTCTTCTCACCGAGGCCAAAACCGCCGTCTCTCCGGGCATCGGCTTCGGCGACCACGGCGACAACCACGTCCGCTTCGCCCTGATCGAAAACGAAGAACGCACCCGCCAGGCCCTCCGCGGCATCAAAGCCATGCTGGCCAAGGGCGTCGTCCCTGCCTAACCACCCCATCGGTGTCATCCTGAGCGGAGCACGCTTGGGGCCCCGTGATCGCAACGCGATCATGGGGTAGCGGCCCGACGCTGGGGGGCCAAGGCCGCTGGGGGGAGCGAAGGATCTGCGGTTGCCGTCCCCGTCACCGCGCAAAAATGCCGCCTGGCGGTATCATGCACGCCATGCACGAAGGCAGCTACTTTACCTACATCATGGCCAGCCGCAGCCACACGCTGTATATCGGCGTTACCGGCAACCTGCGCCAACGCGTCTTCGAGCACAAATGGAAGGAACACAACGGCTTCACCGCCAGATATAACTGCGACCGCCTCGTCTGGGTTGAACGCTTTAGCGATCCGAACCTTGCGATCCAGCGTGAAAAAGAACTGAAGGGCTGGACACGCGCCAAAAAGATCGCGCTCATCCAATCCGCCAATCCAACATGGATCGACCTGAGCAAGGATTGGTTCGATGCAGAGCCCGCCGATTTCAAGCGCGCCGGATAGGATGGCCGCGCAATTGCAACGGCCCGAGACGCCTATGCACTGTCATCCTGAGCGCGCTTGGGGCCCCGTGATTGCAACGCAATCATGGGGTCAGCGGCCTGACGCGGGGGGGGAGCCGAAAGCCTGCCCTGAGCGAGTCCGCTCAGCGGACGAGTCGAACGGGGATCTGCGGTTGCCTCTCCTGCCCTTAACCCAGCACGAACGTCGCTATCAACTTCCATTTCAACCGTGTCATCCCGAGCGGAGCGCGTTCGGGGCCCCAATCACGCTTGGTGTGATTGGGGTAAGCGGAGTCGAGGGACCTGCTTTTCAGGAAGCGGCGGTCCGCGACAACCACGTCCGCTTCGCCCTCATCGAAAACGAAGAACGCACCCGCCAGGCCCTCCGCGGCATCAAGGCCATGCTCGCCAAAGGAGTGGTCCCGGCGTAGCGGAAGCTCCCGTAGGGAGCGCAAGAAAATAGCCCAGGACAAGTCCGCCGTGGCGGGCGCAGTCCTGGGACCCGGGCCGTTCAATTTCGAGAAACAAAGTACGCGGCGCAGCCGCGTTCTAACCCCCTCCAAACTAAACCCTTGTCATCCCGAGCGGAGCACATTCGGGGCCCCAATCACGCTTGGTGTGATTGGGGTAAGCGGAGTCGAGGGACCTGCTTTTCAGGAAGCGGCGGTCCGCGACAACCACGTCCGCTTCGCCCTCATCGAGAACGAAGAACGCACCCGCCAGGCCCTCCACGGCATCAAGGCCATGCTGGCCAAAGGCGTCGCGCCGGCATAGACGTCCACGCCTCCGCGCCTCTTCAAGTTGTCATCCTGAGCGGAGCACGCTTGGGGCCCCGTGATTGCAACGCAATCAGGGGGTAAGCGGAGCGAAGGATCTGCGGTTGCTTTCCAGGCCACGGCGACAACCACGTCCGCTTGGCCCTCATCGAGAACGAAGAACGCACCCGCCAGGCCCTCCGCGGCATCAAGGCCATGCCTGCCAAAGGGCGTTGTCCCGGCGTACCGCTGAACAAGCTCCCGTAGGGAGCGCAAGAATATAGCCCAGGGCGCCAGCCCTGGGATCGGGGCCGTTCAATTTCGAGAAGCAAAGTACGCGGCGCAGCCGCGCCATCCTTTCCATAACCGATCTGCGGTTCGTGATCCACCGGCGGTCGACAACCACGTCCGCTTCGCCTTAATCGAGAACGAAGAGCGCACCCGCCAGGCCCTCCGCGGCATCAAGGCCATGCTGGCCAAGGGCGTGGTCCCCGCCTAACCACCCCATCGGTGTCCTCCCGAGCGGAGCGCGCTTGGGGCCCCACGCAAGTGGGGTAGCGGCCCGACGCTGGGGGGCCAAGGCCGCTGGGGGGAGCCGAGGGACCTGCTTTTGGAAATCGCAAATCGGCGACATCCACGTCCGTTTCGCTTTGATCGAGAACGAAGAACGCACCCGCCAGGCACTGCGCGGAATCAAGGCGATGTTGGCGAAAGTGGCTGTGCCGGCGTAGTGCTCGAGCTCCGAGCGTGGGCTAGGGAATCAGGCTGATCAAATCGCGATCGCACGGCTCAAGATCCAGATGCGATGCAGCCGGCCGGCGAACCAAACTTTTCCTCCACCAGCACCGGCTACGGACAGTCCGAAGATATGTGTTCCAGGGATTCCGTTTTGGTCTCCGAAGTCTGGAAGCCGGAAGCCCCTTGGACACAGCCCTGCGGGGATCTGATAATCCGTGAAAACGCGAGCGTCTGCATCCATCGCCGTCGACTTCGAGCTTGGAAACAAAAAGCGAACAGGACCAATCCGACTATTCCGAAAAAGCCCTGATCAGATGCGAGCCATTCTCGATACGAGATAATCTCGAACAGAAGAGTCGGGTAGAGTAAATGTAAGAACATCTTCTCTTCCGCTTGGAATCGGTGGCAATGCGCGAATACAGGGTTCATCTTGGGCTCGGAGCCACCTATAAACATGATTCGATCCCATAGAACCCTTCTGAGAGCCGCAATCTGCTCCCGGTTTGCCTTGGCAGACCAAGCCTTTTCATTTTCGTCGCCGAATCTGCGGACAGACCAACGAAGCGCCTCGTCGTCGACCCACTCAGTAACCCATTTCATACTGGGGAACCATCTAGGAATCCATTGCGCATCCGGGAAATAATCCAGAACTTCATACACAACGCCAATCACATAACACAGACCCAAAAACAAAATCGGAACCGCAAGATTCTCCCATTGCTCATGACCCCCCGCAACGACGAATGAGCGAAGCCAATTCATTGGGGGAAACCACGTGGTTGGCCATAAGACGGCTAAGGTAGCAGCTCCCGGCACGATCCTAGCCAAGATGTCGTAGTAAAAGAACGGAAATGAGCTGTTCATGCCCCCTTCTCTCCGAAACTGCTCCTGACTCCTCCACACCCGGCTCTCGAGCAGCCGGCACCGAGCTAGGTCCCAACTTGCCTAATCCAATCGCGAATAGCAGTACCAACTCGCTCGATGTCTTGCGCGCCCAGCTCGCCGCTGTGCATGATGACATTCCGAGATCGCTCCAGCGTAGTTATGATCTGGCGCATCCACTCCTGCGACTGCAGATAGTCTTCGAAGTGGGGCCAGTTTTGGCCTACGATCGAGCTCAGGTCGCCGAATTCGGTGTAATTTATCGGCTGGTCGCCCCGCTGCGTGTGCCACTTAATTTTGCTCTCCTCTTCTCGGCGGCTCTCGGCTTTTTTCCGGATTCCATCTGATACCCCAAGCGTCCACCAATCGGCTCCCAAACTTTCAAGAAGCCGCTTCGACACGAATTCGCGCACTGTGTTCTCGAAAGCCGCAATTGCAATATAAACGACCGCCATTCTCCTCGCTTTGAAAACGAAATCTTCGTCGAGTAGATCGATGGGTAGCCGCTTTACTACTTCTGCGTCTAGGTCAGTGCTCGGCCGCCTCCTCAGGCGAGGGGTGTCGTCCAATGTTTGGTCCGTGAGCAAGCCCCTAAATGCGAACGAGTAAAGATCGTCATCCATCGCTGTACCTCAGCTCAGGTGCCTTCTCAAAGCCTGAAAGATCGCATCGAAGACAGCTGGATCGCGCGACTCGGGAAGATGAATCTGAATATTGTAGTGGAGGCCAAGGCCCTTCGCGTGCAGGGGCGGTTGTTCCTGAGGAGGTTTGGTTGGCTCCAGCTGAGGGGTGGTGACGTTCGTCTGAAGCTGCGTCGCCGCTGGCGCTTCCCAATCGGCCTGTTCCGCCAGCGCCTTGAAGGTGTTAGCCATCATTCCCACCACATTGTCGGATTTCTGCCCAAGGGTAAGAGTCTTGAACTTGTTCTTCACATCGTCGACGCTCATTTCGTTTGCCTTGACGTTTATCGCGAAAAGGTCCGCATAGGCCTCCTTTAGCGCATCCGCCAGAACCCTTCCCGACTGAGTTTGGTCCAGAAACTCGAAATATCGCTTTGTTGGGGTGCCCGACTCGTCGACGAACCCGAGACACTTGAAGACACCAATGAACAGGCGGTCGTTGCTGCTCGTGAAATCAAGCTGGGTCAGGAACTTATTGTTGAACCGCTCGGGAGCTTTGGCAGACTTAAGTGCGTTGAGGAGCGCTTCTAAGTTCTTCGTGGTGACCAGATAGGCGTTCGGGAGGGCCATTGCTTACTTCCTCCATTTCCAAACCTGAAAGCTTGGGCGTAGCAAGTATACGCCGGGTGACAAACGCTCCGGTCTCGCTTCTGGCGCCGCGGAAACCGCGCAGCCGCCCCGCCCACCCCAACAATTCCTTTGTCTTCCCTCCTCACATGGCATAGCCTTCAGCCCGGCCAATTTGGCCCACGCGGAGCCTCACGGGCCAAGCAATCTCAACCAACAAACTTTCCCCGAGGAGGAAAAATCATGAGATTCATGGTGGTGTGGAAGACCATCCCCGGTAAGTACAAGACCGCCCTTGACCAGTTTCTGAAGACAGGCGGCCGGCACCCGATGTATAGAAAAGTTACGCAAGTTACGATTTCTACATAAATTTGCTAAACTCCCTATACATGGACCCAATCCGCAACCCGTATGCGCCTGGCGCCGGTAGTCCTCCTCCTGAGCTGGCCGGTCGAAGCGCCATTCGGAAGGACGTGGAAGTGCGTCTCCAAAGGCTTCGCCTGGGTCGACCCGCCAAAAGTGTGATGCTGGTCGGTCTTCGAGGTGTGGGCAAGACCGTGCTCCTCGATCAAATGCGAAGAGATGCTGAGGCTACGGGGATTAACACCGTCCGCATTGAGGCACCTGAGGACCGTTCGCTTCCTGCGTTGCTTGCCCCATCGCTTCGGCTCGTGCTTCTGCACCTGAGCAAGAAAGAAGCTGCAAAGGATTATGCGATCCGAGGACTTCGGGCCTTGGCCGGATTTGCCACCAAACTCAAGGTGTCCTATGCCGACATCGAGGTCGGCCTGGACTACGACCCAGAGCCGGGTCTAGCCGACAATGGCGATCTGGAAGGAGATTTGACTGTCCTCCTCCATCAAGTCGGAGTGGCGGGAAAGGCAGCAGGTACCGCAGTCGTGCTCTTCATCGACGAGCTTCAATATGTTAAGGAGCTGGAAATGGCTGCTTTGATCTCCGCATTGCACCGCTGTTCGCAAGAACAGTCGCCTGTCACAGTTGTAGGCGCGGGTCTACCCCAATTGCGAGGACGGATGGGGGAGGCCAAATCCTATGCGGAACGGCTTTTTGATTTTCCTCCGATCGGGCCACTCGATCCTCCGGATGCCAAAGACGCCATCGTTAGGCCTGCTCAAAATGAGGGGGCCGATGTCTTGGACGAAGCTGTCGATCTGATCATCGAGAAGACAAAGGGATATCCTTACTTCTTGCAGGAATGGGGCAAGCACACCTGGGATGTTGCTCCGCAGAGTCCGATCAATCGGCAGGACGTCATGAATGCATCGGACGAGGCAATAGCTGCTCTCGATGAGAGCTTCTTTCGGGTTCGATTCGATCGCCTTACTCCTAGCGAAAAGAAATATCTCCGGGCGATGGCCGACCTTGGAACCGGACCCCATCGGTCGGGGGACATTGCGGAAAACTTGAATAGAACCGTGCAATCACTAGGCCCGACCCGCGCTGGTTTGATTGCGAAGGGCATGATCTGGAGCCCCACTCACGGAGACACCGCATTTACCGTCCCACTCTTCGATGAGTTTATGAAGCGCATCATGCCGGGAAGTGAATGGAAGGCCCCAACCTAGCGAAGGCAGAAAGAACAAGAGGACCGCTTCTTCGTCCGCCTCAAATGCTGATGGCGCGGCGGACACTACATCGTTTCAGTTGGCGTTAAGTCCTTAGGGCGACTGCGAATTACGCCAGGCACCCCATCCTGAATCCGCTAGGGCCGGATCACACCGCTTCACAAATCCTCATTCCCATTCCCGCCTCACGCGGTATAGCCTTAGGCCCGCTCTCCTTGGCCCACGCTGAGCCTCACGGGTCAAGCAATCTCAACAATCAAACGTTCCCCGAGGAGAAATCATGAAGTTCATGGCGGTGTGGAAGACTGTCCCCGGCAAGTACAAGACCGCCCTTGACCAATTCCTTCGCACGGACCCGCATTCCGGCTCCGCTGGCACGGGGTTTGCAATGTGTCACTTGGGCGCGAAAAACCAGCTGAAATCCGCTTGCAGCGTGCAGTCCCTAACTTTTCTTGGTTACACTCACCCTCAATTCCTAACCTTTCTAGGTTAGCTTTGCCCCTAAAATGCAACTTTTCTAGGTTAATGACACCCCGAAATGTAACCTCTGGAGGTTAGGTTTGGGGGCCAAAGCTAACCTTTTAAGCGAACATTTGAGGGGTTTCGCGCACCATAATTGCGAACATTTGCCGTGACTTAACGCGCTTTGTTGGCGCTCGGCAGGAATTCCGGCTTCAATCAGCCTTTCCCGGCCCGCAAACCGGGACGCCATCCTCCGCGCTGCGCTATAACGTTACTGTCAGACCACCGTGCGGAAACTTCCCGGCCGCACATGGAGGCTGGGGTCATGATTACCTTCGATGCTGAGCATGGAGCGGTGCATTATCCCGCGGATCGCCGCCACCGCCTCTGGATTCGTCCTTCGATTAGGATCGGAATCGCCGCGGTGATTGCGTCGCTCGTGGCTGCGGCGTGGATTGAGATGGCCGTGGCCGGCCTGCCGCACATTCCGCCCGTCCCCGTGGTGTACCCCAACAACTTCGCCGGTCCGCACGGCTTCCCGCTCTGGGTCCGCTATTGCCATTTCTTCAATTTTCTCTTTGTCACCATGCTCATTCGCAGCGGCCTCTCCATCCTGGTCGATCATCCGCGGCTCTATTTCAACGACGATTGCACGCCGGGCAGCGAGTGGATCCGCTTCACGCCCATCGAGGTTCCGCGCGACCGCCTGTGGACAGCGAAAGACGATGCCCGCTATTTGACGCCGCTCATCGGCACGCCCGGTTACCGGCACACCATCGGCGTGGCGCGCGTGTGGCACTTCATCGACGTGCACGGCTTCATCCTCTGCGGCTTGTACTTTGTCACCATGCTCTTCTCGACCGAGCAATGGAAGCGCCTGGTGCCCACCTCGCCAACCGTGATTCTGCAGGCGTGGAACACCTGGGTCCACTACGCCACCTTCCATCTGCCCGCCGAGCCCAATGGCTTTTACGGCTACAACGCTCTGCAGCAGATCGCCTACTTCACGGTAGTCTTCGTCTTCGGGCCGCTGGCGATTCTCACCGGCATTGCCATGTCGCCGGCTGTGGTGAATCACTTCACCTGGTATGCGCGCATCTTCGGCGGACGGCAATCGGCGCGCTCCATCCACTTCCTCACCATGCTCAGCTTTCTGGCGTTTCTCATTGTTCACATCACGCTGGTGGTCATGACCGGATTCGCGCGCAACATGAACCACATCGTGCTCGGCACCAACGACGAGGGCCGGCTAGGCATCTGGCTGGGCTTCGTGGGCATCGGCGTCGTGGTTCTTTGCTGGATCGCCGCGCACTATCTCTCCTGGTACCAGCCGCGCGCGCTGCAGCATGCGCTCAAAGTCGTCACCTATCCCATGCAACTGCTCACCCTCAACCGGCTCCTGCCGCAGCAAACGTATTCCGAGAAGGACATCTCGCCCTACTTCTGGCCCAACGGCAAGCTGCCGGTGCGCGACGACTGGAAGCGCCTGGCCGAGGGCCAGCTTCCGCGATTTCAAGCTCAAGGTCAGCGGCTTGGTCGAGAACCCGGTCGAGCTTTCGCTGGCCGACCTCGCGAAAGCTGGGCGAAGTGGAGCACATCGCCATGCATCATTGCATCCAGGGTTGGAGCGGCATCGCCAAGTGGGGCGGCATCCCCATGAAGAGTCTGATCGAGCTCGTTCGCCCCAGGCCGGAAGCGCGCACCGTCGCCTTTTTCTCTTTTGGCGAGGCGCTCTATGGCGGCCCCTACTACGATACGCAAAGCCTTGAGAACGTGCTCAAGCCGCAATGCCTGCTGGCATCCGAGATGAACGGCCAGCCGCTGCCCGAGGTCTACGGCGCGCCGCTGCGCCTGCGTGTCGAAAACCAGCTTGGCTACAAGATGGTGAAGTGGATCGAGCGCATCGAATTTGTCGAATCGGAAAAGAAACTCGGCCAGGGCGAGGGCGGTAAGAACGAGGACGACGAGTACTTCGATCTTCTGCCCAATATCTGAGCGGTTGAAGGACTTGCATTGCGAGAACACGGTGCAGGCAGTAACGGTGGAGGGCCTGAGCACGTTGCCGTGCTGCTCGAGCGGCTGCGCCTGGCGTGGCTGCTGGACCATTTTCCGCCGCGCGTCGTCTGGTCCATTTATGTTTTCATCAACGGCTTTTTGACCATCGCTTTGCTGGCGCTGCTGGCGGTGGTCAGCCACAATCCGTTTGTCTTTCCGTCGCTCGGCCCCACCGCCTATCTGCTGTTCATCGCGCCGCTGCAGCAGAACTCCTGCCCGCGCAACACCATCCTGGGCCACGCCATCGGCCTCGTCTGCGGCTATGGCGCGTACGTCCTCACCGGCGCCGCCAACCTGCCCTTCGGCGCGCATCCCGGCGTCTACTGGCCACGGATTCTCGCCGCCGCGCTTTCGCTTTCGACCACCGGCGCATTCATGGTCCTGCTGCGCGCCGACCATCCGCCCGCAGGCGCCACCACGCTGATCGTCTCGCTGGGCATCATCTCCAAGCCGAGAGAGCTGGTCATCATTGAAGTTGCGGTCTTTCTGCTGGTGGCGCAGGCCCTGGTCATCAATCGTCTGGCTGGCCTGCCGTATCCTCTCTGGACGTATCACGCAAAATCCGAAGCACCGTGAGATTGGGTTGCTCGGTCATGAAGAACCGCGTGGGCGCCACAGGGCTTCCTCCGCTTCGAGCCACGACAAATGCGGCCCTGGCTCAACGCGGGTCAATCGCGCAAATTGTTTGTTTTCTGGCGTCCCTGAGCACTCAGAGTTTGAACCAGTTTGCCGAGAACGTGTCCAGGGCGGACGCCTTATGTGCCGAAATCGCTTGCATCCATAGAAACTTAGGGGGTAACGCTCCCTCTGCAGTCCCGGTGAGGGCGAACTCGATGGTCCAGAACCCGCCTGTTGGCAAGGCCCGGAAAAGGCGGCATTTATATACCCCCGCCAGAATATGAACCTTGGGAAGTGGAGAGCTGTCGTCCCTCTCACCTGATCGTGTATATCGCTGGCCCTGACAATCTGGCGCCGCTGCACACAAATGTGCTGACAGAATGCTGCTAGCTAGGCAAAAAAAGAGCGCCAAATAAAGCTCTCGGCGCAATGAGTTGATTTTACATTACTTGCGTGGTTAGACCCGAAGTGATTTGAACACCTAGCCTACCGATTCGTGGTCACCATAGCTAGCTTATTTTGCTGATCGCGAGAGAACTATAATCGCGCTTGGCTGGAGAGACGGTGCGCCCGGAATGGCTGACGACACTTTAGTAATACATAATTGTAGTTATCTAAGTTCCACATCAGACTAAAAAATGGTTACCATCGTCCCACGGCAACTTGTTTGGCAGGCAGTCAAGAATTGACGCTCGCATTGGAGGTTCTTCACAGAATTGCACCACCTTTGTTCGTTATGGGGGGAAGAAGCCTGTGAGTTCGGCTCCCCGACAACATGTCGATTTGAGATTTGAGCGGAAAAGGGGCTGGTACCTCAAGGAGCACTTCATACCGTGAATTCAGCAGACGTGTCACCAAATTTCGGCGCCAAACATGCCGACATCATCGAGGCCGAGGTCTTGTCGGTTGCCTTGATCGGCCCAGACGAGGAAAGACGCTCGGCAGTGGCCAAGGCTCTTGATGAAACTCGTCGGGTCAATGTCCGCGAGTTCGATTCCTACCCCCCGGAACTTGATCACTTGCAAGGATTGCTGGCTTCGTTCGACGTTGTCATCCTCGACCTGGATAGCGATCCAGATGTCGCTCTGGAACTAGTGGAAAGAGCGAGTGCCGCCGACGCGGGGACGATCATGGTCTATTCGGAGAATACCGATCCGAAATTTGCGGTCCGCTTCATGCGTGCAGGCGCTCGTGAGTACCTCCTTCTACCCTTCGAGCAAGGCGCTATGGCCGAGGCTCTGGTTCGGACCACTACTACCCTTCGTGAGAAAGCTCTCCCAGCAGAGAAGACTGTGGGAAAGTTGCTCGTCTTTGCCGGCTCCAAAGGAGGATCCGGCGTTACGACGGTCGCCTGCAATGTTGCCATCGCTCTGGCCCAGAAATCCGACCAAAGGATCCTGCTGATCGACCTCGCTCTTCCCATTGGAGACGCGGCACTGTGCCTGGGGATTTCTGCGGGTTACTCGACGGAGGACGCCCTCCGGAATATCGATCGGCTGGATGCGAGTCTTCTTCAAAATCTCCTGGTCAAGCATCGGTCAGGAGTATTCGTGCTGGCGGCTCCCACCAAAGTTCCCGAGGTTGAGGTTTCCAAAGGCGCCATCGACAAGCTGATCGCAATCGCGCGGCGCGAATTCGATCATGTGATCGTAGATGTGGGATCGAGGATCGATGTGGCGGCTAAGGTTCTCTTCGAAGATGCCTCTACCATTTACCTGGTCAGCCAGACCGGCATCTCCGAACTGCGCAATTCAAATCGCCTTATCTCACAGTTCTTTGCCGAAGGAGGTCCAAACCTGGAAATCGTGATCAACCGGTTTGAGTCCCGCTTCCTGGAAACGGTGAACGAAGATGTCATCGCCAAGGCTCTCGGCAGGCCGGTACGGTGGAAGATTCCCGATGATCAGGACGCTGCGCGCGCGCTGCAGTACGGCGACACCGGGCTTGCAGAAACACGCATTTCGCGCATAAGCCTGGAGATGGCCAGCTCGATTACCGGACGCCCTATTCCACAAGAAAAGAAGAGGGGTTTTGAGCTTAGAGGTCCCGGTAGAAATACTGCGCAGGTGGATTCTGGCAATGATGAACTGCTCGAGCACTGCGATTTTGACTTCGGCCGATGCGCGCACGACTCCGGCCATCACATGGCCGACACCCGACCCGATTACCTACGGGGACAAGCTCACCTTCGCCCAGCTCAATGCCACGGCATCGGTCGAGGGAACTTTGGTCTACACACCCGGCCCAGGCTATGTGCTGCCGGTCGGAACGCACACGCTATGGGTCACATTCACTCCGGCAGACTCCGGCGGCTGCGCTCCGCTGCAGGCCGCAATTTCAATTGTTGTGGCCAAGGCAACGCCGGCCCTCTCTTGGCCAACACCTGCCGGGATCATCTACGGCACCGCATTGGGCGATGCTCAACTGAATGCCTCGGCGCCGGTACCTGGAAGACTCGATTACTCTCCCGCGCCGGGCGAGGTGCTCCCCCCGGGAATGCATACGCTCTCGGTAACCTTCACCCCCGAGGACAGCGCCAACTACGCCACAGCAAAGGCCGCCGTGTCGCTCACTGTGGCCAAAGCAACGTCTGTCATCCAGTGGCCGAAACCCGATCCAATCACATACGGCACACAGCTGAGCACCAAGCAACTGTGTGCCGCGGCGTCGGTTCCGGGAACATTCGAATACAACCCTGGGTTAGGGGCGGTGCTTGCGGCTGGAGAGCATAAACTCTCGGTCGCTTTCACTCCCGCAGACACTGTGGGCTACTCAACCTCGCAGACTGCCACGAAGCTGAGTGTGGCCAAGGCAACTCCTGCCATCACTTGGCCGACACCGGATCCGATTGCCTACGGCGCGGCCATCAGCGCTACTCAGCTCAACGCCACAGCAACAGTGCCGGGATCTTTTGCCTATACACCTGCCGCGGGCGAGATACTTGCGCCGGGAGTGCATGAGCTCTCAGTAACCTTCACGCCGACCGACACTCTGAATTACACAACGGCGCCTGCCGTCGTGCCGCTCACTATTACCGAGAAGTTACCAACCCTAATCACCTGGCCGGCCCCCTCTGCTATTTCCTACGGCGCCGCGTTAAGCGCCACTCAGTTGAACGCTACGGCATCGGTTCCGGGAACATTTGTCTACACTCCTTCCGCGGGCCACGTACTCGCGCCGGGGACATATAACCTCTCCGCATCGTTCACTCCATCGGACACTGAAAAACACGCGACGGCGCAAGCTGCGGTCGTGCTTGAGGTGAAAGGATCGCCTGACATTGCTTCGCAACCAACCGCAGCCACCGATACGCCGTTCACGGGGACCTTCACAGCAACGAACTCTGCCCCTGCAGATTCGGCGCCGGCGGAAGTAACAGGCGAGCGCACTGCCGCCAAGACAAACCCGCGCGAAACGCGCACGTACAAAGGTGCTGTCTATCAGAAAGGTGAGGACGGTCAATGGCATCTCCAGAAAAATTAGCTCCGTCGCTACCTGAAACGCTTCCCGCGGATTTCAGCGAATGGGATAGCGAAGGTTCACCTGCGGCTAAGCCTGTCAACTCTCGTGAAGAATGGGAAGCATGGCAAGACTCTCATTCCTTCAGCCAGACTTCAAAGCGGCTTGGGCAATCCGTTGACCGCGATGCAACCCTAGCATCTTTGGTGGACAGGCCGCGTGTTTCGGGTTCAACTTCGTCCGCACCAGTCTTTGTTAAGCAGCAACAAGATTTCAGCGATGGGGATAGCGAAGCATCTCCTACGGCTAAGCCTGTCAACTCTCGTGAAGAATGGGGAGCGTGGATAGCCGCTCATTCCTCCGGCAAGACTCCAAAGCCGCTTGGGCAATCCGCTGAGCGCAAAGCAATCTTGCTGCCTGGGGTGGACAAACCGCGTGTTTCGGGTTCAGCCTCGTCCGCACCAGTCCTTGCTAAGCAGCAAGAGTTGACCAGCGAGCCGGCGGACGGATCGTCCAGCCGCGCTTCGCAAGGGCTGGAGGCTAGCTATACCACGAATGAGGTTCCCGCGGCGCCGGGTTTACCAAACATCGCTATGGTGGATGGAATGAGTAACTCACCCGAACCCACGGCGACATTGAGACGCGAAGCTCACGGGGCTCTCATCCAGTTGTTTCCATCGATGAATATCGAAGTTAAGGGAGAGCAGAAGACGGCGAAAAAGAAGTGGATGATTGTTGCTGCCGTAAGCGCCTGTTGGATTCTGCTTCCGCTCATACTCATGATCCCGCTGTTCCATCATGGAACGAAGTCCCTGGCGAAACAATCGGTTCAGACACTTCCGGAAGCAACCGATACTCAGCTGGAGACGCACACGCCGAATCCGCCGGCTAGTGAGCCGTTCACTCAGGAAAAGCCGTCGGCAACGACCCAAAAGCAACAGGCAACGGACAATCAGCCGACCAACGCAGAGGACAGAGTGAAGTCGCCACAAGTGCCGACGAAAATGCAGACGAAAATGATGGACGATCAACTCACTGCGCCAACACAGATTCGGCAAGGCATGGAGAAGCAAGTCGCGGAAGATGCGCCTCCCCCCGTGAGCTTCGGCACGGACGGTGCGGATGGTCTGGGTAGTAGCAGCGCGAATGTCAGCGCCTTCAGTGGACACGCACAGCCCGCCGTTAAAGTTGTACCTTCCAAACCGTTTTCCATTTCATCTGGCGTCGCGACCGGAATGCTGATTCACGAGACGCAGCCCATTTATCCACCCATCGCTAAAGCAGCCGGCGTGTCTGGCACTGTGGTGCTGCACGCTACTATTTCAAAGAACGGAACGATTAAGGATTTGCACGTTGTGAACGGACCGGCCATGTTGCAGCAGGCCGCCATCGATGCCGTGCGGAGCTGGCGCTACAAGCCGTACAGGCTCAGCAACGAGCCGATAGAAGTTGAAACAACGATCAACGTAGTTTTTCAACGTTGAGTAGGTGACCTACCAAAGCGCAAGCGTTGCTCGATCCCTGAATGTTTCCACCGGGAATCCCTGGCAACGGTCCACGCAAACTCCGCCGAGAAGGCCCTCCATCGCATCGCCAAACTCGTAAATTCGCAGTCACGCACACATCTTCTGGCAAAGAAACCAAGATCGGAGAGTCAATCGATTTCGTGGCGGACGTGGCAAGTAATCGCCAATGCTGGCCAGGTGATGCGCCAATTCTGCCCTTGGCAGGATTTGATCTGGTTTTCTGCGGCTTGGCGCCGGCTTAGTCACCACAGAGTCACCAGAAACTGGCTCAGCTGCGCGTGTTCCAACTAAATTAGTGATTCTATTGGCGTCCCCGACGGGATTTGAACCCGTGTTATCGCCGTGAAAGGGCGGTGTCCTAGGCCGGGCTAGACGACGGGGACGCTCGGGAGAGCAGTGCGCAGAGGTGAGATTGGCCGCGGGTGCCCTTAAGAAAGGCTATCAACTCGGCAAAAGAGTGTCAAAAGAACCGCCGCCACGGAGCGGCTCTTGGAGGCAGCCAAAGATTCGAGCCGTCAAGGATGGTCCGGAGTCCGGCAAGAGCGGCACGAGCCGGAACCAGAAGCGTCAAGAGCGCGTAGCGCATTGTGCGCTATCCTCGATGAAGATTCGAAGATAAGCGGCCGTTTGCATCGCACGGCGCCGCGCTGTTTTTGTGTCAATTACCCGGATCCGCGTAGCGCATCACCCAGGCGATCACCGCAATGAATCATCGCGGAGGAGCTCCAGGGCCTGCCCGCCCCAATCGTCAATCGCAGAGTGCGGCGGTCACTGGGGCCAGAGGACGAATCGAGTGACCCAAAGCAGATTGCATCGCATTTATACGATAAGTTGTCTGATCCTGGCGGCCCTGGCGGCAACCGGTTGCCAGAAGAAGTCCGCGGCTCCGGCCGGCGGGCCGCAAATGCAAGCCCTGCCGGTGCAAACCATCACCGTGTCCATGGCGCCCGTGGCCCAGAGCAGCGAGTATGTGGCCACCATCAAGTCGCGCCGCTCGGCCACCATGCAGCCGCAGGTGAGCGGATCGCTGACCGCGATTCACGTCCGGTCAGGCGATCACGTGAGAGCTGGCCAGGCGCTCATTCAGATCGATCCCCGGCAACAGCAGGCCACGGTCGCTTCGCAGCGCGCCACCGAGCGCCAGAAGAAGGCTCTCTACGATTACGACACCGTCGAGGTCGATCGCCAGCGCAAGCTGTTTGAGGCGGGCGTGACCAGTCGCGACGCCTACGACCAGGCGCAGCAGGCCTACCAGAACGCCAAAGCGGACTATGAGTCGGCGATGGAGTTGCGCAGGACGCAGGAACAACTGCTGGCTTACTACACCGTCCGTGCGCCATTCGACGGCGTGGTCGGCGACATTCCCGTTCACGTGGGCGACTACGTAACGACGTCGACCGTGCTGACCACCGTGGATGAGAACAAGGATCTCGAGGCGTACATTTACATCCCCACCGAGCGCGCTCCCGAGGTGCGCATGGGTCTCGGCGTCGATCTGACTGACAACAGCGGCAAACTGCTGGAGAAGACGAAGGTCAACTTCATCTCCGCTGAAGTGGACAGCACGCTGCAGGGGATTCTGGTCAAGGCCCCGGTGCAAGCGACGCCAGAAGTGCTGCGCAACGCGCAGATGATCGAGGCCAGGGTGATCTGGAGCACGAGGCCCATGGCTGTGGTTCCGGTGCTGGCTGTGGCGCGGCAGGGCGAGCAGAGTTTCGTCTTCGTGGTGCAAAAGATGAATGGGATGACCGTGGCGCACCGGACGCCGGTCGTGCTTGGCGACACCGTGGGCAACAACTACTCCATCACTTCAGGGCTGAACGCGGGCGACAGCGTCATCATCTCGGGAACACAGTTCCTTGTGGACGGCATGCCAGTGATGCCCATGGGCGGCCCTGCGCCGCCAGCACCCCCGCAAGGAGCAGGCACCGGAGCGCAAAACACGAGTAGTGGAGCACAGGCCGAGGATGCCGGAGCGCGCCACGTCGCAGTCTCCCATCCGCTTCACAAAAAGCACCGGCATGTTCGGGCGCGGAAGAGCACGCACACGCAGACCGCCTGGGTCTCATAGCGCGAGGATCTCCTGAGAAAGAGGGCTCATCTTGTTTGTTGATTTCTTTATTCACCGCCCGGTCTTCGCCACCGTTTGCGCCCTGCTCATCATTCTGGCGGGCGCCATCTGCATTCCCAATCTCCCCGTGGCCATGTATCCCACGCTGGCGCCGCCGGTAGTGGAAGTAGATGCCAACTATGTAGGCGCTGACGCGGAAACCGTCGAGAAAGCCGTCACCATTCCGCTGGAAGAAGCGATCAACGGCGTGGAGGGCATGCGTTACATCAGCTCGTCCAGCACCAATAGCGGCAGCTGCATGATCGAAATCACCTTCCAGACCGGTTACAACCTCGACGTCGCGGCCGTGGACGTGCAAAACCGCGTGGCCAGCGTGGAGGGCCGCCTGCCCGGCGAGGTGGTTGCCACCGGCATCGACGTCCTGAAATCCAACTACAACTTCGTGTTTGGCGCCGGCTTCTTTGCGCGCGACGGACGCTATTCGAGCGAATTCATCTCCAACTACCTGGACATCTACGTAATCGACGCGCTCAAGCGCGTGCCGGGCGTGGGCGATGTGGTCAACTTCAGCGCACGCAAGTACGCCATGCGCGTGTGGCTTGATCCCGTGCGCCTGGCTGCCCGCGACCTGACCGCAACCGACGTGGTGAATGCTCTCGAGGAGCAGAACGTCGAAGTTCCAGCCGGACAGCTCGGGCAGCCGCCAGCCGATTCGAAGCAGGCGTATCAGATCCCGGTGCGCGTCGTGGGCCGACTCACGAGTCCTCAAGAGTTCGACAACCTCATCGTCAAGAACTCGCCCGACGGCCTGGTGCTGCTGAAGGACGTGGGCCACGCGGAGGTGGGCGCCGAAAGTTATGGCACCGCGCTCAAGTACCTGGGCCATGACGCGATGGGCATCGGCGTGGAGCAATTGTCGAACGCCAATTCCCTCGAGGTGGACCGCAAAGCCAAAGCAGCTCTCGAGCAGCTCTCAAAGAACTTCCCGCCCGGCCTGGAGTACGCCATCGCCTTCGACTCCACCACCGCCGTGGGCGATTCCATTCGCGAAGTGCTCATCACGCTGGCCGCGGCCGTTGTCATTGTCATTACGGTCATCTTTCTCTTCCTGCTCGATTGGCGCGCCACCATCATTCCCTCCGTTACTATTCCGGTTTCGCTCATTGGCACCTTCGCCTTTATCAGGATCTTCAACTTTTCCATCAATTCGCTCACCCTCTTCGGCATCACCCTGGCCACGGGTCTGGTGGTCGACGACGCCATTGTGGTCATCGAGAACGTGCAGCGCCACATTCACATGGAACACTCCAAAGCGCGCGAGGCCACTTCGCGCGCCATGGGCGAAGTGACCAGCGCCGTGATCGCCACGTCACTGGTGCTGATTGCTGTGTTCGTGCCCGTCTCATTCTTTCCCGGCACCACCGGCATTCTCTATCGTCAGTTCTCGCTCACCATCGCGTTCTCCATCGCCATCTCGGCGTTCAATGCGCTCACGCTTTCGCCCGCGCTTTCAGCACTCTTCCTGCGCGGTGAAGAAGCTCGTCCGCGCCAGTTGGATTTTCTTCACATCCGGCTCGTCTCGCGCGCTTTTGCTGCCTTTATTCACGGCGCCGACGCCTTTGTGAACTGGCTGGCCAGCACCTATGCGCGCATCATTCACGTCGCGCTGCAACTGCGCTATCTACTCCTGTTGCTGTTTTTTGCCGGCCTGGCCGCCACCGTCTGGATCTACCGTGTGGTTCCTACAGGCTTCATTCCGCAGGAAGATCAGGGTTATTTCATGGTGATTGTCCAGGCGCCACCGGGTTCTTCGCTCGCCTACACAACGGCCCTCGCCGATAAGGGAGCCGCCATCATTGCGCAGAATCCCCACGTGGGCGGATTGTTTTCCATCTTGGGCTTCAGCCTTGCCGGCAGCGCCTCGAACGCCGGCATGATGTTCGTGAACACAAACACAACGCACGAGCACGGAGGAAAGGCATACTCGACGGACGACATCATCAAGGATGTATCGCCCAAACTGCAAATGTTGATGTTTGCCCCCGATGGCGGCCTCGTGGCCGCATTCGAGCCGCCGGCTGTTGAGGGCGTAGGCAGCTACGGCGGATTCCAGTTCATGCTCCAGGATCAGGGCGGCAACACGCTCAGCGACCTGGACCGCGTGGCGCACCAGATTGTGAATGCCAGCAGCACGCACAAGGACCTGACCGACCTGATCACCACTTTCTCCGCCAATGACCCGCAGGAACTGGTGACCATCGATCGCGAGAAGGCCAAGGCGATGGGAGTCTCGTTCACCCAGATCGCAACCACGCTCAATGTCTTTATGGGCTCCGAGTACATCAACGACTTCGACTACAACGAACGCACCTATCGCGTCTTTGTGCAGGCCGACCAGCCCTTCCGCATGAATTCGAGCGACCTGCACAGCTACTATGTGCGCTCCGACTCCGGCGAGATGGTCCCGCTCGACAACCTGGTCACGGTTCAAGAGAGCGCGGGCCCCCCTGTGATCACGCACTACAACCTATTCCGCGCGGTGGAGATCGACGGCTCGCCCGCGCCCGGCTACAGCTCAGGCCAGGCGCTCACCAGCATGGACAAGCTGGCTACGGACAACATGATGCGTGGCATGACCTACCAGTGGACGGGCCTGACGCTCGACGAGATCGAGTCCAGCGGCAAAGCGCTCGTCATCTTCGGCCTCGGCATTCTCGTCGTCTATCTCACGCTTTCGGCGCAATACGAGAGTTTCGCGTTGCCCTTCATCATTCTGCTTGCCGTGCCCATGGCGGTGCTGGGCGCTTTGGGCCTGGTTTCGCTGCGCGGCCTCGCCAACGACGTCTATTGCCAGATCGGCTTGGTGATGCTCATCGGCCTCTCGGCGAAAAACTCCATTCTGATCGTCGAGTTCGCCGAGCAGTTGCGGCGCAAGGGCCGTACAATCTCCGAAGCCGCCATTGAAGCCGCGGAGCTGCGCCTGCGGCCCATTCTGATGACTTCGTTTGCCTTCATTCTCGGCGTTCTGCCGCTGGTTTTCGCTACTGGAGCCGGCGCCCTTGGCCGAAGATCCGTGGGAACCACGGTTGTTGGCGGCATGTTGCTCTCTACTGTCCTGAATCTCGTGTTTATCCCCGTGCTCTACGTGATCCTCAGCCGCGTGCTCAAGCGCGGCGATGCGGCTCTAGCGCCGGCGCAGGCGGAAAGGTAGCGCGTGACGCGCAAGCCTTGACTTCGTTTTGAACTCCCGCAAGAAAGTTTAAAACAGGCTCTAAGGCTTCTTCACCACCTCCACCGGTCCCACCTGCATGGCCGCGGCTGTATAGAGATGGCAGTTGTCCGTGGTTTCCTTGAAGCGGAAATAGGGATGGAAGAATAGTGCGGCTCGCGCATCGCCCGAGCCCTCCGACAGATCGTTCAACCAGACGCCGTCGGGCTCCGGATGATCGTGCGCGTGCACCCAGAATCCCTTGTGTATGTTCGCCAGCACGCCGCCGCCGATCTTCAAGTCGGCCACCGATTTCACGTTGAGGTCGATCATCTCGCCGGTCTGCTCGTCGAGCTGCACCTTGCCTTGGAGCACCTGGGCGACCCGCTGATTCAGGTTCTTCGCCTGGAACTTCGGGTTGGGCACGATGTCGTAGAAAAGCACGCTGCGGCCGTTCACCATCTCCCGATGCCCGTTGGCCAGCATCATGGCCTCCATGAAATCTTCGACCTCCTGGATATCCTTGTCCTCCTCCTTTTTCGCTGTGGCCGCGTTGCTGTACTTGAGCGTCTCCTTCATCACCCGCTCGTCCTGCTTTTTAGCCTCATCGGCCGAAAGATCCTTGCCATTCTTCGTGAGGGTGCGCTCAATGGGAATCCCGTTGACATAGAACTGGTCCTGGACCCCACTGATGGTCTTCTTCACGTTGCCTTGGCTGTCGGTCTCGACGGTCTCGTCGGTGACGCGGCACTCGTAGCGCTCGCGCTCGTCGGCAATCTTCCGCTCACTGGCTATCGCACGCTGCAGAAGCTCACTGGCGTTAGGCAAGGGGGCGTTCTGCGCGGCCCCGGCAGTCTGCGCGGCGCCCGTGGCGCAGCCGGCAAGGCAGAACACAGCGGTAAGAAAAGTAAGAGCGACGATGCGGCGCATGGAAGAGTAGATTCCTGCTGTTTGTGATGCAAGAAACCGCAAACGCGCAACATATTTTGCGAGAGCGGCCCCCAATCGCAAGTTTTTCAACCGGTCGTTAGCGTCTACTGTTCTTTCCCCACCGGCAGCGCGGCCATCGCGCCCTGTTCTTTCGCTTCGGCCACCACGGCGTCCAGGTGATCCAGCACCTCGGCCACGGTCATGGTGTAGACCTCGCGCCGCGAGTCGTAGCCCTCTTCAACGAGCTGCTTCAAATACCGCCCGGCGATCTGCGCCGCCAGTTGGTCGGTAATCACCTTCCCGGTGCGCTTCTTCTGCTCCACCCACGCGGCGCACGGCAGCGCAATCCACATTGGCCGCCCGTTCACGTCGAAGCGCACATCCACGGCATCGGCGTGACGCGTGGCGATGGCTACGATGGTCCCTTTCCATTGGCAACGCAGATCCTCGCCGTTCCAGCGGTCGGTCACGTGAAAATCCTCATACATGCTGTTAGCGTACCGTTCCGGCGGTGCGGGGGCAAGCGTGCAGCGCCCCTCGCGCAGAGAACGCCGTACTGTCTGCTCAGCGCCCCGGTGGACGCTGCTTCAACCGCGCTGATAAACTAATCAGGTTCGAGTGGCGCCCTCTTCATCCGTTTGGACCCGCCCGTAAGTCAATCAGCAAAGGACGAAAGAAAGCCCGTGGACACAAGAACCCGTCACGCCCTGAAAAAGGACAAGCTTGCCCAGGCTGCCGCCAGCAGCGCCAGTTGGATCGGCGAGCACCAGACCAGCGTGGTGCGCTGGAGCATCGCCATCGGAGTGGCTCTTGTTCTGGCCATCGGCGGACTGATTTTCTGGAGCATTCGCTCCTCGGCCGCAAACGCCGCACTGGGCGCAGCCATGGATGTGTACGACACGCCCCTGGCCATTCCCGGCGCTCCGCCGGAATCCGGCGTGTACACTACCGCCGCCGCACGCGCCAAAGAGGCTAACCGCGAATTTGTCGCCATCGCCCACGATTACAGTTGGCTGCCCGAGGCCGCCGAGGCTCACTACTTTGCAGGCGTTACTTATGAGGAGTTGGGCCAGAACGGCAACGCCGAGACGGAGTTGAAGGCCGCCGCGGGTTCCTGGGACCGGAATCTCGCCAACCTGGCCAAGCTGGCACTTGCTGGCCTGTATCAACAGACAAACCGCGACAGCGAGGCCATCACGCTCTATAACGAAATCGCCGCCAAGCCCTCGGCAACAGTGTCTGCGGGCGTGGCACAGCTCGACCTTGCCGATCTCTACGCCGCCGAGGGCAAGCAGGACTTGGCGCGGGCGCTCTGGGCCAAGGTGAGGGACGCGGACAAGGATGGCGCGGCCGGGTCGATCGCTGCACAAAAGCTCGCCGCCAAGTAAGATCACGCGCGGGCGGGGATCGGGCTTGAGGCGGGTCGGCCTGGTTCGCGAGTCGCTTTAAGGCTCCTATTGCCCCCGGGGCCAGGGCTGAGCGAGCCCGAGCATTTTCTTCTCTGCCTGCGTCTGGTGAGTGATGAGCACCAGCCAGGCCATTTACGCAGGGTGGATGGAGATTCCCACAAGCTCGGTGAATGACGAAACCCGCCTGCGCGCGGAAGACGAAGCGCTTGCCGCGCTGGTAGACCAGTATGCCGGCGCCCTCTACCGCGTAGCTTATTCCGTCCTGCGCAATCCCGCCGATGCCGAAGATGCCGTGCAGGAGGCGTTTCTGCGCGTCCTGCGCCATCGCCACTCGCTGGGCGAGGTGCGCGACCACCGCGTCTGGCTCATTCGCATCGTTTGGAACATCGTGCTCGACCGCAAGCGCCGGGCCAAGACACGCCCTGAAACCGACGACGTGGCGGAACTGGCACGCGTGTTGCCCTCCACGGGCCTCTCTGCCGAGGAGATTGCCGCCGCGGCGCAGCATCACGCCCATGTGCTTGCCTGCGTTGACCGGCTTCCGGCCAAAGAGCGGCAGGTGCTCATGCTTTCGGCCTTTGAAGAGCTCACCAGCGTGGAGATCGCGGAAGTTCTGGGCATTACCGAGTCCAGCGTCCGCTCGCGGCTGTTTCGCGCCCGCAACCTGATGGCCGGCCTGCTCGACCATGAGAGGAGTTTGCGATGAACTCAAACCCTCACAACCCGATGACCTCCAATTTCGCTCCTCGGGACCATTCGAGCCCTGTGGAAGAGACTCTGCGGCTGGTCGCCAGCCTGCCCGCCCCGGCTGACCTTGAAGATCGTGTGCACGCGGCTCTTCGCGCTGCACCGCGCCGTGGCCGGGTTCTGGCTTGGCCCAGGGCTTTACGCCCTGAGAGTAGCTGGATGCGCGCTGCGGCTGCGGCGGCCATTGTTTTTGTCGTAGCTGGGGGTGGGTGGGGCGTGTATACCCGGGTCGAGCGCAACCAGCCCGCCAAGGTCATCGTCATGCCGCCGCGCTTGCCGGCCACAGGCGGCTTTTCGGGCGCTGGCGCCGTGCGCGCCCCGCAAACCCTGCCCGGCCCAACCGTAACTGAACCCCCCAAGGCGAGCCCCGCACAGCCCAAAAGACCGAAGAAGCCGGCTGCCCGCCTCAAGTCCCCGGGTGCCGGCGGCAACCAACCCGCCGCGTCTGGCAAGACCGCGGCCCAGCCCGCACCGTCGAAATAGGGCCGCCGCCCCATCTGCTACGCGTCTTTCATCACCGCCCGGATCACCATGCCCAGTAGCGCCAGCACCACCGCGCCCCAAAAAGCTGGACCAAATCCGCGTACGGTGAATCCCCGCACGATATGCGAAGCCAGCAGGATCATCAGCCCATTGATGATCACCAGCAGGAAGAGCCCCAGCGTGATGATGCTCAAGGGAAAAGTGATGATCTTCAGGAAAAGGCCGACTGTGGCGTTCAGCAGCCCGATCACCAGGGACGCGATCAGCGCCGGCCACAGACCCGCCACATGAAATCCGGGCACGATCTTGGAAATAATCAGCAGAGCAACCGCATACAGAAACCATTGCACAAGAATTGCCATCATCGGTCTGCCTCAGCTTTCTTCAGAACCAGTAATACGAGAGCAGGCTGTAACGCAAGTTCGTGCGTTCGTTGCATCTACCGGCCGCATCTACCGTATGATGCGCCAGCAGGGCGCGCAAGCCGTTTTGCGGCGAAGACTGTGCAAGGCGCGCTGCACGCGGCTCTTCGTTTAGAGTGAAGCCATGTTTGCGCGCCGCCTCTCCGTCCAACGCATCGATGCCGCCGGCGAACGCCATCGCTGCCCGATCCACCAAATTGACAACTTTGCCATGCGGAATTTCACCAATGATGCGGTTTTCGACGACACTCTTCCTGCCGCCGATGGCATTCTCGAGGCCGGAAACCGCGTTCCGCTCGACCGGCTGCAAACCGCGATGGAAGAGTGGTTTCGCCGCAAAGGCTACCTCAAGCCCGGTGAGCGGCTGGAAGTCCTCGAGGAGCGCGCAAGCCATTGAGGAATCGATGGGATGGCGCAGCCTTGAACGGTTCGTGAGACGAAGGACAAAAAAAGTTCAAAAACGGAACCGTGAAACTGTGAAGCCACTCGCTGCAGCCCACTGATTCTGCTTGGGTTCCATACCATTCACAGTTTTACAGTTTCTGTGTTTCTGTGAGCCTCCGGGGAGGTGGCTTTGTTTGCCTGATTCCATTGGAGTTGGAGGCGTTCACAATTTCACAGTTTCACAGCCCGGTTTTCAAGTGTATAGGGGGGTGGGGGAGTACCTACGCCGCGGTTTGCCCCGCGGCCGCGTCCTGGGTCCAAAACTGCAACTCGGCCTCGCGCCGCGCCTTCAGCCCCACATTCACTTCACCGCCTGCATGATCCCACGCCAGCATTTGCTGTGCGGCGGCGGCGTAGCAACCGGCATTCAACTCCCTTAGCAGGGTAGACCCTGCCAGCCGCCCCACGCCCAGATTGAAGCAAAAGTCCACCAACGCATCGAACTGTCCCTGCGTCAGCGCTACCTTGACCAGCCGGGCGACCGCCTGCTCGGCCTCACCCACGTCGCTTGCCAGAATTGCGGTTGCCTGCGTCTCCTCCACACCTCCCGGAAACGACTCCCCCGGCCTCACCCGGTGCCCATAGCCGATGGTCGGTATACCGACCACATCCCGATAAACCTGACTACGAAACCCCTCCGACCGCTTGATCAACTCCAACCCCTCTGCGCTCAATTGCATGGAAAGCCCCCTGTTCTGTCAGAAATCACGAAGGGCCTGCCTTGAACCAATCCTCAGGAAAGGAGCGGTTCACGCAGACCCTAACCCACATTTCTCACACCCCGTTGCAGTGTCAGGAATGTCCCCGGTTCAATCTGTCAGGAATGTGCCCGGTCTGTACCGGCTGTTTATCTTTTGGTATCTATCCCCCCTCGCCCCGGTATGCCATACCTCTGTATTTGATAACAAAGGGTTTAAGGGAGGGTATATCCCGCACATATCTAATTCCAAAGGGCCATACTCGCAAATGTTCCGATTCACGGGAGTTAAGGGCGTTTCTCCGGTGTTCTCGACCCATTCTGTTCCACATTCCGAGATCAGAGATCATGTTTCGGTTATCGGATTTTGCGTCCGGCCGGAGAGGGGGCCGGGCAGAGGTTCCCTGCCTTTTTTTCGGGTCGATGTGCGGTTTGCCTTCATATAGACATTGTGCGCCGGACGGGGCAAATGATCTGCAAAGTTGGCGAAGAATATATCCGCTGTGTTTTCAACGGTTTGTGCAGAAATCGCGACTGCCGAGGACTTGACTTTGAGGCCTGACGGGCACCTGGGGGGAAGAGTGGCAAAGAGGCGTTCAGTATACTCTTGCGCATGAGCCAAGCACGTGCTGCGCTGGAGCGAATCGCCATCTGGATGGCACACGCTAAGAAGTGTGCCTACTGCGGCGACCCGATCCACTTCCGGGACCTCGAGATTGACCACATACTGCCTGCGTCACTTGAGAACGAACCCATGAAGCTCGCGCGTCTAAAGGCAGATTTCGGCCTGCCCGCGCGGTTCAACATCAAGTCGGCTCGCAACCTCCTCCCCGCTCACGGCTGGTGCAACTCAAAGAAGACGAACCGGGTCTTCAGCCAGGCTAACGCTCGATACTTTCTTGAAATTGCCGAGGGGAAGCTGGACACGATCGACCGCCTTGTTCCCGCCCTTGAACTTCAGACTCTGAAGGAGATCCTCATCGCGGCGGTGCAAGCTGCAACTGAGTCCGGGACCATAGACTTCGGCGACCTGATTGAAGAGGTGTCCAAGGTGAAGGACTTTCCCCTGAGCACGCAGATCGAGTTTGCAGACGGAGAATGGGATGGTGGGCAATGTTCCGGAGAAATCGAAAAACTGCTCGACAGGCCAATCCTATTCGGCGGGGTTACAAGCATTGACGGGGTTGAATTCGTTAACGAGACTGGCGGCACAATGGTCATTCGCACCTGCCGAGAATATCGTGCTGCGAGGACGGCCGGATACTATGCTCGCACTACCCTCGCGATGAAAATGGAAGCGTTTGTGAGCGTTGCAAACGCAGTGCTCGAGGCGGCGTCCGGCGCACAACTCCCCGCCATTAGCTATTTCAGGTCGCCCCACGCCGGAGTCGCCGATCTGAATCTTCTCCCCGCCGGTGTCCTACCCGCGATCAGTCCAGACGGCGCGACAAGAATTGCGTCCCTCGGAAATGCCACGCTCCGGGACCTCGCGCTCTCCGGGGAGGTTTCAATCATCGACGTTTCGAGCAACCGTCTGAATGTTGCATTCGAGGGGCTTGGAATGGTTTTGAAGGAGCTCTTGCGCGCGGACCTGGATGGAGACGGGGTCGAGGAAATTTTGGTTCAATACTACATCTATGCAATCGGTGGAACGCTCGGTATTTCTTCAATTGGCTTGCTTCGAAGATCGGGTCCAGAGGCCCTAATGAATTATGAGTCGTGGGCTCCCCGGCCAACATAAGGAGACATAAGGAGAACTTTCCTTCCGCCACCCGCCTCCCGTACGCCCGTGGACTGCCCCCGAAAAGTGAGACAGTTCAGGAAGTCCCCATTTTCATGGAATGGAGTCTTAGGTGAAGCGAACGCATCGTCATTGGACTCCGGCCGAGAAGCGTGCGGCGGCGGCTTCGATGGCCCTTCTGATCGTCCATAAAACGTAATGGGTTGATTCCTCGTAAACCACCAGACAAAACATGGGGAGAGGATCGGCAAACCCGTAGAATTTGTTTGCGCTCTCAGGTCCGCAGGCGGCGAACAGCCGAAGCTCAAGGACCAGGTCGGCCGGCTCCGGATCGCCGAGCACCTTGTACTTGCCGGTTGCATGGAGCGCAGCATGGAGCTCCGTGTAGGCACGGTCGGGGTCGCCGCTGGACGGCGAGGGAAACAGGCCGGAATCGGACCCGGCGTTGGATACAAGTCGAGTTCCACGCTCGCAGGTCCGCGAGTTCATCCGCAACGATCCAGAGAGATCTCTGCGCCCCAGAACTGCCACATAAGCCTATTTGTATCAATCGCATGTGTGGCCGATGCATCTCGGAGAGACTCGGTTGCATATTTGTACCCAATTCTGCTCGGAATTCTTTTGCCCAAATCGGGAAGAATGCACTGCTTTTGGTGCAGATCGTAACCCATACAGGCTGAACGCCTTACCGCCGACCCCACCCAAGGCCGGCGTTTTTCAACAGAAATCCCATTATCCATCTTGACAACCTGGGAAGGCCCCCAGTGCCGGTTTAGTAAAATGGTTGAATGGTTAGAACAAGGAAAACACGCAACTTAAGACGAAAGGCACCGCTATGGATTTGTCTCGTGGCTGGTGTCTCCGCCGTTGCGCTGGTGGCGCTGGTCGTATTGTTCTCGGCGCGCACGGTGCAAGCTGATGCGGGTATTCCCAGACCAGCCCTTACCGCGCCTGTGGCTTCCCCTGCAACGAGTGCGACGCCGGCGTCGCTCGCTGACCAGGAACCCCGGATTCCGCAGAACGCCCCAACCGCCGCCGCCCAGAACTGGAAAGACAGGATTCGTGGAGTGGCCTCCTGGTACGGCGGCGTCTTTAATGGACGCAAGACCGCAAGCGGCGAGATCTACGACATGTACGCCATGACGGCCTGCCACCCGACCCTTCCCTTCGGGTCGATCGTGCGGGTCGTGGACCTGACCACCCACCGTTCGGTCGTGGTCCGCATCAACGACCGCGGCGATCTGGTCGTGGAGGGGCGCATTATCGACCTCTCCTACGGCGCGGCCAAGAAGCTGGGGATGACCCATGCCGGCTTGGCGAAGGTGGATTTGGAGGTTCTCTCTTTGGGTAAGCCCGCCACCCGAAAGTAAGGCGGATCCTCAAAGCAGAACGGCCAGCCCTCGTGCTGGCCGTCGTTCTTCAGTGTAAGCAACTGCCTTCTGGCTGGCTGAAGGGCTTTTGCAGGTATTGGCGAGCCTCGTTCACCGCTCCCTGGGTATTGTCGTTGGTCTGCACGGCCAGGCGGTACTCGTTGACGGCACGGTCGCGCTGCCCTGTCAGGTCGAAGATCTTGCCGATGGCGATGTGGCTCCAGACCTCAGTCCAGGGCGGCTCGTCGTCGCCGCGCAGCGCATCCCGAAATGAGTTCACGCTGGCCTGGTAGTTGCACTGCGTAAAAAGCACCTCGCCAATGCGATAGCTGGCCAGCGAGCTCAACGGATTGGCGTCGAGCGCCTTCTTATACTCGGCCAGGGCCCCGAGGAGGTCGTTCTGCGCCACCAGTTGCTGCCCTTTCAGGATGGAAATGCGCACCTGCAGGTCGGGCGAGGTCTTCAGAACCCAGTCGTTAGGATCGATGCTGATTCGCCGCGGCCGGCCGAAGGTATCCACTACGTATTGGGTATCCGTCCCCACCACGTCGATCTTTTGGTTGACCGTTTTTCCGTCGGTTTCGATGCGCAGATCGACGGGCATGTTGAAGAGGTCGAGGTCCTGGTTGATCTCCCCAATGGTACGGAAGCCCTTGTTGTTGCCCAGCCGGTAAACGGCGTACTTGTCGGTGAACTGTGGCGCCCCGGTGCCGTCAATCCATTGCGAGAAGAAGGGCACCAGTTGCTGCTGGCTTTGCGCCTCGGCCACCTTTTCAAAGTCGTCGGTGCGGATGGAGCTGTCGGTATATTGGCTCAGCGCGCCTTTCAGGATGGCGTCAAAGGCCTTATCCCCCACCTCCCAGCGCAGCATGTGGAAGATCATCGCCCCCTTTTCCAGCGTCATCGATTGGAACTGGGGCGAAAACGGATCCAGCCGTCCCGCGCTTGACAGCGGGATGGTATCGTAGGCCAGCGCGCCCGCAGCCACATCCTCCATGGCGGTCTTCAACCCGCTGGTGCCGCTTTCGTCCTCCACATACATCAGCTCGCCGTAGCGCGACATGCCGTTAGTGATCCACGCGTCGTTCAGCGTCTTCGGGCTCACTTCGCACCCCCACCACTGGTGGGCAAGGGTATTGGCCAGGAGCCGCACACCCGATTTATCGCCGATCCGCGAGCCCATGATCGCCGCCATCTCCGGCGCGTAGACCGCCGGCAAGGTATCGTCCGGCAGCTCCACCACGTTCAACCGGCTGGTCTCGAGCTCGCCGAAGGTGGCGGTAAAGAAGTCGTACTCCCTGGTTGCCGTTTGCGCCAACTGGTTGGCCGACGCCTGGTGGCTGATGGTCACGTAGGCCTTGACGTTTCCCGCGCCCACCGACACCGGCGGCAAATACCGGCCGGCAATCACCGTCCCGGGAAACCCCGGTTTCGTCCACTTGAAGTCGTATTCCTCGCCGGACTTGCCGGTAGAGAGCGTCACGGGCTTGGGTGCTCCCACGCTACCGCTGGCAAAGACCTGCATCCCCTGCGGCACGCGGATGTGCATCTCCGCGGTGAAGCGGTCGGTCATATAGCCGGTCATGGGGAACCAACGCGACGGATACAGCAGATAGCTGATCGGTTCCTGGATGGCTGCCAGTTTCAATCCTTCCACCGGCCCGTCCTCGTTGCCGGTGATGGTGCCGTCATACGCGAAGGTCCAACTCACCGTTTGACCGGGGAGGAAGGGAGTGCTTGGGGTCACTCGGATGGATCCGTCCGCCGTGCGTTCGCCGTCGAGCATTTTCCCGGTTTCATCGGTGATCTTGTTCACCTTCAGCGCGGGGTGAAAGCCAAAGTTGACCACGTCGAGGGTAGCAGGCGCGGTAAAGCTCACCACCGCCGTTGCCGTCAGATGGTGCGCGCTCGTATCCAGTTCGGCATCGATCACGTAGGCCGTGATATTCAGCCCCGGCCGCTCCCTCTGCGCGGATGCGAGCGTCCCGGCCATTGCCACCAAGGCCGCCGCCGTCAGGCCCAGTGCGCAGCGGCGTGCCAGCCGTCTGCCCTCGAACTGCAAACCTCTCAGATATCTATCCATTGGATCGCTCATTGTCTTGCCGCCGTTCGCGGCCTGCTGATGGTCTCTGGGGAATCCCGATCTCCTTCAGGATCTTGCGGCCTCCAACACCACCGGGCGAGCCGTTTCCAACTCCTGAACCACAACGGCCGCTGCACGTTCCATGGCCCCCTTCTGTTGGCCCGGGCCGTTGGTCGATTGTACGCGCAACGCCTCCCCAATCGCCCCCAGTTCCATAGTCATGGACTCGCGAGCCGGCCCGTCGGGTAGCAGCCGTTCTAGCTGTTGGACGATATTTGCTGGCGTGAAGTCATTTTGGATGAGCTCGGGAACCACGCGCTTGCCCGCAATCAGGTTGGCCATGGCCACGTGAGGCACCTTGACCAACCGTTTGGCGATGGCATACGTGAGCGGCGAGACGCAGTAGACCACGACAAAGGGATTGCCGATGAGGGCGGCATCGACGGTGGCCGTGCCGCTTGCGACGACTGAGGCTCGGGCGTGGAACAGCGCCGCACGCGCATCGTCGACCAGCCGCACAGCGAGTCCACTGTCGTGCTTTTGCGCCAATTTCGCGACCGCGGTCCTCTGTGCCGCATCAAGCGTGGGAGCCAGCGGGATCAAAAACTCGTAAATTTCTGGAGTGTGCGCGGAATCGGGCACAGGCAGCGAGAGTTGCCGCGCAGCCTCGAGCATCTTCGGCAGATGGTCCTCAATTTCGCGCAGCCGGCTGCCGGGTAAGAGGCCAATCCAGGTGCGGGTGGGGTCGAGGTGGTTTTCTGCCGCAAACTGCTCGCGGCTGATGGCGGGCAGCGGAAGGCCGGCAAGCGGATGCCCGACGAACTCGGCATCGACGCCGCGCGTCCGATAATACGACTCCTCGAAGGGAAAGATGACCAACATGCGGCGGACGTATTTGCGCACCAGCCGGATGCGGTGTTCCTTCCACGCCCATAACTGTGGGCTGACGAAATAAATCACCGGAATCCCCAGCCGGTGGAACTCCTTCGCCAGGCGGAAATGGATCTCGGGGAAATCGATGAGCACGGCCACATCGAGCCTCCGCGCCCGGATGGCTCGCTTGAGCTTGCTGAACTCGCGGTAAATGCGGGGAAGATGCTGGACGACTTCAGTGAAACCCATCACGGCCATGTCTTCGGCGCGGACCACGCGTTCGACTCCGGCGGCTTCCATGCGCGGTCCGCCCATGCCAAAGAGCTGTGCCGATATCCCGGCTGCGGCGAGTTGACGGTGCAGCTCCTGCGCCAGCAGCGCCCCGTAGTGCTCGCCGCTTGCCTCCCCCGCCGAGATGAAAACAACCGGGCTCATGAATCGTTTGCCGCAAAAGGCTTGCTTGACCCAATGATAGCGGGCCGATTCGCGCTCCAGGGAAACGTTATGTTGCGGCGTAGCTGATCGCGTGCAGCTCGATCGTCTGCGGCACGCAGTGTTACCCTTCCCGATGGGGCAGGAATGGGAGGCTTCGATGCGCGTCTCTTTCAGGTGCTTTGTCCTTGCGGTTTTAGTCGTTGGATGCGGCTGCGCGGCGATGGCGCGATCGCAAGCAGCGCAGCAGCCGGGCGGCGCAGTGCAGACGGCGACGGCTGGCGCGCGCTCCGTTCCGGCAGCGGACAATCCCGTGGCCGATCCAAAGGCCGTGGTGACCATCGGCAACGCCCGCTTCACGGTGCTGACGCCGCAACTGATTCGCATGGAGTGGTCGGCCAGCGGCAAGTTTGAGGACCACGCGTCGTTTGTGTTCATCAATCGGCGGCTGCCGGTGCCAGAATTTGCAACTTCCAATCAGTCTTCCGGCGGTGTCGAGCTTTGGACCATCAAGACGGACGCGCTCACACTGAGCTACACGCCTTCCGGAGACGGCCACTTCACTCCGTCCGACCTCTCCATCTCCTTCACCGTCGACGGCAAACCCGTCGTCTGGCACCCCGGCCTCGACAATCCGGAAAACCTGATGGGCACCACGCGGACGCTGGACACGGCGCGGGGATCGAAGACCGAGGAGCCCATCGAACAGGGCCTCGTTTCGCGGTCGGGCTGGGCGCTGGTCGACGACTCCACGCGGCCGCTCTTCGACTCGGCGGACTTCCGCTTCCTCGACGGAGAGAAAAGTCCCTGGCCATGGGTGATCGAACGCCCGGCGAGTGAAAAGCCCGGCTCCTACACTGACTGGTACTTCTTCGGCTACGGCCACGACTACCGCCGCGCACTCGGCGACTTTGTGCGCGTGGCCGGCCGGATTCCTTTGCCTCCGCGCTTCGCCTTCGGCGTGTGGTGGTCGCGGTACTGGGCGTATACCGATGAGGAATTCGACGAGCTGGTGCGGGACTTCAGGGAGAACTCGACGCCGCTCGATGTGCTGGTGATCGACATGGACTGGCACATCAGCGATGAGCAACTGCGGGCCATGCACGAGACGGATCAGTCGGGCCAATTGCTGGGCTGGACGGGCTACACCTGGAACAAGGTGCTGTTTCCCGATCCGGATGCGTTCCTGAAGAAGCTGCACGAGGATGGGCTAAAGACGACGATGAATCTGCATCCGGCGTCAGGGATCCAGCCGTGGGAGCAGGCGTACCCAGCGATGGCGCGCGCCATGGGGATCGATCCGGCGACCAAGAAATATATTCCGTTCGATCCGACCGACAAGAAATGGGCGACGAACTACCTCGATCTGGTGTTGCATCCGCTCGAAAAGCAGGGCGTGGACTTCTGGTGGCTCGACTGGCAGCAGCGGTCGACCACCGATCTGCCCGGCGTGAACCCCACTTTTTGGCTCAACTACGTGCACTTCACCGATCAGCAACGCGAAGGCAAGCGTCCGCTGCTATTTCATCGGTGGGGCGGCCTCGGGAATCACCGCTATGAGATCGGATTCTCGGGCGACACGATCTCGGTGTGGGATTCGCTTGCGTTTCAGCCCTGGTTCACGGCCACGGCGGCCAATGTGGGCTACGCCTACTGGAGCCACGACATTGGTGGCCATATGCCGGGCGCGGTGGATGCCGAGCTGTTCACGCGCTGGGTGCAGTTTGGCGCCTTCAGTCCCATTCTGCGCACGCACACCACCAAGAACCCCGACTCCGAGCGGCGCATCTGGGCCTATCCCGAGCCGTATTCGTCCGTCATGCGCTCGACCTACCAGCTTCGCGAAGCGATGCAGCCGTATCTCTACACCGAGGCGCGCCGCACGTACGATACCGGCGTGGCGTTCTTCAGGCCGCTTTACTACGACTGGCCGG
Source organism: uncultured Acidobacteriaceae bacterium (assembly GCA_963799155.1). Lineage (GTDB taxonomy): Bacteria > Acidobacteriota > Terriglobia > Terriglobales > Acidobacteriaceae > Telmatobacter. The sequence goes on from CAWCWB010000003.1 coordinate 267,082, forward strand.
AGGACGAGGCCGCCTACACCAGCAAGAACGAGTACCTCTTCGGCGACCAGATGATCGTCAGCCCCGTCACCGCGCCCGCGGACAAGATTTCCGGCCTCACCGCCGAAACTGTCTGGCTCCCCAAGGGTGATTGGATCGAGTGGCCCACCGGCAAACACTTCGCCGGCCCCACGACCGTCGAACGCAGCTTCACCATCGATCAGATTCCCGTCTACGTGCGCGCCGGCGCCATCGTTCCCATGCAGCCGGCAATGCTGCACACGGGCGAGAAGCCCGTCGATCCGCTCATTGTGAACGTGTGGCCGCTCAAGCCGGGCGCAAGCTCGAGCTATTCGGTGTATGAGGATTCGGGCGTGTCGGTCGAGTACCAGTGCGGCGTTTACGCGCGCATGCCGATCAAAGCGACTCAAACCGGCGACACGCTCCGCGTCGAGATCGGTCCCGTTGAGGGAAGTTATCCCGGCATGATCAGAAACCGGGGATATGAGCCTGCGCCTGCCCGCCGACTGGCCGCCTGCAGCGGTGACGGTGAACGGCAAGGCTGTTGCATTCGCCAAGCCCGGCGAGCCCGGCGGCTGGACGTTCGAGGGCAACACGCTCACCACCGTCATCCCCGTGCCCAGCGGCAGCGTCGCCGCCAGAGCCGTCATTGAGGTCCGCCGCGCGCCCAGCCTCATCGCGCGCCGCTCCGAGCTTGACGGCTTCGCCGGCGTGATGACGCGCTTGCGCGGAGCCGATGACGCCCTGCAGCAGACCGGCCCCGTCGCCGGGCCCTCCAATGCGCTCGTCGACGCCATGCAGACCGGCGACCGGCTGAGCTACTACCCCGACCGCATCGTCGCTGAGCTCGCGCACTTCCACGAGGCGCTTGCGCAGGCGCAGGCCGACGTGGCCGGCCTCGACAAAGGCTTCGAGCAGCGCCTCAGCGATACCTCGCGGCGCATCGGCGGCTCGACATGGGCCCCGGCCGACATTGAGAGCGAGAAGCAAAAGCGGCGCGACGCGCTGCACCGCGCCGAGGCTCTCCTCGCCGAGGCCGCGAAATAGCTACGCGGGCTTTACTTCGGGCCTGAAGTACTTCTTCATTGGCTCGAAGTAGCATGTGCGCCAACCCGAGCGGTAGGTTGTGTGTCCGTCCGGCACGTTCGTATGGTGCAAGGTGAGCTTCGTGCCGCCGGGCGCCGGCTCCAGCGACACATCAATCTGCGAATCGGGATCGGCGGCGGCGAACTCCGTCGTCCGCCACGACTGCACGATCCGCCGCCCCGGCACGAGCTTCAGGTTCTTTCCCGAAATGTAACCGTCCCACGCCGTGAACGCGCCGCCTACGCGCGCTGAGACCTTGGCCCCAGCTTCGGTCATCTGGGTGTGACCTTTGCTCGAGAGCCACGCGTCATATACCTGCTTCGGCGCAGCAGGAATGGTCGCAGAAACGGTGAATTCGTGAGCCATTGTGCCTTTCAATTGTCGGAGGTGACGGCCCTACTCGTGGCAGCACGACCCCGTGCTCTTCGGTTTCACCACCTCCGGCTGAACATACGGCTGCTCGGGATCGACAAAGTACCCTTCGCCGTATTTGTCATGGTGGCGAACCCAGGCCATCGAGTGCTTCAGCCCCGCTTCGTCACGCCCCTTCGGGACCATATCGAGGAAGTTGTATGTGCCGACCAGGATGTCGAGCCCGCGTGCATACGTCGAGTACGTATGGAAGATCGCTCCGCTCGCGTCCTTCGCGAAGACGCTCAATCCCGGCCGTTCCTCGCTGGGAAATTCCGTCATCTCGTAGTTGTAGTACACCTGCTTCTTGCCAGCGTCCTCGGGCCGCAGCGAAACCTGATAGTCGAAATTGAAATCGCTGCCATGCGGCGACACCCAGCGAAACTTCCAGCCCATCCTCTTCTTGAACGCCTCGATCTCGGCAATCGGCGCGTGCGAAACCACAGCCAGCGTCACGTCGCGATTGGCCAGGTGGATGGTCATTCCGTCGAAGTGATCGGCCAGGTACGAGCAACTTGGGCAGCCTTCTTTCCACCCCGGCCCGAGCATGAAGTGATAGATCACAAGCTGGCTGCGCCCGCCGAACAGGTCGGAGAGCGCGACTTTGCCGCTTGGGCTTTGGAATTCGTATTTCTTCTCGACCTTCTCCCAGGGCAGTTTTTGGCGCAGCCGGCTGATCTCGTTGCGCTGCCGCGTAAACTCCTTCTCCTTTTTCAGAAACTCCTTACGCGCCGCGATCCACTCGTCGTGCGAAACCACCTTGGAACTTTTGACCTCTGTCGCAATGGTTGCCATGGCGACCTCCTTATTCGGTTTGTGGGGGGAGAACCTCCAAAACTTACGGAGACTTACTCGGTAACTTGCTCATTTACTTGCCGCGGCGAAACCATCTTACGATCATCGCCGCGATTCCGCCGCTGCCGGCGGTGCTTCCCGCCACCAGCGCTGCCGTTGTTGCCACACATACAGGACACATGAGACCTCCTCTGGGTTGCAAAGACAGGTTTTGTTGGGCCTTCGCGCCTTTGGTGCGATTGCTCAGCCGAATCAGCTACGCCACCTGCGCAGCGTCTTGCATAAATAGCGGCGGCTCATCCGCGCTCGGGCCCCAGCTTGCCGGCACCGCTACGTTCAACAGGCGCAAATACACGCTAAATTGGCCGCGATGCTGGTATACGTGGCTGAACATCACGTCGCGAAGAAACTCGCCGCGCGGCTGAGCCAGCACTTCATGCCCGCCGGCCGCCATGCGCCACGTTTCCTTCATGGCCGCATCGTCGAACTGCGGCAGCAGGCTCCGCACCGTCGCGACGCTCTCATCATGAGCCTTCAGGATCTCCGCGCGGCTCGCCGGCTGCAGAAAGTTGACAAACTCCGGCGCCTGCGCTGGATTGTTCTGGATGAAGCGCACGACGCCGCCGGGCACTGAAGCAATGTGACAGGCGAGTTGGCCCGCCGTCATCGATTTCTCGTGCGGCTTCCACGTCAACTTGTCTTCCGGTAGCCGCTCCAGAAACTTGCGCGTGATGGGCGCCTGCGCTTCAAATTCTGCCAGGAATTCTCGTGCAATGGGCATGTCGAACCTCCTTGGTTGGGGAAGATGAAATTCTACTTGCGGGCGGTTGAAGTGGACAGCTTTCCCTCCGCGCGCTTGCGCGCCTGTTCGTGCATGTAGCCCCATCCTGTGGCCACGTTCTTTCTGTGCTCGTCCTCGATCAGCCCGAAGCCCGCGTGGCAGAACTTGATCAGCGTCTCGCCATCTTGCTCGCTCAGCCGGTATTGCACGTTGTTGGCTACGGGATACGACATGAACAGCGGCCCGCTGAATTCAAGCAGGGTGGGCCGTTTGATGGCCTGCACTATGGCCCAGCAATGGCCGTTGCCATTGCCCAGGTCGCGGAACCAGCGCCCGCCCGGCCACGGTTCCAGCTTCAGGGGCATCGGCGTGCCATCGTGCATTTCGTTCGATGGACCGAGTTGTTCGAGCAGCGCCGCGAACGTCACTTCCAGCGACGCGCGCACGCGGATTTCCTGAGTCACCTTGAGAGAGAGATTTTCAAGGTCGGGAAGAGTCAACGTAGTCATACATGCTCCTTAGGGAAGTTTTGAGTTTGTTTGGTCAGTTGCAGGCCCGTTACTCCAATTGCCGGTCGCGGCTCATCTGCGCTTCGGCTCGCTCCTTCACGCGGCTCAGTTGGTGTTGCCAGTATCGCTCAAAGGTCGACGCCCACTCGTGCACCGGCCGGATGGCCGCGGCGTTCGTACGGTAGAGCCGGTGGCGCCCATTGCGCCGCACGCGCACCAGGTTCACCCTGCGGAGTACGCCCAGGTGCTTCGAAACCGACGGCTGGTCGAGTCCCAGCGCCGCAACAATCTCACCCACCTGCCGCTCCTCGCGGGCCAGATAGATGAGGATCTGGCGCCTCCTCGGCTCGGCGACGGCATTGAAGGCATCGGAAGTGGTTGCGGCCCTGGCCATAGAAAGAACAATACATACTCATATGGGAATATGTCAAGCCAGATTTTTCCACAGTTCTTGCCGCCGCTAGCTGTACCGCATTTGCCGCCGCTGGCCGCGCGGTTTACCATCCCTCGCATGAAGTCAGCGCTGTTTCTCCTGGCCGCTCTCTTGCTGAGCCTAGCGCCTGTGCAGTTTGCCCAGAGTCCCGCCGCGAATCCCAACCCCGTAGAGGCAAAACCGCCGATGAAGAACTGGTTGATCCACATCGTTCCCCCGCGCCCCACCTTCGACAAGGACGCATCGCCGACCGAGCAGGCGTTGATGGACCAGCACTTCGCGTACTGGAAGAACCTGAACGAAAAGGGCATATGTCTCTTCGGAGGCCCGGTGCTTGACCCGAAGGGCGTCTATGGAATCCTGGTCGTCCGGGCTACAAGCGAGGACGAAGCGCGAGCCCTAGGCAGCGGCGATCCCAGCGTCAAGGCCGGTTTGAACAGAATTGATGTCGCCGAAATGCGGGTCGCATTCCTGCCCGTGCATCACTCTTAGGACGTCCCGTCTCTGAAAGGACCATTACGCATGACTCTGAATCGCCGAGCGTTTCTGAACGCATGCACCAGTGCGGGGATTGCTTCTCCGCTGTTGCCGGGAATCCTCTACACACTGGCCGCGCAGGCGCAGGAGTCGAGTCCCGAAACAAAGCCGCCTGAGCTACCGAAGATCACCCCGGAGATGATTGACCGGGCGGCGGAGTTGGCAGGCGTGGGGCCGTTTACTGCCGAACAGAAAAAGATGATGCTCGACGGGCTGAACGATCAGCGCGGCGGGTACGACAAGATCCGCGCGCTCAAGCTCCCGAACTCTGTTCCGCCGGCCTATGTGTTTCATCCGGGGCCAGCGGCGAGGCCGGCGGAGAGCCGCATAGCCTTCGTCGGTTCGACGCCGCAACTGATCTTCAACGACCTGGAATCAGGCGAGCCAAAAGCTCCGGCGAACCTTGAGGACCTTGCGTTCGCCTCGTTGCTAGAGCTCGCCAACCTCATCTACCATCGCAAGATTACGTCCGTCGCTTTGACGCAGATGTACATCGACCGCCTCAAGCGCTACGATCCCAGACTCCACTTCGTCATCACACTCACCGAAGAGCGCGCGATCGCCCAGGCGAAGAAGGCCGATGAAGAGCTTGCCGCCGGCCACTGCCGCGGGCCGCTGCACGGGATTCCCTGGGGCGCGAAAGACCTGTTGGCCGTGAAAGGCTATCCCACCACCTGGGGCGCGGGCGGCTTTGAGCACCAATCCTTCGATGAAGACGCGACCGTGGTGCAGCGGCTCGACTCTGCCGGGGCGGTGTTGGTGGCCAAGTTCACGCTGGGCGCGCTGGCCATGGGCGACAAGTGGTTCGGGGGGCGCACGCGGAATCCCTGGAATCCGGCGCAGGGCTCGAGTGGATCGTCGGCAGGATCGGCGAGCGCCGTGGCAGCGGGATGCGTCGGCTTCGCGATCGGGTCGGAGACGCTGGGCTCGATCTCTTCGCCTTCCACGCGCTGCGGGACCACGGGGTTGAGACCCAGTTTTGGCCTGGTGCCGCGCAGCGGCGCCATGGCCCTGAGCTGGACGATGGACAAGCTCGGGCCGATCTGCCGCTCGGTGGAAGACTGCGCGCTGGTGCTCGACGTGATCCACGGACCTGACGGCAAGGATCTGTCGGCCGCGGGCAGCATTGACTTCAACTGGAATCCGGACTTCGAATGGCGATCGCTACGCGTTGGCTACTTCAAGAGCGAGTTCGATCCGTTGCCGCCGCTGAAATTGAAAGAAGCCGCACCCAACGAAACCGACGACGAGGCGAAAAAACGCGAGGACGCCAACGCCGCCACGCAAGCCGCGCGCGCCCGCCGTGACTACGACCGCCGCTATGAGCAGGCCGCGCTCGACAAGCTGCATTCGATGGGCGTCAACCTCATTCCCGTGGAGCTGCCTAAACTGCCCTGGGACGCGATGGTCCCGCTGCTCACCGCCGAAGCCGCCGCGGCCTTCGACGATCTGACCATGAGCGGCCGCGATCGTCTGCTTACCGAGCAGGGCCCTGAGGACTGGCCTAACGACTTCCGCATAGCCCGCCTCTACCCGGCTGTCGAGTACATTCAGGCCAACCGCGCTCGCACCCTCGCCATCCGCCAGTTCGCATCGCTCTTTGAACAAGTAGACATCATCGTCACGCCCTCAACCGACGAGCAGCTCATCGCCACCAACCTCACCGGCAATCCTGCGCTCATCCTGCCCAACGGCCTGCGCGGACCCGATTCACCCCCTCCACCCGCCATCGACGACGGCGACCACGACGATATTGGCGGGCCGGGTACGCCGGTTTCTCTCACGTTCCTGGGCGGGCTCTACCAGGATGCGAAGCTGGCCGCCTTCGCCCGGGCCTACGAGCAGGCAACGGAGTTCCACAAGCTGCACCCGAAGCTGGACTGAGCGGCGCGTGTAGCATCGACTCATGCCGCTGGTCGAGGTCAACTCGGTCTCGAAGAGCTATCCCCGTCGCGCCAGCCTGCGCACCGAAGAGCAGACAGTGGTCGACAACGTGTCTCTCTCGATTGAAGCGGGCGAGACGCTCGGCCTCGTGGGCGAGTCAGGGTCTGGAAAAACGACGCTGGCGCGCATGATCCTTGGCCTCACGGACCCGAGCGCGGGCACGGTGCGGGTGAATGGCGTGGATGTGGCGCGGGCAACCGGTACGGAGCTGCGCCGTTTGCGCCGCCAGATGCAGCCCGTCTTTCAGGATCCATACGCTGCGCTGAATCCGCGCATGAACGTGCTTCAGATTGTCACCGAGCCGCTGGTGATTCACCGGCGCGACTCTGGAATCGCGGCGGGCCGTGCCGTCCTGCGCGCCAAGGCCGTCGAGCTGCTTGGCGAAGTGGGCCTCGATGAATCCGCGCTCGCGCGCTATCCGCACGAGTTCTCCGGCGGCCAGCGCCAGCGCATCAACATCGCTCGCGCTCTGGCGCTCCGGCCGCGGCTACTCATCCTCGATGAGCCGGTTTCGGCCCTTGATGTGAGCGTGGGCGCGCAGATTGTGAACCTGCTGCGCGGCTTGCAGCGCCAGCATGGGCTCACCTACCTGTTCATCTCGCACTCCATGCCGCTGGTGCGCTATTTGAGCACGCGCATCACCGTGATGGAGCTCGGGCGACTCGTGGAAACTGGCGAGGCTGAGGCGCTTTGCGCCAGCCCGCGCGAGGCGTACACGCGGCAGTTGATTGCGGCCACGCCGGAGCTGCCTGCTGCATAGTGGGCGCTTCGTTTGAGGCACGGCGCGAGAAGTCAAGCCCCCGATCCCCGCAGATTTGCGGAAGTATGTACTTTACGCAATGTGAGTGAGATAGACTCATGTTCCGCGAGATTTCCACAACTTACAGCCGAATCGAGTTGACGCCCACCCGAAAACCTTCCATGATGTTATCAGCCGAACATCAAAAGGAGGTTTGCAATGCAGCCGAACGCCACAGAGTCAACATCAGTTCCTCAACCGACAAAGAACAATGCCAGCACAATACAGCCACGGCCCGTTTCATCGCCCAGTCCCGTGCGGGTTATCCGCGAGCCGAAGCCGAAAGCTCAACATCGTGTCGCTACGCCCGTTTCGCGCCCAACAAAATTCCTGCCCAGTGAGCGTATACAGTTCACCCGCCAGCTAGACATCCTTCGCGGGTGGGCAGCCGCGAGCGGCCCACTTCGTAAAGCGGTGACGAATGGTGAGGTAGCGAAGATCGTCAAGATGCAGCCCTCAACAGTATCGATGAACAACGCGTTCTACGCCAGCGTAGGTCTGCTCTCCAAATCAGAAGGCGGCTATGCGCCCGCAGAGGAGGTAATGGCCTTTTTGCGGGCATACGAGTGGAACAAGGAAACTGCAGCGCAGAAGCTCGCGCCTGTACTCTCGCGGGCGTGGTTCTACAACGCGATCGCCTCTAAGCTGGAATTTGAGGCGCGTTCGGAAACAGATTGCCTGCAAGACCTGGGTGATGCCGCCAATGCCGGACAGGATTACAAGAGCAACCTCAAGATGCTCTTGGAATACTTGCTCGCTGTGGGCCTGGTGCAAAGAGACGGTGTCCTCATCAAGAAAGGTGGAGTGAGTATGTCTGCAGCTACATCTCCGGCAACCACGTTCACTGACCCTTCACCAGCAACCCCAAAACCCGATGCAGGCGCCGCTTTGTCAGATTCCTCGAAATTGGTCCCCAACCTGTTCGGAACCACGGAAGGGCAGGTTCAGTTCAATATCGCGGTTAAAGTCAATATGGGCGAATTTGCAACTTGGCAGGCGGATCGCATCGCATCGTTTTTCAGCGGGATTGCGCAGGTGTTGGCGGCGAAGGCCAAGGTAGAGCAGTCTGAATAGGATTAAGCACAGGGCCGGGCGAGGTTTTTGCCGAACATCTCCCGGCCCTGCTCGGGCGTGACAATGGGCCTAGGTTGGTCCGGAGCGGCACCCTAACCAAGTAGCTCTCCGAGGGTTCGATTCCCTCTAGGTCCACCTCAATGCGGTAGTGGCGAAAATGGCAGCCGCGACAGCCTTGGGAGCTGTTGGAGTGCCTGTGATTAGGAGAACACTCCGTGCGGGTTCGATCCCCGCCTACCGCATCACGCTTCAGTGTCCAGTTTCATAGGGGTTTGCGCACTCGTCAAACCTGAGTTAAGTATTTCTTCCGCAACTATCCATCAGGAGCCGTACATGCTGTACTGCAAACAATTCACGATTACTGCAATTTTATACTTGACACAAGGCTTGCGTTAGGTATAAAGTCATTTTATGAAGAAAGATCGCCACAATCTATCGAAGTCCGGGCTGGTCGCGGATATTCCAGCGGCTTGCTCCGATGAGCTTACTGCCGTCGAGTTCTTTGAAAAGCAGCGCTGGGGCAATAACCCCGCCTGTGCCAAATGCGGCAGTGTCGAAGTCTACAAAATGGCTGACGCCAACACAGGAGAGCGGAGCAGTCGCTTTCTATGGCGCTGCCGGGACTGTAAGGAGCAGTACACCGTCCGTATCGGCACGGTCTACGAAGAGTCCCGCATCCCGCTTAAGCATTGGGCCTATGCTTTCTGGCGTGCGTGCTCCAGCAAGAAAGGCGTCTCGGCGCTTGAGATTCAGAGAAACTGCCAGATCAGCTACAAGTCCGCATTGTTCCTGATGAACCGCATCCGGTTTGCGATGGCTCCAGACCTTCCAACCGCCTCGCCATTGACCGGAATAGTCGAGGCAGATGAGACCTATGTAGGTGGAAAGCCGCGCAACAAATGGATTGATAATCGGCGCGGGCCCTCGAACAAAACCATAGTGTTCGCTGCCGTAGAGCGCGGTGGAGAGATTCGCCGTCGTATTATTCCAAACGTGAACGCAGAAACACTCAAGAGCGAGTTAAAGAGAGTGGTTGATCCGCGCGCCAGAATCATGACAGACGAGCTAATTTCCTACAAAGGGATCGGTGATTCATTTGAGGGCGGCCATCATCGGGTTCGTCACAGGATCGGCCAATACGCGAAGGGCGACGTGACGACAAACACGGTCGAATCAAGCCACGCCCTTGTCAAGCGCGGGATCGTGGGCATCTACCACAACGTCAGCCGGGAATACCTGCACCGATACCTCTGGCAGTATGATTTCCTTTGGAACCATCGCAAACAAAACGATGGCGAGCGCACCGTAGCGGCGGTAAAATCAGCAGAGGGCAAACGGCTCACGTACAAGGGATCACCATTCCATGCGTAAACCTGCGAAGAAGAAAGGCGCTAAGCCAGGACCAAGGCCGGACACTCTCAAGATCGAGGGGAAGTGGCAGGATGCTGTGAAGAAATCCCTTGCGAAGAAGAAACCTGCGTCTGGCTGGCCCAAAGAGAAGTAGTATTTTCAGGTATGGGAAACTTCGTTATTCAACTCCCGCCTATGCCCAAGCCAGAAGACTTCGGAATCACCGATGATGATTGGACGTATTCCGAGAGCAGCTCTTCTTCTAAGGCTAAGATCAAAGCCTACAAAGAGGCGGTAGAAGCGTGGAAGCACGCCGCTAGCAGCGTTAGAAATTCCAGCTAGCTTTATGCTAAGTGGCTGCTCTTGCGTAAAGTACATACTTCCGCAGATTTGCCGCAAAGAATTGAAAACAAGGCCCAAAAATCGCGCGTCAAGTTTGCAGATTGATTCACGAATCTTGCTAACCTGAATCGAGAGTCCCAAAAAAGACAGTTTCGGGCCGTGCGCATCATCAGGACCCTCTGGCCTCTGTTTATCTTTGGTCACTACTCACTGTTTCTGCTAACTCTCATGAAATGGCGTATTTACGAAATGCCGGCTTTTAGAATGAGATATTTACAGCCAACCACGCTCCGTAAGTCCTTTGTTATCAAATATGCGGGTATGGGGTACGGGGGTGGAGGATACTCGGTAATCAATTCGCCCTCAGATCGCATTCCGCCCCTGCCGTTCGATTTTTGACGAACGGCAGGGATCAGACCGGGCGAAGAGCAGAGACCTACTTAGGCTGCGTCTGCGGCTGAGCCGGCGTTGATGGTTGCGCGGGAGCTGCCGGTTGCGCGGTCGTCGCCGGCTGAGCCGGTGCAGTTGTGGCCGGCGCTGCTGGCGTAGCAGAAGTGGCCGGCGCAGCAGGCGCGGCTGGCTTCGTGGCTGGTGTAGCAGGATTTGCTGGCGCTGCAGGCGCGGCATTCGGTTGAGCGCTCGCGCCGGGATGCGGCGGAACGGGCATGGGACGATTGCCGGGCATCATGGGATGCGGCGGCTGCGGCATGTCGGTCACGTCAACCAATTCAACGTCGAAGATAAGATCCGACTTGGCGGGTATGCCGGGGTGGTCGGCACGGTCGGGAATGGCGCGCGTTCCGTAGGCCATCTGCCAGGGAATGAAGATGCGTCGCTTGCCGCCGATTTTCATGCCTTCGAGGCCGTAGTCGAAGCCGGGAATGACGCGGCCTACGCCTATCGGAATCTCGATTGGCTTCGGTTCGCCCATCTTTGGCTTTCCATCGGGACCGAGCTCGGGCTTGCCGTCGGAGCCGATGACCGGCTGCCTGTGGTCGTCCCACGAGTCGAACTTGACGCCGTCGGCCGCGCGCCAGCCAGTGTACTTGAGGTGCCAGATCTTGCCGGGCTCGCCCTCAGCACCGGTGCCGACCTTGATGTCCTCATAGCGTAGCGCGAAGGGCATCTTGACGGGCAAGTGCACAACCCTGGGCACACCGGGCGGAAGCTTGATCCACGGCGGCGTTGCGCTGGTGGCAGTCGCCGGCGGGGCGGTGGATGCAGCGGCAGTTTTGGCAGGGCTTTTAGCTGTTGAGGCGCTGGTGGCAGGGGTTTTCGAGCTGGTTTGGGCGCTTGCGGCAGCCGTGAATGCCGCGAGGAAAAGGACGATGACAATGCGATTCATGGTTAGGATAGTCTCCGACTTGATTCCACACCGGAGTTTATCAGGCCGGACGCGCTCAGTTCATCAGCATCCCCGCCAGCAGGGCAGTCCTGGGCGCGAGATGCCCGATGAGAACCGACTCGTGCTGTGCGTGTGCGCCCTCGCCCACCGCGCCCATACCGTCGAGCGTGGGGATGCCCAGCGCCGCAGTCAAGTTGCCGTCGGAGGCGCCGCCCGTCATGGCCTCGCCGAGCGTGAAGCCCAGTTCGCTGGCCAATGCCTGTGCCTTGCGGAAGAGCCGCACCGTCCCTCGGCCGCGCTCCATCGGCGGCCGGTCGATGCCGCCGGTCACGGTGAGCGAGCAGCGCGGGTCCACCGGCTTGAGAGCGGCGAAGCGGCGCTCAATGCGCAGTCCATCGGCGTGGCGCGCGATCCGCACGTCCACGTCCGCCCACGCCTCGGCGGGAATCACGTTGCTCTTCGTGCCACCCCCTGCCACCCCCACGCTCACCGTCAGTCCGCGCTTGAGGTCGGTCCATCTGCTTATCGTCTCCACCACGCGCGCCAGCTCGCGAATGGCGCTCGCTCCTTTTTCGAAATCCACGCCCGCGTGGGCCGCCACTCCGCCAACCTCAACGCACCAATTGCCAATGCCTTTGCGTGCCGTCTTGTAGGCCAGCCCTTGCGCCGGCTCCAGCACGTAGACCGCCTCGCACCCGCGCGCCAGCCTCTCGATGACAGGCCGCGAGACCGGGCTGCCGATCTCCTCGTCGCCGTTCAGCAGGAGCACGACCTCGCGCCGCAGCAGATCAGCCTCTGTGAGCAATTCGAGAACCGTCAGCGCCATGGCTACTCCGGCCTTCATGTCCAGCGTCCCGGGGCCCCACACCCGGCCGCCGCTCAGTCGCCACGGCATGGTCTTGAGCGTGCCCAGCGGCCAGACCGTGTCGAGGTGGCCCAGCAAAAGGACGGGCTTTGCGCGGTCTTGCCGGGCCGCTGGTGTTCGTGGCCCGAAGCGAGCCTCGAGCACATCGCCAAGCTGGTGCTGACGGTACAATCTCACCCGGCCACCCAGGTGCCTGGCGCACGCAGCGGCCAGCGCCATGCATGCATCCACGGCGGCCTTCTCATCGGAGGGCGATTCCGCCAGAACCAGGTGCCGGGTGAATTCAACCAAGCTCGCTTGCTTGCGCCGCGCCCCGGCCAGAAGCGCCCGCATGGACATGTTGGTATCGGGATCTCTCGCCATACGCACCCCTTTCTCGCAGTTTTCCCACGCACGCCCACTGTCCGACTCCTTGATTCTACGACCCTTAGGACACGTTCCTAGCGTTGTGACCAAGAAGACTCCTTTGCGCGGACAATGCACAGTGTGGCAAAAATACCACACCACAGGATTTCCTCACCTCGTCTAATCTAAACACCACACGGGTTTTCAGCCCCGGAGAGGACCATTGGCTCAACCAGCGCACCAGGAACAAACGATTGCAGCGCCCCTTGAGTTTTCGGGTGTAGGACTGCACTCGGGCGCTCCGGTGAGGTTGTGCCTGCTGCCCGCCGCAGCCGGTTCGGGCATTGTTTTCAGGCGCACCGATCTCGACAATTTTGAGATTCCCGCCATCGGCCGCAACGTGGCCAAGGTGAGCTACGCAACCAGTCTGATGCGCCAAGGCGTGCTCATCTCTACCACCGAACACTTGCTCTCGGCCTTTATTGGTATGGGCATTGACAATGTGATCGTCGAGATCGATAACCTTGAGTTGCCCATCCTCGACGGCAGCGCCCTGCCCTATGTGGAAGCCTTCAACCGTGTGGGTATCCGCGAGCAGCGCCGCCGCCGCGAGACTCTTCGGGTGCTCCAGCCGGTGGAAGTTCGCGAGGGTGACAAGTTCATTGGCGTCTACCCTGGTTCTGGTTACCGGATCTCCTACACCATCGACTTTCCCGCGCCCATCGGGCAGCAGAAGACCTGCGTCGATTTGGCAGCGGAGACTTACGGTTCCGAAATTGCCCCGGCGCGCACCTTCGGCTACAAAGCCGATGAGCGCAAGTTACGCGATATGGGATTGATTCGTGGGGCGACTGCGGAAAACGCGATCATTCTTCGGGAAGGCGGTCCGGAGAACGGCCCCCTGCGTTTCCCGGATGAGTATGTGCGGCATAAAGTGCTTGATCTGATCGGTGATCTGGCTCTGGCTGGGCGCCGGTTGGAGGGCCACGTGGTGGCGGTACGCGCCGGCCACGCCATGCACACCGCCTTGGTCGCGCGATTGCTTAAGGATCGCTCAGCGTGGGAGTTGGCTCATGTACCGGTCAGCGCGCCAGCAGCTGCCGAGGCCCAAGTGGAAGGTGAACGCGGCGTCGCCCAGGCCGCCTTAGCGGGCGCATAACGATCACCTTCCTTCCAGCCGCCATCGATTGAGCCCCACCTGCAAGAGCCGTTAGCCGACTCGTTCAATCGCCATGGCGGTTGCTTCGCCGCCGCCGATGCAAAGAGAGGCGATTCCGCGACGCAGCGAGTATTTTGCGAGTGCCGCAAGCAATGTGACAATGATGCGCGCGCCGGATGCGCCAATGGGGTGGCCGAGGGCGCAAGCGCCGCCGTGGACGTTGACCTTTTCATGGGCAAGGCCCAGATCGCGCATGGCCGCCATCACGACGACGGCGAAGGCCTCGTTGATCTCGAATAAATCGACAGTGCCGGCCGCCCAGCCTGTCCGTTCGATAAGCCGCCGGATCGCGCTGATGGGCGCGGTGGGAAAGAGCGCTGGAGCGTTCGCGTAGGTAGCGTGACCCGCGATCGTCGCCAGTGACTTGAGGCCGCGGCGGTCGGCTTCAGAGCGCCGCATGAGCACCAGTGCTGCCGCGCCATCGGAAATTGCACTGGAATTAGCCGCCGTCACCGTTCCCCCGTCGCGAAAGACCGGCTTGAGGTGCGGAATCCTATCTGGAGTTGCTTTCAGCGGCAACTCATCGTGCTTGACCTGGCGCTCTGTCTTGCCCGCTTTCACAGTGACTGGAACGATCTCCGAGGCAAAGTTGCCGTCTGCGGTGGCTTTTTGCGCCCGCGTGAGCGAAGCCAACGCGTATTCGTCCTGCGCCTCGCGGGTAAAGGCGTAGGTCTCGGCGCAGTCTTCGGCGTAGGTTCCCATCAGGCGGCCCTTATCGTAGGCGTCTTCAAGCCCATCGAGAAACATATGATCGAGAACGCGGCCATGCCCCATGCGATAGCCGGCACGCGCACGATCCAGGAGATATGGGGCATTGCTCATGCTCTCCATGCCGCCGGCGACAATGATCTTTGCGCTGCCGGCAAGCAGCAGATCGTGCGCCAGCATAACGGACTTCATGCCCGAGCCGCACATTTTGTTGATAGCGGCCGCGCCGGTTGATGGCGGAAGTCCGGCGCCAAGCGCGGCCTGGCGCGCGGGAGCCTGACCCAGGCCGGCAGTCAGCACGCAGCCGAAGAGAACTTCGTCGACCGAATCCAATCGGATTTCGGCACGTTCAATGCAGGCGCGGATGGCAACGGCGCCAAGTTCAGGAGCGGTCAAATCCTTCAGGTCTCCCTGGAATGCGCCGATGGGCGTGCGCGCGGAGTCAACAATCACGATGGGATCGGATGCAGCCATGCCTTGCTCCTGAAATACGTGGAATCAGCGTGGAGCCATGCGGAGCGCGCCGTCGAGCCGTATGGTTTCGCCGTTGAGCATGGTGTTTTCGCAGATGTGCTTGACCAGAATCGCAAACTCCGAAGGGCGGCCCAAGCGAGCGGGAAATGGGATGCTTTTGCTCAAGGCCTCCTGCACTTCCTGCGGAAAGCCGGCCACCATCGGCGTTTCAAAGACTCCCGGCGCGATGGTAACCACGCGAATGCCGGATCGCGCCAGCTCGCGTGCAACGGGAAGTGTGAGCGAAACGATGCCGCCCTTTGAAGCTGCGTAGGCAGCCTGCCCGATCTGGCCGTCGAATGCCGCAATTGAGGCGGTATTGACGATCACGCCGCGCTCGCCATCTTCGCCGGGTTCCTCCTTCGCCATCGCTGCAGCAGCCAGTCGGATCATGTTGAACGTTCCAACCAGGTTGATGCTGACAGTCTTCGCGAAGGCATCCAGACGATGCGGCCCATTGCGGCCAACTACTTTTTCCGATGGGGCAATACCCGCGCAATTCACGAGGCCGTGCAAGTGGCCGAATGAGCGGAGCGCGAGATCGACCGCGGCCTGCCCGGCCTCCTCGCTGGTCACATCGGTGCAGGCAAAGCGGGCAGCCTCACCCAGTTCGCCGGCCAGGGCCTCGCCAGCAGTGCGATTGAGATCAGCGATCACGACAGATCCGCCTTCGGCGGCGAGAAGACGCGTTGTCGCGGCGCCCAGTCCCGATGCGCCGCCGGTCACAAGGAAGACGTGATTCCTGATTTGCATACGGAGCTTCGTTGAACGTCCCGGTCCCGAGCGCAGCATATCATCGCAAGGCGATCTGTGATAATACGGATCGGATGTTTGGAGGCGAACAGCCTTGGATCCTCTTTCGCCTAGCCCGCCCCTCACGCATTTGAGCGAAGAAGAGACGCTTTTTTGCGATACCGTGCGGAAGTTTGCCCAGGACGAGATTGCGCCGCTGGTTCGCCGCATGGACGAAGAGCAGCACCTGGATGCTGCGTTGCTGCGCAAGCTCTTTGAGATTGGTTTGATGGGCATTGAGATTCCCGAGGAGTTAGGTGGCAGCGGGGGATCGTTTTTTGACTGCGTCTTAGCCGTGGAGATGCTGTCGGCGGTGGATCCTTCGGTGGGGCTCGTTGTGGATGTGCAGAACACTCTTGTTGCGAGCGCGCTGCTTCGCTGGGGCACGCCGGAGCAAAAGCGGAAGTATCTCCCCCGGCTGGCATCCGATGCCGTCGGGGCCTACGCGCTGAGCGAGGCAGGCTCGGGCTCAGACGCTTTTGCGTTGCAGACGCGAGCGGTGAAGCGCGGCGACGAGTATCTGCTGACCGGGCGGAAGCTCTGGATCAGCAACGCGAAGGAAGCGGGATTATTCATTGTCTTCGCCATCGTGGACGCGAGCGCAGGCTACAAGGGCATCACGGCGTTCCTGGTGGAAAACAGCGCGCCAGGATTCACGATCGGCAGGAAAGAAGACAAGCTGGGCATTCGCGCCTCAAGCACCTGTGAGCTGCTTCTGGAGGAGTGTGTGGTTGCGGCGGCGCAGGTGCTGGGCGACGTGGGCAACGGTTACAAGATTGCGATGGAGACGCTGAACGGCGGGCGCATCGGCATCGGCGCGCAGATGCTGGGACTCGCCGAAGGCGCGTGGGGGCACGCTGTGAAGCACGCCAAAGACCGCAAGCAGTTCGGGAAAGCGATTGTGGAGTTTCAGGCCATGCAGTTTCAGCTTGCGGAGATGGCTACTGACGTTGAAGCTGCCAGGTTGCTCGTTTACAACGCGGCGCGACGGAAAGACGCGAAGCTTGAATTTCGCAAGGAAGCGGCGATGTGCAAGTACTTCACGTCGCACGTGGCCGAACGCGTGGCGAGCCTCGCTGTGGAAGTTCTGGGAGGGTCAGGGTTCGTGAAAGAGTCTCCGGTGGAGAAGCTCTACCGCGATGCGAAGATCGGAACGATCTATGAAGGCACGTCCTTCATGCAATTGGCAGCGATCGCGAAGGCCGTTCTATAGACGATTGGAAAAGAGTGGCTGTGGCGCCCGTCACACCACTTTCTCCAGGACAGGCCGGAGGGCAGGCCGTATACGAAGCCGCAGATCAGGCCCCGATCAGGCGGCTGTAGTTGTCAGATTCTGAATAACCTTCAGCATTCGATCCACCCATAAGCCTGACACCGACCGCGAGGATTGGGGTGCCCGCAAAGCCCAAGTAACACAAAGGTCGGATTACCACTCCGGTAAAAACTCCACAAAGGTAATGTATAGTAATATTCAACAGTACCTATAAATCTGATTATAATTGCTCACATTAGTAATCTTTATTGATTACCTAAGTACGCCTTGGCGATAAATTTCGTGCGCGCGCCGATGAAATTGTCGGGCCCGTTCTGAGGAAATATGCGCCATTTGAAGCTGAATCTGATTGGGCTGCTTTCTTTTTCCTGCGGCCTCGCCCTGAGCGGTTGTTCAGGATCCTTTGTCGAGAATCATGCGGCAACAGGAACACTCACCGTATCATCGAGCACCGTCGACTTCGGCCAAGTGGCTGTGGGTAAGACGGCGAGCACAAACATCACGCTTTTGAACCAGGGATCCGCGCCGGTTGAGATCTCTCAGCTGATTTTGAGTGGGCAGTCCTTCGCCATGAGCGGCGGAAGCAGTATGCCAATGACTGTCGCCGCCAAAGGCAGTCTCACGTTTAGCATCCAATTCGTCCCCGCATCGTCAGGGGCGGCAACCGGCCAATTCACGGTAACCAGCAACGCCGCAAGCGGATCTTCGGTTTCCGTCGCCCTGAGCGGCATGGGCGTGCCGGTGCTGAGTGGGCTTACCTGCGCGAGCGGAGCAATAACGGGAGCAGGAACGGACAGTTGCAGCGTGACGCTGAACGCGGCCGCAGACAGCGGCCTCGGGGTGAGTCTGACCAGTAGTAACAGCGCCGTGGTGGTCCCGGCCTCGGTGACCATTGCGGCAGGTGCGACGAGCGCCCAATTCACGGCGAGTGTCTCCCCGGTCACCTCCGTGCAAGCCGCTTCGTTAACCGCGAGTGTGGGCGGCGTTGCGGACACGTTCGACCTGCAACTGGGCGCGGCTACACCCACGCTGGGGATCAGCGCCTCAAGCCTTGCTTTCGGGAGCGTACCGGTGAATTCGGCGGTCACGCAGCCGCTTACTCTGTCGTCAACGGGCACAGCTCCGGTCACTGTGAGTGCGGCGGCGCTGTTGGGAAACAGCTTCTCGATCTCCGGCGAGGGCCTGCCTGTGACACTCGCGCCCGGCCAGACGGCGACGCTGAGCGTACAATTCAACCCCACCACCGCCGGTTCCGCCACAGGACAACTGACGCTAACCAGCAATTCTTTGACGGGGTCGCCGACGGCCGTCAGCCTGAGCGGCACGGGCGTGCCGGTGCTGAGCGCGCTAAGTTGTGCGAGCGCGTCAATAACAGGCTCGGGCACGGATAGCTGCACGGTGACACTGAATGGAGCGGCGGCCAGCGGCGGGTTCACAGTGAACCTAGCCAGTAGCAATTCACTGGTGACGGTACCGTCCACGGCGACCGTGGGCGCAGGCGCGACCAGCGCCAGTTTCACGGCAACCGTCTCCCCGACGAGCTCCGCTGAGTCGGCAACTGTGATGGCCAACGCGGGCGGCGTGTCGGAGACCTTCGTCTTGCAGCTCAACGCCGCGGCGCCGACGCTGAGCCTGAGCACAACCAGCATCGACTTCGGCGATGTGGTTATGAATATTCCGGCGACAGAAACCCTTACCCTGTCTTCAACAGGGAACAAAGCGGTGACGGTCAGCGCGGCTTCGTTGACGGGAGCCGGGTTTGTTGCTTCCGGGGCCTCGTTCCCCCTGACCCTGAATCCCAATCAAGCCGCGACACTCACCCTGCAGTTTG
Source organism: uncultured Acidobacteriaceae bacterium (assembly GCA_963799155.1). GTDB lineage: Bacteria > Acidobacteriota > Terriglobia > Terriglobales > Acidobacteriaceae > Telmatobacter. Next base: position 286,034 of record CAWCWB010000003.1, read on the forward strand.
ATCCCACTGTTACGGGGTCGACGACAGGTGAGCTCGACCTGACCAGTAACTCCGCCGATGCAGCTTTGAAGAAGGTAGGGCTGCTGGGAAGGGGTGTGCCAAAGCTGACCCGGTTAAGCTGCGCCAACCCAACGATGACAGGAGCGGGTACCGACAACTGCACGGTGGCGATGAACACGGCTGTTCCGAGCGGCGGTCTCACAGTCAGCCTGGCCAGCAACAACTCTTCGTTCGTGGTGCCGTCCTCAATGACGCTCGCGGCCGGTGCTACGAGCGGAACCTTTTCTGCAACTGTCTCCGCGGTAAATGTGGCGCAAGCCGTGACAGTGTCGGCGAGCGCGGACGGCGTCTCCGCGACTGCCGGCGTGCAGTTGGAAGCGGCTTCGATAACACTCAGCGTCAATTCGTCCAGCCTGTCCTTTGGCAGCGTCAACGTGAATGCAGCCACAAGCCGGACGCTAACTCTATCTTCGACCGGGACCTCAGCTGTTACCGTCAGCGCGGCCACCGTGACCGGCGCGGGCTTCACGGTCTCCGGAGCCAGCTTCCCCCTCACCCTGAATCCCAATCAGACCGCTACCCTGACTGTTCAGTTCGACCCCACCACCGCCGGAGCGGCCACCGGGCGGCTCTCGCTGACCAGCAACTCTTCGACCGGATCTTCCACCGTCGTCAGCCTGAGCGGTACGGGTGTTCCCGTGCTGAGCGCACTGAGCTGTAGCAGCGGATCTATGACCGGCGCCGGAACCGACAACTGCACCGTAACGCTGAACGCAGCAGCGGTCACTGGCGGCTTCACCGTGAGCCTGGCCAGCAACAACCCGGCGGTCACCGTGCCGGCTAGCGTAACTGTCGCCGCAGGCGCCACCAGCGCCAGCTTCGCAGCCACCGTCTCCGCAGTCAGCACTACTCAGACCGTCACCCTCACTGCCAGCGCGGGCGGCGTGGCCACGACTTTTGCCCTGCAGCTCGGTACGGCTGGGCCCACACTGAGCGTCAACGCTTCCACCGTGGCCTTCGGCGACGTGATCTTAAACTCGCCCGCAACCCAGTCGCTGACCTTGACTTCAACCGGCGGCGCGGCTGTAACCGTCAGCGCGGCCACCGTGACCGGAACCGGCTTCACGGTCTCCGGAGCCAGCTTCCCCCTCACCCTGAATCCCAATCAGGCCGCTACCCTGAGCATCGAGTTCGATCCCACCACCGCCGGAGCAACAACCGGACAGCTCACGCTGACCAGCAACTCCTCAAGCGGTACTTCGACTGTGATCAGCCTCAGCGGTACGGGAGAACCCCTGCAGGTGAATCTGTCCTGGGATGCGCCCAGCAGTTCGTCCGATCCCGTTGCCGGCTATAACGTCTATCGCTCGCCCAGTGGCAGCACTTCGTATCTGCAATTGAACACTTCGGTGGTCACTCAAACCGCCTATGCGGACACCACGGTTCAGGCCGGCCAGACCTACGATTACATCGTGGAGAGTGTCGACGCCTCGGGGGTTACCAGCGTCCCCTCCAACATGGCCAGCGTCGCTATCCCGTAGAGACGCTGACTGGGATCAGAGAAACCCTCGGACAATTGCCGCCGATCTGCACTGGGGATCGTTGACTGTGCAATCGGAACGGGAGACTGCCCTGAGCATCGGAGGGAATCCTTAGCTAGGATGAGTCCCTTAGCGGGTTGAGCAGCGGCAGCCGAACAGGTGGATATTTCCCTCTACCGTTGGGAAATTTATTCGCAACTATGAATAAACTACATGCGCTCAGACAGCTTTGCGCCAGGGCCAACTCTCCTGCTTGTTCGCTCGCTGTGCGTCAAGCCCAATTCTGTGAGGAGCGTAGAGAATCCACAAATGATTGGTTCAGTATGGCATTCGGATTGCGGGCAGAATAACGCAACTCAAGCGTATGACGACTCGATGGGTTCGGATTGGGACCGATAGATTTGTATGTTGGTCGCAGTCGTGCCTTGCAAAGAAGAAGCGTGGTTCTGTCGACATCGCGTTTCCCTATTTGCGGAAGACAGCAAGCGACTGGCAAATTCAAATCGGTTCTGATATTCCCCGGCGTCTTCCAGGGCCGACAAGTGGCTGAAGCGGTTCGCGCTATGGGTTCGTGGGGTCAGCTAACTGCCTTGTTCGTACAACATATAAAGATCATCGAGAAGAAACTCCTGCACCCAGAGTCGAAGTCGGCGATTCACCTAGTGTGCCGCGAGGAGCGGAGCTTACAAGGCGGGCTGTACGTGTCAGTGAAGATGCCGGGCGGCGCTCAGGCTTACAACTCGATTTTGATCCTGCCCACGCCAGGCGGTATCGATTTTCCGGTCGACATTGTCATGAGAATAAGACCAGTGAACCAGACCTTGTGGCGTATGTCCGGGAAGTCGCGAAACGTGGCAAGGTTTGTTCATTTGCTTTTTTCCACAGTTAAGGTAGTTACGCCCTTGACGATCGCGACCGGGCGGTGAGAATTTTACTTACCCAACTGAAGTTGAACTTGAGCGAGGTCTGCAGAGGCGATTCTGCACGGATGATGAGCCGCAGAGTACAACAGTGCAGTGACCCAAGGCACTGCCCATATTCGACGGTTGGCGCCAAATAGGCTTGCCGGTCGGCGTAAGGTGAACATCCAGTCCCAAGCTGTTCCGGGGCTACGGGCCAGGAAGTAGCACGCTTCATAAAGGTCTTTTCACGTGATAGAGTTGCGCGACATTCCTTTTTGCGCGCCGTTGGGCCATGACTTCACAACGGTCGATGTAGCCATTGGCCATTCATCGCGGCTGAATCGCAACGGGGCGACTTTGCGCGCTTGCGTCGCCAAGCTCACCCGTTGGCGGGTATTTCATCTTTTCCTTGTGTTCTCATGTTGCTTGCCTTTCGCATTATGTGGTTGCCTCGGAGGCAAGATTATCGTTCCCGCTGCAGATGCGGGATCTCTCCAGGCATCTACGACAGCTATCAGCTTTGGTGGAGTGACTCTGGGCCAAACGGCCAGTTCGAGTATATCTGTTGTGAATCAGGGATCGGCGGCAGTGGAAGTTTCGCAGATGACTGTGGCAGGACAGGCGTTCTCAGTTAGTGGTGAAGGCGACCTTCCAGTCAAGGTAGCTGCTGGTGGCACTTATAGCTTTAGTGTGAATTTCTCTCCTGCAACGACGGGAGCTTCGACAGGCCAGTTGACCATCACCAGCAACTCTACCGTCAATGGAATGCTCGTGATCGGGCTCAGCGGCACCGGAACTGCGGCGAGCTCGACAAGCTCGACAAGTTTGAGCGCCTTGAGCTGCGCGAGCGGATCTATGACCGGCCCGGGGACGGACAGTTGCACAGTCATTCTGAATACGGCAGCTGCCAGTGGCGGCCTTACGGTGAGCCTGGCCAGCAACAACTCGGCCGTCGGCGTGCCGGCTACCGTGACCGTGGCCGCAGGCGCCACCAGTGCCAGCTTCACGGCCAACATCTCTTCGGTCAGCACAACGCAGACTGCGACGCTGACGGCCAGTGTGGGTGGTATTTCGGAGAGCTTTGCCTTGCAGTTGGACGCGGCGGTCGTGGCAATGCCTGCACTCAGCGTCAGCACAACCAGCCTGGATTTTGGCAGCGTGGGCGTTAACACGACGGCTTTTCAGTCGCTGACTTTGTCCTCAACGGGTACTGCGCCGGTGACCGTGAGCACGGTGGGTGTGTTGGGGAAGGGATTTTCGGCGTCGGGTGGGGGATTTCCGGTGACGCTGAATCCGGGCCAGACGACAACCCTGAGCGTGCAATTTGAACCGACGATTGCGGGTACGGCGACGGGTTCCCTGATCTTCGCCAGCAACTCCTCTACGGGATCGTCGACATTTGTCAGCCTGAGCGGCATTGGCGTGCCGGTACTAAGCGCGCTCAGTTGCGCCATCGGGTCGATGACAGGGGCGGGAACGGACCTCTGCACGGCGACGCTGAACGCAGCGGCGCCAAATGGCGGATTTGCAGTGAGTCTGTCGAGCAGCAATAACGCAGTGACGGTGCCTGCCACGGTGACAGTACCAGTTGGCCTAAGTAGCGCCAACTTCACCGTGACCGTCTCTGCCGTCAGCACCGCCCAGTCGGTTGCTCTCATCGCCACTGCGGGAGGTATTTCGCAAAGCTTCGCCCTGCAGTTGAATGTTGGCGCTGTTGGGCTAACCATCAACGCCACGAGCATAGCCTTCGGCAGCGTGCCTGTGAATACAACCGCGACGCAGTCGGTGGCCTTGGCTGCTTCGGGCGCGTTGCCGATTGCGGTTTCCGCAGCAACGGTGGTGGGCGCTGGCTTTTCGATTTCGGGTGCCACTTTCCCCCTTACCTTGACGGACGGTCAGGTGGCAACAGTTGAGATCGCGTTTGATCCAACCACAGCGGGCGCGACAACGGGGCAGCTGGCCATTCTCAGCACTTCTCTTACAAACGGTGTAGCGGTCATCAATTTAAGCGGCACTGGAGAGCTGATTCTAGTCAGTTTGAGTTGGGATGCGCCGACGAGTTCCGCAGATCCCGTGGCCGGTTACAACGTCTTTCGTTCGCCAACCGGAGCAGGTAACTATCAACAGTTGAACCCCTCGGTGGTCACCCAGACTGCCTATGCTGACACTACGGTGCAGTCCGGGCAGAGCTACGATTACATTGTTGAGAGTGTCGACGCATCTGGGATCGAAAGCCCACCGTCCAACACGGCGAGCGTAACTATTCCATAAAACCGATCGAAGAGTGATCTGAATTCCAAGAAATCTCTGTCTGTAGATCCAAACCGAACTCCATAGCTCGCATGAGCCCAGCGTAGCGGAGATTCGCATCAATCCTAAGTGCAAAACGATGCTCGATTCAGGGCACTGAAACTGACGAATCCGCTCGAGCGGTTAACCTCCGCAACTTGTTAAATGGAACAGAACTGCATGCGAAGCCTAATTCGATGCAGCCACGTCGCATTCGCAAGGGAAGCAGCATTGAACCGCGAATGAACTCGATTGATAGTGTTCTCGTAGAGCTCAAGGACGGTAACATTTCACTAGGTTACCAACGCGCGGCTGCTTCGACTCGAAATTGCAATCCTGTCCTGCAAATCCAAGCGAACAAACTGGGAACGACCAAGTGGCCGAATAAGCCGCCCTCGTCGAATCCGCGCGGTCCTGGTTGTCTTTGATGGAGCCAATGGACGCATGCCGTGATCGAAAGTCTTGAAACCACTGGAATAAATGCTCGACATGCTGAGTTTTCTGCGAGATTGCGATGTACACGAGGGCAGTAAGGGCGGAGACTGCGTTGAACTACCGGGAGCTTCTCCGTCATAGAAGGAATAACACTAAGGTAACATTCATAGTACACTTTAGTGACAACCATCACGGTCGCACCTCAAACTTTCGCTCATCCTGTCGATACTACAAGCACTGATCAGAGTGACAGCCTCCTTCTTGGGTAAGAGGGATCGTGGGCACGCGTAAGGGATCGCGTGCGCCAGGATGGAGGAGTCTCTGTATACGTTTTCAAAAGGCAAAACAAATGGGCTCTTTCACAGCACAACACCCGTTTCAGAAGAGATTTGCGGCAGGAATCGCATCTCTGTGCACCAATCTCTCTCGACTGATCCTACCCAGTGAGCCTGGCCGAGCTGAAGTCGATGGCATCCATCTTCTGAGCACCGCCCTGATCCTACCGGTTCTATTTGGTTGTCTCGCCATGACTCTGTCCGGTTGTGGTGGAGCTTTCCTGAACCGAGCGGATGGCACAGCGCTTCAAGCATCAACAAGCAAGGGGCAGCTCGGCACAGCATCTGTCGGTGATACAGCCGACATCAACGCCTCTATTTTGAACCAGGGTTCAGCCCAGCTCGAACCATCACCGCTCGCCGTCGCAGAGTGGTCCAGCTCCATCAATGCTCCAGACAACCCGTCCGACCCCGCACCGTCTGACAGTGGTGCCGCTCGCTTGGGACCGCAGTCTGGTCGAATACCCGTCGGATCGACGACTGGTTCATTGACAACCACGAACAAGACTTCGTCCACTTTAGGCTACTCGTCAATCGGTTGGGGACGCATCGGGGCAGATCTTCGAGTACGACCCTCAGCGCACTTAGCTGTGGTAGCAAATCCATGACCGGCGGCGGAACCGACAACTGCACCGTGACGCTGAACGCAGCAGCGGCCAGTGGCGGCTTCACCGTGAGCCTGGCCAGCAACAACTCTTCGTTCGTGGTGCCGTCCTCAATGACGCTCGCGGCCGGTGCTACGAGCGGAACCTTTTCTGCAACTGTCTCCGCGGTAAATGTGGCGCAAGCCGTGACAGTGTCGGCGAGCGCGGACGGCGTCTCCGCGACTGCCGGCGTGCAGTTGGAAGCGGCTTCGATAACACTCAGCGTCAATTCGTCCAGCCTGTCCTTTGGCAGCGTCAACGTGAATGCAGCCACAAGCCGGACGCTAACTCTATCTTCGACCGGGACCTCAGCTGTTACCGTCAGCGCGGCCACCGTGACCGGCGCGGGCTTCACGGTCTCCGGAGCCAGCTTCCCCCTCACCCTGAATCCCAATCAGACCGCTACCCTGACTGTTCAGTTCGACCCCACCACCGCCGGAGCGGCCACCGGGCGGCTCTCGCTGACCAGCAACTCTTCGACCGGATCTTCCACCGTCGTCAGCCTGAGCGGTACGGGTGTTCCCGTGCTGAGCGCACTGAGCTGTAGCAGCGGATCTATGACCGGCGCCGGAACCGACAACTGCACCGTAACGCTGAACGCAGCAGCGGTCACTGGCGGCTTCACCGTGAGCCTGGCCAGCAACAACCCGGCGGTCACCGTGCCGGCTAGCGTAACTGTCGCCGCAGGCGCCACCAGCGCCAGCTTCGCAGCCACCGTCTCCGCAGTCAGCACTACTCAGACCGTCACCCTCACTGCCAGCGCGGGCGGCGTGGCCACGACTTTTGCCCTGCAGCTCGGTACGGCTGGGCCCACACTGAGCGTCAACGCTTCCACCGTGGCCTTCGGCGACGTGATCTTAAACTCGCCCGCAACCCAGTCGCTGACCTTGACTTCAACCGGCGGCGCGGCTGTAACCGTCAGCGCGGCCACCGTGACCGGAACCGGCTTCACGGTCTCCGGAGCCAGCTTCCCCCTCACCCTGAATCCCAATCAGGCCGCTACCCTGAGCATCGAGTTCGATCCCACCACCGCCGGAGCAACAACCGGACAGCTCACGCTGACCAGCAACTCCTCAAGCGGTACTTCGACTGTGATCAGCCTCAGCGGTACGGGAGAACCCCTGCAGGTGAATCTGTCCTGGGATGCGCCCAGCAGTTCGTCCGATCCCGTTGCCGGCTATAACGTCTATCGCTCGCCCAGTGGCAGCACTTCGTATCTGCAATTGAACACTTCGGTGGTCACTCAAACCGCCTATGCGGACACCACGGTTCAGGCCGGCCAGACCTACGATTACATCGTGGAGAGTGTCGACGCCTCGGGGGTTACCAGCGTCCCCTCCAACATGGCCAGCGTCGCTATCCCGTAGAGACGCGCGTTAGGAAGGGCCCCAAACGCATAAGGCCGGCGGAGCGGATAGGTGGGACGATGCCCGCCTTACCGTACCGCCGGCCTTGGAGTGCGCCGACTAGGATGCTGCGATGCGTGCTACTGCACAGTTAGCGAGAAGGCTGTGGGGTGTTGCAGGTTGGCGTTGTTGGCTGCCAGGGTCAGTGCGGCCTGATTCACCGTCAGCGTCACCCACCCTGTCGCCGTCGTTTAGTCCGTCGTGTCCGTCGGTGTGAACGTCACCTTCAGCGTCTGACTTACCGCCCCGAGCACCGTCCCCAACGCTGGATTATAGGCGTAGGTCCCAGCTACTGAGTTGCTGTTGAATGCCGCGCTCGCATGCCGCTGCGCCGAGCTCAGCGACGGCCACTGGGAGATGGCCGCCGCGCTATGGGCCCGACTCGGTGTAGGTGTAGTCGTTGTAGAGGGAGGTGGTGCCGTTGATGACTGTCTGGAGTTCCACGTAGATCGTGGCTCCGTTGGTGGGCAGAGTTACGGTCGTGCTGGTGCCGCTCAGAGGACCGATGTTGACCAGATCGGCAGCGCCGGGCGATGTGCCGACGTGGAGATAGTATCCGGTCACTCCGCCGGAGCCCGTATTCCAGGTGAAGGTGGTCGAAGCCGAGGTCAACGTGCTGCCGGGCGCCGGGCTGGTGATGGCGGCTGCAGTGCCGTTGAACTCGGTATAGGTGTAGCTGTTGAAGAGCGAGGTCGTGCCGTTGATGACCGTCTGGAGTTCCACGTAGATCGTGGCTCCGTTGGTGGGCAGAGTTACGGTCGTGCTGGTGCCGCTCAGAGGACCGATGTTGACCAGATCGGCAGCGCCGGGCGATGTGCCGACGTGGAGATAGTATCCGGTCACTCCGCCGGAGCCCGTATTCCAGGTGAAGGTGGTCGAAGCCGAGGTCAACGTGCTGCTCGGCGCCGGGCTGGTGATGGCGGCTGCAGTGCCGCTGGACTCGGTATAGGTGTAGTCGTTGTAGAGGGAGGTGGTGCCGTTGATGACCGTCTGGAGGTCGCACGTAAATCGTGGCTCCGTTGGTGGGCAGAGTTACGGTCGTGCTGGTGCCGCTCAGCGGACCGATGTTGACCAGATCGGCAGCGCCGGGCGATGTGCCGACGTGGAGATAGTATCCGGTCACTCCGCCGGAGCCTGCATTCCAGGTGAAGGTCGTCGAAGCCGAGGTCAACGTGCTGCCGGGCACTGGGCTTGTGATTGCGGATCCAGGATTGCGTGAACTCGGTGTAGGTGTAGCTGTTGAAGAGCGAGGTGGTGCCGTTGATGACCGTCCAGAGCTGCACGTAGATCGTGGCTCCGTTGGTGGGCAGATTTACGGTCGTGCTGGTGCCGGTTAGAGGACCGATGTTGACCAGATCGGCGGCGCCGGGCGATGTGCCAACATGGAAATAGTATCCGGTGACTCCGCCGGAGCCTGCATTCCAGGTGAAGGTGGTCGAAGCCGAGGTCAACGTGCTGCCGGGCGCCGGGCTGGTGATGGCGGCTGCAGTGCCGCTGGACTCGGTATAGGTGTAGTCGTTGTAGAGGGAGGTGGTGCCGTTGATGACCGTCTGGAGGTCCACGTAGATCGTGGCTCCGTTGGTGGGCAGAGTTACGGTCGTGCTGGTGCCGCTCAGCGGACCGATGTTGACCAGATCGGCAGCGCCGGGCGATGTGCCGACGTGGAGATAGTATCCGGTCACTCCGCCGGAGCCTGCATCCCAGGTGAAGGTGGTCGAAGCCGAGGTCAACGTGCTGCCGGGTGCCGGGCTGGTGATGACGGCTGCAGTGCCGTTGAACTCGGTATAGGTGTAGCTGTTGAAGAGCGAGGTCGTGCCGTTGATGACCGTCTGGAGCTGCACGTAGATCGTGGCTCCGTTGGTGGGCAGAGTTACGGTCGTGCTGGTGCCGCTCAGAGGACCGATGTTGACCAGATCGGCGGCGCCGGGCGATGAGCCAACATGGAAATAGTATCCGGTGACTCCGCCGGAGCCTGCATCCCAGGTGAAGGTGGTCGAAGCCGAGGTCAACGTGCTGCCGGGTGCTGGCGAGGTCATCGCCGCAGGCTGTACGCCTGTGCCACTCAGCAGGATCGACTGCTGCACATTGGTCCCGTTCAGGCTGTTGTCGGTCAGGGTCACGTCCTCGCTCAAGGGCGACCCAACGTTCCTGGGTGCGAACTCGACGGGCACGTCGCACTCCTGCCCTGCGTTCAGGCTGGTCGAGCTAGTGCAGGGGTTCAGGTCGTTGGCCTCGGAAAAATCGGCGGGATAGGTGAGGCCCGAGAAGACCAGGGGCGTATTGCCGATGTTAAAGACCTGCGCGGTCTGGATGCCGTCGGTTGTATCGGTTGTCCCAACGGCCGTCGTCGTCGGGAAGTTGAAGCTGGGCGCTGTGGCGAGGGGCAATTCCGACACCTGGGTGAGCCCGGAATTGCTGTAGTAGACATTGCCACGTGCGTCCACGGCTACGCCCGAAGGCGAAGAGAGCCCGCTGACCAGCGTGTTGACGGTGCTCGTCCCGAAGGGAATCTCATACACATCGGTATCGTCGCTGATAAAGACATTTCCATTGCCGTCGACTGCTACAGAGTGGGGAAAACTGAAGCTGAAGCTGCCCCCGAGCGCATTGACCGTCGATGAGGACGTGACATGACCATTGACGGCGACGATTTCCTTGATTGCGTTGTTGCCGGTATCCGCAACATAAACGTTTCCGCTGCTGTCAACGGCCACGCCCTGAGGGTTGCTAAAGCTGCTGTTCAACGTGGTGACGACGCTGTAGCCGCTAGCCGCCAGGATTTCCTCGACAGCATTGGCGCTGATATCGGCAACATACACGTTGCCGGCGCTGTCAACCGCCGTACCTAACGGGACTGAAAAACTGAAGCCGGCGCCGCCCTCTATAAAGCCGCCCAGCGAGACGACGGTCGAGCTGGAAGAGACCTGGCCGTTGACGGCCAGAATCTCCTTGACCGCATTGCCGCTTGGATCGGCCACAAAAACGTCACCATTCCCATCAACCGCTACTCCGGTGGGAGTCACAAAGCCCGAACCGAGCGCTGTGGCTGTCGCAGATCCCAGAGGAATCTGGTACACCGCAGGAGCGTAGGGATCGGCGACATAGACATTGCCTTTGCCATCCACGGCGACGCCGTCGGGAAAGGCAAAGGTGGTGCTCTTGGCCAGGTTGGCCGGCACTCCTGGACCAAAGATTATTTGCGGGCCTGTGCCGGTGCCGCTGACGTGCGCCGTGGTGACGATTGCCGGGGGCACGCCAATAGTCAGCAGCTCGACTGCGCCGGAACGCGTTCCGGAAGCCGTCGGGGTGAAGTTGACGGTGACCGTGCATGGGCCGGCAGACACAGGACCGGAACACGTTGTGCTGCTCAGGGAAAAGTCAGAACTGGCGGCACCGTTGGTCAGCACAGCGGGCGCGCTCATGGTCCCGCCCGCCGTGACGTCGAATTGCAGTGTTTCCGAAAGAGGTGTTGAGGTCGCGACGGCCGCTGAGCCGAAATTCACGTTCCCGAGCTGGATTTCCTTGATGGCATAGCTGCTGCTGTTCGAGTCGGAGACATAGAGATTTCCGTTCCCGTCAACGGCCACGCCGTAGGGGTTCGCGATGCCGCTGAAATTCAGCGTGAGGATCGTGGTCGAACCTGCGGCTTTGCCGTTGCTCGCAACAATTTCCTTCAATGTTGGAACGGCGTGTTCTGTGACATAGACGTTTCCGCTCGCATCAACTGCAACGGAGTCCGGGTTCGTGAATCCGCTTCCAATCTGCGTATTCGTGCTTGACCCCGGCGTGATCACGTACACTGCACTGGCCAAGTTATCGGCAACGTAGACGTTGCCTGCGCTGTCCACCGCCACGCCTGCGGCATGAGAAAAGGCGCCCCCAATCGTCTTAATGCTGCTTGGAGACCCTCCGCTGAACGTTATCTCGTACGCATGGCTGATGCCAATGTCAGCGTAATCGGTGACAAACAGGTCCCCCGCCGCATCCAGCGCCACGCCAATAGGCGCGTCGAAAGTCCCGCTGTACAATTCCGTGGGGGTGTTCCAGCCGCCTGAGCCATTGGGCGTTACCTCATACACTTCAAGACCATTAAAATCGGCCACAAAGACGTCATCGCTTGCGTTGACTGCTACGCCGATCGGTTGGTTGAAGTTGCCAACCGCAACGGGCGTTCCGTAAGTACCACCACTAAACGGAATCTCGAACACTTTACAGTTCGGAGTGCAACTACTGAAATAGTCGGCGAAAAAGATATTCCCAGTTGCGTCGATTGCCACACCCGCCGGACCATCCGAAGCAATGCTGGGCAGAGGGGAAGCCACCGTGCCGGCGAAGTAGGCTGTCTGCGCGGACAGCGGCGCGCTAGCAGCGCACACAGCGGCAAGCAGAGCGCAGATCAGGATGGCGACCCATGCGCGTGGGACGCTGCCCAACTGACCCAATGCAGCAACAGAAACCGAGGAGGACTTGGTCGAACGGGGTACATTCTTGGTGATCATCGCAGTACATCTCCTATTGAAGGGCGGTGACGCTCGTGGGAGCGATAAGTGAACAGAGCAGCAGAATCGACGGCGGCTTTCGCGAGGAACCTAGCAGTTATTTCTCGGTCCAGTAGTTAGAAATGGGATTCAATCGAATGGTATCCCGCTGGAAAACAATGCAACCATCATCATGCAGAATAAGTTGAAGGCGAAATGGTACTTCTGTGGGATTTTGGCTCGTACTGCGTAACCACGGGCTTGATTACCAATGCGTCACTCCCGTATGCATCTTCAACGCAGCGAGGTGCCCGGCTTACTTCGGTTGGCAAGAGTGGATCTCTCTGATAGCCCGGCCCCGTATGATGCATTCGCAGCAAGGAGTTTCCCAAGCAGGTCGAATTACCTCATCGGCGATCGCCGGAGACGTCATGGTTCCGCGGCTAGCTGTGTTCAATCAGTGGCAAGCGCTGAAGCTTACTTGGCAGATCGACGAAAGACGCACGAGAGACTTCGAGAAGCCCTCTGGCCGTTTACGTCGACGACAAAGCCAAGCCGCGATCAACCAGCAGGTCGAAGGCCGACTCGCACGCACAAATCCCGCGATCCACGACTCAGGCTGAGACCCTTGCGGGAGCTTCCAGGCGAGAAACAATCAACCTGAGCTCGTCAGCAACCGCATTGACTTGCGGCTCGAGAAGCATGTTGTCATGACCAGACACAACGTTGTGAATCTCCAGTCCACTGCCTGCGAGTCTTCCCCAGCCCAGAGTCGGGTCTTCGCGCAATCCAAGGTTTTCTGGGCTTCGGTCCGTTGCGCGCAGCAGAATTATCTTGCCCGGGTATGTCTTAAAAGCGAAACGCTGCAGCGCCCGCCAGTGCATTTTCTCTACCTGTGCATACCGGACGTCAGGAGGGAGCTCGCGCCCCACCAGGGAGTAAAAGTAACCTGCGCCATGATTGAAGCGGCGAAGCAACCAATCTCCCCAATGCTTCTGCTGTTCCTTGAATTTCCGGCGCAGGTAGACCTTGCCTTCGGCTTGCACGTTGTGCCGGAACGTCGATATCTGGTCGACTAGCCCAACGTGCTCTTCGCTGCCTGGGAGCGATGTGTCAAACAGCACAAGCAGGCCAGAGTCCGCTCCTTGTGCATTGAGTTGCTGGAACATTTCAAAAGCTATGAGGCCGCCGAAGGATATACCTCCAACCAGATACGGACCTTGCGGGAGGAAAGCGCGAAGTTCCTTCACATAGGTTGATGCCATTTCCGTAATGCTGATGTCGCGAATCTCCGCGGTTGAAACCAGTGGAGACTGGAAGGCATAAAGCGGCTGATCGGGACCGAGAGCTCTTGCCAGCGCCTCATAGGAGAGGGCATGGCCACCAATATGATGCACACAGAAGAATGGAACTTTCGTGCCATTGGGCTGAATCGGAACCAAGCTGGACCAATTCCGCCTTTCGGGAACAACCTCCCCGCGCGATTTCCGGATCACATCGGCTAGCTGGCGCACGGTTCGCGCCACAAAGAGAATTGCTAATTCATTGTCTACCCGATAGGTCTTCTTGATCTTTGCGAAGAGGCGGACGCCGATCAAGGAATGCCCGCCCAGATCAAAGAAGTCATCATCGAGGCCTACTTTGTCGACGCCCAACAGGTCTTGCCACCAGCCGGCCAGCGTCGATTCGATGTCTTCTCCAGGAGGACGGGAGCTGAGGGTCTGCGGCGTTTCGTTTGCTGTGTGGAGGGTCAGGTCCTCCGGACGCTGAGGAGCAACGATCACGGAGGACGGAGTCTTACTAAGGAGAATCCTTTTCAGGGAATGAACACCTTGAAGCGGCGGGATTCCTGAATGCCTGAGGGGTGTAAGGAGCTTTAGTCTTCCTGGATCCAAGATGCGGCTCGACGCTGAGTTCTCGTGCATCAACGTCTCAGTATCTTCAATACGCCGCATCGCAAAGCCCTCGATCTCCGCCAGAACCTGATTGTGCTCGTTCAGTAGCGTGATATCGAAGCTTTCAACCTCTCCATGAATCTCGTTTTCCCGCCGCGCACGAATATGGCTAAAAACCTTGCGAGGCAGCGCATCGTAAACACAGACTCTTTTGTAGGAAAACGGCAGATAGAGATCTGCCGCCGATTCATACCCGGCGGTCAAGTAAAGCGAACAACCCGTTGCCAAATCCAGCAGGGCGGGATGCATCCAGAAAGAGGCTGTATCTTGCTCATACACCGGATCGAGCTCAAGCTCAGCCAAGCCTTCGCGCTCGCCAATCTGCAGGCAACGCAGGCAATGCCAGCGCGGACCAAAATCAAGGTACTTCTCCTGCCTGGTTCGATGCTCGCCATCGAAGGTGATTTGCTGCTTCCGGCAGCGCGCAGCCAATTTGGCGCGCTCAACCGGGGCCACAGGACGCGCGGAAGGGGTCGTAATTGATCCCGCGCAATGCTCGACCCATTCATTCTCGTGCACAAGAATGGAGAAGCGATACGCATCATCATCCTCGCCGTCTGTTTGTTCGCGCGTGAGTTGAACAAATACTTCCTTCTGCGCGGTAGCATCGAACGAAAGTGGCGCAAGAAAGACGACGTCGCGCAACTCGACGCCTCGACGACGAGCTTTGCGCGGAACAGCAGCAGCGGCCATCTCCAGATAACCGGTCCCTGGCACGAGTGCCTTGCCGGATTTAAATCGGTGTTCGGAGAGAATCCACTGCCGCGATATAGAAAAATCACTGGCACAGACGATGGCCTGCGAAGTCTCAGCAAGGCGCCTATCAATCAACGGGTGTTGTGTTGAAGCGCGCGCGGCCATCCCAACATCGCGCCAGGCACTCCAGTTAATGCTCGTCACCGGTCCCTTCCGGCTGAGAGCGAAGGCATCGAGAAACGCGTTCGCCGCCGCGTAATCCACTTGTCCTGGCGGAGGAAAGATCGCGCTGATCAACGAGAACAACACAAAGCACTTAAGTGGCGCCTCACGTAAGGCGCTTTCGAGAACCAGAGTTCCACACACTTTGGGAAGCAGTACCCTGGCAGCGGCTTCTCTGCTTTTCAGCATCAAGGGCCCGTCATCAAGAATTCCCGCCGCATGAAAGACTCCGTCGATTTTGCCGAATCGCTTGATGGCCAGGGCAATGACATTCCGCATCTCCGACAAGTCTGAAACATCAGCTTGTGCAACGAGCAAGCCGCGGGCTTCGGATCGAATCTGAATCAGCTTGCGCAGCTGCTCTTTGTCTGCTTCGGGAACACCGGAATCGTCAAGTGAGGCTTCCCACATTGCCTCAGGGCGTAATGGCGAGCGACCGACGAGAATCAAGTGGGACTTAAACTCGCGCGCCAAGTACTCCGCAACTACCAGCCCAATGCCGCCAAATCCGCCGGTGATGAGATAGATGCCCCCATTTTCCAGCGTAGCGCGCCCAGGAGCTGCAGCAAGGTCGAGGCGATCTATCGTTTCGGTATATCGTTGTGCTCCACGATAGGCGACTGCGCAATTTTCTCCGGGTGAGTTCATCTCTGCGACAATCCTCGTTGCGCAGTCTTCGATTCGACCGCTTTCAAAATCAACATCAATGCTTCTACATGCGATTCCTGAAAGTTCCTTTGGAATCACCCGCGCCGGACCAAGCAATACCGCTCGCGCGGGATGGTGAATTGGCTCATCGCCGACTTGTTGCAGGCAATTCGAGACAAAAGCCAGATCCAGGGCCGCAATGTCCTGAGCTCCTAAAGCCTGTGCAAGAAAAAGAGCACTATAGAAGCTGGAATCGAGCGTTTCGTCAAGCGGCACATCGCCTTCGCTTGCGACCACTGACCACAGATGAATAATCTTCCTTGGCGCAAGTCCCTCTTTGCTTAGCCGGCTTACCAAGGCATCGTAATCTTCGCGAACGCCAGGCCTAACTGAATAGATGTTCCTTTCGATTCGGCGGAATTCCGCCCCGGAATCGACGATCACCACTTCCTGCTTCTCCGACTTGAGCTTGGAAGCAATTTGATCACCGAGTCCGAGCGAGTCCCGAAAGATGATCCAGCATCCAACCCCACGATTGGCGCCAGGAACGAGCGGAGCCGGTTTCCAGACTCGCTTGTAGAACCATGTATCTATCTCTTTTTCGGCTTTCTCGGTGAGGTTAACCGCATGCGCGCCGGCATGATTGGAGTGGTCCGGTTCGATATGGTGAGGACGGTCTGGTTCGATCCAGAAGTTTTGGTGCTCAAACGGGTAGGCCGGCAAGGAAACACGCTGGACAGAATCCGGCGGGTGCAGGGCTGCCCAGTCGATGTCGACTCCGTGCGTCCAAAGACGACCAAGGGTTGTGAGCGCGCAACGGAGGGCGGGGGTCGCCTCGCGAGGATGTGGAAGAGACTGATGCGCTCGTATTGATTTGTCACCCTGTTGGCGAGCCAGCGAAGCCAGGGTGTTCCCAGGACCGACCTCGATCAGGATGGGGTTTGCGTTGCGCGTGACGGCAGCAAGACATTCTGAAAACTGAACCGTCTGGCGAATGTGGCGTGCCCAGTATCCCGGATCGGTGGCTTCTTCTGGCTTTATCCAGGTTCCGGTAACATTCGACGCAAACGGAGTTTCTGGCGGCCTAAATGAGAAGCTGCGGAGCTGCTGTTCGAATTCACCGAGTATCGGGTCCATCATGGCTGAATGAAACGCGTGCGAGGTGTGCAAGCGGCGACAGGCAACGAGCTGCTTTGCGAGGTCAGCTTCAAGAGCCTCGATTTCGGGTGTAGGTCCGGAGACCACGCAAAGACTAGGACTATTGACGGCAGCGAGAGACAAAGAGCCAGCGCACCGGATTTCACTCGCCGGGAGCGGAATGGCGAGCATCGAGCCGCCGGACATACTGTAGATAAGGCGCCCACGAAGGGCGACGATGGCAAGAGCATCGGGGAGCGAGAATACCCCGGCGAGACATGCAGCGACATACTCGCCGATACTGTGACCCACCATGGCTGCAGGTTGAATGCCGAGAGACATCCACCATCGAGCCAGCGCGTACTCAATGGAAAAAAGCGCGGGTTGCGTGAGCCACGTTTGGTTCAGCTCTTCAGAAGCCGCGCCTTGATCCGGTTGAGGCGGATATAGAGCCTGAACCAGGTCGATGCCAAGTGGTTTCTGGAGTTCGCGAGCGCAATCATCGAGAGTCGCGCGGAAGACGGGCACGTGCTCATACAACTCTCTGCCCATGTTCACATACTGAGCCCCCTGGCCGGAAAACATGAAGGCAATCTGCGGCGTGCTCCCCTGGGCAATTCCTGCCGCGATTTCTTTGTGATGTGTGTTTGCAAGGGCCTCGGCAGCGCCGGAAATGTCCTGAACGACTACTGCGCGACGATGCGGGAATCCCTGGCGCCCGAGTTGGCACGTGAAGGCAACGTCTCCCAGGTTTAACTCCGGGTGTGCCAGGAGATGGTTGGCGAGGTTGTTGGACGCTCGCTCCACAGCGGCTTCAGACTTCGCAGAGATCGTCAGGACGTGATACGGAGGCAACCGTCGTGAAAGCTTGGCCTCCGGCGCTCTTTCAAGCACAACATGCGCGTTTGTGCCCCCAATCCCCAGAGAAGTGACTCCCGCGCGAAGCGTCGATCCCTTTGCCGCCCAGTTGGCAAGCTTGTTGTTGATATAGAACGGACTGTCTTTAAGTTCGATGTGGGGATTTAGTCTCTTGAAGTGAAGGCTGGGAGGCAGCTGGGAGTGCTCAAGCGCCAAGACCGTCTTGATTAACCCCGCCACGCCCGCAGCTGCGTCGAGGTGACCCAGGTTCGACTTCAATGAGCCAATGCCGCAAAATCCTACTTTTGTAGTGGTCGCACGGAATGCCTTTGTGAGCGCACGAACTTCGATGGGATCGCCGACGATTGTCCCAGTTCCATGTGTTTCGATGTAGGAGATGTCTTCCGCATTGACCCCCGCAAAGTTGAGTGCCTCGGCAATAACCTCTGCCTGCCCGTCGATACTTGGGGCGAGATAGCCCACTTTGCGAGCGCCATCGTTATTGATGGCCGATCCGAGAATGACGGCACGTATTTGGTCATGTTCCTTGAGCGCGTCGTCAAGGCGGCGAAGCACGACGATACCCAAACCGTTCGCAAACACCGTGCCGCTCGACCCGGCATCAAAGGGGCGACAGTGACCGTCGCGCGAAAGAATCTCGCCCTCCCGGTAAATGTAGCCAAGCCCGTAGGGGATCTCTATCGTAACCCCGCCTGCCAGAACGATATCGCACTCATAGTTAAGGAGGCTTTGGCACGCAAGATGAACGGCCACGAGAGAAGTCGAGCATGCGGTTTGCACATTCACGCTCGGGCCGCGAAGGTCAAATTGGTAAGAGATGCGCGTTGCCAGCAGGTCCTTGTCGTTGCCGGTTTGCTTCAGTTGAAAGAGGCCCGCAGTCTCAACCAAGCGGCGATTAGCAAGCAGATTGTGAATCAGGTAGGTATTCATTCCCGATCCAGCGAAGACGCCCACCGAACCGTCGAATTGCCTTGGGGGATGACCTGCGTCCTCAAGCGCTTCCCAGGCGCACTCAAGAAAATGCCGGTGTTGCGGGTCCATGATGGATGCGTCTCTTGGGCTCAGGCCAAAGAACGAAGCATCAAACGCCGGCACATCGTCGAGCACAGAAGCTCTCTTGACATAATCCGGATTGGCGAGCTCTTCAGGCGTGGCTCCCGACGCGACCAGCTCGGCGTCGGAGCGGTCGCAAATCGATTCGACTCCGTCGCGGAGGTTCCGCCAAAACTCGGCCACGTTGCGCGCGCCGGGGAAGCGACCCGCCATGCCAATGATCGCGATAGGGGAAGCGTTCATCTAAGTCTGCTTTTCCTGGTACTACCCCTTCGACGCAAAGCCGAAGGCTAAACCTTTGCGAATTTCCGAAATAGGAACTGCCAGCGATCCTTACAGAAGAGGTGTGCCTTGAATGGGGGAACGTTAGTATAGCAAAAGGCACCCTCAGCTAAAACTTCGGGAAATGCGCCCGCAATTGCCTGGTTGCTATTTTGTAAATGCATGGAACCAGCCAGTAGGGGACCGTGCAGAGGGATTTCCATCTGAGTTGCACGTAATTGTGATTGGCCTTTCAAGCAACTTCGCCTAATTGACATGGCACTTGATCGACGAGTTGACATAGACAAGCACGTCGATGGGACGGAACCGGCCCATTTCGAGCTTGGTCGGATGTTGAAAGTGCGGGTCATTAGAAAGACGTGCAGCAAACTCGGCATTATGCGCGTTGTCGAGGTTCTCTTTGATCGTTACCTCTCCCTCAAAATGCGGCGCCGTGATAACTACATCTTCCTGATCGGCATGGGCCATGAGTTTCTGCCAATTGATGGGCCCATCCTCGAACCGCCATAACCAATCAACGTCTGGCTGCGTTATGCCCTGCGAAACCCATGCATACTCGATCTGCGGCTCATCGAAGGCGCGTCCGTTTCCCAAATAGCCGATTTTCGGCGATTGGAGGCCGCAATTCTGAGTAAGCACTCTGACAGGCGCCCAGTCCCATTGGTCGAATCTGGCCATCGCCTGCCATGGATAGACTCCATTGCTAAATCCGATCTCAATGGGCTCCTTATTAGGGACCACAACGGGAGCAAGAAGCATCCCCAGTTGGCCACACACAAGAATGCCCGATGTCAAGCAGCCAGCCCACGAAGAACACCACCCTGACAGTTCTCCAAGCACACCAACACAGACCGCAAGAGGGATGAGCGCGGGGGTGATATGACGGAGAAGATAATTTGTTCCGCTGAGTTGCGCCAGCACAATTGGCACGGCCCCACAGGCACAAGCAATAAGAACAGCTTTTCCGCGATCCGGGAAAGACCGTCCCTTACCTTTGAAGTGCATAACAAGCGAGACAATCGCAACGAGGACGATCAAGATCGCGATCCCATGCCCGAGCAGGCCCTGAACAACGCTGTTGAGCCACTTCATCCACGTAAGCAGCGACGGCGATCCCAGCGAATTTCGCACGAAGCTCCTAGCATATGCAACATAGTGAATTGAACCTCTGAGATTCATCAACCACCAGGGCGCGCCGATGAGCAAGCCGAGCACAATTGCTTTTCTTTGTCCTCCCAACTTTGGGATTTGCAACCATCCGTAGTGACCTGCGATAAGCCAAAAGACAAGAATGGGGATAGCAATTGGCAAAAAGGATTGCTTTGCGAGAAGACCAATTCCTATCGACACGCCCAGACCAATCCATGTGACACGGCTCTCTTTTTCCTCGCTCCAAGCTCGGAACAGGTAGTAGAGCATCGCCGAAATCGCCAGATACAATGAAGTGTCGGTGCCGAAGAAGATGCTCGCGGCGATGACTTCCGGAGAAAGCGCAAAGATCAGAACAGCAAGCGCTCCCGCAGCGCGTCCCGCAGCAAGATCGCCGGCCCTATACAGGAACCAGCAACTCAGCACATAGCATCCCAAGGAAACAAGACGCGCAACCATTACATGGAAGCCAAAAATAGCAAGAAACGGCAGCACGATGAACCGATAGGCAGGTGGATGTCCATAGCCCTTTAAAAGGATTCTTCCGCCGAGTGAAAGAATCTTCCCGGCCCAAAGACGTTGGACGTCGATTCCGCTCTGATCCAGATACTCCGCTTCATCCCAGTGCAAGCCGAAGGGGTGAGCATGCGACCATATGATTGCCGCAATGACAATGATTAGTACGGCTGAAGCAGCCGAATACGCCCACAAGTTGTAACAAACGCTACGCTTCTCTTTCATCTGTTCGGACCCGCACGATCGCCGATTGCCGGTAGACTGACCGGCTAAGAAACACCGCAGATTCTTATTTGGCACAGTCCCTCTCATTCGCTAAAGAGGTTGCCCCCAGTCTCCCGCGCTCGCTTGAGCCAGCTTTCCCGCCAATAGGGATAAATTGATCTCGGACAGAGTCGATGAAAATCAGCCCTGCAGACCACACCCTCGAGGACAATACTTGGATGTTTCATCCTGACCATCTTGCCGGTCCGTTCATCGATAATGCGCCCGACCTTCCGCAGCACCCTGTAAACCCCTCCGCAATATGGAAGCATCTCGGAGTCGAACCACAACCCCCGGTCTTTCTGATCTTGGTCGAGAGTTCTCTCGATCTCTTCCTTACTCCGTACCTCAACCAGTTCCCCTGGCTTTAAATTCAGTGCCTCGTTGCTCTCGCTTGGTCCGCGACCATCGATGCACGGATAAGGCTTTCTCTTTCGACGAGCCTGAACCTCATTGAAACATCCAATAATCGTTGCCTGAAGGATGCGCGCGCATGCGAGCACCGCGTCAAGAAATCGATCCGCCCAAGTCATCCCTGCGAGTCCGCTCGAGACGTTCCCAGACAGCAGATCCTGAATATATTGGCGCGGATCCCAAAAGCTCATCCGCGAAGTGAATTGTGTAACGTCCGTAACCTGGCAGCGATAGAGGGTCGGCCCCTCTGGCGACTGGTAGCGTGTGGCTGAAGCGACCGCCTCTTCTGTGCAGGATCCCACCGCAGGCGAATGCTGAACGCTCATTCCTTCCGCCGGCCGAATCTCAACAAGCTCGCCTCTGACCCGCTTCAGCCACGCCTCCTTCCAAAAGATCAGACAGCTCGCCTCGCACCCATCATGTCCGCTTCCATTGCAACGAACACCCGATAGGTGCACTGCGTTGCTTAACCTGCGAATGCTCCAGCCCCGCAGGTAATCGCAAGTCTTGTGAGCGCTCTTAAACACCTGGAATCTTTGGCTGCAGTACTGAAACATTTCTGGCATAAAGGGCATGTTATCCAGGCGGCCGCGCTCATCTAGTGTCGCTAAGATCTCTTGCTTTGTCCGGACTTCAACCCATTCGCCAGCCTTAAGCCTCAATGTCTTGGCCCGCGGCAAACGACTTTTGCGCATTGTATCTCTTGGGATCCTTTCGTTTCTGAGCCAGGCGGCTCGCTGTTCCATAGATTACATGAATTGAGTCCCACCTGAGGGGCGCGGGCGGCACAATCGCAGTCCGCTTTCCATCTCTCGACAGTCTTCGAGCGGCGCACCCATCTCTTAAAGAGCAAATTGATTTCTCAGGTTCGTGAACAGTGCTCGCGGCCTTAGGGCCACCTTGATAACCCTGACCAATGCTCTTCCAACTACACGGGCGCGGCTAAACCCCACCCCTGCTGCTTCCATCTTTGCCCGGTGATACTTCCAGAAGCTCTTTCCTCTTCGATGAAGCAGGCCCCACCCGAGATAGTTATAGTATTCCTTCAACTTCACCTTCAGGCAGCGCTGATATTCTTCCTGCGTCAGATAGTCAGGGCCATGCGCGACCAGGTCATGAAGTCTTCCTGCCAAGAATGTATTAAACTCCGTGGAAAACGCATAGAGTGATGCCTCGCGCACTCGTGTGTATGTAAGGACCTGGTTTACAAACCCAAAATCGCAGACTCTTCAGCAGCGCCAAGCAGGCATCAGAATCAGAGTGGAGGTTTGATTCGTCAAAGAAAGGGTCGCGGTTCCGAACGAGCTCTGCGCGAAAGAGAAGTGACGTTGCGGTTCCAAACACATACGACCCTTCCAAAAAGAGTTTGCGACAGATCTCCCTTCCTGGAACAACTTCACTCGGATACGGAAGCCCGGTCCACATGACTTGACAACCCTGCAAGCCATAAGCGCCTACGATTCCAACCGATACATGTCTTTCGGCGACGCGCACCATTTGCTCTAGGCACTCCGGGAAAATGAAGTCATCAGCAAAGACGATTTTGCAGTACTTACTGAAGCGAGAGATCTTTCGCAAGGCACTATTAAAGTTTTCTACTGCGCGCAAGCAACGATCGTTACGCTCAACTCGAATCCTCGGATCTCTTTCTGCATAGGCACGCGCGATCCGGGGCGAGCTGTCTGTACTGCAGTTGTCCGCGATCAGACACTCCCAATTCTGATACGTCTGAGCAAGCAGGCTCTCGATGCAGGTGGCAACGTGTTTCTCTTCGTTGTACATCGGAGTGACGATGCTGATCAGCGGCTGTCCCGTGGTGTCCATCCCGAAACTTCCTATCTTCCCTGTAGACTCTTCTAGACCAGCGATACTGCGCTTCCTTCGCTCAACGGGCGCCGGCGGAATGTATCAACAAGATTCATAAACAGGGTCTTCTGGCCCATGACAAACAGGAGCACCGAGAGATAAACAGAGGCGAACATCGACATTTCCGCCGCAAGCCTAAATAATGCTGGAAGGCGGTGCGCGGAAAGGAGTTCCACCGGGAAGGAAAGCAATGCAGCTGCACACCCGGACATTAACGGAGGGAGCAGCGTTCGCATTACGTCCATTACTGAAATGGCCGTGCCGTGTACGCACCACACAATATGCGGGAAGAGCCACAATGCCATCGCCACCGAGTATCCGAACGCCACTCCCCGCGGGCCATAAGGTAATCCGAGCACGTACCCAGTTATGACCATGGGCGCAATCACGAAAGCGATTTTAAGACTTCGCGCGATCTTTCCAATCGCAAACAGCAGCCATGAAAAGGGGTTGATCATCGCGAAGACCGCAATGGTCGGCGCCAGCAGGCGGAAAATTGGAACGACCTCCTTCCATTTGGCGCCGAGGAGAATGGAGATTAGGTTGGGAGCATACAGAGCACAGAAGATCGACGCTGGAATGGTGAGTGACAAAATGAGGGAGTAACCCTTCAGGAAATAGCTGCGAAGCCTCTGCGGGTCATCTTGAATTCGCGAAAGGGCAGAGAATGCAACTTCTCCGACCGCGGAGTTCAGATTATCTGTCGGCACATTGACGAGCTGGTAGGCTCGTCCATAGATGCCGATAGCATCTGCGCCCCAATATCTTCCCAAGAGTGCCTTTTCCAGATTGTAAGCGATGTAGACTACGACGCTGTTCAGGGTGATCGTGCCCCCAAAGTGTATCATCGAGCGCAGTCCAACACCCTTCTTGGGCAACCGCGGAATCCAGGCCGCGGTTACCCACACGCCTATCGTTAACGCGACTGGCAGAAGCACCGTCATAGCCACCAATGCCCAATAGCCATATCCCGCACTTGCCAAGACAATTGCCGCCACACTGCTGACCGCTAGGCCAATAACGTTCACGACGGATAGCGCGGTAAAACGCATCTGCCGCTGCAAGACAGCCGAATGCTGCACGCCAAGCGCATTGCAGAAGAAGCCGAAGGCCAGGATCACCGTCACCCAAAGGAGGCGCGGTTCGCGATAAAACGCGACAACGGCGGGAGCGAGAGCTGCAGTAATGAGGGCTAGGACAATTCCAAACCCCACATTGACCCAAAACAGATTGGAAATCTGCTCGTCGGTAACGTCTGAGCGCTGCACCGCAGCGGCGCCCAAACCGAAGTCCCGAAATACGCTTAAGACTCCTGTAAATGCAGTTGCCATTCCAACGAGCCCGAAGTCTTCTGGGCTAAGCTGCCGGGCCAGAATCATCAAGGAACCGATGCGGAGCGAGAAGCTGGCCGCCTGAGCCGAGATTCTCGCAAGTCCTCCCCGAATCGTCTTCTCTTTTAGGTCCTTCATCTCGTGTTTGAAATTTGCAGCGGGTCACGTTGTAGCCTGTTGAGCGCCGTGCTGACGAGGCCGACTTCTTGGCGGACTAGGAGATCCCAAGTCGTTCTTTTCAAAGGACACCCTTACGGCTATAAAACGCCTCTGCATATCCACTGGGAGCGTTGCACTCAACCCCGCGCAAGCGCATCAGCCCGAGGAAGGTACTCTCATGAAACCAGCGCTTGGATCGCTGCGTTTCGAATGCTTTCATTAGCACTTCGACTTTCTTTTGATAAAACTCGGGCAAGAGTGGGACATAGAAGTTAGGCCGCCCAAGGTCGCCATCATACTTTGGTATCTCGTACTCAAGAATCAAGTGGTCCCTAAAAGTGTTCCAGGTTAGCTCTGAGATAAGCCGATGATCCTGATGCGCATCGTCTCGAAAGTGGGTGAAGATCAAATCCGGCGATATGGTTTTCAGTTTGTCTTCGAAGAATGCTTTCACGTCTTTCCCTATGTAAGGCATGAATCCATCCTGGAACCCATTCATATGAACGGTTTTCAGCCGGTCGCCCACGACGAGCCCCGCTGCTGTGCGCGCCTCCCTTTCCCTCGAGTCTCTTGCACCGAAAACGATCCAGTGAAACCACGCGGCGGGATATTCTTTAGCCAAACGTAAGATCGTTCCGGCACAGCCAATCTCGATATCGTCTGAATGGGCCCCCAGACAGAGAACCTCAATCGGGCGGATTGTGTCCCTTTTGAATTCCAGGTGCATCATACGTTAATGGTTCCTTCAAGCGCACCCTGAACCGTGGCGCGCCCCCACACTTTCCATGGGGCGTCGCCTTGGTTCAGCTCTTCGAGCCGTTGCTTGTCCTTAAACGTGTCCATGCACTGCCAAAAGCCAGAGTACTTGTACGCGAGCAATGCGCGCTTCTCAATCAACCTCTGAAACGGTTCTCTTACAAGTTCCTCGCCGGGAAGCATGTGGCTGAAGATCTCCCTGCGCATCACGAAAAATCCGCCATTAATCCAGCTGTCGCTGCTCGTCAATGGGCAAATGTCGTTTACCATACCGTCTTTCGCGGTATGGACGAGATCGAAGCTAGCCGTTGGTTGCACTAACAGAAGCGACGCGATCGCACCGCTCGTTCTGCACGTCTCGATCACATGTGCGAGCGGGGCATCGCTTAGCCCGTCGCCGTAGTTCGCGAGGAACATCTCCTCTCCATTCAAATACCCCTCTACCATCTTGAGGCGTTGGCCGATGTTACTGTTTGCGCCAGTTTCAACGAACGTGATCGTCCAGTCATCAATATCGCGGTTGATGAAGTGTATCTGCTTTCCGCCTCCCGACCAGACAAAGTCGTTCGAAACCGATTCGTCGTAGTGAAGGAAATAGTCCTTGATCACGTTGCCCTTATAGCCCAGGCATAGGATGAAGTCCTTGTGGCCGAAATGCGCATAGTATTTCATCAGATGCCAGAGAATTGGCCGCGTACCGATCGTCACCATAGGCTTGGGAACGTCGTCGACATACCCTCTAAGGCGCATTCCGGCTCCGCCGCAGAATAGAACGACTTTCATGCTAACCTCATTCCATTGAGACTTAGTCGATTGCAAGCCTTGGAATGGGGACGACGAACCGGCCGCCCCATTCGCGAATGTAACTCAACTGCTGCTCGATCTCATCCTTAAGATTCCATGGAAGAATGAGAACGTAATCCGGTTTCGTCTCAACGATCCGGTTTGGTGAGAAGATTGGAATCCTGGTACCAGGAAGGTGACGGCCCTGCTTGAAGGGGCTCCGATCCACCGTATACCCAATCATGTCTTTGCCGATTCCGCAATAATGCAGGAGCGTCGCACTCTTTCCCGGAGCTCCGTAGCCCGCCACCGCCTTCCCCCGCCTTTTAGCCTCAATCAAGAATTCTACAAGTTCCATTTTTGTCTGCAGCGCTCGCTTGGCAAAACCCTCGTAACCCTCAACCGTGTTCAGCCCTGCTTTGATCTCCTCATCGAGGACCCGTTGCACATTTCCTAAAGGCAAATGCAACGCACTCGAGGCTCTACATGCAAACAAACGCAGTGAACCACCGTGTGACTTGAGCTCCTCTACATCGATTACTCGCATCCCATGCGCCTGCAGGATCTTCTGCGCACATAGCAACGAAAAATACGAGAAATGTTCGTGGTAGATCGTGTCGAACTCATTCAGTTCAATCAGTCGAAGCAAGTGCGGGAATTCAAGCGTGAGCACTCCATCCCGCTTGAGGAGAACCATGAGCCCCTCAACAAAGTCATTGAGATCAGGAACCTGGGCCAGAACATTATTCCCGATGATCAGATCCGCGCTTCGTCCTTCGCGCGCGAGTTCCTCTGCAAGCTCGGTGCCAAAAAAGCGAACCATGGTCGGGACACCTTTTTCGATGGCCGCGCGAGCTACGTTGCCTGCTGGTTCGATGCCGAGGACAGGAATGCCCTTGCGCACAAAGTTCTGCAGCAGATATCCGTCGTTACTTGCCACCTCAACGACGTGACTTTTCTTCCCCAGGTGGAAGCGAGACTCAACTTCATCACAGTATTTCTGGCAATGCCTCAGCCATGAGTCGGAATAGGACGAAAAGTACGCATAGTCGCTGAAGATATTCTCTGCACTCTCGTACTCCCGCAATTGCACTAGCCAACATTCCTCGCAGACGTATACATGAAGTGGATAATACATTTCGCCATGATCAAGATCGGCGCGGGAGGGATATGTCTCGCAAAGCGGCGACATGCCGAGGTCGACAAACGTCCGGTATAGCTTAGCACCGCAAAAGCGACAAGCCTTGATTTGCTTATCTTCTTGCTGCTCGAGTGTCGCACTTGATATGGAAATCGTTCTGTTTGATTCTCTCATCGTTCCACCAACATTTCGGCGCGTTTGGCATTCCAGTGAAGCCCGCTATCCAGCTTGCCGGTTTGCTGAAGCCGGTGAATTTCAGCAAGGCGAACATAGCGCCCCTGTTCGACATCGGCGGCGGTCAGGCCGGCTTTGCGAAACGCTTCAAAAAGTTCCTGCGCTCCTTTGCGTGCCGTCCATTGAGGCACGAACGACGGAAGCGCGCGGCGGATCTTTTCGAAGTTCACGCGATAGCAGCGGATATCGGGTCCGCCGCCGGGCGCATATTCCACCTTGCAGCCAGGAACCACTTCAGTGACAATCTCGGCCAACTCGCGAATGCGAAAGTTTTCGTCGGTGCGGCCAACGTTGAATCTCTCGTTGTGCACCTGCTCACGCGGGGCGCCAAGAACAGCTACGACAGCTACGATAATGTCGCGAATGTGAACAATCGGCCGCCATGGCGTTCCGTCGCTTTTGATGTAAACCCTTCCCGTTGTATATGCCGAGGCCACAAGGTCATTGAGGACGATGTCGAGGCGCAGGCGCGGCGAGGCACCGTACGCAGTGGCGTTACGCATAAACGTAGGAGAAAAGTCATCATCAGCCAATTGAGCCAGCTCTTGCTCAACCCAGACTTTCGACTCCCCATATGCGGTCACAGGGTGCAACTCCGAAGTCTCGTCGAGAAAGTCGTCCCCGGCGGCGCCGTACGTGCTGCAAGACGAGGCGAACACGAAGCGCTGCACACCTGCATCCTTCGCGAGTCGACCGAGTTGCACGGATGCATGATGGTTCACGTCATACGTAAGTTGGCGGTCCAGATTTCCCAGAGGGTCATTGGACAATGCAGCCATGTGGACGACTGCGTCGAAACCGGACAAATCGCTCTTCCTCAGATCGCGGAGATCCTTTTGGATTCCGGGAATGTCCTGGCTCCCTTGCCCAAAATCGCAGGCGGCGTAAAAGTCACTATCGAGGCCAACGACGTCATGGCCTGCGCTTCGCAAAATCGGGCCGGCAACCGATCCGATGTATCCCTTGTGACCTGTCAACAAGATCTTCACGCGCCGTTTCTCCCTTCAATAATCAATGGCTAGTTTGTATCTACAACGGCCAGAAGGTCGCGTTCTCGCAGTAACTCCGCGGCATCGTATATCGCGGGAAATGGCAGCGCGGACCGTTCGGCAATATCCAATAGCGAATGCCGGCCATCTGAATAGTTTAGGACCCACAGACGCGCACTGATCGCTTCAGCACTTGCCTTATTACCGGCGCCAGAGTAGAGACCCCGTTTCCCGAGTTGTGGTTCACCGAATGGTTTCCTGTTCAGATACGTTCGATTGCCTTCGAGCACGTCGCATATCGCTGCGCACATGCGGAGTGTACCCGCCAATTTCTCAGGATGGATGAACCCGAGATTGTCGGCTGACGTGTGGTACTCGGGAAATGTACCCCAGACGCTCCGCATCAGGCACCCAACGGGTAGGTTGAAGCCCGGCGAGCAGTATTGCCGCTCGTCGTAACCATATGGTGAAAAATCGAGCACTTCATAAGGCTCGCCGCAAGACCTAAGAGCGAGGGCCGCAGCTCGATCGATCTCGGCATCACCTCGCCGACTCTTTTTGTAGTGAAACGCGCTCGCGTCACCCACGCACGTTAGTACCAGTCCATGCCGAATCTGTTGCGCATTGTCCTTGTTCTTTGCAAGCCAAGTGATTGCGCCAATGGTTCCGGGGACGAACACGAACCGATAGGAGTACCGGAGCCTGCGCCCGCGAAGAAGGCCAGCCAAGAAGCACGCTACAACGATTCCGGACAAGTTGTCGTTTGCTAGCGACGGGTGGCATATATGAGCCGAGATCAACACCTCTTCAGTTGATTGCCCTTGGAGATAGAATTCTCCATAGGTCAAGAATCCTGGTTCCAACGTAGTGTCAATTACCACTTCGTACTCGCCGTCCTCGAGGTCCTGCATCTGCTTGTGTTTCATGCAGAAGCCCCATTCCGGCGTGTAGTACGAAGTCCGATACGGGATCCAATTAGGATGATTTGGTAATGTGGTCAGATGCTTTTTTAGCTCGTCTAACTGCACCCTCGCGCGCATGGGGACGCTATAGTTCAGGATCTGCAGATTGCAATCTCGATAGTCCAGGATGCGGGTGCCATCAGCCCTATTGAGGTAAGCCTCCCGAACGTTCCATTCCAGAGGAATCGTCCAATCAAAGACATCTGCTCCGCTCTTGACCTCGCGGATTTGAAGCTGAATGAGCCGCTGGATTTGCCTGAGTGTTTCCCGGGTTCCATTTCCTGTGATGCTTCGGCAGATCGGATAGAGCTCAGAAGCAAGCTGGTGCAAATCGACGCCGGTCTTCCCCAGACCTCTCTGCTCGAGCGCTGCCTCTATCCCATTCATTTGTATTCGAAATCGGGTAGTGTTCGATCGCGTTCTGAGATCACCACGACCTCCCCGGGCCACACAACCCCGAACGCAGGATCGTTCCAGCGCACGCCCTTCGAAGCTTCGGGGTGATAGTACTCTGACATCTGGTAGAAGACCTCGGTGTCATCTTCGAGCGTGAGGAATCCGTGCGCGCACCCTTCCGCCACATACGCCATATTTCTCTTTGAAGCCGTGAGCGTCATCGCGATCCACTCCCGAAATGTTGGCGAGGAGATCCGTAAATCCACTACAACGTCATATACCGCTCCCCGTGTGCAGCGCACGAGTTTGACCTCAGAGTATGGACTATCTTGCAAATGCATGCCCCGCAAAGTCCCTTTCTTCGCATTGTAGGAAACGCTGCATTGCACGAGCTTTGAGTCTAATCCGTGCCGCCTGAATTCCTCCCTGCACCAGGTTCGCGCAAAGAACCCGCGCTCATCATATGTTGGCTCTGGTTGGATCTCAAAGACTCCTTGCAGCTTCGTGGTGCGAACGATCATGTGGGCATCCAACTCCAGCATGAAAAGGGTTATCTGCGCACCTGCCGTCGCAAGCGGCTGTTGAATAAGGACTTAGGATCAAACAGCTACGGCGGCGGCGACAGGTGAACGATGAATTCCTAACCATTCTTCAAACAACACGAGGCTGAAGAGTATCTTGTGGTAATCGCGTTGGCCTGACTGGTGTTGCTTAAGCATGCGCTGAACGATGGATGGCCGGACGTACTTGTAGATTCGTGAATCCCGGTTCATCAAGACTTGCGACATCCTACTCTTCATCGTTCCACGGAACCAATCATCAACAACATTCACAGCAAAGCCGCGCTTCTTTCTATGAAGTATTTCCTGGGGCAGAAAGTCGCGACACACCTGACGGTGCAACCACTTTCGCGTTCCAAGTCGAACTTTGAACTGGGCGGGCAGCCGTTCAACATATTCAACGATTTCTTTGTCGAGGTACGGCACCCGAACTTCGAGTCCATGGGCCATCGATAGCTTGTCCCCATACATCAATAACTCGTCAGGAAGCGTTGACCTCATCTCGAGAAACTGGAAGCCTCCAAGTTCATCTGTGTCTCCAATGAGCGGGACCAAGTACTTCCAACTGTCTCGTATTCTCTCGCCCGGATTGGGTTCGAGAAGTCCGTCATGAAAGAGGTCGTCGATTTCAGAACCGGGCAGTAGCGATAGCACTTGCTGGTATCGCCCGACCCTATCTTCCTGATCGAGAGAGTAGATTCCTCTCTTAAGAGTCTCATTCCGAGGGACTGCGGAGATTGCGGCCGAGAGCGATGACCGCATCCAGATCGGAAGCGAGCTCCAAAATTGCCCATAACGAACGCCGAGATGGCGACGATATCCACCAAAGAGTTCGTCGGGACCCTGGCCCATGAGCGCGACTTTTACGTCGGACCTGGCTCGTTCACATACGAAGTACATTGGAACGATGGAAGACGATGCAATCGGTTCCTCGAGGAAGGACACGATCCGAGGTAATGCGGCCTCATAGGTTTCCCGGTCAAGCATGACAGAAGTGTGCCGAGCTGAAAAGCGTGATGCAGTGGCTTGGGCATCCTCAAGCTCGTCATCCGAAAAGCTCGATCCATATCCCACTGTGTAGGTGCGCCAAGAATCACCATACAAATTCATTAACGCAAGCAACATTCCCGAATCGACGCCGCCGCTCAGCAGAAGTCCCACTGGCACGTCGCTCAGCAGGTGTCTCTGCATCGATTCCTTGTAGAGTGCGAGCAGCTCTTCACGAGCCTCTCCGGGGGTCTTCGGGGGCGAAAACGGCCTCGGACTGAACCGATACCATTGCCGGACGGAAGGGCCACCTTCGTCGCAGACAAGCATAGTTCCCGCTGCGAGCTTCTGGATTCCCCGGTAAATCGTGTACGGCGCCGGAGTATAGCGGTAGCGCAGGAATAGATTCAGAGAATTGGGATCGACGTCAGGCGCTTCGGCGGATCCCGCCAAGACGGCGCGCATTTCCGAACCAAAAATGATGGCGGACTCGTCTGCCTTGTAGTAGACGGGCTTAATTCCGAATCGATCTCTGGCGAGAATCAGCCGTTCTCTGAGCGCGTCCCATATTGCCACGCCGAACATGCCGTTCAGGTGGTTAAATACGTCATCTCCCCATTGCTTGTAGCCATGTACGATCACCTCCGTGTCTGAGCGGGTGCGAAACACGTGCCCAAAAGCCTCCAGCTCCTGCTTCAACTCTGGGAAGTTGTAAATCTCACCATTGAACACGACCCAGACGGATTCATTCAGATCGGACATCGGCTGATGTCCGCCTTCAAGATCAATGATTGAGAGGCGCCGGAAGCCGAGGCCAAGATGCCCGTCGAAATAGAAGCCCGAATCATCGGGACCACGGTGCGAGATACTCTGAGCCATCCGCTCTACATCTTGTCGAACGACAGGCTCCCTCGTCCCGAAGTTAAATTGTCCGCAAATTCCACACATAACTCGCTGCTACCCCTGAAGCGCCGAATGATTCGACTGGTCGATAGAAAGCTCGTGAAGCAGATAGCACAGGCTCCGGAACATCTGGGCCTGAGCCCACCGATGCATCGGCATGTTATCCCATCCTAAATAGAGCCGCCGGCTGCGAAATGATCCGTCCGGCTTTTGCCATTCGCCGAGGTGGCACAGTCTTTTCAGGACTTGATCCAATGCCTCAAATCTGCCGCGCAAAAGAACACAGAGATTGAGGCACTCCGCATAGTCGTAAAGTTCGCTTCGATATACGGTAAGCCGCGGCCTCCTGGAAAACGGCTTTGGCCAACCCTCGTCGTCAAAAAGGTTCTCTAGATAGTAACGGACTCCTAGTTCGATCGCTTCCGTGCACCGAGTGTTATTGGTTAAAGATTCGATCTTTGCCAGCGCCTTTAGCACAAAGCAAGTGTGGAAATGATCGACGAAGTCCCTCTCTCCTTCGGTTGAATAGAACCAAGACCCGTCCTCGTTCTGTGATTCAAGAACGAAGGACAGATTCCGTTCCGCGATTCTGCGATAACGTTCTGTAGAAAGATCAACGCCGGCCTTCGTAAGTAAGAACGCGCGATAGGCGCTGGCATTGATTACCCCGCAGGGCTCGTTCGGCTCTGGATTGTAGGAACAACTGGAGCCCGTTGCCGACGTGGCGACGTCGTGATAGTCCAAACGGGCGTGCTCCGCAATTGACTGCATGACATGGAGCCATTGCTCGTCATGGTCGATCTTGAATACTTCGGAGAAGGCCTCATAGACATAGGGGACAGTGGTAATGAGCGGCGTCCCCTCTCGCATGGTGCCCCCCCTCGTCTCCCAATTAAACGGATAACCCCAGCAATAGCGGTCATAGCCGCGGCTTCGCGTGTTCCTCAAAACCTCGAGGAAATGGACTGCACGGTCATAGAACTTTCTTTCATCAAGAACATTCGCGAGAAATGCGAATCCCATTGCATAATGTGCGTCAGCGATCGGAAACCGTTGCTTCTTCCAGAAGAAGCGCCGGGCCACAGGCAAGAATGCTTCAGAAGCAATCATGGGTGACACGGCGAGCTTTCCCAGGATTGCCCTCGTGTAGTAGAGGCGCTTGGCGTGCCTCCCCAAATCGCTGGCGAAATAACTCTGATGATCGTAGGAGCACTCGCCAAATCGATCAAGCCAAGCGACAAACTTCAGGACTGCCTGCAGCAGCGATTCCGATTGATCTATGTCAATAGTCTTTCCCACTTCTACCAAATTCGTCATGAGCCGGCCTTTACGCTGAAGCTATCAACCCGTCTCGTGCGGAAAAGCGACCCCAAGATCAACCGGAGCTTCTGCATTTGCTCATTTCGGTGAAATCGCATCAACTCTTTCGACACTGGCCGTTTCTCTCGACTGACAAAAGCCCAGAGATATCCACAGCCAATAGCCAAACCATCAATCAGATACGGCCGCTTCGTCATCCGGTAGGCGACTCGAAAAACCTCCCATAGCGGATGTCCTCCCAGGTAATAATCTTTTTCGCCATAGGAAAAACTCGAGGCGATTCGACTCCTCTCCGCCGTGCCCAATGCTCTGTAATGAAAGAAGGACTTTTCGCGAAATGATCTGGTCTTCCACCCCTTCATACGGGCGGTTGTTACTGCCATCCAATCGATGCCACCGGCTTCATTTGGCTGGTAGCCTCCGATTTCTTCAAAACACTCGCGGCGAAATAACTGGCATTGTCCTGAGACGTGAGTTTGCCCCTCGAAGCTGTCTGTCTCTGAACTATAGCCGTGTTCGTGAAAAATAGTACCGGCAACCCCAAGACGCTTGTCCTTTCCAAACTCAGTAAGCAAAAACTCGAAATGGTCTTCATCGAAGGAAACATCCGCGTCAAGATTACCGATGATTTGATACTCAATCCCGTTCAGCGCATTCCGGCCGAGGTTGAATGCGTGCACTTTAGCCGCAAAATTCCGTTCTGTCCGAACCGGGCAGTCTATCAGCTCAATCCACGGGTGTGCCGCGAGATACTTTCGGACAATATCCGACGTTGGGTCGGTAGATCCATCATTGACGATGATCCATTTCACGGGCCGGACCGTCTGCGTAATGACGGATTGAATCGTCTTGTCAAGGAAGGCCGACTCATTCCTCGCCGGCGTGATAAGTACGTAAGACAATGTAGGAGGGTTCATCATTCTACTCAATTACTAAGCGTTGGCTCGAAGTCCGCCCCGTTAGCTACTTGGCATCCCTGGCGCATAGATTGCATTTCGCTCTCGTGAAAGCGACTCGTCGTAGTTTGTTTCCGGCTGATAGACCACAACATGGCTGCCTCGGGTGGAGAATGAAAAGGGCACGCACAGAAGGTTTCTCAAACGCGACCTCAGTTGGTCTCTGCGATCCGGCGACACATAAAAGAGCATGAACCCACCAGCACCCGCGCCAAGGAGTTTTCCCCCGATGGCCCCGGCGCTGAGACCCGCTTCGTAGATCTCGTCGATCTTTGCATTCGTAATTCTCGGGGTCAGCGAGCGCTTTATCTTCCAATTCTCATGTAATAGGCGCCCAAAGTCGTCCAGATCGCGGCGTGGGTCCCGCAAAATTGCTTCTCCCTCGTCAACGAGCTCCAGCATTTGCTTCAGCTCCGCTGTTCGCTGCGGCGTCACCCTTACCTGATCTTCTGCAATTTCAGATGCCGTACGCGCGAAACCCGTGAAGTATAAGGCTAGATGCTGGTTCAGTTCCAAAAGTCTGCCATATTCTAAAATGAGTCGACTCACTTCAATTGACCCATCAGTCTGAAAGTTAATGCGATTGAAGCCACCGTAGGCCGCGCAGACCTGGTCCTGTGTCCCGACGGTCTCATGCAGGAGCTCCTGCTCGACGTGGATTGCGTCCTCGGCGAGCGCGTGCTTGTCGCGCATCTGTTCTTTGAGTGCGTATAGGCCCAGAAGGAGACCGACCGTAAAGGCTGAGCTGGTTCCCAATCCAGTGCGGGCCGGCAAATCGGCGACGTGATGAATTTCAATTCCCTGCTGAATTTGCAAAAACTTTAGACATCCACGTACGGAGGGGTGTTCAATCGCCTCATTGTCAGCGACGTTCTCGACTTTCGAGTAAGAGACTCTGCTGTGATACTCGAAAAACGGCGGAAGTTTCCGGCAAGTAATATAGCAACTTTTATCAATGGTGGTCGCCAGCACAGATCCGCCATGTTCCCGGTACCAAACAGGGTAATCGGTGCCGCCGCCAAAGAATGAGATACGAAGCGGTGTACTTGTAATGATCATCACAGACCGTTGATCAACTCAGTTCTTAACTGGCAAACGCTTTGCAATTCCGACTCATTTCCGCCTCAATTCCAAACTGCCTGTAAACGCGTTCATAGACAGCTTTGTCTCGCGGCTTCACGTTTGTATTGATCTTAGTTCATTCACTCGCTTCCCAGAAGCTGCTTATCCCAGTAATCCAACATCGTCGCCAGAGTGTCGTTGATGGAGTGGGTCGGCTTCCAGCCCGTGTCCCGGTGAAGCTTCCGAGTGCTCCCGAAAATTATCTTCTCATCAGAAGGACGCATGAGGCGGTTCACCTGCACGATCTCAGCCCTCACTCCCGACAGCCGCATGGCATATCGCAACAGCCTTCCGATTTCATGTGTCGATGCCGCGCACATATTGTAGGTCTCGCCGGCTTTAGCACGCAGAGCCGCGACGTAAAACCCACGCACCGCGTCTCTAACATCGAGGAATGCGCGGCGAGGCTTTAAATTCCCGACCTCGATTTGCGGCGGCTGCAGTCCATGCCTGATTCTTACTAACTGACGGACGAAATCTGATGGCGCATCGTTTGTCTTCCCTGGGCCGGTGGTGTTAAAAATCCTAAGGTTCACAGCAGGGATTCCGTAGTCCAGATAGTATTCCCGGCCAAGGAGATCGAGGCACACTTTGCTGATTCCGTAGGGATGGAGCGGGCGAAGCGGTTGTTCCTCGGACACCGGGATCGCGTTCTGCGAGACATTCCCGTATTCCGCGCTTGAACAAGCAGAAACTACAACTGGAAGGTGCTTTAGGTAACGTATTCCCTCGAAGAGGTTCAGGGAGCCCATCACATTGGATTCAAACGTGCCGGTCGGGTCCTCCCAGGAAACTGTAGGCAGGCTCTGCGCAGCCAAGTGAAAAACGTGTGTTGGTTGAGCTTCGGCGAGGAGTCGTGCGAGCCTTGGTCCGTTGCGAAGATCACATTGTACGAAGTCAATTCCGCGCAGCGTACACTGTACGTTGCGATTTGTTGAAAGATAGCTCCCGACACCAGACCATTCCTTGGAGGATAAATACCGCACCAAGTGCGATCCAATGAAGCCTTCAGCTCCTGTCACGAATGCTCTTCTATTTGTCGGCATATGCTCCACGCTTGATTTTTGTTGCGACGCTCAGTTGAGTTAATCGAGATCGCAAATCGCAGGAATACGCTTAAAGTGTTCCATTGCTTTATTCGGTGCGGCTGTCAGCGCGGTCAAACTCACCTGTCTTGTTCCGTTGGAATAGGCCTTGGCTGACCGGTAATCGAAAGGGATCGTGAAATCGAGGTTGGCGCGACCCCTTCAAATTTCTCTCTCGGAGAGCGAGACAGTTGGTGGCATGCCTGAATAGCCCCGGCAATGCCCGATACTTTCATCCTGGAGGAGAATCGGGTTTGCGGATTCAGCGCAAGGAGCCACTCGACACTCCACCTTCCCAATCTACGAACAAGGTAGAGCGGAACGCCTGCAATGAACCATCTCGTTTCTGGAGGAACACCAGACATCAGGATATCTGACCGGCCGCGAGCGAACGCCCATGCGAGTAAGTACCCTTTCCGAATTCGGTCGGCGGGTACCGGATGATACACCACTGCTGACGGTTCATAACGAAGTCTCTCGCCACAAAGCAACAGCCGCTGTCCAAACTCAGTGTCCTCGCAGGCCGTGAGATTACCCCCCGTCCTCCCTAGATCGGTTCGAAACAAGCCGTGCCTCTCAAAGGCCTCCCTTCGATAAGCCATATTCGCCCCGATAGGTGCCTGCGTCATCGCTGCAGGTTCTGAACCCAGATCTAGTGCCACGAGCGCACCGCGCACGAAAACATCGGATGTGGATAGCCACCGCGGAATTGGTCGGCCCCAAGTCGGGACGACGCGTCCACCACTTCCGGCCCACTCGCCAGATTGCAAACAGGCGGTCAGGTTCCACAGCCATTCCGGCTCAACAAGAACATCATCATCCGTAAAGGCCACGGCAGCGCTCTCGCACCCCCGAATGGCGGAATTGCGTGCGATGGATAGTCCTTGCTTTGGCTGGAAGAGGTAACGAATCCTGATTTGATGCCTCTTCGCACACTCCTCAACAACCTCGCGGGTATTGTCTGTCGAATTGTTATCGACAACGACTATTTCCCATTCAATCGGATCGGGGACTTTAGATTGCGCAATGCTGTCTATTGCCTTTTCAAGAAGCCGGCTCCGGTTAAATGTACAAACGATGACGCTGATCGACATCGGCTGCACCCGGCTCTCGCTCGCCCGAGCTTCATGCTTTTCGGAGTTCGTGCCGGACACACCCTGCGCTGGACCATTGGTTGATGCCTGATGCCTTAGTCGATAAGACCCGACGACCGATCCGGCAAGATTCGACACGTTCATCATGCAGACAAATCTTTTCGATGGCTTGATCGAGATCGCCCACTCGAAGCACCACCGTCCCAATCTGCGAATGAGATAAAGCGGAACTCCAGCAAAGAACCAATTCGTCTTTCGATGAGTTTCGGAACTGATGAGCTCTGATTGGCCGTGCCCATAAGACCATGCAAGGAAGTATTTCTTGTTGACCCGATTCTGCGGTACCGGATGGTACACCACTGCAGACGGTTCATATCGAAGCTTCTCGCCGCGGTGCAACAGCCGCTGTCCAAATTCAGTGTCCTCGCAGGCCATGAGACTACTTCCCGTCCTGCCCAGATCGGTCCGAAACAAGCCGTGCTTCTCGAAAACCTCCCTTCGATAAGCCATATTCGCGCCGATAGGTGCCTGCGCCATGGCCACGGGTTCTGAACCAAGGTCAAGAGCCACGAGCGCGCCACGGATGAGAACGTTCGATGTGGATAGCCATCTCGGAATCGGCTGATCCCAAGTCGGAATGATCCGCCCGCCGGTTCCAGCCCACTCGGCAGAATGCAGACAGGCGGTCAAGTTCCACAGCCACCCCTCTTCAACAAGGACGTCATCGTCGGTAAAAGCCAACACCTTGCCCCGGGATTCCCGGACAGCGGAATTCAATGCAAACGATTTGCCTTGCCGCGCCTCATGAACGTAACGAATTCTCCCTGGGTGAAGCGAAGCGTGCTTTTCCACGATCTCGCATGTTCCGTCCGACGAATTGTTGTCCACAACGAGCAATTCCCAGGGAACGGATAGAGGCATCTTGGACCGCAGGATCCTTTCCAGCGCGCAGTCGAGCATTTGCCTCCGGTTGTATGTGCACACGATGACGCTGAGAAGCATAGGTTCTTGCACTTCTGTCACCGCACTAGAGGAGGTTGTTGCCTGGGTATTCATTGGACGCTTGCTATCAGCCTTCCTATCGTCAGTGCGCGTGTGCCGGCCAAGAGCAGCTTACGATCGCCACGGAGATACTCCGGCGAGCTTCCTGCCAAATAACTGTACTTCCCTGAGTAGGACCAACTCATCACCCGCCCAATCATCTCAATCGGCAGATCGGATCATTCCAAGACGCCAGGGCGGCTCCGCTCGCGATGCAATCTGCAACTCCAGTCAGTGAATACCAGATCCCCGATGCCAAGATAGTGCTCTTATCGAGCTGCGCTTCCAACACAGCACGTGACGTCCTCGAGCGTCCAAGTCGGCACTTGTCCTCCTTGCACATGCAAACGACGACGCTGATCAATAAGTTCGCTTTTTTCAAAGAAGGTGCTCCCTCTCCCTTTCTGCGGCAAGTTCTGCTTCTCCCGGGATTTGCGCACCAGACGACCAGCTCGCTAAACGC
The DNA here is from genome assembly GCA_963799155.1 of uncultured Acidobacteriaceae bacterium. Classification (GTDB taxonomy): domain Bacteria; phylum Acidobacteriota; class Terriglobia; order Terriglobales; family Acidobacteriaceae; genus Telmatobacter. The sequence continues at coordinate 325,427 of CAWCWB010000003.1, forward strand.
AGACTGTTCATGACCATCTCGTGAGTTGTTTTGACCAGGCTCGGTTTGACAACCAAGGCCGCGGCGAGATATCCCGCGATCCCTGAGGCAACTGAAATCACAAGTACACTCAGCGGCGCCAACTCTCGAATGAGTAGGCTACGAATGAAGACGACGATCACGAACATGATTAATGAGAGGACTATGGGGTGCGCGACTGACTTGAGCAACCGCCAAGCGTTTACTCCCAAACTTGGCACTGTTGTTCCCAGAAAAATTCCCGCAAAAACAAGCATACTGAATACCATCGCAAGAGCTACCGCTTTCGGGCCGAATCGAACCACACTCACGCAGCTAATAAACGTGAGCGAGGACAAGATGATGTTCATCACGAGATAGGAACCGACTCGTCCCTTCGCCAACATGAGCGGATGCATGAAGCTGAGCAACACACGCGTCGCCCCGTAGAATCCGAGAATCTGCACAAGAGGCACTGCGACAATCCACTTGGCTCCGAAGAGCACTGGCACAAGTTCCTGGGCAACTGCAGCCAGACCGATGAAAAGAGGGAGTAGAATAAATGAAGAGATCTCGCAGAATTGGTAAAGCGCGCTCGCTAATCTCACCGAATCCGATTGCAGCCTGGAAAGCGCCGGGAACACAACCGACTGCGATGGACCAACCGTTGCATCGTGGAGTAGATTGACGACTCGACTCGCAATCGAATATGGACCGAGAGCTACTGAACCCCAGCCGTAGCCAACGACCGTTTGATCCGATTTTTGCGAGAAGAACCACAAGAGTTCATTCCCAGTCAAACTGATTGAGAAGCGATAGAGATCGCGAAGATGCTGAATTGAAATTTGCAGGTGCGGTCGCCAAGGCACGGCCCACCATAAGCATAGGCAGCCCAATGTGGCGCCTACGAGTTGTTGTCCAACCAGACTCCAGACTCCCGCTCCGGTCAGGGCGAGAAGAAGCCCCGTAGCCCCTCCAGCGCCGATCGCTAGCAGGGAACGAATGGCTAGTGTCCCAAATCTCAACTCTCGGTTTAAGATTGCGGTTGGCACCGCGCTAAGAGCGTAAAGCATGAACGATAGCGAGAGCCACTTAATTATCGGCGCAACGCTCGGCTCTCTGAAGCTGTGAGCAATCGCATCGGCTAGCAGAAGGCTTAGCCCGCAAAAGAGTGAAGCTGTAGCAATCGCGATCCAAAATGCCGAGTTGAGATGCTGTTCCGCCAGATCTTTGCGCTGGATGATCGCAGAGCTAAACCCCTGCGTAACAAAGACTTGAATGAACGCAATATAGATACCAGCAATGGAAACTAAGCCAAACGCGCGCGGGTTCAGCATTCGCGCCAGACCGATGTAAACCACAAAGCTAAGGAACTGGCCCCCAAGATTGGCGATGCTCGTCCAGGCCACGCCGCGCAGCAACTTTTCTCTCATCAGATTCGCGATTCCTTCGACAGCCGATCAAGAAGATGACCAATGACTACGATCAGTTCCATCCCGGCGGATCAACTTCAGTGATCCTATCTATCGTCCCAGCTTGCCCCGCAAAAAACCGGCCTTCCTTAAATCGCCGCGCAAAGAGTGCACGATGGCCCTGCGGTCGGATCAGCGCAAAAAACCTCATTCCAGCGAGACATCCGTATCCATTGAGGGCCTGGGCCGGTGACCGCCCTTCGATTCACCTCCTACCGTCACCTTAAGCAAATCCGAATATGCGCGTAGCGTAAGCCGCCCAACGGCCTTCCATGAGTGTTGCTCGCTGGCTTTCGCGCGAATCGCACTTCGGCGCCCGCTTAGCTCAGCGTAAATATCGCTCGCGAAATATCGCTCGATGGAGCTTGCCAAGTCGCCTGAATCCCCTGCCTTGAATGTGAATCCGTTCTCACCATCGACAATTTCCTCGTCTAACGAACCCGCGCTGGACGCGATCACTGGCAATCCGAAGCTCTGCCCCAAGAACAACACACCGCTTTGGAAGACATCAGTGTAGGGCAATACCAGCACATCCGCGGCCTTAAAATAGATCTCTGTATCCCGCTCCGGAATGTGTTCCGCTCTGAGCAATACCTTCCCCGAACGGGTCTCCTCGTGAACTTCCTGTAGCAGCCGCGCCCAATACTCCTCACACCGGTCCGGCCTTCCCGCAATAATAAGCCGGTAGTCGTTGTGTCGATTTTCCAGCTCTTGAAAAGCTGCGATCAAGTACTGAAGGCCCTTGTATGGCGCAATACGCCCGAAGAATAGAATAGCCCTCTCGTCTTCCCGTAATCCAAGCTGCCGCTTCGCTTCCGCGTTCGAAAGGTTCGTCTTCGGCACAGCATCGTTAATCCCGAACGGGATCACTGTGACTCGTCTCTCTCGAACGCCAAACTCGCGCTCCAATTCCTCTTTCATCTTGTCCGTGTGCACAAAGATGTGATCGGCAAGCCGATATTGAACCCCCAGCGTAAACCGATTGAGAAATGAATCGTTCGAATCCCGCTTCGCGGCGTTCACATTGTGAGCGGTCAAAAGGGTCTTCTTTCCGAACGCTCTGTAGAAGAGCATGAGAACAGTGCGATCGAAGCTCTCGAACTTATTATTCCAAAGAATGTGAAACAATGCCGGCCCAGCGCTCACCGTGTATCTCATGAGTCTAAAATAATAGCGCAATATTCTAAGAGTCTTTGTCACAAAACTGACATCTGAGCGCAGACTCCCACGCAGATTGAAGAAACGTATGTCCGGCCTGCCCCGATACTCCGGGCGATCAAGTTGATCGCTGCCGATCAAATCGATCGCAACGCCATGAGAGGTGAGTGAAGTCGTTAGACCATAAACGTATGACGGATCATCGCCACCGGTAAGAAGTGTAACAGCGATCTTGCTACGCTTATTGGGTCCTGTTCGATCCGGTAGATTCTCTAAGTGGGCTGACGTGTTCCCATTTAATCCATGCATGTTACCGTCCCATGATGATGCGACTGGTTCCAGTCCACGGCGCAGCCAACGTCCCAGCAGCGTTTTCTGCAGCGACACTCTGCTCGAGTCTTTCCGCCGATGTCAAGCGCTACCTGTCCTGCGGATCCTCATGACCTCTAAGCTCGACAGCGCCTTGTCGTAGTACCTAATCCAAGAGACTTTAAATAACGGAAGCGAACACTGAGCCCACTTTGCGACTTTCCATCCGAACAACGGTCTCATCCAGGCGTACTTCCAGCGCAAGCGCGGGGCCTCCAGACGCCCTTGGAGCTCGGTTGCCAAACTCTGTATCTCCGCCACGATGTCAGGGCGTTCGGGATAGAAAGTCAGATACCAGTTCCGAAGATACGTCAGACATGCCTTTCTGACACGCTCGCTTTCTTCGAGCGATCGAAGATACCGGATGTATTGTTGCATCCCAAGCCACATCGCGTCCTTCTTCTTATTCGACGAACCAACATAGCTAAGGCGGCTCGACGGGGTCATTCTGTAATAGACGGCCGGACCGTCTACGAAGCGCGTGCCTTCGGAGGCCATGAGGACGCGGCAGAAGTACTCGCCATCATCGTCGGATAGGAGGCGCGTATCCCAGGGGCCGGCCGCTTGCGCCAGCTCGCGGCTCGTGAGCCAGGTCGCGGTTTGCATATGCAGGTTTTCGCTCATTTTTCTCAAAAGCCATTCGACAGGAGTGAGGTCCTGACAAAGAGAGTTTTGAACGAATTGAGCGGAATGGGTGCGGTAATAGAACGACGCCCAAGGAGATGACAGGAGGATCCGCTTGTTTTCATCCGGCTGCAACGCCATCAACTGCCGCTCAAGCTTATCAGGCGCGAGGAGATCGTCGGCATCGAGCCACTGGATGTAATCTCCCTTGCTCAGCTCGAACAACTTGTTCCGTGCTACAGCGGCGCCACCATTCGGAACGGTTATAACAAGGACGCTAGCCGATTCAAACTGGCGCGCCACCTGCGCAGTCCGGTCTTTTGAGCCGTCATCGACTACGATGATCTCTTTCCGAGGCCAAGTCTGATTCAGCGCCGACTGGATTGTGTCGGTGACGGTAAGCTCCGCGTTGTACGCGGGGATCAGGATGGAAACGAGTGGTTTCATAGCAGAGCGTGAGCTAGAGGGGAGCTCAATGACAAAGCCGGCAAAAAAGGAAACCGCATACGGCGGTCCTGAGAGACGCGACTCTTAAACACAGCAGAAGAGTGGACAGAGGACATCTTGCGCCCTCAGTCGGCCCTTATTCAATCTCATCAGCATTCAATGGCGGGACGTGGCCGAAGGTTTCCTCGAGAACTTCGTGCAAGCCGACGCGGATCAATTGAACACTGCTTGAAGGCCAGAGGGAGCGCTCGGACCGGTGGATTTCGAAGTCGTTGCCGTGAGCGGGTGGGGATAGGTATACGGCGTGTAGAAGAGCGTCCAGGTGTTCGTCGCGGTGCATTTGAACAGTTCACCTTGCCCTCCCGAACCTGATTGGTTCCAGTTCCCTTGATCTGTAGCCCAGTAAGCTACGCCAGTAGTACAAGTGGATGGACGGCTAGCGAGCGTTCCACTGCCAACGCCAGCGGTGCCATTGAACGTCGTGCATCCTGTGTTATACGCAGAGGCGTTGCACCACAGGTAGTAATCCTGATTCTGCGTGAAAGACCCCGCCGATGCACTAAACACATCGGATGGGTTGTCTGGAACTGGAGAATAGTTGTCTGTCCACTCGTAGAGTGGCTCCAGCGCCTCATTGGGCCAGCTACCGTTGTAGTTGCCAGCTGCGCATTGTCCACTCGTCACATCGCACACGTTATTTGATCCGCTGCCGTCTGAGGTGAAGCCGCCTTGCAGCAAATCGCCCACGCCTCGAGCAGGCTGGTCAAGACAAGGATAGCCACTGGAATTCGTGTTTCCATCCCAATTACTTGCCGATCCCGTCTTTGCCGTGCCACAGTATCCCCATCCTGCGGGAGGGGCGGTCTGGGAATATGTCGTGCTGTTCGCGCGCATATCAAGAGCTTGAATTGCATTACGATAGCCGGTGCCTCCTCCTGTGGATGACGACGGAAATGTGTTGCCCCAAACCACGCCGGTTCCGCTGCTCATCCAGAAGCCCGTGTTTACATAGCTGCCCGCAATTGCATCAAATTGATTTTGGTAGATTTCCCAGGCCCTACAGCCGCGAATCCGGCCCCCGCCTCCGGTCGGATGGGTCTGCAAACTTGGGCCTGGCGTCGGCATGTTGAATGTATTGAACCGGGCAACAAACCGTCCTCCGAATGTGCAGTCGTTGCCTACTCCGCTGTTGAAGACGTTGTTTTCCATGAACATAAAGCTTGCCGAACCAAGAGACGTGCTATGCGCCCAAGACTGGTCCCCGACTCCAAGCGTGTCGCCAAAGCAGGTCTGGCCGTTGTCTTCGTGAGTCGAGTTGTTTACGCTGCCCGAAGAATTGTCGAAAATAGAGTGATCTGTCACCCCGAAGATACATCCCCCGAAATGAACGCCCGCCGACGTTTCACCTGGACTATAAGTCGTCGTGTTGATATGTATGTGGTCAACACGGACATTTGCGGAACTCCCATAAACTCCTATGATCCCGTTGTATTTAACGGCACCAGAACCCCCTTCAAAGGTGATCCCCGCCAAGCGGAAATAAGCAGTGGAGGATGAGTTTGTCGAGATCGTTAAGAGCGGATTCCCGCTTGTAGAGTTGTCAACAATTACTGTGACATCACCGCCTCCGACGGTCGTTAAGTTGCCCGCCCCAAAAACGGAGAGCAAGGTGTTGCCGGAAGGAACAGTGAGGGTAACCGATCCAGTCCATGTGCAGGTTCCCGCTGGAATATTGACGGTCGTCGTGGAATTTGTGACCGCGTTGAACGCCGCTTGAACATCAGCCGAGTTGCAACTGGCGGCATTGATGGTCTGAGCTTCTGCTTGGTAAAAAGTGCCGATCAGCAGTGCCAGGAGCACGAATGAGATGCGTTTAGCCGTCATGGTGGGGGACCACCTTTCTTTTCGAACTATGCTGCGCTAGATTACACTAAGGTAATGCTCTCGTTGCAGTGACCGTAATCACCGTGCGGTCACTAAAGTACTGGCGTTCTATTGCCAGGCACTGCAGTGCCTGGTAGGTTCATTCCCTGTCGTCTCGGTCGAGAGCAAGTGAGGCAACTGCAATAGATACAAATACATACGTTGGCATACACTCATTGGGGCACCTCGAAAGCCCCCTCGAGGTACAGTCCCACCCGCAGTTGCAATAGACTGGTTTGGGCGCTAAATGTAACCCGAGCCGGTTGGACAGAGTTCTGAAGCCCTTTCCCATTGGGGGGAAGACGTCGATCGTACGGCCTCTGGATTGTCGAGAAAGAGACGATGAACGAGCTCCAATGCAAGAACCTTATGAAGTTCGCTGGTGTAGTTTCGATTCCCTTTAACATGACCCCGCACTACGGCCTCGAGTCCTTTGCGCTGGATATACGGGCGGGACAACGACCGCTCATCGAGCAGCATCTCTTGGATGTATCCAGCCAAGGCGTCGCGGTACCATACACGGAAATGGAAGGGCTTGTGCCTGCCCAGAAAGACGCGATCAAGATGCAATGGCAAGAACGCGTGGTCGAGACAGGCCAGCCACTGCGGCATTCCCATGTCATATGCGTACTCCGCCTTGAAGAGAAACTCCAGAATGCCGCGAGACGCCACTCCCCGAAGGCTCCACTTATTGCCTGTCAGGCCGCGATCCGTCGGAATTCCAAGCAGAGCACGGTTTCCGTCAGCAACCAAGCGCAGAGAAGTCTCGTCACTGGCGAGGAGCGAAGGCGGCGACCGAAAGACTGTGCGTACAAAGTCGTTGTCAAGAAACGGAGATCTCACAGTTAGCTGCGTCTGCTCCAGCGCCAGCGAGCTGTAAAGATACCAAGGGTTCTGCCGAAAGGCAGCAAAGGAAACCGGATGGCAACGAGCGATTTCTGCGTACGTGCTTGCCGCTTGCCGTATCTCGGCGGAAACCTCAAGACTGAACAATCCTGCAGTTAGCTCCACGGGTTTGAATGCGCGAACCCCCCGCAGGATCTCTCCGCCATAAAGTCCTGTCATTCGGACTGGTGAAATCCGGCGGGCAATCTCGTTAAGATAGAGATCCGGGGTTCGGCTCACATCCGCGCATCCGTCCGTGAGGTATATCGTGCGCTCGGCGTAACGAGGGAATTGTGATAGAAACTCTTGGCCGGCGATCAGAACCTGATGTGGCTGCTTGCAGATTGCCGCGATCTGCCGTGCTACTCGCACATCCCGATTTTCACGGAACATGCTGCCAAAGGTGTAGCAAGGGAGGGTTCCTGGATCCGGGCTGTGGCAGGCCAGAATCATCCGAGTATCCAGGCCCCCGGTGAGGGACATCGCGACCTGTTCTTGACCATCAAAATAGCGGGGAAGCTTCCGCATAAACACCGCGCGGAGTTCCCGGTAGTAGGTCTCGGAATCCAGCGGCTGCTGATCCTCCCACTCCTTCGGAGAAAAATAAGTGCTCCTGTGAGCAAGTGATCCGTTCTGAAAGGTCCACGCCGAAGCTGGCGGCAACACCTGGATACCTTGGAAGAGAGTGCGATTTTGCAGGACGGCGCCGCATGATACGAACTCACCGAGTCCCTGGGCGTCGATTCGCCTCACTTCAGGACAAGCAGCCAGAATCGCCTTGGCCTCGGAGGCGAAGTAGAACACCTCCGCGCTCTCATGGTAGTAGATTCGGTGCATCCCATAACGGTCGTTGAAAAGGAGCGCAGTACCACGGCACCGGTCGGCAAGCAACCCATGAAATCGGCCATTCAATCCGGCCGGAAAGGCCGGGTCATCCTCATAGAGATGAACCAGATAGGAAGGCCCATCCAGATCGAGGTCATGCCCTCGTGCCTTTAGCCGCAGCGCCTCTCCCGGCTCCCGGTACTCTTCGCCGGAGAACGCCAGTAGGACGTTTCCCTGCTCATTGATGAGAGGCATCTTCTCGGAAAAGGAGCCACTACGTGCAACCCATCCGAGGTAAATGCCTTGCGCCTCGTCGATCCACTTTCCCGCAACATAAGACCCTTCGCTAGGCAGGGATTCTGCCATTCGTGGAATTTCTGCTTCCGCCCACTCACGTGGGCGGCGAGTTATGCATCCGAAAATTCCCGGCATTGCTAAGATCCTACCTCCGACGGACCGCAAAATCGCTCACACTTTGTCATCATCTTGCTGGCGCTCACCGAGCAGTCGAGGTATTCACGGTTCCTGCACCGTCCAATCGCGTCTAAGGCGTGAGTCTTGATCGGTCGAAATTCGATTCAATCAACGCTGCTGCTACGAGTTCTCAAAACCAGGAAACTGTTTCGCATACCAACGGATTCGCATTCTGCGGTACATGGCGGCAACGGGCTCGGGAATCCACTCGCGTGCCTGGTGGTGGACCCCTGCTCGCAGGGCCATTCGCCCCAAGAGCGTCAATGGGATGTAGTATCGGGGTAAATCGACTTTTCGAAACCCGTTGCTCCGCTTGAACTCTGCTAAGCCATCCTCTCGCTTCTTCCCATAATAGAAGTTTGCGTACCAAAGGTGCGGAATTCCACGATCGGCACACAACTGGACTGCTTGCGCTATGAGGGCATTGGTCGGCGCCTTATCTCGATGCTGAATCATCGACAAGATGTGCATGAACCCCGCCTGGGTTTTGTCTTCATTCGTCACGAGTTTTATAAAACCTATCAAAACACCGTCAAGGAATGCTCCAACAAAAGTGCTTCGATCCGCAAACGTCGCTTTCATTCTTCGCAGGGTCTCCAAGTCCTTACCATAATGCCAGAACCGCTTCCCTTGACGGATTGGAGATTCGTTGTAGATGGCAGAGATCCCTTTGATAAGATCTTCATTCAGAGCAACTTCACGGACTTCAACGCCGTTCTTTGCGGCCTTTCGTACCTTGTTCCGGGCCCTGAAGTCGATTTGGTGTTTCATCCAATCATCAAATGTCGATACACGGAGCGCAGCCAGATTGTCCCACTCCATCCGATACGGATACTTCGGCGATGTTTGCGAAAGGTTCTGGATAAACGTAAAAATGTCGACTCGGGCGCCGCATTCCCGAAGAGCTTCCGACGCTGCCTCAGGGTCTTCGACGGAGTCGAACCCTTCCGCATCAAGCCGGGCAATTCGGATGAGCTTCCCTTCAATCAACCATTTCTTTCCACAGATCTGCATATCTTCGTCAACCCCTTGACGTCTGCCTTTCGGCCCTCAATGGCAAGGCCTCCTCAGGGACGATTTGTGTCCGCGCGCAAGCTTCAATGGAACTGCCGTCCGGCGGCCCAACTGCGGCTCCCTTTGAATTGACCATGTGCCGCCAGGTGCGCGACCGCTGTGCTGCCCACTGGAGTGACGACGCCCGACGCTTCACTCTTGACACGGTCAGGCATTGAAATTGCCCCCATCAGGAATACCGTGTACAGTAATCCACCCTCAAATGCCGATTCTGACACATTGTAAAAGACAAGGACCATCCACAGCGCCGCGCCAAATAACGTGGCACTTGAACCCTGCCCATCTCTCTTCCAAATCTTGCTGTAGCTCGCGATCAAGAATCCGCCGAGAAGGAAGATTCCAACCAAGCCAAGTTCCAAGTAGACCTCAAGGTATCCGTTGTGTGCCTCATTAAGGCGGCCCATGCCAGAATTCGTCCAGAAATAATCGAGACGCGGACCAAGCCAAAAGCTCTCGTAACCCGTGCCTATAATAGGATTCGTGTGCATGCTGAGCACAATCGCCCATATCCTTGTCCGATTAGTTAAGGTCGGGTCTTTGCCTACAGCTCGCGCGAGACTACCGTTCATCCCAAAACCAAAGCTTATTATCAGGTAGAGCGTGAATGCCGCAGGAATCAGACTTTTTAAAAGGCGAGGATGTCTTTTGAGGATCTTGCTTTTTGCCGCCAACATGACCAGGCATCCCAGGACAAGACAAATGGTCGACGTTGTACTTTGAGAAAGTCTCAAAAGCCAAAGGGTCATCGCAAGAAAGGCTGCGTTCACAAGCAGGATCCGTTTTGTTCGACGCTTGCTTCTATCTCGCCAACGCATAAGCGTATCCCAGCAAAAGAAGAGGCCACTGACCAGACAAAGCGCTCCGAGCATGTTCTTGCTTGTCGCAGCTCCAACGTACTCGGTTATGCCAGACCACGTGGAATAACGCCGTGAGTACTGTAGAAAGTACTTGACAAGCAAAACCGAAAGCGGAACGAGCAAATAATTCAGGCGCCGAAGCGCTGTTCCAATGGCTTCGAGGGGGCGTGGATCCGACAGCAACACGAGAACAACTAAATAGTTGCCGAGATCGCGTAGCCAGTGCTTCAACGTGATAAACGGGAAGTCGGACCATGAAACGCTCAAAAGCGCAAACGAAAGGAGCGCCGCTAATGCAAGGTTCCGAGTCGCGAAGTTCATCCAGCTAAAGCGACGCGATATCAAAATCCCAAGTGCCAGAAGAATTAGAGCGGAGAAGACGATCCGATCAAAGGAGTTTCCCTCCTGAAGGGCTTGTGCAGAGATCTGTACCTCCGGGTCGAACCACTGCGACGGATTCCTTGATCCGAGAATGAAGAGCCAGATTACAGCCACCCACACAGATGCTGAAGTTTTTGGCTCCCTTGCAGGGTCAAATACGATCAACATAACGACGAAAACGACACAGCCGCACAAAGCGAGGAAAGGAGGCATTGGATTCAGTCTGCTTTCAGGACACGCACGAGATTAGCCGTCGCCAGGTTCAGCCGCCGGCAATCTCTGATGAGCGCGCGGAGGGCCAACTCGTTGTGCGGGTGCTTCGTAAAGTAACGCTCCGCATTTTCCGCGTTATCGATATAAAACGCTCCCCGTGCGTTAGCTTTGCTACTACGATCCTGCTCGTCCCGGTTTCATGAGGAATTCTTTGATCGGGCACCCGACTCCGCGGGCTGATGAGATCTGTTTGAAGGTGCGCGGTCTGGCTAGTTGGCCATCTCACAGGAGGATTGAGTTGCTTTGCCAATTCGCAAAGTGAGCCCCGGAAGTTTCTCCCCAGCAACATCGTGTTCTGGAAGTTGAAGCCGCTGAGCTCCCGCCTCGCCATCCGTGAAGGAAGCCGGGATGCGGCAAAAAACATCCACGCCACTGGCACCCATAGTGCCGCCGATGACTTGGGCTCCCGCGCTGGATCGAAGCGAAGTAATGCAGCCAGGAGGATGAACCAAAGCCCTAATGCAAGAAATGGAGGCATTGCGTATCGGTGGGTGGCGGGGCTCAGTCTAGAAGCGGTCCCACAGATAAATCAACTTCGACAACCGCTTTGTAACTTGTTGAAAACTCTTGAAGGGCTGCGATGAGCGACCTGGTGGAACCGCCGACTGAAGCACATCGACTCAACAACTTACGGTGGGCGTTGATCAACTCGATTCATTCACGAGCCTGGTTCTACTGTATCAGGCTCAGCGCAGGATCAACCCTAACGAGGGTTGCCGATCCTGCGCGCTTCTTCCTGCTGCGCTTCATTCATGAAATCATGCGCAGCAGGCGTTACGCTTCGCAGGTCAGCGGAACCTTAGCGCTATGGTCGAACGCGATGTCCTGGTATTCGAGCCGCATCTCTGTACCGTCGATGGAGCGAGGCCTGTGGATCCGCAGCCGGAGACCGGGCAAGGGTTCACCGCGAGTTGCTGTGACCCGGGCACGGATCGCATTTGTTTCCACAGCGTCGGCCTCAAAAACCACTGATCGCCGCTTTCTAAACCACGCGACCGTGTGCCCGGCAGTTGCAAACCACACATCCTGATTCTTCAATCCAGCGAGCAGTTCACGATAGGTCCGGTGCCAGAGCCTCTCTGGGGCGAGGCTTCGGTCATGCCAGTTCACTGTGATGCATCCCCCCAGTTCGCCCACGTTTTCGGCCAGCGGCTCCAGGACTGCGGTTGCCTCGCGTGCGGACAAGCCCCGATAGGCGGGAAAAAAGAGGGCTGTATCCATGACGTGCAGAGGTAATTCGAGAAACTTCTCCGCACCGAGAGGCTTGTAGGCCTGGGTCGTACCTGCGCGATATCCGACGGTCTCTCTGTAACCGATAGTCGAATCGTAGCTGGCTCCAGCGCGTTCGAGTATCGCCGGCGACTCCTCGCTATAAAAGAGCCAATGCATCCGTACGCCGATCTCCGAGCTGCCCGTCAGCCGCCGAATCTCTTCGATTTCCTCGTGTGCCGACAAGCTGCTGCACCACGCATCGATCCCGTGCAGGCCGACTTCGCTCCCAGTGGTCACCATTTTCCCGAGCAGATCGAAAATATCCCCCGCGCCATAGCCGGCGGCCCGCATCGCCGGCGCAGGACCTTCCGCGGTGCGCCCGGGACACCCTTGGAACGGCAGGACAAAGAAGGTCGAGCAGCCTCTTCCTTCTTCCGCCGCATAGCGATCGGCGAAGTCTCGCCAGAAGTCCTTCGCGAGCCCTGTTTGGATCCATGGCAGCTTCGCAGCGGCCATCCAGTTCCTGATCAGATCCCGGAGGGGAATTCTTCCACGAAGTAGGTTGGCTAGGGATCCCAGGACGGCGCGATATAACAAGCCGAGAACGGTGCGGTCCCATCCGTGCTGCCGAATCGACGGATGATCGACATCGTGGGTTAGGCAGGCTATGCCCTTATACCCTACCGGAACCGGCGGAATTTCAATCAGCGGGATCCTAGCCGCCAGAATCAGATCCCTCAACAATGCAATATGCCTTTCCAGTGTGGGTATCGCGGCATAGGCGGGCGGCTGGCCCGCAGTTAGCAGTCGGCGGATCTCGCCGAAGAGGTTGTATCCGATCCGGACTCGCAACTGGTCTCCGGACCGGTGCTCATCGATCGCCGCATTCCCGGACGCTTCCTCCAACAGGAGCCCCAGCCCGCGTTCCCGGAAAGTTAGACTTTCCCCATAAATCGGAAGCCGCGCTCCCCGATGCCGCAACATCCTTGTGCTCGTCCCGGAACCGATCTCGATCCGTTCCGGGGCGTCGGAGAAAAGCCTCCGACCGGAATACGCGAGGATCAGGCGGGCCGCGTCGTGTTTGGGTTCTGCCTCCCCGTCGCAGAGAATGACATCGTACGGACGGCTCGTCCGATAAAACTCCCACGGCGTTTTGAACAGCTCGAAAAACTCTGCCGCTACGTCGCTGTCCGCCTTGTCTGCAATGACGCCGATCATGCCACGTTCCCGTTTGGCGCTTGCTCTGTCACATTTCCTCGGTGCGTTTGCGTCCGGTAGAGCTAAGAGGCGACAGTTCTACGCCTGGATTGCAGCCCTGCGCGGCTTTTCGAGAACGCTACAGACTAGATCGATGAGTTTCTTTCGCTCATCCCGCCAGCGATGCGTCAGATAGACCTGCTGGCCTCTTTCAGCAACAGAGCTCACCTCTTCCGGATGAGATACGGCATAGGCAAGCGTTCGTGCCAGGTCCTTTGCGTCACCGGCCTCGAAAAACAAGAGCGCGTCAGAACGAAAGTAGTCCTGAATCCCCATTGTCCTGGGAGCGACGACCGGCCTCCCCAAGGCGAGGTACTCGAAGATCCGTGTCGGCGTGTTGATCTCAGTAAACGTGTTCCTTGGATTTGGAATCACGCCGAGATCGCACGCCTCAATCTCTCCGACGAGCTCTTCCAAAGTCTTCAGCCCAAGATAGCGAACTCTCTCTTCGATTCCCAGGGAGCGTGCCTTCGCGAGAACCTTCTCAAGGTACGGTGTGCTGCGGCCGTAAACGCGAAGTTCCGCTCGAGGTGCCGTTTGACAAAGCTCGGCAACCGCATCAACAGCCAACTCCAAGCCATTCCGGTCGACGAGCGACCCGTGGTACATCATCACGAAGGGGTCGCGAGGCTCTCGCTTTGGATAGGAGCGCGCCGACCGATAAGAAAAGATCTCTTCGTCCGGAGTATTCATCACCACGCCTACCTTGTCTCCCCGACATGACCGCGTGGAGAAGATCCGTTTACACGCCAAATTGACCGTGATCACCAGGTCAGCGTAGGCGATACTCCATTTCTCCAGCCTGCGAAGCGCCCGAACCGCAAAGCTGCTCTGGTCCTTGGCAAAGATGGTCTGTAAAAGTTCCGGCATCGGATCGTGCTGATCGAGAATCACCCTGGCGCCCAATAACCTTGGCACCATTGCGCACATTACCAGGATATCCGGCATGTTATGCACGTAAACAAGGTCGTAGCGGTGGCGCAACGTCCGCCAAGCGAGAATTCCCGTGGAGAGAAAGAGGAATGCCACGTATTGGTAAGCATAAGAGAGGGCACCTCCGCGGCGATGACGGATGGGAAGCCGGATGACTTCGAGATTGCCCAGCTTTTCCCGCTTCGGCGACTTGTCGCCGCCCTCACAGATCAGATCCACGAACATCTGCTCTCTGAGAAGAGCATCAACCGCACGGCGTGGCCGAGGATCTGACGGATACTGTGAGAAGACAACCATTCCCGTGCGCTTGCCCGCGAGCGAAGGCTGAGGAGAACGCTCCAGACTCTCGGATGGGGAGTCATCTATCTGCAGAAGAGCTCCAAGTTTCCGGACTCCGACGACTAAGGGATGGTTATGGTCAAACGTCATCTTGGATTCTAAACTGCGACCCTTTCCGGCATTTGCGCGCCTGCCTCTACTCGCGCGTCCCTTTCCACCTTCATCCGGTTCGAGCTCTCAATGGACGCCAGGATCTGCGAGTCGAACTGCTTCTGCAGGATGGTTATGTTCGGCATGACGCAGTGCCCGCCAATCACGCCCGGAAAGTACTTTACCTGTGGGAAGAACTTGATTTCGTCATAGAAAGAGACGATTTCTTCGTACTTAACACCGCTTTCGTCGCAGTATCTTTCAAGTTCCTGCGCCCAGGCGATCATGAGGCCAAAGTAGGTGGTCTCTGTGAGCTTTGCCAGCTCTGTCGCTTCGGGAGACGAAAGCACTCTGGTCTTCAACCCAATCGACTCGAAATGTGCGACTGCATGCTGGCTTGCTTTGCTGTCAAGAGACTCCAACAAATTTCGCATACTTGCAGAGCTCCTCGAACATCTTCACGTGCTTGCCCCGGACCGGACTGTTCACCACAGAGGAGCCCGTCTTTTCGGCGATCGTTCGGGTTGTTCCAACCGCAACCGTACTATTCACGATCGTCAGTTGGGGTTTAAACTGGTCAATGTATCGAGCGGTTTGTCCAATGAAATCATCCATTTGGAAGGGATAGCAGACATGCATCACTTCAACTCCTCGAATCTCTTCGGCGATTGGAGCGAGGTCGATCCCGACTGCGCGCCGATGTCGCGAGATGAGTTCAAGGAGCGGCTTCCCAACTTCCCCAAGCCCCAGGACGAGGATATCTTTATTCGTCTCCACTGCGTTGGTCCTCATTTCTGTGTCGCGACCACCATCGGCGCACATTTACATCAGCGGCCCTGGAGGCGCGTAGTTTGTTCGGAAATCCGGTTGCAACTGCCATTGCTTGACTAAGCATCGCTTGCAATGGGGAACTTAGCCTCGGCGATGAAGATCATGCCGCTACAACGGCAGCGCTTTGGTGGAGTATGTTGCCGGCGTCGCGCCGTTTACCGCGCCGCAGCTTCGATCGCGGCGGCTTCCAGCAGCCACGGTATCACGCTTTCGCTGCAAGCGAGTCGAATTGCTGCTTTTTCATCCCGGCTTCCTCCCGCAGAGGCTCGGATGCGAAAGCCCGGATTTCCCTGACAACCCTGGCTAGCTGTGATTCGGAAAGCTGCGGGAACATCGGCAGGGAGACGATTTCGGTGGCCACGTGCGATGCCACAGGAAGGTCGTCCCGATTGTAATTCAGGAATGTATACGCTTTCTGCAGATGGAGCGGGACCGGGTAATGAATGCCGGTGCCTATGCCCTTGCTCTTTAGGAAATCGATCATGCCATCGCGATTGGCGGTACGCACCACGTAAAGGTGGTACACAGCACGCGACCACGAAGGCTCATAGGGGAGAATCACACCGTCGTGACCCGCAAGAAGCCGGTTGTATTCTTCAGCGCGCGCCCTTCGCTGCTTGTTCCACTCCGTCAAATACGGCAGTTTTGTGTGAAGTATTGCTGCTTGAATCGCGTCCAGTCTCCCGTTGTATCCCTCTAGCTCGTGGAAGTACTTCTTCACTTGCCCGTGATCACGTAGCATCCGGACTTTCTCAGCCACATCGGCATCATTCGTTGTGACCGCTCCGCCTTCGCCACATGCACCCAGATTCTTACCTGGATAAAAACTGAACGCTGCCGCGCGCCCCATAGAGCCAGCGGCCATCCAGCGGTTACTTCTTTTAGAGAAGTATTCTGCACCATGTGCCTGGCAAGCGTCTTCAATCACTGTCAGCCCGTACTTGTCCGCCAGGTTCAGGATCGCATCCATGTCGGCCATTTGCCCATAAAGGTGCACCGGCACCACAGCTGTAACAGGCCTTCCACTCCGCAGGCTGATGAGTTTCCCGGCATTGTTCCGGACACACTGCTTCTCCAGGAAACGCTCAAGCATTTGCACAGAGATGTTGTAGGTGTGTTCATCTATGTCAACGAATTCCGGTATCGCACGAGCCTGTGAAATAGCTTCCGCAGTGGCAATGAACGTATTCGGGACCGTCAAAACCACGTCTCCCGCTTTAATGCCACTCGCAAGAATCGCAAACCGTAACGCATCCGTGCCGCTGCTTACCGCGATCGCATAATTGCAGTTTGAGAACGCCGCGAAAGCCTCCTCGAACTTCTCGATAACTGGACCGCCAACAAACCCGGCAGTGCGAAGGCCCTGTCGAAAGGCGCCCACGAGCTCTTGCTCAAGTTCGCGGTGCGGCGTGATCAAATCAAGAAACGGAACGTTGTCATGCACTCTATCCTCCATGGTCTCCTGGAGAGACCGCAAGGTTTTTGCAGGGTTTCCTGCTACTACCGCGTGTGCGGGAACATCTTTTGTGACCACGCTGCCGGCGCCCACAATCGCGTTCTCACCGATTCGTATATTGCACAGAATCGTGGCATTTGAGCCTATCGATGCGCCTTTTCCGACGATCGTCCGCTCGAGCTTCCAATCGGCCTCGGTCTTGAGTTCTCCTTTGGCAGTCGTCGCGCGAGGATAGGTGTCATTGATAAACATGACTCCATGGCCAATGAAGACATTGTCCTCAATCGTGACCCCCTCACATATGAACGTATGACTCGATATCTTACAGCGCTTGCCAACCCGGGCGTTCTTCTGAATTTCTACGAAGGCGCCAATCTTCGTTTCGGCGCCGATCTCACACCCGTAGAGATTGACAAATTTCGCCAAGCGCACGTTCTCACCAAGCTTCACGTCCTCTGAAATTGAGCTCCAAGAATTCATAGGCGGACAAAGGCTCCCTTTCTGTTCATTGATTCGCTGGCAGCTTCGAGCATTCGCACGACCCTTAGGCCAGCGCTTCCATTGTTGAATGGCTCTTTACCGGCCGTTATGCAATCCACGAAGTAGTTAAGCTCCTGGCGAAGAGCTTCAACCTGTTCCAGTTGAGGAGACCACATATCGCCGGAACGATAACTCACCAGCAACTCGTAAACACCCTCCCGGCTCGTGATCTTCACCCCTTTGTCATATACCTTGACCTTCTCGTCTGCTTCGAGATCGTTCCACACGATCATGCGCTTCTCCCCTCCAATCAGCGTGGTCCTCACTTTGACCGGCGAAAGCCAATTTACGTTGATATGCGCAATGATCTTCTCGGGAAAATAAAGGGTCATGAATGCGACATCTTCATGTCCGTTCAAGTGGCCCTGACCCGTTGCAACCACCGCCTCAGGACTGGACTTGATGAGATGGTCCATGATCGACAGATCGTGTGGAGCAAGGTCCCACAATACGTTTACATCGTGCTGAAAGAGCCCCAGATTGACCCGCGTCGAGTCGTAGTAGTATAGATTCCCGAGCGCACCTTCTTCGATCAGTTGACCAATCCTTTTGACAGCTCCAGTAAAAAGGAAGGTGTGGTCCACCATAATCTTGAGATTCTTTTGTTGTGCGAGATCTACGAGCTCTTCTCCCTGCGCCGCTGTACTCGTAAATGGCTTCTCAACAAAAACGTGCTTGCCATTTTCGAGGGCAGCTTTTGTCAGCTCATAGTGAGTCCAAACCGGAGAGACGATCGCAACGACATCAACGTCGACTGCTGAGATCACCTCCATTGCACTCGCCGTGATCCTGACCCCCGGGTACGCCTTCCTTGCACGGGCTTGCGCTGCTGGGTTAATCTCTGCAATTGCCCGGACCTCTGAACCGTCCAGGCTCATAAGATTTCTTACGACGTTAGGGCCCCAGTAGCCATATCCAATTACACCGAAATCCATGTCTTTTTATCTCCTTTACAACTGCTACGTAGCCCAGCCATCTGAATATGCAGGAGGTCCTTCCCCAACCTGTAGCACTTGGCATAAACTTCCACATACGCTCGAACCCGTTGTTGATTCAACTATGTAGGAACTTCTGCTGGTGTGTCGTCGAATTGCGGGCTCTGGCATGGGCGCTCGACGATGACTTTGAACGATACCGCGAATCCATCCCTCGGTTGATAGCGTGGAGTTAGTAAGCGCCCGTGCCTTTGATCACCGCCAGAGGCGTGCGAATCAGGATCTTGAAATCGAGCCACGGAGTCCAAGTCGACGCATACCGTAGATCGAGCCGAACCATCTCATCGAACTCCACGCTGCTTCG
Source organism: uncultured Acidobacteriaceae bacterium (assembly GCA_963799155.1). GTDB lineage: Bacteria > Acidobacteriota > Terriglobia > Terriglobales > Acidobacteriaceae > Telmatobacter. The sequence continues at coordinate 344,143 of CAWCWB010000003.1, forward strand.
GCTCATCACCTGCCACAGACCCGTGATTCCCGGCTTTACCCCCAGGAGCCGCCTGCGGTGCCAGGTTTGATAGGCTGCCAGTTCATATGGAATAGGGGGCCGCGGACCAACGAGCGACATATCACCCTTGAGCACATTTAGGAATTGTGGCAACTCGTCGAGGCTCGTGCGCCGCAGAATCTTCCCCGCGCGCGTGATTCTGCTATCGTCAGTGAGCTTGTACACGCTTCGTCCGTTGACCTTTCCTCCTTGCTGACTAGGCTGGCTGGCAATAAGTCGGGTGACAAATTCCTTGTGTACGCTGGAATCACTGTCCACGTACATGGAGCGGAATTTGAGAAAGGTGAAGGTCTGGCCATACTGTCCAACACGCTGCTGCCGATAGAACACCGGGCCCCTTGAGGAGGCTTTAACGGCTAAGGCGATGACAAGGAACAGCGGGGCACACAACACCATCATCGTTGCGCTTCCAGTAATATCGATAAGGCGTTTCATCAAAAGGACGGTTCGACGGCCCTTGTCGCGACTGATTAGGTCAGGATAGAGCGCGGCATTGCTTGGCTGGCCTGGCTTTTCGTGATCCCAGTCGTCAGGAAAGAGATGAAACGATATTCTGACTTGATTGAACTGAGACGGAGTCAACTCATCCCGGAGCATCGCCGTGACCTTGGTCAGAAATGTATCCAGGATTGCGCGCTTGTCATTCACAACGAGGCCAGTAAACATTGCCCCGACAATTTCTCGGCCCTTGTACCATCCAATCAAGTCCGTGTCCCTGCTGGATAAATGCAGAGCGGAGACGACCCTCTCGAGCGTCGCGCCTTTGTGCTTAGTGCTTTCCTCGTCGGCGACTTCGAGCAACATGAGAAGAAAGGGTGCCTTTGAACGCTCCGTGCGCTTGCGTTCAACTGCGATCATCCGTTTGAAGGTCTCTTCGTCCAGGGGCGAACGCTCTACAAACGGGGTAACCTCCAGCAGGGGGTCAGCTGCATTTGGAATTTTAGTTTGACGTGTTGGGGTCACGACATACTCCTCTCGCGGCGATCACGTGTTCATCGATATCTCGGCGCGGGATGAAATGGCCGCGCACGATGCGACCTTCCTTTTTCGTTTTGACACAAGGTTGAGGTACCCGATAAATCGAAATCGGCCTCATAAGCGTTCAGGCCCTCCGCGGCGCACAGTCGCAAGAAAGGGCGTAGGCAGAAGTGGGGTTGATTGAGGCATCCAGTTGAACAAAATGGTTGAGTGTTAAGAAGGAACAGACGAGCGGTAATAGTAGCCACTGTAGGCCGACGCCATGGTACCGTTCAAAAGAGCACCGAGCAGCTTTTGCGAATCAAGCGCCTCGAATCCCTTCTGCAATTGCTGTTTTTCGGTTGTTCCCTGGCGTGTAACCAAGAGAATTCCATCCGCGAGTCTCATCCAGATGCTTGTGTCCGCCAGAGGAAGCACTGGAGGCGAATCGATAATGATCCAATCAAAGCACGCGGCAAGTTGCTCCATCACCGCCGGCAGCCGCTGCGATTGGAGAAGTTCGAGCGGGTTCGTTGATGCGCCGCCAGCTGGCAAGATCCAAAGACCTGCAGCATCAAGACGGTAGACGTTGGTCAGCGGCCCGTCTTCCTCCTTTAACCATTCACAAATGCCTCGCGTCTTCTGGATGCCGAACATCTGCGATAAAGATGGACGCCGCAGATCTCCTTCCACCAGCAACGTCCGTTCGTCGGATGCATAAGCAAGGGCACAAGCAAGGTTGGCGGCGATCGTGCTCTTGCCTTCCTGCGGGATCGTGCTCGTAATAAGGACCTTTTTCAACGGACGGAGCCGTCGGAGATCTCTCAATCGCACCGCCAAGAGTCGCAGGGCTTCGGCCGTTGGATGCTCCCTATCTGTAAGGCACACCAATCGGCTTTGCGATGGAAGCGATAGCGACAGCGACTGGAAGTGGCCTAGAACGTCCAAACGCTCGGCCGCAGACAGGATCTCTACACCTTCTGGTGCTTCCCCTGCTGCCACAGGGATGACGCCGTCCCGCTCGATGAGCTCATCGCCTTCCTTGACCTTTGACTCCCGTTCCTGATGGGAAGTCCCGGTTTCCCACTTCGATGCAATGCGGCGCTCAGCACGGCGCAACAGATCAGGGCCGTTGGGCGACGCCTCTGAGGCGGTTCCGGAACGTTCACTTTCGGATCTTTGCAACGCATCAAAAATTCGGCTCATGATTCCTCTGCTTAACGGCAATGAGATGGTGCGGGCACCCTATGAATTCTGCTGCGCAGGCACAAAAGCCTCGAGACGGAATTCATTCGCTACATCCTCTATAATTCGCGCCGTTACAGTTGGTGATTGCCGCGCATAAGCGCTAATCAGTGCGTTCTCGCAAATGGTGTTGATCAGGCGCGGAATACCACGCGAGAAGGAATACACAGCGGCAATCGCCTGTGATGAAAGGATTGGAGGTGCGCTCGAATCCATGCCCGCGATCCGCAAGCGCTGTTCGATATACTCCTGTGTTTGCTTGGCATTCAGCGCTCCAAGCTGTGTTCGAAGCGCAATGCGCTGCTTTAATTGCCTCAATTCAACTGAATCCAACTTTTTGTCAAGCTCAGGCTGCCCTGCCAATATGATCTGCAGCAATTTGTCTTCCGCTGTCTCTAAGTTAGAAAGAAGACGAACTTCTTCCAATGTATCTGCAGACATATCGTGTGCCTCATCCACGATGAGAACGGTCGTCATTTGCCTTGAACCGCGCGCCACCAGAAATCTGCTCAGATCGAGCAAAAGCTCGCATTTATTCTTCCCCGAGGCAGGCAGCCCGAAGTCAGCGAGAACGTATTGCAGAAAATCCGCGGGCGCAAGCCTGCTATTAAATAGGTAAGCGTAGGCGATATCCTTGCTGTTTTCCAAGAGACGGAGCAGGCACCGAAGAAGCAGAGTCTTTCCCGTGCCAACTTCTCCGCTAACCACCACGAAGCCCTTATGCCGCCGAACACCGTAGTAAAGCGCCGCGAGCGCCTCATTGTGCCGCGGTGTAGGCACGAAGCAATGTGGATCTGGCGTCAGATCGAACGGGTTGCGCTTGAGATGAAAGTAGGCTTTGTACATTGGCAGTTGGAGCCTAGTTATTCAGAAAGCTAAAGACAGAACCGGCTAGAATCATGGCAAACACAAGTGCGGTTGCAGCCCACCCCAGCGCCAATTTCCTCTTTGTGTTCCGTTCATCCAACGGGCTTACCATCTCGGGAATCTCAGAGATCACTGCGATCGGCAGAAGAGACTTAATTTCTTGTTCGCTGTGCAAACGATCGTCCGAGAATTCGAGTCCGCCTGCCACGATCAACCCCAACGCGAGGCCGACAGCCAGGCCGATGCCGCAGAATCTTAGGCGATTGGGAAAATCAGGCTTTGAGGGCAAACTAGGAGGATCAAGCATGGTGAAACGTTCACCCTGCTGCATCTGTTCCATGCTTGTGGCCATCTCCGACTGGTCTTTCTTCTTTAGAAGATCATCGTAGTTCGCTTTTGACTGATCGTAGCCACGTGTCAAGTCTGCGAGCTGTTGTTCGGTCCCCGGCTCCATGTTCAGCCGCCCCTGATACTCAATGATTCTGGCGTTCAGGCTGTCAATCGCACTCTCCCGGTTCGTGATCTCCAACTGGTTTGCCTGCAGTTGCCCCTGTAATTGCCGCGCGGCCGCACTCATTGTTGGGTCTGCCGCACTGTTCGGAACTGCACTGTTGTTCTGTTGTTTCGCGTCCGGGGCCTTTTGTTTCATCGCTGCAACGACTCTTTCTCTCGTCGCTTCCAGAGTCGCTATTTGGTCCTTCAGCTGCTGAACGTCCGGATAGCGATCGGTATACCGAGAACTAAGATCTGCGAGTTGAGCTCTCAGCTTGTCGAGCTGCTGGTCAATCGTGGCCAAATCTCTCGCATCCGAAAGCCCCGCTTGATCGCCACTGGCTGGCCGTATCTTGCTCTGGGCCGCTCGCTCTTCCGCAAGCATCGCCTGCAGGTAGACGCGCTGTTGTTTTGCGGTATTCAAGGCATCCTGTTCACCTTGTAGCTGCGCCTGAAGCCCTGCGAGGATCTGGAGATTGCTTGCCTCCTGAGTCGGCAAATCTCCCTCGTGCTGCCCTTCGAACTGCCGAACTTTTGCCTCCTGCTCAGAAAGACTCGCGCGTGCGTCTTCTAATTGTTGCTCGATGAAACTCGTAGTGCCCTCTGATTCTTGCTCCCGCACCTTCAGGTTTTCGCTTATGAAGAGGTTCGTAAGCTCACCGGTCACCTGCTGTGCCACGTGCGGATTACTTGCCGAGTAAGAAACCTTGAAGGCCGAAATATTCTGCCTCTGAGGGTCGCGCACAAGCTCGACGTCGATATCTTTCCGCATTCGTTCAACCAGATCATCCGCGGACGCCGCACTCTTTGTCCCACCGTACAAGGAAAGCTTGTCAATAATCGTCAAGAGCCGTGTTCGACTCAAAATCTGATCCTTGATGCTCTCCAACCGCGCCTGCAAATCGTCGTTTATGTTCGGCAGCACATAGTTCTGAGGCATTGTCGGCTGCTCCACTAAAATTGTAGTGCTCGATTTATAGCGCGGCGGAATCACCCAGCTGGCTGCCCAGACAATCAGCCATCCGAGAAACAAAGGTATCAAGAAATGTAGGTGCCGACGGCGGACAACACCAAAGTAGCGTTGGATGTCGGGCCGTTCTGATTCCCGCTCTTCCAGAGTTTCCGGCATGGTCATCTCCCCATTGCTCGTTTGAACTGATATGTCACGGTTACAAACTCCTGGTCGCTGTTGGGATCGGCTACAATCACGGCAACGTTGCTGTAATTTTCGTGAAGGCGCTCGTAGCCGAATCCCAAATTAAAGTGTTCCCCCATTGCGTGCGCGATTGAGACACTTCCCAGAATGGTGTGTCCTCCCTGAAAGATCACGACGGGAAGCGGCGTTACATTCTTTATGACTGAATAGGCCCCTCCCAGACTCCCGGTCCATGTAGGTGCAAACTTCCAACTTCCACCCACGTTAATGCTATTCGTATTGAAGGCGCCAATCAGGCCCCCTCCAGACGAAATTGTCCGCGAGTAGCTTGCAGCGACGCTGCCGCGGGTGCCTTGCCAACCCATACTCACGACTGTTGACGGCGACCACGAGGTCGTGGTTGGCACTCCAGTCTCGGTGACGTTAAGGTGCTGAACTCCAGCGGCGACAGATAGGGAAAAGGTGCGGCTGAAATAAACCGTGTAGAAAGGAAGCAACAAGTGCGTCTGAGTGTCGCTTTGGGCATTCGCGGGGGAAGCTATGACTCGGTCATACTGGTAAACGACGCCGGCATATTGCGCGCGCGTGAAACGCCGGCTATAGAAGGCCTCCCCGCCCTCGGAATGGGAACCGTAAAGACCTAGAACTTGCGAACTATTCGGCAAATCGAAGATAGTAAAATTTCCTCCGCCGCCGACCATGCCGTTTCGTCCGAATTGGTAGCTCAAATTGCCACTGCAGTCTTCGGTCATTTGCTCTGCAAAAGGAGCGATCACGATCGGTGATAGAAGTTGCGTAGAACCGGTAACCCCTGCTTGTGAAAACGAATATGACTGGTCGAAGACGTTGGATGTCCTCACGAAATAGTTCTGTGCGCTCACAGCTACTGCCGGGCTAAAGCGGTACTGATAGACCACGGCGGCGCTTTGATCCACAGTATCTAGCACGCTCGTGGGCTCATAGAAGATGAAACTCGGATTGTAAGTCAATGTCGTTTCTTGCCGGGCAGTGGCCCGTTCGAGACTAAGCGTTGGGAGAATTGAATAGGTGAAGTCGTTCACTGGCTTGGCGGTGGTGCCAGGTAGAACGTTGTCGAGATACGCCCCATGCACCGATATTCCTGCAGCCATGAAACCTGATCCTTCTTCCGCAGCGGCCTTGTTCGGATACGGCATTCCACTGACCGGTGGCGGCATCATCATTTGCGTATCATCGAGGGAAGCAGCATTGCCCCCTGTTGCGCTCGGTTCCACCTGGGGCCATGCGGGCATGGCCGCCGCTAAGACGAGAAGCAAAATCGCTCTTGCAAACATATCCACACAGTCTTTACGGCACGACGATTGTGTCATGCGGTTTAAGGGTGATGTTCTTGGACGTGTCCTTGCCTTTAATGAACGCCTCATAATTGAAAGCGATCCGGAGTTGCTTCCCTCCAGGGGTCTGGCGCAGAACGTAGATGGACTTCTTCTTTGCAAAATCCTTGAATCCGCCTGCTGTCGCGATGGCGTCCACAATCGTCGCTCCGGCGGTAATTGGGTATGAGCCCGGTTTCATTACTTGCCCAAGAATGTTGAACTTTTGGCTGTTTATCTGCTGGACGATCACGGTCACTTGCGGATCGGTGATGTAACTCCGGAGTTTGGCCGTGATTTCTTGCTCAAGTTGCGAGGGCGTTTGTCCAGCCGCCTGCACTTCCCCCATCAGGGGCAGTGAAATCTTTCCGTCCGAGCGCACTGGGATCTGCTTGGAAAGGTCTGGCTCCTTCCAAACACTGATCGACAGAACGTCATCATCGCCGATGATGTAGCTTTCGCCAGTGTTGGCGTTTCTTGAAGAGGCTGTCGCCGCTTGTGTCGACGACGCGAAGGCTGCGGCCATCGGGAATTCGCTTTCATTGGGGCGCGAGGCAGCCACTTGCCCTCTTAGGTTTCCGCAAAATACAAGGACTGTAAGAAGGCAGATAGTGAGGACCCAATTGACCCAACTTTTCATAACAGCATTCCTCAATCTTTCTGGGGCGGCTGGTTTTGGCAAGATGCCGCGATCTTCCATCGAAACTGATCCAAATTCGTGCGCTCTATCGCAATGGGGGCCGGATAAGAGTCCATCGATCCCCAGCTCACTGACAAGGACAAGAAATCAAGAACCGTGATCGCTAGAGCGCAGCTATCCGCGGTGAACTGACGCTCAGCAAGTTGCTCTGGCCAGTACCAAGTGAGGCCGATTGAACCCCTCGGCCAAAGCTGCCGGACCCGCAGGGCTCAACATCGTTGGCCTCGACCTCCACCGCTACGGACTGCGAAAGCATGTCCACTGAGAGAACCAAGCGGCACAGATTCTTCTTGCGAATCAAGATCCCTTCAACGCCTTCCAGTGCGCCCCGTATGACCCGAACGCGGGCGCCGCATTTCAGGAAAGGATGCGGCTCCACGCGAAAAGACCCTTCGACCGCTCTTTGAATCGCCTCGATCTCTGGTTCCGGGATGATCGCGACACGATCGCCGCGATAGAGAATCATGTGTACTCCTGGAGTGGTCAGAACCTGCAACCTGCGATCGAGGCCACCGCGCACGAAGACGTAACACGGAAACAATGGCAGAGAGAGTATCTTCCTCCTATCTTTCCATCGGCGTATCGACTCATAAAGCGGCAGAAACACCTCAAAGTCCTTTGCGGAGAGCATCTCTGCTACGACCTTCTCGTGCTGGTGGCGAGTGTAGAGTGCCCACCAAGCGGGAGCGTTGGGCATTCTGGCGTCGAGACTGTCTGAGGTCGGCATTTCGTTTCCTAATTCTCCAATGAGCTGCAGTCCGGAAATTTGGCTCGCCTGGACATAGCTTCGCCCTGTGAGTCACAACCTATGCTCAATCCCACTTCCCTGCTGCGACGTTCCATCCTCGAAATCTGGGCTCACTGAGATGTGGTTCTCCACACGCAAGGAGAGCCCAAAAGTCGTGTTTTCATCATCGTGAAGCACTACACTCAGTGACAATGCCCCAATCGTGCTAGCCACCTGGACCCCGGTAACACTTTCAAGTCACCTCAAGTAACGGCTCCAGAAGTACCACTCGCCTTGGCCGGTTTTTAAGCACGTCAAACGTTCTCGTAACTTCTCACGTCATTGCCGGTGTCATGAGGCGGTGGGCACGCCGGTAACAGGATGCAGTTTCGTCTGTTCCGGCCTCACTTGCCCTCAAAAACCGATCTGCCTCGCTTTGCAATTCTCCATAGCTCCTATCGTGCGGTACCGTGACTCATTGGCACATTCCCGCCAAAGCAAACTTCAAAGCGCCGGTGGAAGGCCCCTGTGACCTCTGCGTCTTTGCGGTAGACCCACTTCGCGCAGTTTATATAGCAAGGAGCGATAACTCATGTTCAGTTCTTCCGCCGTCTTTCGCCGGTTCCAGTGATTGGCCTGCAGGGCCTTGAGAATCACGGCATTCGCCGCCGCCGAAGTTGCTCGGCGGGAGGCGTCTTTCAAAGAGCCGAGCCGAGGGCGTCGGCGAGCCAACGCATCAGTCATTTCCACTTGGCGTCTTAGTTCCGCGCCAAGAGCCTCGTCGTCGCCGAGAATGATGGCTCGCGCAATCCAATTCTCCAGTTCGCGCAGGTTTCCCGGCCAGTTCCATTGCTTAAGCAAGCGCAGCGTCGCTGGGTTTAGCTGAGGTACGCTCCTTCTAAACTGCCTGGCCAGTTTCTCAAGAAAGTATGCGCAAAGCTGCGGGATGTCATTCTTTCGGTCGCGTAAAGCCGATAGACGCAGCGATACGATGTCGATGCGATAGAAGAGATCTTCGCGAAAGGCACCCCTTTCGACTGCCCCGAGCAGATTAACGTTCGTAGCGCAGATGACTCGTATGCACCCACGTCGGTCTTCGTGGCCTCCGATCCGAGTGTAGGTACCATCCTGCAACAGGCGGAGCAGCTTGCCTTGCAGTTCCCAACTCATGTCCCCGATCTCATCGAGGAACAGCGTGCCGCCCTCAGCAATCTCAACCAAACCTGCCCGAGCGTCCGTAGCTCCCGTGAAGGACCCCTTTTCGTAGCCAAAGAGTTCGCTTTCGAGCAGATTGGCCGGAATAGCAGAGCAGTTCAATTTCACAAAAGGCTCATCGCGCCGGTTCGAACGAGTATGCAGAAACCTGGCAACAACCTCTTTGCCCGTTCCGCTCTCCCCCTGAATCAGTACCGGAAGATCACTGGAAAGGATGCAGTCGATCTTGCTCCGGAGTTCGCGCATGGCTGGAGTCGAGCCGAAAATGACCGCTTCGCCCGGCAAATCCGTCGGATCAATTCGAAAACTGTGGCCCAAATCTGTCGACATAAGCCTCAGCAAGACCAAGTGAACTCCTCTGCTCCAAGGTGCACGCGGGTGGCCACAACTCAGCTCGAACTTAATCGTACGATTTCAGCGTTCGTGATTGATACTATAGATAGTTATGGGGCACAGCGACCGTGGCGCCAATTGGCTCCAACGCCGATAGTGCAAAACTTTGCACACTCCTTACCACTTGTTTGCAGGGTCTTCTCTTCAAGGACAGGCGTCATACGATCGAACCAACCGCCGACGCCCTGCTTCCGTGGTGTCAGGTTTCCTTGGGTGATTTCGAGGATTTGCCGCTCTCCCTGTTTATTACCGTCTTCACCAGGAGGAATACAAGGCCACGTCCTGTCAAGTCCGGCATGTCTGACCGTAGGATGTCACAGCAATGCTCGCGGAGATGTGAAAGCGTGGATAAATCGCTGAAGCTGGCGGCCCAACCGTCAGGAACGACCAACAATTGCGATTGCGATCATTCCCCCTCTACACTCCGGGCGGTTGCTTACTAGATTGCACTCTGGCGCGTGGAACGGATTTCCTGGAACGGCTGTTGGGGATCTGCAGCTGACCAAGGTCTAAGGCGATGCTGCTGGATCTTGTAAAGCAGGGAACGGTAGCTAATGTTGAGATATTGCGCGGCGCGGCGGCGATTCCAGCCGAACGTTTCAAGCGCACTCTGGATCATCTGCGCCTCGGTGCGTGCCTTTACATCGCGCACGATGGACCTTATACCTATGCAAGGAGCCGGTGCCTCGACGAACTGATCCTGCGAATCGGCTGCGCCTGATGCTGCGACCTTCGCTTCCAGCTCCCGGGTAGCAGCGTCCGCGTCCCGCATGACGATGGTCCGGGTCACGAAATTACGAAGTTCCCTCAGGTTTCCCCGCCAATCATAAAGAAGCGCAACATCCATCAACTGAGAAGGAAGGCTGCTTCCAAATCCGTTCGTCATCTCCGCTGCCGAGCGACGAATGAACTCCTCAATCAGATAGGGAATCTCCTCGCGCCGCTCGCGGAGCGGCGGAACTTTGATGGTAAACACGCTGAGACGGTAATACAGATCCTCACGGAATTCCCTGCTGAACAATGCTTCTTCAATTTGAACATTCGTGGCGGCAAGAACTCGCACATCAACCTTGGTGGTTTCCTGCGCTCCAAGACGAGCGAACTGGCCGTCCTGGAGAACATGGAGGAGTTTCGCCTGCATCTGCACGCCGATTTCACCAATTTCGTCGAGGAGCAGAGTGCCGCGATTCGCCTGTTCGAACTTGCCCGGCCTGTCGTTGATGGCCCCAGTGAAAGCGCCTTGCCGATGACCGAAGAGCTCACTCTCGAGCAAGTCCGCCGGCAGGGCCGCGCAGTTCACTTTCAAAAACCTCTCCCGGGACCGTCGAGAGTTCTTATGAATCAGCTGTGCTACGACTTCCTTGCCAGTTCCGCTTTCGCCCAGGATCAGCACATTGACATCGATATCCGCAAGCAATTTGACTTGGCGATGAATCTCCAACATTTGCGGCGACGCCGCCAGAAAGAAGTTGTTGCCACCGAGTTCTTCCACATACGGGACGGCAGGCATGTCCTCGGGAATACTCGCCCAAATCGCAGGAGCGTCCGCCCCAGCAGCAACATCTTCCACACAATCGGAAGCAATGGCGGGATCGGCGCAGACCTGCACCTTAGAGCAAGCCAGCGAGTCAATCACCGACTCCACGTCCTCGCGTGTCACGGGCATGGCCAGGAAGCGCTTGATTCCTAGCTCCGAGGCTTCTCTGCGCAGTCCTTGCTCGCTCGTTCTTGTAAGCAGGCAAATGCCGTGTGCGGGCACGAATCTCAAGAATTGACGGCATTGCGCTGTCCCCGATGAGTCGAGCGCGGCAGCCTCACAAAGCAAGAGATCGGGATTAAGTCCATTGCTCAGAAGCGACTGGACTTGTGCGCTTCCGCCCGCCTCGATCACTCTGTGGCCGGCACCCTCGAGCACCATCGTGACAAAGGAGCGCGTCTTGGCATTCTGAATGTCAGTTAAAACCAGGAGGAGTGGTCTCACCAAGGCCTCTTTCTCGGAATGCAATCTTGCTCAACAGTTCTTGGCAACTTTGGCAATTGCACGCTCGCATACCGCCAGAAAGACAAGATGTCTTTGGCATCCACAAGACGCGATGGGTGCAAGGCCCTGTGAACTGAAAAAACAAAAGCTTCACTGCCGCTAGACGGTTGCCCGTGCAGCAGCTATCAGCAAGTGAGTGCGGAATTAGGCCTCTTGCGCGGCTATTCGTAATAACCGTTTGAGGAATTTTCGTCTATCGTAGCGTCCAACGGTCCATTGCAAAATGTTCGTCCGTTGCCTATCGGGCAACCTCCACGGGAAGCAGGGACCCGAAAAATCCCAGGAGCGCTGAACAAGGCCCCAAAAAGCGGTGCGAACTTACGACGCCCACGATCTCACAATCTACAATTGCTTCTCGACAATATGAGAGAACTTGGGGGGTGTCAATGGCACAATAGTCATGGTCCATGCGCCCCAGTAACACGCGGTCGTAACCATCACGCTCGCTTGATCTGTCAACCTTTTGTATTCCGCAGATTTGGCGGCGTTTATTCATTCCTCTTCAAGCGTGGCCTCGCGTTTCCGGCAACTGGTATCAGGATGAATCGTTCGGCACCGCAGATTTTGGCGCAAATCGAGCCCGAATCCGTCCACTTATCCACATATCCACATGGGGGTTCATCCCTAGCCGCTCAACCCCGCCCGGCACTTTTGGCACAGGAAGCGGTGCACCTTAGTGTGCCCGTCGCCAAGGTGGCTGACGCGATTCGACTGAATGACTCCTTGTTCTTACGCGACGTTCTTACGCGACCACGTGGTCGGCTTCCGGACCTTCGTTGGAACTGATTTCTTCCTCTTTTCGTCGTATTCTATTTGCGGGACTCGCCTGATGAAGACCTTCACTCTCGATGAAGCGCAATCCCTGCTCCCGGTGCTCGAATCGTTGCTGAAGCGCGCTATGGAGGGCAGGCGTTCTGCCCAATCGGCCGAGTCGGTGCTGAACGTGCTCGCGCAAAGCATCTACTTCTCCGGCGGAATGCGGGTGAATGCCGTGGACGTTGCCAAGCAGCGCGCCGAGATGGAGGAGCACCTCAAGCGAGCCCGCGAGAGTATCGCCGAAATCGATGCCATCGGCGTTCAAGTGAAGGATCTCGAATCCGGCCTGCTCGACTTTCCATGCCGTGTCGACGATCAGGTCGTCCTGCTTTGTTGGCGCATGGGCGAACCCACGATCGAGCACTGGCATACGGTCGAAGCAGGCTTTCAGGGCCGCCAGCCCGTCGACGATCGCTTCCGCCGCCGTGCCGCTTCCGGCGACCGGCCCAACTAGACTTACTCGCGCAGACTGGCTCGCGACTTTCAAGCCTCGGGAGCGGCCTTATCATTGCTTTTATGTGCGGACGATTTGCGCGCAGATCTACCCGCGAAGTTCTCGCCGATTGGTTCGGCGTGGAGTTGGATGACCTCCCTCCGTTCGCTCCGAGCTATAACATTGCGCCGCAAAGTGTACAGCCTCTGGTACGTCAGGGCCGGGACACTGGTGAGAGGGAGTTCGCGTTGCTCCGCTGGGGCCTTGTGCCCTTCTGGGCCAAAGACGCGAAGATCGGATATTCCACCATCAATGCCCGGTCGGAAGACGCAGCTGCTAAGCCCGCTTTTCGTGATGCTTTGCGCAAGCGGCGCTGCCTGATTCCCGCCGATGCCTTTTACGAATGGACGCACAGCGATCCGAAGAATAAGCGGCCGTTCGCCTTCGCCTTAAGGAGCGGCGAGCCCTATGCGTTTGCGGGACTCTGGGAACGATGGCGCCCCAAGGAAGGCGAAGCCCTGGAGACATTCTCCATTCTCACCACCGACTCCAACGAGGTTCTTGAGCCCATTCACAATCGCATGCCAGTGATTTTGGAGCCGAAGGAGTACGACCGCTGGCTGGAGCCTGCCTCCATGGAACGGCTCCCGGTGGACTTGCTGCGGCCTTTTCCCGCTGAGCGAATGATCGCATGGCCCGTCAGCGAGCGCGTGGGGAACGTTCGTAATAACGATCCTGAGCTTTTGGCGCCCCGCTAATGAGTAGTTTCCAGGGCACCAAGCGATCCGCCTACTCGTTGCATTCGATTGGCACGATTAGGTTTTTGCTCGGATTACTACGCTCAGGTACCGCAAAGTGCGTGGCCGCCAACCTCTCGGCAATCGTGGCTAACCCCGTCACCCTCTCGCCCATCTAATGGTGTAGACACTCCGCCTCCGGAAAGAGGTCTTCGCGAAGGCGTTCCCACACGGCCAAAGACGCTGCTTCCCTTCGTTGCAGGGCATGCGCAAAGAGTTTGCGTGCTTGCAGCGCGGAAGTGCTATCCGTGAAAGGTTGAGCGCCAAAGAGAGACATAAGACCCTTGGCGTATTCACTCTCACTCGTTAGCCCAAGGAGATTCTATCTATGAATAGCAAAGCCATTCTCGCCGTCTCGATTGCTTTCGCGATATTTGCTCTTGCTCACCCTGGAGTTGCCTGCGCGCAGGACTCCACCAATGTGTCTACGACGGACCCGAATGTGTCTGCCAGCGTAGCGCAGCGCGAGGCTTCCCGGATGGTGCCGGCGCAAGCCGTCCTTGAGAAAACAATCGACGCAAAAAAGATGCAACCGGGCGAGCAATTCCAGGCCACACTTCGCGAAACGGTCCACTTGAAGGACGGACTCGAGCTGCCACGCGATACCGTGCTTGTGGGCACCATCGCCACAGATCAAATGCGCAGCGGCGGCACTTCGACACTGGCGCTGCGCTTTACCAAAGCGCAACTGAAAGACGGGAAGGTGGTTCCTATCCAGGCAGACATTATGGGAGTCACGCCGCCGTCCGGTACCGCTGTCTGGGACAACGATGACCCGGACGCCTCGCTCTTGCCGTGGGACGGCAAGAGCCTCCAAGTTGATGAGCCCGACGCCTTGTCCGGATTCGATTTTCACGGCAGAATCGGTAGCCCGAATTCGGGGGTCTTTGTGTCGACCAAAAGGGACGAGATGAAGCTCTCGTCAGGAAGCGATCTTTCGCTGGCAATTGCCGCGCGGAGCACGAAGGCGATGAACGGAGGCGTTTAATCCCGTTGCAACTGCGGGCCGCCGATGAAAGGCGACATGCGCAGGTGGCGTGCATACCCCCGTTTGGTTCGAGGGTATGCACGCGCGCCCCCGCGGCATCGTGGTGGGTCCCGGCAAGCGAGCCCTTGGCGGCTGAAACCTTCAAATTTGGCGAACGAAATCCGCTTTGGGCGCGTCTCTTGATGGGCGGTCGTCTCGTGCTCGAATGACTTGAACATTGGCGACAAGACAAAACCGGCGACCGAGCAGTACCCTTTGAGCAGAATCCCATACGGAATTCTGTCTGAACGAAGTGGCCCCCGGATGGGCAATGCGCGAGGAGTGACGATGAAGAGCGTGAAATGGGCAGCACTGGTACTGGCCCTCACCGCGGTCCTGGCCGGATGCAAGGGCTTCTGGGACCTTCCTCCTTCGACAACGACAACCACCACCACGCCTACCACGCTTTCCAGCGGTGTTTTCTATGTGCTGAACCAAACGACGGACCAGATCGTCACCTATACGATCTCGTCCGGTGCATTGAGCCCAGGCGTCGCCTTAACGCTGCCGGCCCCTGGTCCATTGGCCATCGCCGTAGCCCCCAACGGCAAGTTCCTGTATGTAAGCACGGAAAGTGGAATCTACCTCTATACGATCGCTTCGAGCGGCGCGCTCACCCTTGGAAATAGCGGTGGTTCCATTAGCCAAGATCAGGCCATCACCATGCAGGTCGACGCGACCGACTCATGGCTGGTCGACGCTATCTCCGGCTCGAGCCAACTCAACGCCATTGCCGTCGATCCAAGCGCGGGAACTCTGGCTGTCGCCGGTGAGAGCGAGCAACAGTTTCCTGGCAGTCTGCCAGCTTCGACACCCACGCAGCTGGCCATCTCCCCTAATGACTCCAGTTCTTGCAACGATTGTTATGTTTTCGTTGGAATGGGCACCGGGGGGACAGAGTTCATCCGCTTTATCCCCAACAACGCCAATCCCTTTGGAAGCTTCGGTCATATTAACCTTGTGAACTCCTCAGGCGGCGACAACGCGGTGGCCGTGGACCCGAGCAACCGGCTGCTCTACGTAGGCGAGACTGAAGCCCTTCCCTCTGCCGCTCAATCCGGTGGATTGCGCGTCTTTACCATCGCCAGCAGTGGAGTCACCGAGTTCACCGGCACCGGTTACCCGTATACAACCGGCGGAGCGGGGCCCTGTGCCATTCTGCCTTCGTCGGATGGCAACTACTTATTTGTCGCCAATCGATCCGTCGAAAACAGCACAACCGCCAACATTGCCGAATTCTCGGTCTCGCCCACCTCGCTTACCTCCATCGGCACCGCTGCGGCCGGGCCCACCGGCCAGATTGGCTTGGCAGAAGATTCCATGAGCCATTTTGTGCTTGCGGTAGACTTTGCGGGCAATCCCGACCTCGAAGCTTACACCATGAGCTCGGGCGCGCTCACCTCCGCGCTCACCTCCAAGACCGGCACAGATCCCGTGGGAGCGGTGGCCATCGCGGCGCTGCCGTAAAAGCAGTGACCTAGGTACCGAGGGACAGAGGGAGCGTGGTTCAGTGTCACCGTAGAAGTGCTATTCTCAGATTTGAACGCCACGAGCTGTGCGCAGTCACCCTCCAATCCTTTTTGATCAATCAATCCGGCGCTTCCGATTCGCTTTTGCGCTGCCTTGCGTGGCGCTGTGCTGTCTGATTTTTTTGCCCGGATGCGGCCGTTTCCGCCACCAGCACCATGAGATGGTGTATGTCTCCATTCGCGAGACGTACCTGCACGACCGCGTGGCCCCAGTTTCGAACCGGGTGTGCCAGGTGGTGAACGGGCAGGCGCTCGAAGTGCTCGAACACGGCCGGCGCTTTCTCAAGGTCCAGACGGACAAGAATGAGATCGGCTGGATTGAAGAGCGCGCCGTGATCGACGCGAAGACCTACGACGGATTTGTGCAGCTCGCGCAGGAGCACAAGGACGATCCGGTGGCGGCCACGGCCACCCTCAAAGACGTTCTTGCCATGCACCTGCTTCCCGGCCGCGAGACGGAGCGCTTTTACCTTCTCGCAGAAGACGCCAAGGTGCAGCTATTGGCGCGGGCATCGGCCGCTAGAAAGCCCGCGGAGGCGTTTGGCCCACTGCCGGGCGCCAGCGAAGCGAAGGCGGCGGAAGGAAGCAAAAGCGCGTCGACGGCCCGGGCGGCGAAGCCGCCGGCCCCCAAGCGAGCGCCGGCTGCAGGCGCGGAAGTCACCGAGCCGCCCGAGATGGAAGACTGGTGGCTGGCGCGCGACGCGCAGGGCCGCGTCGGTTGGCTTCTGGGTAGGGGCCTGTATGTGGACGTGCCGGACGAGGTCGGCCAGTACGGCGAGGATCAGAGATTCATCGGCTGCTGGATGCTGACCAAAGTGAACGACCCGCAGGCCGACACGCCCGGTCACCAGGTGGCTGAGTACCTGACTGTGCTCGCTCCGCTCAAGTCGGGGCTGCCCTTCGACTTCGACCAGGTGCGCGTGTTCACGTGGAACACGCGGCACCATCGCTACGAGACGGCCTTCCGGCTGCATCCCATTCAGGGCTATCTGCCGGTGCGGGTTTTCACCGAGAACACGCCCAAAGGGAGCTTTCCCGCGTTCAGCTTTTTGATCGCGGGCAACAACGACGTGAGGACCGATCCCGCGACCGGCATCACGCGGCCGGCGACTCCGCGGACAATCGACTACGAGATGATCGACACGCGAGTGCAGCGCATCGGGCCGGACATGGCGCCAATTCCCATCACGCATGAGCCAAGGGAAAAGAAGCAGGGAGCAAGGAAACAGGGACATAGGGACTAGAGCCGGTTGAATAAATGGTATTGAGGCGATGAAGGAACTTCCCTCAGCGGCTAAAGCCCACTGTTTATGCGCCTTTCACGGCACGGCTAAAGCCGTGCCCTTTCAAAACTGGATTTATGCGGCCAGTTCTAGGGACATAGGGATCCTTCGGCTGCGCTCGGGACGAGCTGCAGAAAATGAAGGCTTAGTCTTTGTCGGGACCGGACGTGTTTTCAGGATCGTAGAACTCGCAGATTTCGGCCCTGGGACAGGTGTCGCAACTGTCAAGGGGATCGCAGTTGATTTTTTCAGGGGCGAGGTCATCGCCGTCGCGCGTGCGAGTGATGGATTTAACGACCCGGCCCGAAGTCGAGGAGCGACTGCGATCGACGGTCTGTGAAGCGATCTGGAGGCCGTAGAGCAAAAGGCCGGCGCGATGCCGGTCGATGTTGTTGTTGACCAGCGCCTTGAGAACCTGGGCAAGAACGAGCTGGAGGGAATAGCGGTCCTCCATGACAGGGATCTCGATCGAGTCCGAGGGCGTGATTTGTTTTTTGGCGGCGAGGTGCAGCCTGGTGTGGTAGTAGCAAAAATGCTCGCCTTTGAGGGCTGGAGCCTCACACTTTTTGCCGCTGGTCATGACGTGCCGACACTCCGGATACAACATCGCTGTTTTCCTTTCGATTGCTTGACCCCGGCACCCCCTCCATCTTTGAAGCCAAGTACGTCATGGCAAAGGGGTTGCGAGGTGGGTGTTTCTGTAAGTTCTTGATTCTAAAGAGCGGGTTTTCTTAAAGACGTCATATCATTCGAGTTTCCTGCATTTTCCGGGCAGTTTTCGTGATTCAGATCCCTCGCTGCACTCGGGATTTCGCCTGCGGGCTCAAACGCCCGCAAACCGGCTCAAGTTCGAAGCGTCCGTCGGCGGCTCCGGATGGGAAAACGAGCCGACGCCGATGCGAAAGCCTGGATTTGGACTTATGAGTTGATTATGCGGGAAGAGGGCGAAATGATCTGCAAAGTTCAAGGAAAGTTTTTCGGGAGTGTTTTCAGTGAATTGCGTGAAGTTGGCGGCCGGAGGCACTTGACAGGAGGTGAGGTGACCCCCTTGCGTGAGACAGTTTGGGTTTTGACAGTTCGCCGATTGCTGGATTTCGGTTGTCATTCGGGCTGAGGAGTTTCAGACTCAGCCCCGGTTGGTGAAGCGGAGGCGGGCTCTGCTGGAGAGCAACCCGCCAAGGAATAGCCAACTGGAGACTCATCGATGGGATGAGCCGGGGAGCTGGGTGGAACCGGCTCCCCGTTTCTCTTCCATCGATAGATTTCCCCATGCCTTGGAAAACTCACGCTGGCTCCCGGCCAGACAGCTTCGGGTTGTGCGGCAGTTTCGAACTCCTCCGGGGTGCGATAGCCCAGCGCGGAGTGCAGCCGCTGACGATTGTAGTACGGTTCGATGAACTGCTCGATGTGGGCCCTGAGATCGGCCATGTCCTGGTACCTGTGAGCATAGATCTGCTCCCGCTTGAGAGTCTTGATGAAGCTCTCGCATGGAGCGTTGTCGTAGGGGTTGGCCGGCCGGCTCATGCTGGGCCAGATGCCGTAGCTGGCCAGAGCGCCGACGTACTCGGCCGAAGCATATTGAACGCCGCGGTCGGAGTGATGCACCAGCCCCGGTGGAGGCTGGCGTTCGGCCACGGCTCGCTCCAGCGCCATCAGCGCCAGCCGTGCGGTCAGCGTGCGGCCTAGTTCCCAGCCCACCACCTTGCGCGAGAAGGCGTCCAGCACCAGAGCCAGATAGACGAACTCGCCGCGCAGGCGGATGTAGGTGATATCGGCTACCCATAACTGGTTGATGGCGGTTAGCTTCATGCGCCAAGCCAGGTTCAGGTAGACCTCCAGCTCGTGCTCCGACGGGGTGGTCACGACGAAGCCCTTCGGTTGCACGGCCAGCAGGTTGTCCTCCCGCATCAACCGAGCCACGCGTTTGCAGTTGACCGCCATGCCGCGCCGCCCGAGTTCGACCGCGATGCGCCGGTAGCCGTAGCGGCGCCGGTGCTCCAGCGCGATCTCATGGATGGCCGCGCGCACTTCCATATCTTCCTCGGCGGGGTGGCGTTGTTGG